>JACPKR010000027.1:43968-58759 GCA_016186945.1 Deltaproteobacteria bacterium | reverse complement strand
GAGCACGTGCGGATATTTAGAAACATAGATCCGGGTGCCGGCTTTTTCTTTTCCTATCATGACCACATGTTGAAAAAGAAGGTGATATTCAAGATGGCTAACTACGACCGATTCTGGGTTGGTGTCCTAATGGGCGACATGGAAAGATTGGGCATAAACAGTGAATTTTTTGCTTCCAACAATCACCTCTCTTCCCTACTGCCAGTGGAGATGAGTTCCCGTCTCCATTCCGACCGCACGTTGTTACCCCAATTCGAGCAGCTCATTAGAGAAAGTGCAGCTAGACCGGACCCAAAAGTAAGGGAGTACGCTGAACAATGGAAAAAGAAAAATGGTGCCCCCTTGGATTGGCATTACCCTAATTCTTTTTAGATCATCCCACATGGAAATATCATAGGAACTTGTGCGAAGGGGACGCACCTCGTCCTATATTCCATAATCTCTGCATCTTCACTCCCCTGATGAAATTGAAAGAACTGTGGGATCTTTGTTTTCTTTGCGAAATACTTGATGTTTGGACTGATGGCGGTGGAATTTGTCTTGCATTCGATCCCAGCGATGATTTTTCGATTCTTAATGATCACAAAGTCTATTTCTCTCTGTTCCCGATCGCGAAGAAATCCTAACTGCAGATTGTCTCCATAGTAGTCCTGGCGAAAGTGGCAGTACTTGAGAAGATAAGATGCGAGGAAATTTTCAAATCTAGCACCTGCCGTCTGACATAGAGACCAATCCCACATATAGAGCTTTCGTTCCTTTTTTGTCGTTTGTAGTTCTTTAGTTCCGTAGGGTTGAATTCTAAAGCAGTAATACAGATTTTCTAAAATCTCGATCCAACGATCAGCGGTTTCAAAGGCAACCCCTAGATCTTTTGCGAGGTTTTTAACGGACAGCAGAGACCCCACCCGATCGGAAAGGACTGAAGCTAGAAGATCGACCTGACTTACTTCTCGTACCTGTTCCAAGGAAATAAGGTCCTCTTGCAAGACGCGAACACGACGCTCATTCTGCCAGCGATTCCAGTGCCTGCTGTTACCTTTAAAGTATGGCTCTGGGAAACCACCAAAAACGAGAAGCCTTGCCATATCTGAAACTTCATCGAGATGGAGTGGGTGTAGTCTGTAGTAGTGATAACGCCCTTGCAGGGAATCTCCCCCTCTTCTATAGAAATCAAGCCTCGCTGACCCTGTAACCAGAAATTTTCTATAGCTTCGAGACGTATCATAAAAGCCCTTTAGAAGATTTCGCCAGTTTTTAAATTTGTGAAGTTCATCCAGAACAACGATGGGTGCATGGGCAGGAAAACGCCCCTCCAAAATTGCAGCCCTGGACTTTTGATCATCATAGTTAAAGTAGGCAGGATCGCGTTCATCTGCTGCCTTCAAAAGGCTCAGGGCCAGCGTCGTTTTTCCCACCTGCCTGGGTCCACCCACAAAGACCATTTTTTCTTTTAAGTCTTCGATAATAAACGATTTTAGATATCTCTCCATCTTACCACCACTTGTCTGAAATAGTAGACTATACATGACTATATCATAAAAAAAAGTCGAATACACTCTACTATTTCAGAGTTTATTAACCCCCAAGGGATTTCTTGGAGGAAGCAGCTGTGCAGTTTCCTCCAAACCAGCTCCTTGCCACAATCCAAAATTTGCGTGAATATGTGCGCCATGGGAGCGAGTATGAAAACGTTGATAACGATCCTAGGTTTTATTTTCTCTGGATTGGCGACAGCGGAAGAGATCCACGTCGCGGTTGCTTCTAATTTTTCCAAGACGATGGAAAAAGTGGCACAGCAATATCATGAGAAGACAGGCCACAAGGTCCTCTTGTCCTTCGGTTCAACGGGCAAGCTTTTTGCGCAGATAAAAAACGGGGCCCCCTTCGACGCCTTTTTTTCAGCGGATGTGGAACGTCCTGAGCAGCTTGTGAAAGAAGGGTTAGCTGATTCAGCGAGCGAGTTTATATACGCGCAAGGCAAGCTTGCATTGTTCAGCCTGTCAATGAAGCTAGGGACCGATCCTCGTGCAGTTCTCAAGGCAGGTGGGTTCAAAAATTTGGCCCTCGCTAACCCGGAGACGGCGCCTTATGGCGCTGCTGCCGTGGAAGTCATGCGAGCGTGGGGTGTTTACGATGGACTCAAGCCCAAATTGGTCTTTGGAGAAAGTGTGGCGCAGACGTTCCACTATATTTCTACCGGGAATGCGCAGCTTGGCTTTATTTCAGTCTCGCAGTTAGTTGAGACAGAAAATGAGGTGAACAAAAAAGGAGAATTTTACATCCCTCCGCAACACCTCTATAAACCTATTTACCAGAAAGCAGTTATTTTGAAGCGCACCAGGAGGCTTGTCGTGAAGGACTTTTTCACGTTCTTTCGTAGCGCACCTGTGCGAAACGTAATCGAGAATTTTGGATATAGTCTTTGGGAAAAAGAATTTGTCGAGAGGACCTTTTTTGAAAAAAAGTTCCCCTCCACGCCTCCCCCCAAAAAACTTTAGATATTGAAGTTTTTGAAAAGGGGCTTGGGGAAATAACTTTTTTCAAAAAGTTTTTCCCCAAATTGATTATCTTGAACACTATATAACTCACCCGTCGGATGAAACGTGATCGAGATCTTTGGTGTCAATATTGGTTTGGGGCCGATTTGGCTTACATTAAAAGTTGCGTTTGTGACAACTTCGATCCTTCTTTTTCTGGGAACCCCTTTGGCGTGGGCCGTAGCAAGGATGCGTTCCCGGTTCAAAATTTTCATCGAGGCTGTCGTCGCTTTGCCCTTGGTGCTTCCCCCCACAGTGCTTGGGTTTTATTTGCTCATCGTCCTTAATCCGGATGGTCTGGTGACGGGGGCCTTGCGACTCTTTGGTTTTGAAGGGCAACTTACGTTTTCGTTCACCGGCCTTGTGATTGGCTCGGTTTTCTATTCGTTACCGTTCACTGTGCAGCCGCTTATGCACGCGTTTGAGGCTGTTCCTCAGAAATTCCTCGATGCGGCAGCCATGATGAGAGCCTCTGCTCTCGATCGTTTTTTTACGGTCGTCGTACCACTGTCGCGGCAAGGGTTTTTCGTAGCAGGAACGCTGACCTTCGCCCATACCGTAGGTGAGTTTGGCGTTGTTCTAATGATCGGTGGAAACATCCCAGAAAAAACAAGACTGGTGTCGATTGACATTTTTAATCATGTGGAGACATTGGCATATTCACAAGCTCATCTTCTGTCGGGTGTCATGCTTCTGTTTTCTCTCGCTGTTTTGCTTATGGTTTACAGTTTCAATTTTCGACTGGGTTTGAAATTCAGACAATGATTGAAGGAAACCTAACATTACAGAAAGAGGGATTTAGACTTGAAAGTGGAGACTTCAGCATCCCCGCGTCAGGAGTGACAGCCTTCTTCGGCCGCTCAGGGTCTGGGAAATCCACGTTTCTGCGCGCTATCGCTGGCTTAGAACCGCAGACCAGAGGGATTCTCCGCTTCAACGGTCAGCTCTGGCAAAACGGTAGTAAATCTTTGGCCGCAGAAAAGCGTGATATCGGGTTCGTGTTCCAGGAATCCGCGTTGTTTCCTCATCTGAACGTGCATGAGAATTTGCTGTACGCAAGTCGTCGCTCGCCAGAAAAAAGCAGGAGAAGACTTGACGACGTTGCCTGGAAAATGGGAATTTCTCACAAGCTAGATCAAAAGGCGCAAAACCTCTCGGGAGGAGAAAAACAGCGTGTCGCCATCGCTCGTGCACTTCTTTCGCAACCCAAACTTCTGTGCATGGACGAGCCACTTTCTGCTTTAGATTGGGAGTCGAAAGAGGAGATTCTAACTTTAATCGAGCAGGTAGCGGCAGATTCGCAAGTGCCCATCCTCTATATTACCCATACTCCGTCCGAACTTGAACGCCTTGCCGCGAATGTTATTTTTATAAAAGAGGGTCACATAGAGCGGAGCACCTTGCCCCGCTTCTCCGGCTTGAGACCGAAGGAGGAAGTCAGTGAGTCATTTTTTCGCCTACCTTTCAAGAATGAAGCTGATCCAGCGCTGGCCCTTGATGCAAAACATCCGGCCGGAAAATGTACAGGAACACAGCCTTCAAGTAGCCATCGTAGCCCATGCCTTAGCAGTGATCGGCAATCGCTATTTCGGGGGTGACGTCAATCCGGAGCGTGTGGCTGTTCTAGCAATGTTTCACGATGCCTCCGAAGTTTTCACCGGAGACATGCCCACACCTGTGAAGTATTTCTCGCAGGAAATTAGAGACGCATACAAGAAGATGGAGTTGGAAGCGTGCAGCAAACTGCTCTCCTACCTTCCCGATGACTTGCAAGCGGAATATAACGCGTTGATCCACCCCCAGAAGACAGATGACAAAGCCTGGCGCGTGGTAAAAGCAGCAGACACTCTGAGCGCCTACCTCAAATGTCTGGAGGAGCTTTCTGTCGGTAATCTTGAATTCAACCGTGCGAAACTTACAATCGAGGAAAAACTGCGAGCCTTCAAAATGAAGGAGGTCGACTACTTTCTGCGCCACTTTGCCCCAAGCTTCTCGCTTACCTTGGACGAGCTGGGGGTCTAGGTGACGGCGTTGAGAAGCTGAAGAGTCTGCTGGGCGTCGATTGCGCTTTGGGCGAGTAAGGCTGTGTTGGCGTTGATCAGGACCTTGGATTTAAGCAGGTTCGTGACTTCCTGCGCGTAGTCGGTATCGGTGATCTTGGATTTTGCGGCTTCAATGTTCTCCTGGTAGACATCAATGTAATCGAGAACTCGATTAAATCGCGACTGCAGGGCGCCGTATATAGAACGACTGGTTGAAAGCACCGTAAGAGCTTGATCGTAGCTCGTTGGGAAGATGTCGTCTTCCTCGGGAATGATAAAGTCTTCGATATCTTCCAATTCAACCCCTTCGATATCGTTAGTGTCTTCGAGAAGTTCCCGAGCGCTTTGCAAGCCCAGTGCTTCTGTTGTTGTATTTACATTTTTGATATCTGCAAATGTGATGGTATTGACGTCTTGTCCACGGCCGAAGAAAGACTCTTCCAGGTACGGGTCTCCGAGGCGAAAGACCATGGTATCAGGCACCTTGTCAGATGCGCCGTAGAGAAGAGGGATACCGTTGAATTCCGTCGTCTTCGTAATGCGGTTTACCTCATCGTGGAGGGCTTCGTATTCGATGAAGAGATAGCGTCGTTCCTGGTTGCTTATAGTTGAGCTTGCGGCCGTGAGGTTGATTTCCTTCATGCGGGTGATGATGTTTGCAATTTCGTTCATCCCGGACTCTGCTGTATTCAGCAGGGAGATGGAGTCATTGACGTTACGCTTGGCTGTATTGAGCGAGCGGATGCGATACTCCATGCTTTCCGCGATGGCGCGATCAGCGGGACGGGGGTCTTGCTGTGTGAAGACTTTGCCCGTAGAAAGTTTTCCAATCGTGTCGGCTTGCTCGTCTTTGGCCTTGGCTAGGTTGCGTTGCAACTGAGCAAGGATCGCGTTGTCGGAAATATTAAAGCCCATCTCTTCCCTTAATTCCCTGGGTTCGCTGGGGGAGTATCCGGAGTGACTCCGAGCACACAGCATTCAAAGGAAAATATTCGGTCTTTTAGGTTATCCCAGTAAGTTGCGTTGACGTTTCGTACAATTGACCCAACGACCATCGGGCCTTGCATGGTGTCAATCTTGTTTTGGCACTTGAACTCGACCGATCCGTGATCAGGGTTCACATCTCTCGTTGCGAATTGTGGGAGAGATGTCTGGCGTGCCACGATAGATTGCTCGCAAATCTGTGCGACATCTTCCGTGCCCTCAACGGGTTGTTCGATGAAGTCGACTTTTTTGCCTTCCTCTGTCACGGCCTCGCAACATGAAAAGCTGTGCTGGCGATCTTTCTTGTCGGGGCTATACTTTGTTTGATGCCCAGAAAGCAGTGAGCCTTTGGGACAGGTAAAGTCGAAGTCTTCCTCAAAATCGCTTGCGTTTTTAATTTCGCAGTTTTGTTTCTTCAACGGTCTGCCCAACCCATCTTCGAAAAATTGGCAGGTCTCCTGATAGATCCGGTCTTTGGCGGTACCATCGTAGTAACTTTGTGTACCAACCCAGAAAGAATCCCCAGGGCACTCATACATGGAGTTTTTCGTCGGCAGGTGCAATTGAAACGAGAGGAACGGGGTTTTGAATCGTGGGGACGGCAGTATTTGCGAAGGATCCCCAGCAGGGCCTCCTTGGGCGCCTTCAGGACCTCCCGCTGCTGCTGCTCCGCCTCCTCCTGCACCGCCTTTCCTCCCAAGTCCTCCCAGCAAGGCGCCTAAACCACCGAAGGGATCGTCACCCCCGCCACTCGCTCCTCCCTTGGGAGGCTGGGGTGCGGTCGGAGCAGTCGGCTCGCCTACCTTTTGCTCCTTCTCAAGGGGAGAAGTCGGTGGAGCCGTCTTCTTGACTTCAGGTTGGCAAGAAAAAACGAAGCTAAGTCCGCAGCTTAGCGTTAACACAAGAATTTGTTCTTTTATTTTCATATTTACCAACCGATGGACCTTTCTACGAAATCTCGCAGGGTTTTTCGGTCAGATCATGTGAATTCTTGAGGAGCAGCTTGGAGGAACCAGCTGCGCAGTTTCCTCCAAACCTCCTCCTTGCCAAAACCTCCAAACCTCCTCCATGCCATTCATTTCGAACGCAGAAGGGTGATTTCACCTTCTTTCACGTCAACCGTCTGCATTTGAGAAATTCTGCCTGCTGTTTTGATTTCCAAATCATGCTTGCCAGGGGATAGGCGTACCCGTGTGATGTAGAACGCTTGGGGGAGGAAAGTCCAACTTCGTGTATCTGCTGTTTCCGTAGCTGCTGCGAAAATGTTAGCAGCGATACCTCCAAGAGGCCCGAAGTTCTTGTGAGCTTCATCAACCAGTTTCGCCTTTGTGATAAGCCGTGCAGCACTTTTCAGGATCAGGCGCCCCCTTCGGTCTTCCAGACATTGGTAAGCGATGCCGTTCATGTTGGCAAGGTTAGAGGCGTCGTGGAACACACCGTCGATGTTGACGCCGTTGATAGTGTTTTGCCAGGCGATTTTCTTTTTCTCAATGACGGGGAAAGAGAAGCGGATGATTTGCCCGCTGATCGGAAGAACAAAGTCCTTTGCGGTCTTCGTTACGATGTTTCCCGCCTCATGGATCACCACGAGGTCTCCCCCCTTGGGAAGTCCGTCGGCTTTGGCAAGAAGATCGGGAAAACGATCTTTCAAATCTTTCAGGACATCAGAGCGGTTCCTTTTTTTCGCAACACCGTACAGCGATGTCACAAGGGAAGGAGGGATAGGCCCTTCGTAGAATTTCGAATAGGCCGAGCTGCTGAAAAGACCAAATGCCTGTCGATAGTCGATGATGGCATCGTCCCATTGCTCTAGTGCTTCGAAAATGATGCCGGAAAGGAAAAGGGCAAAAGCGTCCTCCTTATAACCGGCGTGCTGGGGATCGTACTTTTGGGTAATTTCCGCAAGTTTCAAGGAAATTTTCTTTGCCTCGACCCTTGCTTCTTTAAGAGTTCCTTCTTCCAGGTAGGAAAGCGCCATGATCGTGTGGATGGCCACCTTTTCATAATCTTCGCCCGCATAGTCAGCGACGCTCTCGTTCACGATGAAGGTAGCAGCCGTTTTGGTGATGCTGACTGTGTAAAGTTCGTCTGCAATCTGATCGGCTCGCGACAGGAGGGCGCGGGAGTCTTGCAATTTTCCCATGCGGTCGAGGATCATCGCTTTCTCCATATGGAAGAGAAGGCGATTTTTCTGGCTTTCCCGGAGGGATGATTTGTCCATCTTCTCAAGCGCGGCACTGTAGTGCGACCCGACGAAGTCATCGCGCATCGCCTTGATTTCGTCAGTGTAGGACGCACAGTGGGCAAGGAAAAACGATAAAGAAACAAGCGAAAGAAGGCGCATAAAGTTCACAATCAAGAGATGTTATTACCAACCTGCTCCAGAACGTTTGAAGCGCTTCTTTATATCATACTTTTCCGTCCAGACAACTTCTGCAGTTTCCAGATTGGTGAGCTTGAGAAAGGTTGTGTAGGACACTGTCTTAAGCCCACCTTGCATATGAACCTGGGTGGAGATCCCTCCGCCCATCAGGAAATCTGCGCCCATCTGTCGCCCCGTCTTTTTGCGTGAAGCCTCGGCAACCATCCCACTTTCCTGCTGGTACTTTACCTCTTTTAGAATCTTGTCGCGGCGTGAAGCGTCTACGAAGCGAATTTGCCCGGAATTAATCAACTCGTGCAGCAAAGCTTCACCAATAGCCTTCGTGTCGATATGTTCGGCTGTGCTGTTTTCGATATCATCCACGATTAGAATAGGTTTTTGTCCGTGTGCGCGGTTGAACTCGTTCAACCATGGTTTGGAAAGCATGGAGCTGATAAGAATTTCCGCAGTCTTTCGCGCATCTGTCTCATTCCACCGGTCATCGACGATTTCTACGGCGTCGGGGTTGGAATATTCTGCCTGGAAGGCAGGATCACAAGCAGAAAAGAATGCGGGTAGGCCCATGACACTTGAAATTAAAATACTTCTGAACTTCATGAATTGTACCTCTCTCCCATTTTCAATGACGGTTTGATATAATAGCGAAGAGGAGAACATTTTGCTAAGGGAACTTTGCATTTTCGTTTCCATAGGGGCGTCTCCAAGCTTGCTGGCACGAAGTGTTTATTTGAACGGTACCGACATTTCGAGTGCTTTCAGCCAGGAATTAAAAAAAGTCGATGTGGAAATAGACGCAAAGGGCAATGTTTTCATCATCGCCCCGCATTACTCTGTACATGAGGAGGAAAGCTTCGTACCCCTTAGCACCGCCCAGCCGGTTCTTCCCAAACACAAGGTGCCGACGATGATCCACAAAGGGGAAAACCAGGGAGTTCCCACCATCGAAGGGGGAGAGCCAGTGAAAAGCAAAAGTCCGGCCGTAGTATCCCCACCGACACAACCCGCGAGTGATCAAATTCCTGCAGAGTCTCCCCTTGAAAAATCAGGGGCGGAAGAGCAAAAATAAAAACTTTCCCGCATCCATTCCGGCATAACTGAGAGAGGATTTTTGATGAATGCAGCCTTTAGACGTTCCGAAGCCGTTGAAACTTTGGAAAGTTACGCTCCCGTCGTGGCTCTCCATTTGACCATGCTGCTTTGTTTTCCCAAACATCAGGAAAAAAGCCATTGGAAAAAGGAACTGAAAGCATTTCAAAAAGTGTATCGCCGGTACAATCACGGAAAAAAAGGCCGGACAAATTTTGAGGCAGGGATGATCGTGGATAGCCTTGAAGACGTTTTGTGGGATTTTGAAGGCAAAGAGCGCATCGTCAACGCTATCGTCTCGAAAGGTTTGATTCTTGATTTCGACGACGTGGATTGGAAGGCTGTAAGGAAAGCAATCGGGAAATTTGCCGTTGAAGTACTTGAGGGAAAATGACCTTGTCCCAGGCAAATAAGCTTGCTGCTTTCTATTCAGCTGTAAAACAAAGAATAGAGAACGCTTGTGCAAATGCGGGGCGCTCCCCTTCTTCGGTCCGCCTCCTTGCCGTAACTAAGGCGCAGCCAGAGACCAAGATTCGAGCCTTGCATGAACTCGGGCAGCGAGAGTTCGGAGAAAACTACTGCAATGAACTAGAGGTAAAAGCCGCTAAGCTTCCGAACCTTCGTTGGGTCTTCATTGGAACCCTTCAATCGAACAAAATCCAGCGGATTGTGCGCGTTGCGTCGGAAATTCAGACCGTAAGTTCCCTCAAACATGCCCGCTACATTGCACGTTATGCCGAGGAGTTCGGCAAAACCCCCTTTCCCATCTTCATCGAGGTGAACGCTGGCGAGGAAGCGACGAAAAGCGGTGTGCTTCTAAAGGACGTGCCAGCCCTTGCGCAGGAAATCGTCAAAAACTTCCCCCAACTTGCCCTGCAAGGGATCATGTCGATTCCCCCAGACGCGATTGAAGCGTCAGGTCAGGCGGAAGACCTTTACCGCTCCTTGCGCACGGCTGCTGACAGTGTAGGCGCGGGAAAACTTTCCCTGGGAATGAGCAAGGACCTTGAACTCGCTATCAGTATGGGAAGCGATGTGGTGCGGATCGGCACCGCCCTGTTTGGGGAGCGCTTGTAATGCGTCCTTGCCCCAAGTGGCCTAGCACACTCGGTTAAGGCCGTTCAAGGCGGCAACTCGGTACGCTTCTGCCATAGTGGGGTAGTTGAAAGTAGTCTGGGTAAAGTATTTCAGGGAGTTGGCCGCCCCTTTCTGTGCCATCACTGTCTGACCGATGTGGAGAATTTCGCTCGCACTTTGCCCGAAGCAATGGATGCCGAGAAGTTCCAGGGTTTCCCTATGAAAGAGAAGCTTCAGCATGCCGACTGTCCTTCCCGTGATTTGCGCGCGGGCAAGGTGACGGAACGCTGCCACACCGACCTCGTAGGGAATGTGTTCTGCGGTCAGTTCCTGCTCAGTTTTTCCCACACAGGAAATTTCGGGCGTTGTGTAAATGCCCAGGGGAATATCCTTTATCAAAGCATCGTCACTGTCTGGATCGTGGATTTTAATGGAAGCAAAACGCCCCTGATCATAAGCCGCACTTGCAAGTGAAGGGAAGCCAGTCAAGTCCCCCACGGCATAGATGTTGGGGACGTTCGTCTGATACTTTTCGTTGACAAGGATGTAGCCACGCCGGTTGGTTTCGATACCAAGTTTTTCAAGCCCTAGGTTTTCACTATTTCCAATCCTTCCTGTCGCAACAAGAAGAATATCGGACTTCACCCGTTTCCCTGACTTAAGGCTCATGACAACCTTATCGTCGAGGAGGTCAATCGAGTCGTAAAATTCGTTATGCCGGATCACAACTCCCTGGTCGCGAAGGTGGTAGGAGAGCGCATCAACAATTTCATCGTCCAGGAAGCTCAGAAGTTTCGAGCGACTGTTGATAAGGGTTACCTTCTTCCCCAGAGTTCGGAATATGCTTGTATACTCGCAACCGATCACACCCGCCCCATAGACCGTGATGGTCCGTGGGTCTACAGAAAGGTCCAAAATCGTGTCCGAGTCGAAAACGCGCGGATGGGAAAAATCAATATCCTCCGGGTGAAAAGGCCTCGACCCTGTTGCTAGGACAATATTCTCTGCCGTAAGCGATTCACTCAGGCCAAACCCCTTGTCGATGTTGACCGAGTGAGCATCTTCGATAGACGCCCTCCCATGAATAAGCTCAACCTTGTTGCGCGAGTAATGGCTGCTGCGTAGAAGGACTTGCTTGGAAATAACATCCCGAGAGCGATCGAGGATTTCTGAGAAACTGATATTGATACTCGCTGTCAAAGAAGCAAAGAGAGGATCAGACTTGAACGCCACAAGCTGGGAAGCCATGTGCCTGATCGTTTTTGACGGAATTGTCCCCAGGTGTGTGCAGTTGCCACCGACAAGCTCAGCCTTCTCGATGATGACGACCCTCAAGCCAAGTTTGGCAGCCTGCATGGCAGCGCCCTCACCTCCAGGACCGCTGCCGATTACAATGACGTCATACTTTTTTCTCGGTTGCATAGTGCGATAGCCTCTAAAATTCTCTGTTTTTACTGGCTAAGTATACTTTTATTATAATAGATTTGCAGAGGACAAGGATTCCTTTCATTCCTCAGTTTATGAAGGGAGCGCGAGGAAGGCTTATATAGAACCTTTCGCGTAGGTCAACTGCCTCATCAACTCCGACGGAAACTTATGAATGCAAAAAATGCCCAGTGCAGCAAACCAACCTGGCTTAAATCTTCCTTACCCGGTGGAGAGCAATACTTTGCGATCAAGAAAGACTTGCGCGTACGTCATCTTGCTACAGTTTGTGAAGAAGCGAAATGCCCCAATATTGGCGAATGTTGGAACACAAGAACAGCGACGTTCATGCTGATGGGTGATACTTGCACCCGGGCCTGTCGTTTTTGCCATATAAAAACGCACGCAGCCCCCGCGCTTCCTGATAAAGACGAGCCACGCAACGTTGCGGAAAGCTGTCAGACCATGCGTCTGAAGTATGTCGTCATGACGATGGTCAACCGCGACGACCTTCCCGATGGTGGAGCAGGGCATATCGCTTCCGTCGTGCAGGAGGTAAAAGCCCTCAACCCTTCTATGGATATCGAACTGCTCGTAGGAGACTTCGGGGGAAATGAGAACGCCATTCGAACCGTTGTGAACGCTCGCGTACAAGTCTACGCACACAATCTGGAAACAGTCGAGCGCCTCAGCCCCCGTGTAAGAGACGCGCGTGCCCACTACCAGCAGTCTCTCCAGACACTGCGACTTGCGAAGGAAACGGCAGACTACAAGCTTTACACGAAAAGCGCCCTCATGTTGGGCCTGGGAGAACGTTGGGACGAAATCCGTCAGGCGATGGCAGATTTACGCGAGCATAATGTCGACTTCCTCACCATCGGGCAATACATGCGACCGACGAAAAAACACCTGACTGTGAAACAATGGGTACACCCCGATATTTTCGCCCAACTTAAGGCCGAAGCGGAAACCATGGGCTTCAAGGGGGTAGCCTCAGCGCCGCTCGTGAGAAGCTCCTATAAGGCTGCCGAATTCTTCAAGCATGCGACGTCCGTATGCTGAACCTTTTAACCTACCTTCTGACCTTTCTCCCTTGGGGGGTCCTGAACCCGCTCCTTTCTCTCCTCACCTACCTGCGCTTGCTCCTTTGGCGAAAGGAGAGAACGATTCTCTTCCTCAACATCGAAAAAATTTGGGGACTGCCACCGCACTCGTCATTTGCAAAATCTTTTGCCTACCAAACCTTGCGATCCCAAGCACAGATCTTCGCCGAAACCATCAAGGCAGTCTACGCCGCCGACATTTTGAAAGTAAGCGGCATGGATGACTTTACGCGGAATTTGCAAACCCTCGAAAACAGTCCCGTCGGTAGTATCACGATCACCGCTCACGTGGGTAACTGGGAGTGGGTGGGAAGATTCAGTGCCGAACACTCTCACGGACAGTTCTACGCTCTAGCCAAGAAATCCCGTCGCCCGAGCGTGGACCGCTGGATCGAACGCCTGCGGTCTAAAATGGGCGTGAGCATCCTGGATGCCGAGGCCAAAAGCACTCTGCGAAGGATGATCATGATCCTAAAGAATAGGGATAACCTGGGCTTCGTCATGGACCAAAAACCAAAAGGCCGACAGGGACCCATAGTCTCTTTTTTCAAGCAAGCGACGCCCTTTGTCTCTGGCCCCGCGATGATGGCAGCCAAGCTAGAAGCCCCCGTTCTCGCAGTTTTTTGCCTGCGGGAAGGACCAATGCAGTACCGTCTCCTCTCGGAAATTCTATTACCCCCCGGACACTCGGAAAAAGATATCCCCACGATAACCCAAAGATTTGCTACAAAAATAGAAGGCATCATTCGTATGTACCCAGAGCAATGGTGTTGGAACTATAAACGTTGGCGCTGGGAAAACTCAGAAAAATAAGGAGTTCTCGTGCGTAAGTTGACAAGCCATCCATTCCCTGATTTTTTGGACCTCTCATCCCTTCTAAGTGAAGAACAGAGAATGATTCAATCCTCAGTCCGGGAATTTGTAAGCAAAGACATTCAGCCACTGATTCGCGAAGCTTTCCAAAAGGACCACTTTCCTAGGGAAATCGTACCAGGCATTGCGGAGCTGGGTCTCCTAGGCTCCAACCTTACGGGCTACGGCCTCCCAGGAATGGACAACACCTCGTACGGACTGGTGATGAAAGAGTTGGAGCGCTGCGACTCCGGCATCAGAAGCTTCGTATCCGTCCAAGGCGCTCTTGTCATGTACCCCATCCACACCTTCGGCAGCGAAGAGCAAAAGAAAAAATGGCTGCCAGCACTGGGGAAAGGGGAAGCGATCGGCTGCTATGGACTGACCGAATCGGAAGGAGGCTCCGACCCAGGCTCCATGAAAACAAAAGCAGAGAAAAAGGCAGGAGGGTGGGTTCTCAACGGGTCAAAAATGTGGATCACAAACGGTAATATCGCTGATGTCGCCGTCATCTGGGCAAAAACAGAAGCCGGAATACGAGGGTTTGTGGTGCCCACAGACGCGAAAGGATTCAAGACCCAAAAAATGACCGGCAAATTATCGCTCAGAGCTTCCGAAACTGCCGAGCTTTACTTCGATGATGTCAGACTTCCCGAGGAGGCTCTCCTTCCAGGTACCGAAGGTTTGAAGTCGGCCCTCGCCTGCCTGACCCAAGCGCGTTACGGCATCGCATGGGGAGCCGTCGGAGCGGCCGAAGCTTGCTATGACGAAGCTTGCCGCTTCGCCCAGGATCGCGTGCTCTTTGGCAAGACATTGGCTTCCCGTCAGCTCGTGCAACGGAAACTCGCCATCATGCTGTCTCGCATCACCCAGGCCCAACTGCTGTCTCTGCGCTTGGGGCAACTGAAAGACGAAGGCCAACTGCACTACGCTCAAGTCAGTATGGGTAAACAAAACAACTGCGAAATGGCCCTGGAAGTTTCCAGAGCCTGCCGAGATATCCTGGGAGCAAACGGCTTACTCGACGAGTACGTTTCCATGCGCCATAGCTGCAACCTGGAAACCGTTATCACCTACGAAGGAACAAACGATATCCACCTACTCATCTTAGGACAGGAAATTACAGGCGTTGCCGCCTTTTAGACCTCTTGTCATCCCGCTTAGACCTCTTGTCATCCCGCTTAGACCTCTTGTCATCCCGCTTAGACCTCTTGTCATCCCGCGGCTTGACCGCGGGATCCAACTTAGACCTCTTGTCATCCCGCTTAGACCTCTTGTCATCCCGCGGCTTGACCGCGGGAT
>JACPKR010000027.1:0-43927 GCA_016186945.1 Deltaproteobacteria bacterium | reverse complement strand
GCTTAGACCTCTTGTCATCCCGCGGCTTGACCGCGGGATCCAACTTAGACCTCTTGTCATCCCGCTTAGACCTCTTGTCATCCCGCGGCTTGACCGCGGGATCCAACTTAGACCTAAAGCTTAGCTTACGATGGTTCCCGCCTCGACAAGCTTCTTGTTTTCGCGTCCCAGATAGAGCGCGATAAAGCCCCAGACTACGACAATACCTAGAGACAAGATGGAACCGTAGAACAAGAGAGCAGAAAGAGATGTAAACATAAAGTTAATTCCAGAGCCAGTGGCTTTGGCTGTTCGACCACCAAACATGTCAATCCAACCCTTGGCCTTGAACTTGGCATCCTTGCTTGTGGGGATGTACATGATCTCTTTACAAGGATTGTTGAGCGCATAGCTCAGCCCCTTGATGGCAACCATGGCAATAAAGAGAACCCAGAGAGATGGGAAAATTAAGACGTTCCCCACCACCAGACCTACCGCCACTGGGAAAGCCACCAGGCAGAACGTCAAACCATAACGACGAATCAAGAAACTTGTCCCCACTAGTGCAAAAACCAAGGCAAGACCATTTGTGGCTTGACCAAAAAATCCGAGGAACTTAGTTACACCGGCTGCATCAGCATATTCCTGATTGGCAATCATTTTCATCTGGTAGTCAAGAATAGTACCGATCACCTCATAGAGTGTGGCGACACCAAGAATACCCAAGAGATACTTACGAGAAAGAAGAAGCTTTAAACCTTCGATCATGCCCGTAGACTTAGTGGATTTTTCACTCTTCTTTTCCGCTGCAGAAGGGAAAACAGTGATGAAATACTTGACAAGGAAAGGAACAATAGCAATACCGCCCGCTACGATGAAGGTTAACGTAGACATCCCCAAGCTCTCTGCTTGGGTTGCAATGGTGGGACCCAGGAGGGAGCCAATTTGCGCTCCGGCAATAATAAGAGGGTAACCTTTTTTCGCAGAATCCGTTTCCGACGAACTGATGACGAATGACCAGAAAAGAGCCACCATCAAAGTTCCAAAGGACTCGATTCCCAAATAGACAAACCAACCTAGCAATCTGTCAGGAGACGTTACTGTGTTTGCCAACCCAATAGAGGGATGCTGCAAGGCAAAAGACACACCAATAAAGAAGATCGAGAAAAAACTACAAATGATATAAAAAAGTTTCTGTTTCTCAACCAAATCGACAAGTTTTGAATAGAAAAAAACGAGAGGAACTAAAACACAAACCGACAAAATTTTGGCCAATGGCTGCCACTCACCGCCGACAACTTTAAAAAAGATGCCGTCTTTTAAAGGCCGCATCAACCAATAGGTCCCTATGATAAAAAGAAATGTTAATGACAGAAGAGCGAACCTCTTTTGATCTTCCGACGATAGTTCTCCCCACAATGCCTTTTTAATCTTGTCGAACATACTTGAACCCTTCTATGGCTAGTCCCTATTGACTATTTTATCTGATCTTGAACCGATCATATACGACGACAGGATGTAAATGTAAAGAGCCGATCTTGTGGCAAGGAGGTGGCTTGGAGGAAACTGCACATTTGTTCCTCCAAGAAATCCCTTGGGCAGCTAGTTTTCAGTGGCAAGGAGGTGGTTTGGAGGAAACTGCGCAGCTGGTTCCTCCAATAGTTCATTTTTGGTTGAAATAACTATGAATATCAGTTAGTTATGCAAGGACTACAAATCCCATTGAGGAGGTCTCATGCTACGAAGAATCGCTATCATTTCCTGTCTAAGTGTTCTGCCTCTTTCTGCTCTTGCTGCGCCCAGTTATTCCTGCAAAGGGGTGCGCGTTCCTGGCCTCTATTTGAAGCCTGGCGCACCAGATGCTCAAGACAAAATCGAGAACAAAGCCTTTCTGAAAATAAAAGTAGACGAAGCGGGTCAATACATTGCTGAGCTGAGAGAAAAGGCGAGGGACAAGGTGCAGAAGTCGCCCGTGGTGGGATGTGAGGAAGTAAGCAGCTCAGACGCTCAGTGGTTCTTGCGGAACTTTGACGCTCATCTGACCTTTCCCAAAATCTCCATCGGGAACGTCGAAAGAGGGACATTCTGCGAAGTCAATTATGGGAAAAGACGGAATCCCAAAAAGGCCAAGCTCTATTATTTTTATGATGCGTCGAAGGTGGCTGGGAAATTGGTTCTGCTGAGCGGTCAATTAGGTGAGTGTATGCATTAAAGGATGTGAGCAAGGAGGTGGTTTGGAGGAAACTGCGCAGCTGGTTCCTCCAAGAAATCTCTCGTGCAGCCTACGGGTTACTTTTTGCACCTGCTTCATATAAACTAAAGAGTGGAACTCGTGAAATTCGCCCAGAGGGAAACTGTGAATGCCACTAACCTAAACCTAATTATGTTTCTTTTCTTAACTTCCGCTTGCTATCAGGAAGGGGCCACGAAGCTTCAAAAGCCTGCTCCCAAGACAGCCGTCCAGAAACCAGTGTCTGCGTTAGCTCCAAGTGAGGAAACTGACAAAAACGCAAGTGAAAACCTTCCATCCTCTGAACCCGTAATTCCACAAGAAGACAATCAAGGTTCGGCTGAAGCTGCTGAAATTAAGAAAGAAGACGATCTTACAGAAGACTTCTTCCTGGTCATGAACGACCAGGATTTCAAAGCGGAGTTTGGGGAAATAGAGGGGTTGAATTTGGCCGGGGACATGTGGCGGGGGGGAAGAGCGATCTCTCCGCTTGATGCGATGAACCTTTCTAAAAAAATTATTCGGCTACAAGCAGGGATGAACAGTCCAGTCAAGCCCGGGGCCCTCCCCATCCGTGGGAAATTCCATCCTGCTTCGGAAGTGCGCAGGGCTATCGACTTTTCACAAGGGCGACTAGAGGGAAAGTCACCCTCTGAACTAGCGGGTATTTTTGGAACAAAGTTCGATGGGAACTTGTGGTTTGTGCAGCGTCGCGGAACCACTCTCGGCAGTGTTTACTCTGTCGATGGGACAGGAAGAATTACACCACACATGTCGCCCCGATAGGCTTCCTAAACAAAGAAAAAAAGCCAGGTCGTTTCCAACCTGGCTTTTCAATTTAGCTCAAAACAATTTCGTTGTGTTGGCTACATTTGGGTCTTTTTACCAGCGTGGGCCACGGTTTCCACCGCCGCCATTTCCACCCCAGCTGCTTCGGCCACCACCACCGCCGCCGCCGCCACCAGTGCGGTTACTGCGAGGAGCTTGTGGTTTCGCTGCGTTAACGAGAAGGCGACGACCGTCGAGTTCGGTGCCGTTGTACTTGTCGATAGCTGATTGTGCTTCTTCTCCAGAGGCCATTTCTACGAAAGCAAAACCTTTGCTTCGGCCTGTGTCGCGATCGGTTATGATTTTAACCGACTCAACATTGCCGATGCGGGCAAACATTTCGTAGAGCGTTTGTTCAGTGGTGCTGTACGACAAACCACCAACGTAGATCTTCTTTTCCATTTTCATGAATCCTTACAAGAAAAAAACTTAAAAAATAGGTAGGGAGCAACTGCTCCGGTTTCTGAAGAAAGCGGGTTCAAGCGGTAACACAACCAAGCTAAACTCGACAAGGTTCTCAAGAACTCTACCCTTAGCCAACTATCCTTCTTTTAAAAGGATGAGGAGAGCATACAGTAGGGATTTCCACGAAACAACATTTTTTTTGCGCGGATGTCGGTCAAAATAGCCCCTAAAACTAGCGGCTTATCTAATGGCCTAGCTTTTCCTTTGCTTCACTCCCTTTGCAAAGTAAAATATCTAAGCACAGATAGGCAATAATTTAGGGGCGTTATATTGAAAAACATACTGCGTTCCCACTATCATCCTGCCCTTGTGGGAATGTTATGGCAGCTAGGCCCTCTTCTCCTTATAGCCTCCGAGCTTCTCAGTCAGAAAGCTCCTTATATGGCGTCGGTGGTCGTATGGGAAGTTTTGGTCAATATTTCCGTAGCTATCCTGGCTTTTTTGGGGGGTCTCAGTCTTTTTTATAGCACCTTTCTTTTTAAGGTTCTGAGCGTTGGAAGCTTGACTCTCTGGTTGGGAAACATTTCCAATCATCTCATAATGAGTCCGACTCTGGGATTATTTGTTCTCAGTTCCTATATTGGGATCACAAGTTGGATTCTTTCCCACCGGCATTGGCAGGCGGGCAGGCAGAATTTATCGCGTTCGGAAGACCTTTGGCTTTCTATACTCATTCCTAACTCAACGCTTGCTATAGGCATATGGTTGGCAGTGTTCCTCTTTCATATAGGTGGCTCACCGAGCTTCCTATGGGCCAGTCTTGGTGCCAATGTCATTGCGTTTCTAGTATTCGTCTACTTTGCTGCGGTGTTTGGACATCCGAAGATGCTTGGGTTAAGCTTAGTGATTTTTGTACTTCCTTTCTTTGGTTATACCCTATTTGAGTTTGACAGGCCCTTGGATGTGCTCAGTTTGTACTCCGTTGTGTTCACCTTTCCGGGGGTTATGCTTGCCTTCTACCGATCGACCGTGTTGAAATCTGTGCATCAGCTTCTCGACTCCCTTTTTCGCCATCCTGAGGGTGCTATCATCCTCACGTTTCTCTTTTTGTGTACGATTGGTTCGATTCTGCTTGTTCTTCCCGCGAGTTCAGTCTTGCCGAGTGGTATGGCAATGATCGACGCTGTTTTTACTGCGGTCAGTGCTGTATGTGTCACAGGCTTGATTGTTGTCGATACACCACAAGATTTGAGTGCCCTCGGTCAGGTTTTCGTGCTCATCCTCATCCAGTTGGGGGGGCTGGGAATCATGGCTTTGTCTGCTCTTGCCAGTGCTCTGATAGGGCGCAGACTCAGTGTCAGGGAGGAGATTGCGGTCACTCAAGCTATGGGACAAAAGCAAAAGGGGGCTGTGGGTAGCATTCTTAAGCGGATCATACAGGTGACCGTGTTTTTTGAACTTATGGGGACACTTGTTCTCTCCCTGGCTTTTCTTCAGGAAGGGGATAGTCTTGGTTTGGCCTTTTGGCGAGGGCTTTTCACCTCTATCTCAGCTTTTTGCAATGCTGGTTTCTCTTTATTCTCAGATAACTTGATTCGTTTTCAGGGCAATCCTGTTATCCTTCACAGTGTAGCGTTGCTGGTCATTGCAGGTGGGCTATCTCCTGCCTTTATCATTACGCTTCCGTTCCTTCATCGAAGGTCCGCCATTCCTTTACAGGCTCGGTTTATCATTTTGGGGACTCTCATTCTACTTCTATCAGGAATGTTCTTTTTTACATTTTTGGAGTGGAATCAGGCGTTCGCGCATCTTGGTTTCTGGGAGAAGTTGAATAACGCCTGGTTCCAGTCGGTGACCACTCGCACTGCAGGGTTTAATACGGTGGATCAGTCGCTGTTGTCATCTGCATCGGTTTTTATTTCCATAGCTCTGATGTTTGTAGGAGGTGCGCCGGGAGGAACAGCAGGGGGGATTCGCGTTACAACCTTTATGGTATTTTTCATGACCATGGTCAGTGTCGTGAAAGGGCATGCTAAAGTGATAGCGTTTAACCGACGTATTCCCGAGAGAACGGTTTATCGAGCAGCGACGATTGCCGCTTTTGCTATGTTGTCTGGTTTGATTGCATGCATTGCCCTACTCGCAACGCAGGACATGAGACCAATTGTGGCCTTATTCGAGGTTGTTTCTGCATTGAGTACAGTCGGACTTTCTCTTGGTGGAACAGCCCAGCTTGATCAGGTAGGAAAAATCATCATCATCATCTGCATGTTCGTGGGTCGGGTCGGTTCTCTTTCTGTCATCGTTTTTCTATCTCAGCGCGTTGCGACTTTAAAATGGGTTGTGCCGGAAGAAGAAGTAACGGTTGTGTAGGCGCAACAAGGAGGGTTGAGTGAAAAAGCAGATCGTGGTCATAGGTCTCGGTCAGTTCGGACTCGGGCTTCTGAAAGCGCTTTCCAGTCTTGAGACCGAACTGATTGCCATAGACAAGAACAAAGAGAAAGTCCAAATCGCTTCTCAGTATTCTTCACAGGTTTTTTGCTTCGACGCGACGGAAGGCGAGGCTCTCGCTCAGCTCGATCCTGGAAGCAGGGATGTCTGTGTCTGCGCGACCGGGGATCAATCAAAGGAGGTTGCTATCATCTGCACGGCCCTTCTCAAGCAGATGGGGGCAAAGCGAGTGATTGCAAGGGCGAACGATGATTTGCACTCTAGGATTTTGAAACTGGTCGGTGCGGATGAAGTCATCAACCCCGAGTGGGATTTCGGTGCAAAATTTGCCAATCGTATCATGAGTGAGAACATTCTGGCCGAAATGTCGCTGGGTTCTGACCTTACCGTCACCGAATTCAAGGCGCCTGATCGGTTCTGGAAAAAGTCGCTGATCGACTTGGATCTCAGGCGCAACTATGGAATTACCGTGATCGCAGTCCGCTCCGCTGCTTCGGGAACGGTGAAACTTGCCCGAGCAGACGAAATCATACACGACGGAGATATTCTAATCGTTGTGTCGCCTCCCGGTAAGATTGAAAAACTTTTGAGTACATATAGTCTTTGAGAAAAAGAATTTGTGGAGAGGACCTTTTTTGAAAAAAAGTTCCCCTCCACGCCTCCCCCCAAAAAACTTTAGATATTGAAGTTTTTGAAAAGGGGTGGGGGAAAGAACTTTCTTGCCCCAAGTGGCTTACACATTACAATGGGAGGACACATGCTGGAAAAACACTTCAAACGGGGGATGAATTTTGTCCTCGGTATAAATTTCATAGTCGGGATTTCGTGCGTTTTTCTTCTTGAACGTATGACACCAGCCATATCCGATCTTTCTGAGAAAGACAGAATGATTATGGAGATCGTGGAGGAGATGGTCTCTGTTGTTAGCAAAGATGAAAAAGCGGATTCTAACACGCTGGGTTTGTTAACCAAAAACTTGCAGAACTTGCGGTCTCTAGATGCCGCCATGAAGGAAGATCTCCATGAGGCTAGACTTTTTGCAACGGGGGGCGCATGGGCTATTGTTTTCCTCGCTCTTTTGGGTTTTTTGCTGGGAAAATTGCTAGAAGGACAAATCTTGAGGCGCAACATCACGCCCGTATCCGAGATGTGCCTGATCCTCAATGAGTGGCGGCAAGGCAACCGCCTACGACGCATGCACGTGACCGAAGCTTCCGAGGAGCTACGCCAGGCGTCTGCTACTCTCAACACGCTCCTTGATGAGCATCTCTAGCGACAGGGTATCTTGCTCTATAATCTTTGAGAAAAAGAATTTGTGGAGAGGACCTTTTTTGAAAAAAAGTTCCCCTCCACACCTCCCCCCAAAAAACTTTAAATATTGAAGTTTTTAAAAAGGGGCTTGGGGAAATAACTTTTTTCAATAAGTTTGTCCCCAAGTTGATTATCTTGAATACTAAAGCGACCCTTAGATTCCCTTCATTAAGATCCTGCCAAAATCAGAGGGAACTCTTTGCAAGGAGGCCATGATGGGGCGACTCGCTTTTCTTACATTCTTCCTGCTTCCCTCCCTCCGTGCCGAGATCAGCCGGTTCGCTATAGATGCCAGGTCTTTCCCTGATCCTTTGAAATGGACGGTTCTAGAAAATCCAGGACTTGCGAAATTTCTTGAGCGACAGCGTTTTTTCGCCGAACGGACCTGTCCTTTGCAGTCTACAAGATATACAGATCTTGTAGAGTCACTCAAAATTGTGTCAAACGGGCTGAAGATCGGTCTCTGCAAGGATCATCATGGTGAGCTTGTCAACGGCTTGTCGGAAATGCTCGCCAATATGAACATGGCCTTCATGATGAAAGTCCGTTACGGAACAAGTCCCTATGTCGCGCCATTCGCGGCCAACGGAAGCGGGGTCTCTGCCTCGCTTTTCAGGCCCCCGCCGCCAGATGACATCGTTGCAGAGAATAGCGCTCTTGCTACGAGAACCCAAACGATCATGAGCCAACTTAACGAAGTTGCGAAAGACGAACAGTGCAGCGATGATCTGCGTAAACGTGGGATGCTTTCCATGGTCGGTAACGTCTCTCTCAGCGTGGGACAAATGGGCCTCCTTGTGCCGACACAAGCAGGGATTGGGATCGCTGCAGCAGGTCTTGGTCTGGGGTCAGTGTTGAAAGTTATCTCGGCCCTCATGCAGTCTAACTTTGACTGGGACAACGAAAACGACAGGCGTCAGTTTCAGGAACTCAACTGCCTTTTCTTCAAAATTCGTAACGAACTGGACGGATGCCATTTTTTCTCAATGCCCAGTGCAGAGATCGAGGGAACTATAGAGACCGCAAAAGGATATTTCGAGGGCTTGTCCAGGGAATTCGAAGACTTTCTCAGGGAAAGGAAGGAATTTGCAGTTCTTGAAAATGTGCGGGAGAGAACGTTTGTCGTCGCACAAAGGGGGCCTGATTGGCTGTCTCTCTATGATCGCGTGATTGAGATCGAGGGGAGCCTTGCTCGCAAGAAGGAGACACGGATCGAGCGTGAGCGCTTCACCCTTCTCATGCAGAAACATGCGAAGTTCCTTTTGGAAAACGTGGAGGCACTGAAGGACGATGTTCCCGTTAAGGACGATCTGACAATACTTCTGAAACCCTTCGTGGATGAGAAGCTCCCTTTTTTCCTAGGGATCGACGACGAAGAATTTGAACGACGCTTCCAAAGGCCGCTCATGACGCGGCTCTGGGGCCTTTCAGAGGCCGTGAAAACATCTCTGCTCGAAGAGCAGGCAAAGTTTGGAGCCATAAAGAACCTGCGAGATAATCTGACCAATCAGGTTTACCTAGAGAAATCGTCTGATATCTTCCAGAGCACGGAAAAGAGATTTCGAGAGACTCTCGCCTTGTTGGCCAAACAGATTGAAATTCTAAAGATCAAACAGCTTGATGTGGGGATGGGAAAGGACAACCCCGAATCGGGACCAAGCTACGATGTGCTTAAGGAATATCAGTTTATAACTGAAATCGTCTTTGGCCACATCGGTTGGTCGTTTTTAAAGTTTCTCCGCAAGGACAGTGAGAAAAACGCGAAACTGTTTGACAAGAATATGAGGAAGTTCATGGGGCAGTACCCTGGTGCTCTTGAAAACATCGCACATTCCAGTCTCGGCGAAGCCTGTCGGGACGCAAGACATCTGAAAATCGCCTGGGACCAGGCAAATGCCAGTGCGGAAGTTTTCATGGATTTTTTCGACACAAACCGGGGGATCATCCATTCGCAGACGGCAAAATATTTGTGGGCGATTCATCTTTTCCCGATCTCAGCGTCTTATCAGAGAAAGATTCACCGCTCGATGCAAACAACGGACATGGCTCGCAAACAAATTGTGGGTGGTCTTAAGGGTAACAATACCAAGATCGACGAATTGCAAAAGAAGGGAAAGAATTTCGGTATGATCTTGTTACAGATTCAGGAACGTAAAGTTCAGAAAGAAGCTCTTGACCGTTTCTTGAAGGATAACGAGTGCTTCAGGGAGTTTTAGATTTTATAGTATTCAAGATAATCAATTTGGGGACAAACTTTTTGAAAAAAGTTATTTCCCCAAACCCCTTTTTAAAAACTTCAATATTTAAAGTTTTTTGGGGGGAGGCGTGGAGGGGGACTTTTTTTCAAAAAAGGTCCTCTCCACAAATTCTTTTTCTCAAACATTAGCAATAGTTCCTGCTCAGGGCAAATTCCTCGGCACCTTGCATTTGCTTCTGGAGGGTGATGACTTCCGCCTTCCATCCTTCCGGTGCGTGGAAGCGGGAGACGATGATGTTATATGCGTTGTCGACAAGTTCCAGTTTTCCTGAGACACAGAGGAAACTATGACTTTCTATCACCTCTGCGAAGCTTTGGTAAACGTGGGGGCGTACGACCAGGTTGGGACGGTAGGAGCTTTCATCTTCCAGCGTGATGAAAAGCATCCCACTGGCTGTAGGTGGTGCTTGTCGCACAAGGACCATGCCGAAGATCGTGACGAAGCTGCCTGAGCGCAGCTTGAGAAGATCTTGGCCCAGGACAATTTGCTCCCGTGGGACGGGGTAGACCCAGGCCTGTTCCCTCAGAATCTTCGCAGGGTGGGTTCCCAGAGATGTCCCTAGTGCACGGTAGTCACCTTGTACGTTTTCCCACTCACTTTCTTGTGCGAACGCAGGTTCCCTCTCCTCGTCTTCGAGGTAATGGCAGAACGGGGCTGCTTCGGCAAGCCAAATGGCAGCCCTGCGAGCGATCCCCCACGAGTGGAACGCATCTGCTGCAGCCAGTGCGGTCCAGTCCAGTCGGGAGAAGCAGCGCAATTTCAAGAGTTCCTCAAGTCCGCAATTTGTCGCAAGGTGCGTTCGCTTCTGCAGGAAGTTCCTGACGTTCTCCTCACACAATCCACGGACCAGCCTCAGCCCCAAGCGTACAGCGAAGGGTCGTGAAGCTTTCTCATCCTTTTCCAGTGTCGCATCCCAGTCGGAGCGGCGCAAACAGACGGGACGGACACCCACTCCTCCACGTTCATCCCCATGCCTTGCGGTTTTAATCAGGGTGTCGATGGAGTAAAAGCCTAGCGGTTGTGAATTCAACATAGCAACGAGAAACGCCTCCGGGTAGTGACATTTCACATAAGCAGACGCGTACGCGAGCAGGGCGAAGGAGGCAGCATGTGACTCGGGAAATCCGTAGCTTGAAAAGCCTTGGATGTGTTGGCACATGCTTGCGATAAATTCCTCCTTAATGCCGTGGGCACGCATACCGTTCTGTAGTTTTTCCAACAAGGGGCCTACATCGTCAGGTTTCATGGTGAACGCTCCGATTTTTTTGCGCAACTCGTCTGCTTCCCCTGGTGAGAAGCCTCCGACAGCAATCGCCACTCGCATCACCTGCTCTTGGAAAATGGGAACTCCGTACGTCCGTCCCAGGATAGCCTCTAATTTCGGATGAGGGATGACGACCGCTTCCCGTCCCCTTCGTCGGTTGAGGTACGCATGGATCATTCCTCCTTCGATCGGTCCGGGACGGATGATGGCTACCTGCACGACGAGGTCGTAGAAATGTTGAGGTCTGTGCTTAGGGAGAAAGGAAATCTGTGCGCGTGACTCGATCTGGAAGGTTCCCACTGTCTCAGCGTTCTGAATCATGCGATACGTCGGCAGATCGTCAGAAGGGATTTGCGAAAGTCCTATCTTGTGACCATAAAACTCACGGATCAGTGCAAAACTCTTGCGCAACGCCGTAAGCATACCGAGGGCGAGGATGTCGATTTTGAAGAAACCCAAACCTTCTATATCATCTTTCGACCACTGGATGACGGTCCGTCCTTCCATCGTCGCTGGTTCAGTGGGCACTAACCACGCGAGGGGCTTGTCAGCGAGCATGAAACCCCCGCTGTGAATGCCAAGATGGCGGGGAAAACCTTTGATCTCCTCTGCAAGGAAACCCCACAGTTTTAACAGATGAGGGTTGAGAAGAGTCTCCGCTTCGTTTTCAGTCGGCTTTTGTAAGCTTGCAAGTTTGCCCAGCGCTTTGTCACTTCCTCCCTGTCGCAAGCCTCGGCGTCGCAAGAGGCGTGCTCCCTCGTCAAGAAGCTTCTCAGGCACGCCCAAGGCTTTGCCTACAAAGCGGATGGCTCCCCGTGACTTGAAGCAGATCACGTTGCACACCATCGACGCCTTGTCCCGTCCGTAGCGTTCGTAAATATACTGAATCACTTCCTCTCGACGCTCGTGTTCGAAGTCGACGTCGATGTCGGGAGGATCTCCGCGCTCCAAGCTGATGAAACGCTCGAACAAGAGTTCGCTTGTTTCGGGATCGAGTGACGTGATGCCCAGCACAAAGCACACGGCACTGTTGGCAGCACTCCCCCGACCCTGGCACAAGATGCCTTGGGCACGTGCCCACTTCACAATGTCCCACACTGTCAGAAAGTAGTCAGGAAAGGCCAGGATCTTGACGAGGGCAAGCTCGTGATCAAGGATTTTCTTCGTCTTCTCGGGAAGCTCTGCTCCGTAGATGCGGTGGGCGCCCTCCCACACAAGTTTCTCAAGATAAGCCTGCGCTGAATAAGCAGGCGGCAGCATCTCCTTGGGGTAGACATAGCGCAACTCGTCGAGGTCGAACGCAAAGGTTTCGGCAAGGTCACAGGATGCACGCAAGGCCTTCTCATAGAAGGGGAAGGAGCCGAACAGTTTTTCAAGATAGGAGAGAGGATGAAGGCAACGCTCCGAGTTGACAAAGAGATGCTCGCTCACATGCTCAATCGTCCTGTTGTGACGGATCGCGTGCATGAAGTCGTGGAGACGCTTGCGGGGACGGTCGTGGAAAAAACTGTCCTGGCTGAGAAGCACAGGTGACGCAAGTTTTTTCGCAAGCGTAAGCGTGGGTGCGATCCAACAATCTTCAGACGGGTTGAGATGTCTGCTCATGAGAAAGTAAAAACGTCCGTGAAAATGCTCTCGCAACTTGCCCAGGCGCGCTTCCCATGCTGGCGACGGGCCGTGTCGGCGCAGGAGTCCACGCATAGGCTGGAAAGCAACAAGATCGTCCACGGGAAGAGAGAGCAGAGTTTCGGGCGTGACAAACGCCTTGTCTTTGCTTTCCCGATGGGCTTCGTTCAAAATCCGGCAAAGGTGGAAGTATCCCTTGTGGGTCTGGGCAAACAAGACCAAGGTGTCTTGGAGGAGCAGAGGCAGTTGGAAATCATTCGCCAGATGGATTTCCGAGCCGTAGAAAAGCTTGAGCGCCTCACAAGCCTGGCGCCGTTCCCGGTACGCACGAGCAATGCCGTAGACACCGTCGTAGTCAGCAATGCCCAGACCTTTGTAGGCATACTCACTGGCCTGCTTGATCATTTCGTGAGGGTGGGAAGCTCCGATGAGGAACGAAAAGTTGGTGTGCGCCAACCATTCCACCCACCCGTAGTCAACCAAAGTTGCCATGGGCGAGCCACCTTCCCGTTTCATCCTGGCAAACCCAGTACGAGCGGCCGACAGGGTCCACGTATTTGTAATACCGTTTTTCCAGTTGCGCGTTGTCGCTACGCCACCATTTGTTCAGGATACTTTCGAGAAATTCCCCCCCTCGCACCTCTGTGAGTTCAACAGTATGTTGATACAAAAACAAAGGTCGCGCACGCGCCACAGCGTGGAAGGAGCTTGAAACTTTTGCCGGCTCGTCCTCGCTTCTTTCCACAAACGACTCTTCCGGGAACCAGTCCTCAGCGTAGGCAAAACGTTCGAGCGGGATGGGCAACTCGTTCTCCAGTTTCAACAGCTGAGACAAGGGGTCAAGGTGTGCATCGTGGTCGAACAAGCCCTCAACAAAAGCAGGGATCACAAGTTTCTCCTTCAGAAGGATCTGCCACGAGAGAAGAGAGGGGTAAGGAGCTGCCAAGTCTTTCCATGCCTGCGCCGTCAGGTTCTGAAATCCGTAGACCGCTTGCAGCAAAGTGGTCTTGTGTTTCCCCTCTTCTCCATGCAAATCATGGGGATGACGGAAGCAGATGGGCACCGTCAAGATGGAAAGGTCGTCGAAAGTAATCTTCCACTCAAGTTTGACAACACGCTCCTGAGCAGAAAAACTCTCGTCTCTTCCCAACTTGTCAAGGTCTGCGATGAGAAAAGGGCTGATCGTTTCCCAGAGACAGAGCGGATCTTCCAAGTGCCGTGTCACAGAGGCAGGTTCGGAGAACCTAAACGCCTTCCAGGGGAAGGAACTGAAAAGCTGCATCAAGTCTTGCTCCTCTCCGTCGAAGGTCCACTGCCAGCACTCGGCAAGCCATAAACCAAAACGTCTTCGTATACCGTCGTAGGAAAGTATCTTCATAGCCTGGACATTGCGGAAGTTCAAACGCTCGACTGTGCGTTTCAAACGTTCACAGCCCTGAGCAAGTTGACGCCTGTCTTTCTCCGAAGCTAAGTGAGGCGCAAACTGAGAAAGCGCATGCCACCAAATCGACCAAGGCAAGTCCGTGTAAAGCGTCTGTCCCAATTCCTGCTCCAGAGAAAGAAGCCCGCTTACCCTTCGCTCCCTCATGCTGAGAAGAAGCAAGAGCGCCTGCCAAGGAGACGGCGCACAGGATGCACGAAAGGGAAAGTTCATCCCCAGCACCTTTTCGTCCCCAGGATGGCTGTCACCAGGCGCAAAACCTTGATGAAGTGTTTTCTTCCACAAAATTTGCGGGGTCGTGTGTAAGGCCCGTGCACGCGCTGCCCAGTAAGAATAGAACGGTGTCAGATCCAAGAGCCAAATCTTGTCCGACCACCGCATCACGTGCGTAGTGAGTGCATGCACGATGCGATCCTCGACATTGTCACATTCCAAAGCTATGTAAACACGCATTTGACTTCCTTACTTCGCCATCTGTGGCAAGGAGGTGGTTTGGAGGAAACTGCGCAGCTGGTTCCTCCAAGAAAAGCTTACGATCCGTTAATCCTTTGATGACATGTGCCACCAGCGTGTCTTTCTGTTGATCACGCCAGATGTTCATGCGTACACTGCATGCGACGTTGCCCTTCTCGTTGTTGAGACGGTAGGGGCGTAGAAGGAACAGAATCTGCTTATGCCTCTGCGCCTTCTTCTTGAGAAACAAACAATCCTCCCGTGACAAATATTGGGGGGTGTCGAGCACGATCACTTTGAACACGGGGCTTAGAAACACCTGCTTCAAGTCATGGAGCACATCACAGCTTTGGGCAAAGAGCACCTTGCCCGGTACCACGCCCCTCACAAACCATGCGGGAGGAAAGACTTTCAGTTCCTTAAACCCGTTGACCCACAGCACAAAAGACGGAGGAAATTGCCGTCCCTGCGTGACGTTGGCCAGGAAGGGAAAAAGCAGCTGCCTTCCTTCTTTCCCCATAGGCACACCCCACTCTATTAACGAACCTATCGGGAAACCTCCTGATAGAAAGTCGTCGACCTTCTTGTTGAACGAACACAGGTTTATAGGGGACGCTGAGGTGTCAGAACAGGCCAGCGTCAAGCCCGCAACTGACACCCCTTTTGCTTGTAAATTAAGAGGTAGAGCGTCTGAGCAGCCCAAGGTACTTCCCTACTATTTCTACCTGCTCAGCAGGGACGCTCATGACTTTATACTGAGGGTTGGAGGGGAGAAGCTCCACGATATTCCTTTTCCTGTGCAATCGCTTCAGCGTGAACTCGTCACTCCCCACTCTCACAGCCAGGATATCCTTGGTTTGCAAACCCTTCGTCTGCTTCCTGACAATCGCGACATCGCCCTCACAGATGTAATCACCACTCATGCTGTTGCCCATGATCTGCAAAGCAAAGAGTTCATCCCCCACAGCACCGAAAAATCCACACGGCAATTCAATCATGCGATCGCTCTGCACAAACGCTTCAGAAGGCGCCCCCGCAGCGATCGCTCCCAGGAAGGGAATGCGATCAAACGCAGACGCCCCAGACTGCTCCTCCGCTAGCAGGTAGGAACTTGTCTCTGGCTTGCGGTGCATGAGGAAACCCTTGTCTTTCAACGTGGTGATGTAAATTTGTGCGGAACGGCTGCTTTTAAAACCAAGGTGATAACAAATCTGGCGAGCTGAGGGAACAGCGCCAGTTTTTTTCTTGAAAGCTCTGATGAACGAGAAGACTTGCTTTTCTCTCTTGTTGAGCTCGTTAACTTTGTTGATCATAACACCTCCTGTATACATTGTGTTGTACACGACGTATGCGAGGTGACGCAAGTTTTTTCTAAATGTCAGTAATGCGTAAGCCACTTGGGGCAAGGAGGTGGTTTGGAGGAAACTGCTGTTGACTGGATCCCGCGGTCAAGCCGCGGGATGACAGGGGGGGCGACGGTTCCCTTTTTTTTGTTCACGGCCGCCGTGTGTTCGTCGTAGTATGTTTTCTCAATATGACGATCACGCAAAGGAAGAATATTATGGCACACACTCCTTCATCAATGCTGCCGTTGGGAACAAAGGCCCCCCAATTTCGTCTGCCCGACACAGAGGGAAAGATGAGAAGTCTGGAAGAGTTTAAGAACGCAAAAGGCTATCTGGTCATGTTCATCTGCAACCACTGTCCTTTTGTGATCCATGTTCGCCCTGCTATCATTACGCTTGCAAGAGAATTTCAGGAAAAAGGTTTTGCAGTCATTGCGATAGCTTCCAACGACATCAAGGCTTACCCTCAGGACGGACCAGCAGCGATGAAAGAAGAGGCCCTCCGCCACGGTTTTACCTTCCCCTACGTGTTCGATGAAACGCAGGATGTGGCGAAAGCTTACCAGGCTGCCTGCACCCCAGACTTCTACCTGTTCGACGCTCGTCAAGTACTCGTCTATCGAGGACAAATGGACGACAGCCGGCCTTCCAACAACAAACCTAACGATGGAAAAGATCTCCGTCTTGCCATGGAGTCTGTCCTCGCTGGGAAAACACCTCCGCGTGACCAAAAACCTTCCATGGGTTGCAATATCAAGTGGAAACCTGGCAACGAGCCTGAGTACTACGGATGAAGTGCGCCCTTGCTACTTACAAAGTTCCGCGGCTCAGCAACCATTCTACTGCCGAGCGGTCTTTTTTCTCCGTATTGCAAGGCTTACAGGAGGGAACCACATTTCCAGGACGGGAGGTGCCGCCCTGGCTAAGCGGTATGATATGGTCCATCGTTGCCGTCTCTGGGGAAAGTTTTGTCTGACAATAATAACATGATGCGTTGACACAGAGGTTGTGCCACCAGGTGGACTTGCGAAGTTCCTTCGCTTTGTTTTTCTCAGATTTGATGTGGAGTTTGCGTTCTTCGTAGTCTTGCATTCCCGGACTATCACAAAATCCAGCGGAAAATTCAATTTAAAAGGACAAGAAAAGGAGCAGAAACACCTCCTTTTTCATCAAAAAACGGCCTCCCGACGGGAGAAAATAAGAGACGCTGCTGTCAGGAAAAACGCTATCAGGAAGCCCCCATACGCCAGCCCGCTTAGGAAATACTCAGACCCATGAGCTTCAAGAAAGGTGGGGGTGCGGTTGAAATGTTGGAGGTTCCAAAAGGTCTTGAACCACTGAAAAATCTTAGCCAGAATCGCCCCTCCCTCCGATAGAATCGTTTCAGCCACAAGTTCAGTCAGAAGTCCGGCTAAAAAGACGGCAATACTTGAAAAGAGAGTCGTTACAAGTCCGCAGAAACTTGCGAAGAAAAGCCCCATACTGGCGACGACAAGCCAGCCGACTCCTTGCAGGGTGAAGGCGGCAAGTTCCGCCCCCGTCATCCATCCAAAGCCAGTGACTAAGAGGGAAGCTTGCCAGATGGCGAGCATAGAGCATCCCAACACAATAATGGCCAACGCTAAGCCAAGGAAACGTCCGGTGATCCACAAAGGACGGGGAACCGGAGAGGCAAGTTGGATTTCGAGCGTCCCGTCTTGGCGAGCCACAGCAAGTGTTTGTGCAGCCCAGACCATGGCTACGATGTTGCCTGCAATGTGGAAACCAAAGCTACCCACATCGAAGAGTATTTTGCGAAACTCAGCAACGCCCCACGAACTCGCCAGACTGGCAAAGAGAGAGATCAAGGCGCCAAAGAACAGGACCGGCAAAAACACGGGGCCACGCCTGAGGGAGGAAAACGTTCCACACACTATACTTAGCAGCATTTTCATGGGGCACCTGCGAAAAAACTTAAGAGTCTGTCATCGGAGATTTTGCTGTCTCCCGAATAGGCGACTCGTCCTGTTCTCAAGACGACAAAGTCATCACACAGGCGTCTGGCAAGATCGAGTTCGTGCGTACTCATAATCACGGAGCCACCTTTCGTCACCCAGTCGCTGATCCATTTGCTTAAATCCTGCCGGCCCAAAGGATCGAGTCCGGTAAATGGTTCGTCGAGTATCAGTAAGTCAGGATTATGAATGATTGCCAAACCCCAGGAGAGACGCCTCCCCATTCCTTTCGAGAGGTGCCTGATCTTCTTAAGCCTGTGTTGGGAAGACAGACCGATCTGTTCCCATGTCGTACCCACAGTCGTTCTCTCTTCTTGTCTACTTGAAGGAGCTTTGAACAGGTTAAGTTGGAAGCGAAGAAGTTCCTCCGCGCACAAATCAGGAGGCAGTTTGCTTGTCTCCGGCATGTATCCAATCCGTCGTCGGTCCTCCCGGCGCATCGGGGTTCCGTCGATAAGAATCGTTCCCGAGTCCTGTTTGAGAAGACCCAAGATGAGCCGCATCGAGGTCGTCTTCCCCGCACCGTTGTGGCCCAGTAAAGCTGTTGCACGGCCAGCTTTGAAAGAGCAGTTCACTTGTTCCAGAGCTTTTTCGGGGTGCGTGAAGATGTCGTTTCGAAACGTCTTGTTGATGTCATGAAGTTCAATTTTTGCTTTCTGAGTCACGGTTGATTGCTTCTATGTTGTTCAAGGAACGATTTCAGAAAATCGCGAAAGTCTGCGTCCTCTAGTCCTTCAATAATGACCTTGAGAGTCTCTCCAGCGTTGACACCTCGTAGTCCCGTCTCCAACATTGTCTGACTGAGACCAGCGATATACGACGGGCACCGAGGCCGTTCCGCCGCTTTCCTGTAATAGTACGCTGCTCTTAACGGGTCTTTGAGGGCGAAGCCGCTCATATAACCTTGCGTTGCCGGGATGAGCCAGCTTTCTGGCTTGGCACGCATACCATATTGTATGACAGGTTCGCACAGGTCGGGACGTTTATAGTCCAAGGCCAGGACGAAACAGGAAAGTGTATAGAGCGATTCGATATCAGGACGGTGACGGGCAACGCGTTGAATCTTAGCAAACAAGAGCTGAGCATTTTGGGGGCTGGTCGAGATCAGACTTTGCAGCAGCCAGAAGTACGAGACATCGTCAAACAGTCGCTTGTGCCCTAAGGTGGCAAGCTTCAGAAAGGCGGGAGACATAGGGGCGAAAGGCTCCTCACCTGCGAGCTTCCTTAAACGGTCGAGGTGAAGACTGGCCGCGCTTACGAGTGTTCCCAAGCCGATCATGAGAAGAAGGCTACGTAACAGGCGACCTCCCTAATTCATACTTGCGGCAAGCTTCATGAGATAGTAGGGAATGCGGTTTTGCAAAAAGACAATAACGAGGAGCGCTAGAAACGGTGCAAAATCGAACGGTCCCGGAATTCGTCTTGTAAGGATGCGAAAGGGGCGATACATCGGTTCACTTACCGCATGAATTATGGAAACAAAACGATTCCGAGGGTCAACATTGAACCAACTGATCGCTACAGAAGCGATGATCACGATCGTTGCCAGATTGAGTAGCACGTTAAAGATGTGGGCTAAGGCCACGAGGATATCAGCCATTTTATTTCCTTTCGCGTCTATTATAGAGTAGCTCCGAGACCAATTTGTGGCAAGTGAGCGAAGCTTTCTTGGAGGAACCAGCTGCGCAGTTTCCTCCAAACCACCTCCTTGCTATTGCTCAGTCGGCCCATTTCATTTCAAAAAATCGCAAGCGCTGGTCGAAGGGGTTAGTCCGCGAGAGGTCAACGGCTTTGCTGGCAAGGATAGCGTTATGCTCAGCCATGAAAGGGACAAGGTGACTATGCTCCAATGCCTGGCGGTGTAAATCGTGTAAAAGCGCTTCTCTTTCGGATTCCCGAGGGTTTCTAGCAATATCGGCAAATAATCGTTCGACATCTGGATAGAAATCGTGAACAGGCCCTCCTTCTCCGTAGAGAAAGTTCCACGTACCAAGTGGGTCGCGCTGATTCCCGATGATATTTACAAACTCTGCGAAAATCCCTTCCTCCTCATCAAGGCACAGGGAAATTTGAATGCCATGCTTTTGCGCCGCAAGCTTAAGTTTTTCCGATAAAAGTGGACTGGCTTTTTCTTGCCAGCGGATGGTCAGCGCTTGTTTTTTCAAGCTCTTGATTTCCGATCGTAAGGCTGACAGGTCTCCCTTCTCTCGTGGATGCCAATCCTTGAGCCTGCCCTTGAAGCCGTTGGGAATCATCTGATCGTCGTAGACAATAGAGTGGGGAATTTGGACATCCTGAAACGCTTCGGCCACTAGTTGGGCGAACGCTTGCCTCACTCTTTGTCGAGCGAACAACTCATGCTCTCTGCGGAAACGAAAATAGTAGATCGTGACAGGATACCCACTCCACACTTTTCCTGCCCGTTTCTCCAAGTTTTGAACGTGAGAGTGAAAGGAATATGCCGGTCGCTTCATGACGTCAAAGGTACCCTCACGCTCAACTGCTTTTGGGGGAAGTATTTCGATGGTTTTAATGATCGGACGTGCATTGACAAACGAGGGGTTGGCTTTTAGGAGCAATTTTTCTCTACTCTGTGAAGCTATGTAGTAAGGACCGGAGGTCACTGACCAGTCACCTTTGAGATTTCTGGGGTGAAGGACAACGGCATCGGCAAGGGCGAGTTCATGGATGAAACTGTCATTGACGGGATCTTTGAAAATGAAAAGGAGTGTATGTCTGGCGTCGTCAGTGTCTATGTCTTTCAAATTTTTGAGGATCGAAATGTGGCGCGAACCGTGATCCCGGAGTCGTTCAAAATGTGCTTTCAATTCGGAAAGGAGCATAGGGGAGCCATCGCTCCAGTTCAACGACCTACGGAGGTGAAAAAGCCACTTTGTGTTGTCGACTTGTTTCCAATCTTCCGCAAGAAGAGGATCCCAGTTGTCGGGGCTGTACCAGTTTTCGTAGACTAGACCTGCGCCTAAATTTTCCAGGAGGTAATATTCGAGTGAAAAATTGATGTTCCCCGCTTGGAGAAGATCCCCGTTACCTGTGAAGTAGCGAAGGTTGAAGATTGCTCGCAGACTTCTTTCCTCTTCCACCTCAACGCTTCCTATCAGGAGAAGCACAGCGGCCACATGACGAAACATAAGTATCCATGTGATCGTTATTCGTGCACACAATTCCTCTTCACAATCTTGTGGGAGAGAGTGGTTTTCACCCAGAGTTTAGCGGGAAGGTTGACAACGAAAAAGGCAGAAGTAAGGACGAAATAGATTGAACCGTAAACGACATCACGAAAAGAACGACGCATATTAGCTCCATCGCAGGAGGTTTTTTTAGCGAGGGACAACTGCCCTCAACCCTACTCGGCTTGACCGAACTTACGCAGCTGTTTCAGACGTCTCTTTCTTGCGGCAATGGATTTCTTTTTCAGTCGGATGGAAGGTTTCTCGTAGTGCATTCGTTTCTTGAGGTCTCCGATGACCCCGGCCTTCTCAACTTGTTTCTTAAAGGCACGCATAATCCTATCGAGAGGTTCACCTGGTTTGCTGTACACACCTGGCATTCAGATCATTCTCCTAACTAATGAAGGTACTGATAAATCCGGGATGAGTCCGGACTTCTCTATATATACGTCAAGTTGGTGAAAAGCAACGGTGCAATAAGGCTTTTAACGTAGGCTATGCCGCCCGGCTGCCGCCCTTCTTTTTCAAGGTCTCCTCGAATTCCTTCCTATTTATAGACTTTTTCCAGGCCTCTTCGTAGTCAACTAAACCCTCCATGACCAACTTGAGAAGGGATTCGTTGAGTAGGCGGTTTCCAGCCGCTTTCTGTGTCTGCATGTGGCTAGGGATCATATGATTTTTCCCCTCTCGGATCATGGCGGCGACGGCATCATCCGTCACGAGGATTTCATAGGCTGCGCAGCGCCCGCCCTCCTTTTTCCGGCAGAGAACCTGGGTGACTACACCGCGGAGGGATGCGGCAAGCGTGTTGCGGATGATCCTCTGTTGTTCCGTTGGGTACTGGTCTATGACACGGTCTATTGTCGAAACCGCGGTGTTTGTGTGAAGGGTGCCGAAGACCAGGTGACCAGTCTCGGCAGTTTCAAGCGCGATGGAAGTTGTTTCCAGGTCGCGCAGCTCGCCCACCAGCACGACATCAGGATCTTCCCGTAGTGCTGCTCGCAAGGCTTGGGAAAACGACTCCGTGTGCTTCCCCACTTCCCGTTGGTTGATAAGGCACTTCTTTTGGGGATGGACGAACTCAATGGGATCTTCGATGGTTATAATGTGCTCGTGGCGGGCCTCATTTATAAAGTCGATCATCGCGGCTTGTGTGGTCGACTTCCCGCTTCCTGTCGGACCCGTCACAAGGACGAGACCCTTCGCCATCTTACAGAAGTTGAAGAGCGCATCGGGCGCTCCCAATTCTTCCAGAGTCAGGACTTTGTCGGGAATATAGCGGAACACCGCCCCTACGCCGTGATTATCGCGGAAAAGATTGACCCGAAAACGTCCCACTCCAGCCAAGGCATAGGCGAAGTCCACGTCCCAGAACTTTGCAAACTGGGCACGCTTAAAGTCCGGGATAATCGGGAGTAGGAGGTGTTCAAGCATCGCAGGAGATAGCGGAGGTCCTTTCTCTTCTCGTACAATGTCGCCGTCCACCCGAAAAGCGATCAAGTGCCCACAAGTGAGGTGGAGGTCACTCGATCGTCTGCTCACCATATTTTTCAAAAGACTATCTATCGGGAGCTGACCCCCGCCCGTCGCAACCTCGCCTTGGATCTCAATTGAAAAGTCGATGCCCACGGAGTCCTTTAGGGAGAGGGGGGCTGGGGGGGCGAGTGAAGCGTCGCCTCCCCCAAATTCTATATCCAAGCCCACGGAGTCCTTTAGGGAGAGGGGGGCTTGGGGGGGCGAGGGAACCTCCTCCTCCAGGGAGAGGGGGGCTTGGGGGGGTGAGGGAACCGTCGCTCCCCCAAATTCTATATCCAAGCCCACGGAGTCAGGTGGTTGTTTTGTGTCGGGGGGCAAGGGAACAGCCTCTCCTCCAGATTCTTCAGGAGCAGCGAAGAAGTCTGCACTTGGCACGAACCCGATCGTCTGGGGTTTCTCGAAACCTTCGCCAGCTGTGCTTACGGGAGGCTTTTCGGCGGCTTCGGCCAGGGACTGCTCCCAGTGTTTTTTGAAAAGCGTCTCCCCGTTCGGTGGAAAGTAGACGGTAATGGACATTCCCCCCCGACTTTTGGCCAAGAGGAGCAGTTCACCGACTCTGGGAATAGATAGCTTGCTCTGTTGTGCTTGCCCGCTTTCTAAAGATTCAAACCCTCCTGCAAAGAGCATCTTCGCGATACCGGCCAGCCACTCTTTCCCTACGACACCATGCTGTTGAAGTTCCTTCTTATGCTCTTCCTTGTGAAGTGTGGGCACCCCTCCTGCTTTAAGTTCGAGATGGGAAGCTCCCGTTTTGATGGAATCTTTCAAGATCTCCTTAAACCGTTGCATACAAAACACCTCACCGAAGCTTAGGCCGTGGACTGTTCGGATTTTAGGGGGAAAAGTTTAGGTAATGCGTAAGCCACTTGGGGCAAATAGGGAGAGGGGGGGGTGGGGGGGTGAGGGAACCGTCGCCTCCCCGGGATTTCTTGGAGGAACCAGCTGCGCAGTTTCCTCCAAACCACCTCCTTGCCCCAGGGGGAACACTCACTCTGTCATCAAGATGAGGGGGTAGCTTTGACTTGACTTCTCAATGCGTTGGTTGAGGGCTTGGAGAATTTGATCGCGAATGCCCAGACTTTGCTCCTTTGACAAGACCCCCGTGTGCTCATTCAAAAACGACCTTGATGCGACAATGATATGCGGCTGGAACTGGTCAGGAATATACTCGCCGGCCATGGCTGCATGCTCGATCTTCATGACGGTCTCATTGATCAATGCATTGAGTTTCTTGAAAGCTTCTTTCTCTTTACTGATCAAAGCTAGTGGTGCATCCCATGGATCGTAACGATGGATGGGGTCGAAGAACACTGCTTTTTCTGGTTCGAATGTGTAATTCTTCCCTTTCATCTCGTCGTTCAAATCACGTACGAGGTGCGATTTGAGCACCGACGGAGACACATCCGCCTTAATGTTTATGACTGCCAGGTTAAGTTTGTAAGTGTCTTGCTTGGTTTTTAACAAAGGAGCGGCGGCGATGTAATGCTGGAAGAAGTTCCTGTTGTCCTCGGGGCTTCTGAAAGCCATGAAAAGGGTAACCTGTGAGTCACCCTTTTTAATTTCGCCTTTAAAGTCGATTTTTGAACGTTTCTGCGCCTGCTGGGGGAAACACCCTTCCAGCAGAAAAGGTAGAAAAAAGATATTCAAAACGACAAGGAGTAAATTCCGCCAGTTTTTCATTGTTCTGCCTTTTGAGGGAGCGACCCTTCGCTTTGCTCAGGGCAGGCTTTTCCCCAGGGCCTGTTCATATGAGAATGGAATGAGAAAAAATAACGTCATTGCGAGAAGGGCGAAGCCCGACGAAGCAATCCAGGTCGTCTGCCGCTTACCAAGGTGGGCAAACTTCAGCCTGGATTGCTTCGCATTCGCTCGCAATGACGGAAATTCTCTTAACCTTTTTTCATATGAACAGGCCCTGGGCTTTTCCCTCGCCCCCCCAAACCTCCCTCTTCCTGATTTGTCTATTTATGATAGAATATTTTGAAATCAATATACACAACAGAAGAGGAGTTTTGCGATGTATTACATTTTTTTCTTCCTTAGTGCCATGCTCGTAAGTTCCTGCGTGCCCAAACGGATCGAAATTGGCAAACGCAGCAAGAAAAAATCGGCGCTCAACGTCCGAATCGATACCTCCCAAGTGGCAGGTCAGGGTTTGGGATTAACAGAAGGAGGAGAGGAACTTGCAGACTGGGAAATCGAGTACGACTGTGCTCAATCAGGAAAAGGAAAATTGATAAAGAAGACTGTGAATACCCAGACTTTCCTTGTTGATGAAACTTGTAAATTCAGGCTTCAGAGCTTTAATTGGGGGGTAATATCGAAGTATAGCCGGGAAACGGGACAAGACTATTGGGACAGCGAGAGTTCTCCCTACTCGACCACGGATCAGGCGTTCTTTGTGGATAGCGGCGAAAGCAAGGGTGCCTATGCCAAGGTCCTCCGAACAGTGCCAATAATCAAGAGCGAAGACAACAACATTGAATATGTAATAGGTCAATTTGTGATCGGACAAGAACTTAGGAACACGCTTCAGTCTATAAAAGCCTTGGTGAATTTTCAGAGTATCAAGCAGCCCGAATTGAAACTCAGTAAGATTGCACCGGTGAAATCTGATAAGGGATTTACTGTCACTCTTCACTTGGAATGCACCGGTGAAATGGAAATGGAGTCGGGGGAACTTCCTAAATGTGGCGATTACAGCCTTAGTGACATTGACGCGATTGTCTCTGGAGAACCCATCGAAAGAACAATGGAGGGGTACAAGAAAGTCTTGGGGCTTTTGGGCGAATCGCAGAAGATTCCCGACACCTTGCAACTAAGTTTCTCAGAAATAGAGGAAAACAAGATCTACTTTCTCATTTTAGGCGCAAAGAAAGGAAATAACTTTGGGTTTACGGTTCTGCCATTCTCGATTGTAGTCACCCCTGCGAGTTGAAAGAAATGCGGGCGCTGAGAAAAACATGCATATATTATCTACGTTCCTCTGCATCTCAGTTCTAATCCCAGCTTGCCAGCTAGCTTTGCAGAAGATTGAGAAAGACGATCGCTCTGTCAGAAGGCCAGTCTCTGTCAGTATAAACTTCGGAGCAGGCTTAGCTTTGACAGCCGGGCCGCAGCTGAATACTCCGCCCGTGGAATGGAAGATCGGGTACAAGTGTGGAAGCTCTGGCGAGGGAACGTTTGATGAGAAGTCCTCCCCTCAATTCTTCGAGGGAGAGGCATGTAATTTCAAGCTGAACGAGTTTTCCTGGAAGGAACAAGTTGGCTACACGCGATCTTCTCATCAGGATGAAGCTGACGGAGACACGTCTGTCCTGTTTACAGCGGAGGGAGCGGAGGGGCAGCAGTCAAGCATCTACGCCACCTTGCAGGCTCCTCCGAAAACCCTCACTGAGGGTGTAACCATCACTCAGGGCTTAACCATCACTCAGGGCTTAACCCTCACATATACCCTCAGCGAGATTTACGAGGAAGAGGCGTTTCGAAGCGAGTTGACGTCTGTAACCCTAGGTAAGGCTATGTACATGAAGTCGGCGTCTCGGTGGGAGATTAAAAGCCTCCTGCGCGACCCGTCAGAGAAGAACCGTGCTACGGTCAGGCTTGTCTGTAAAGAGGAGCTTCGAAAGGAAGGTGACACGGTTTATTGCGGAGACACACCTCTTAGCAATTTGGAGCTAGTGCTTCACACAGGGTCTTTGCCGGAAGAGGAAGATAAGAAATGGAAGGTAGTTACGGATAGCTTCGGAAAGTCAGGCGATTGTATGGGAACCCTCTCGTTGGAAACGACATGCGGTCTCGGAGTTTTTACGAAGAGAGAAAAAGGGGTCGAGTTTGTAGTTGAATTGCTAGACGAGTTTCAAAACTATCACTTTTTCATCAGAAAGACAGGGGGGACAGAACATGCCTTCACGATCCTGCCCTTTAATTTCTATGAGTCAGTAGGCTTCAATTGGAAGGTCATTAAGTTTATTGATGAAAAATTGGCTGAAGGTAATAATTTTATAGCCAAGAACGCCATTGCCTTATTCTTCTCTGGCCGGCACGCTCCCGCGCTTGATTGCACCCAACATAAAGGTCATGACGATTGCACGGGAGCAAACTGTGCGCCGCTGATGAAAACATACACAGGCGCTTCGTCAGCAGAATTCTGTGCCCCCAAATGCCATGTTTTCGACGAAAGGAATTGTAATATTGCAAAAGAAAATTGCAGTTGGGATGCGGATTCATCGGTTTGCATGCCTTCCTGCAGCAAATTTGCGGAATCTAGCTGGGGATTTGGGCTTTGGAAGTGCAAGATGCTCCAAGATTTGAAATTGTGTATGGTTAGGGAGAACGAGTGTATACAAACCTCCTCAGGATTTTTAGACACCTTCTTCAGTCGACCAAAAGAAAACGATAGTGTCCCCTGAATTACTGTTGTTCCTCCGGAAGGGCCATGAGGCCTGAAAGGCAGGGTTCGGAAAGTTCTGAGATTGAGAATTCCCGCATACATTCTTCGTTCACTTTTTCCGCTTCTTCAAAGTGTTCGTCCAAAAGAAGTTTATGAAGGGAACCTTTCGTAAGGCATCGGGAGAGTGCGACGACTTCCTTAACTTCTTCGTCGTTGCAATATTTCCGAGCCTTGGCTTCCTGGACGCGTTCTTCGCATTCCATAAGTTCGGGGTCTGTGGTGTCGATGGATTTGAAGCACGCCTTTGCTTGTTCAGCAGAGACATCTCCTGCGGGGAACATGCAGTCCAGGAATTTCATGTAGCTGCTGGCTTCTTCTTTCCCACAGTGTTTTTCGGCGAGTGTTGCAAGTTCGTCTTTTTGCTTCCTAAGTTCTGCAACGAGTTCTTTGGGCAGTTCGGGGGGTTCCTCAGCGCGCGCGGCCTCCACTGCGGGAGTTGTTACAGGTGCTTTCCACGGTTCGAATTCGTCATCATCTGGGGGAGTAACCAGGCGGTCAGCTTTTTCAAGAACCGAGTCGCCTTCGATGACAAGCTCTTCAGTAATTTCTTCCTTTATGTCCTCGCGAAGATAGAGGACGACAAGGCTTGCGATGGCAAGGATTCCGACGATGGCGATCACGGTTTTGTTTTTTGCATTCATTCACTTCACTCCTGACCTGGTAAGAGATGTTTCACCTGTCGTGATGCTGTGCAGACCATATACTTTATTCCTGCAGTGCCAAAAACGATGACCATTGTCACAAAACCTGCAATCGAGGGAATGTCAACATGGGACCCTTTTGGTATTCTTCCTCGGGGGCCTCTCCATTTTACCCTCGACTTCAAAAATATTGTGGTTGTAAAACCGGAAACTAATCCTCCGGCAGCTATATAGTTGTTAACATAATCCCAGCAAGGTTCTTCTGGTTTCGTAGGCTTGATCTGCGGATAGGAGGGAGTCGATAGAGAGAATGCTCCTATCAGGAGCATTCTTGCCAGTTTGAGAGCCATACTGTTTTCCTTTGTGTTTTTCTCCAGTATGGCATGTCTTCTTTTTCGATTCAATACGACCAGTGACAAGGATGTTCTTGGAGGAACCAGCTGCGCAGTTTCCTCCAAACCACCTCCTTGCCACGATCCAAACCACCTCCTTGCTGGGAGAGGCGGAGGGTTAGGACTTTTTGAATTCCAGTGAATCCATGAAGTCTTTACTGAGTTCCTGAAAACGGTTCTGCGGGTTTTTTCCTTCTGGGGTCAGGTTATGAATCCAGTAGGTGGAGAGGTGGTGGTATTTCTTGGCTTCAGGCCAATTGTCGAGCAGTTGGCGTTCGTTTTCCAGTCGTTGCATGCGTTGCTCGAAGTCGCCTTCTTGTAGAACCTCTTGAAGGCTTCGTCCAGCTTCTGTCATCAGGGCGTGACGTTTTGCCAGGAAGTCGTCGGTGTAGATTTCCGTTTCGATAAGGGGTCGAGATTGGACATGGATTTTTCTGTAGGCGAGTGACAATTCGACAAGACCGATGCTCCCGCTTTCGTTCAGGGTCATCATGATGTCGTTTTCGTTTTTGAGGACGGCGCCGCTTACTGAACCGACGATGCCGATGCCTCCGTTGAAGCCTTTGTATTTCCCAAAGATTTCGCTTAATTTATGTCCTTTCACATCACGAAGGCGTCCTGACAGGACACGAATCTCGGAGAGGTTTACGGCAAGGCCGACGGATCTGTCGTTTGCCAGCTCGATGGGGATCATGTAGGCGACACGGAGTTTTTCAGAATAGCAGAACACGGTGTAGGGGCCGTCGTAGGTGGAGGCGCCGACGATGAATTCCAGCTTTTCGCCAATTTTCTTGCGACCGTCTATGGCCGTAATGCGGCATTTTGAGTAGGGGAGGCTTCCTGGGTGATCCTTCCAGTAGCTCGATTCCACCAGTGGTTTGAGTTTGTGTTTCTCGATTTTCTCGTCGTAGTAGCTACCGGAAAACATGTGTACCCTGCCAAACGCTGAACTGCCAAGCGAAAGTGTTAGTAGAAACAATAACCTTCTCATGAGACGTCTCCCTTTTGTCGGACGTTAAACGAACCAGAGCTTTTCTATAACGGATTCATGTTAAGGATTTGATGAGATTTTGTGACCGACGCTATTTCCCCAGCACGTTTAGGGCGAGGTCGATGCGGCCAAAGGGTGCTGAGACCTGGAAACCTTGGACGGATTTGCCAAGTTCTTCAACCATTGTCCGCGCGATTTCAACGCCGACTTTCTTGGAATCTTCCGGATCTTTGACGGCGGCCATTCTCTCCATGATATCTGTGGGAATCACCACGCCGGGGACTTCGTTGTTCATAAAAACAGCGTTGCGATAACTGATAAGGGGCCAGATGCCTGCGATGATGGGGATGCGAATGTTCTTTGCTTCGATGTATTCCAGGAATCGGTAGAGTGCCTTCAAATCGAAGACGGGTTGGGTGATGGCCCATTCCGCACCGGCATCCACTTTCCAGGCGAAGCGGTTCATCTCGAACGCAAAGTCGTGGTGGACGGGGTTGACGCCTACGCCGATGGAAAGGGAAGCAGGCTTTCCGATCGAACGGCCTCCTAAGTCGATGCCACCGTTGAGGCGGTAGACCATGTTTGTAAGTCCGATCGAGTCGACGTCGAAGACTCCCGTAGCGTTGGGGTAGCTTCCCAGTCTGGGAGGATCGCCGGTGACGAGCAGCATGTTGCGTAAGCCGATCGCTTGCGCGCCTAGGAGGTCGGACTGCATGCTCAGCAAGTTGCGATCACGGCAGGTGTAATGGAGGACGGTTTCGATTTTTGCCTTTTGCTCGATCATGACGGCTGTCAGGATGGCGCTCATACGGGCGCTTGCTCGAGGGCCGTCGGGGATGTTGATCGCGTCAACCCCTGCTTTATGAATTTGGACAGAGCTTTCTATAATCTTCGCTGGGTCAATACCTGCTGGGGGAAGAAGTTCGACAGAGCTTACCTGGACGCCCTCTGCTATTTTTCTAGACCACTTAGATTTTTCCGCAAAGGGAACGCGAGGTTGTTCTTCGACAAGCTCCGCTTCCCTTGCCTGCTTAGGTTTCTCTTCGACGCTAACCCTTACAAAGGCTCGGGAGAAGCGGATGGAGTTTGACATCGCTCGGATATGTTCGGGTGTGGTTCCGCAGCAACCTCCGACGATCAGTACTCCTGCGTTCAGGAATTCCTTCGCAAAGTGGGCCATGTACTCCGGTGTACACATGTAGATCTGTCGTCCTTCCACGGATTTGGGAAGGCCTGCGTTCGGTTGAATGCAGAGTGGCTTCTTGACAAGGTTGCGAATGGTTTCCACCGCTGACATCATGGGTTGGGGGCCGACGGAACAGTTAAGCCCGAGGACATCTGTTTCCCACTCATCCAGTTTTTGCATGATCCACGGTATGGGGGTGCCGAGAGGAGATTTCCCCTCCTGTGTCATGGTAACGCTGGCGATGAGAGGAATTTCGGGAGCTACATCGCGCGTAGCAAGGATTGCCTGCTGGATTTCTGAAAGGTCTGCGAAGGTTTCGAGAGAAATCAGGTCGACACCCCCTTCCACGAGAGCAGCGATCTGTTCAGCGAAAAACGCACGTGCCTCTTGAAACGATGTCGGTCCGAAGGGTTCTATACGCACCCCAAGCGGGCCGACACTTCCCGCTACAAAAGCGTCGTCCTGTGCGATTTTTCGAGCTAATTCGACGGCCTTTATGTTGATGAGCTTCAGTTTGTCGTCAAGATTGTGCTCCCGCAACTTAATGCGATTAGCTCCCCAGCTGTTGGTGGTGATGATGTTTGCACCGGCCTTCAAATAGTCACGGTGGACAGCAAGCACCAGCTCTTCGCTGGAAAGGTTCGCGTCTTCAAAGCAGCGGTTGATGAAAATTCCGCGATTGTAAAGTTCTGTTCCAATCGCACCGTCGAAAAGTAGGGGCTTTTTTTGCAGGATAGCATCTCGAAAGCGGCTCAAAATTTTACCTTCTGCACGAGTCTTTCAGGATTGTCGGGGTCCAACTTTGTAATTGATTCTAGACGATCTTTTTCAAATTGGTAATTCCTTTGTTGGAACCAGAGCCAGAGTGCTTCTGCCGCAAGGTCAGGACCTCGAATGTGCCATTTGTTTCCGTCGTTAAGAACGACTGAACTTACGATCACTTCAGGTTTGTCGATGGGCATAAGCCCGGCAAACCATGTTATACGACCTTGGGGAGTGTGTACGGTAAGGGAGCCGGTTTTCCCCCCGACGTGCTCGACAAGTTTTCGGTAGCGGCGTTTACGGAAGGTGCCACGAGCTGTGCCATAACTTACAGTCTTGTGCATCATGAGGCGCATTTTGTGGCTCGTTTCTTCGTCGAAGAAATTTTCCCTTGCCGCTGTCAGTGGAGAAAACCCATCCCGGGCAAATATGCGCAAGGGCATAGGCTTTCCGTCGTTTGCGATGGCAAGGTTTAACCAGGCAGCATGTACGGCACTAAGACCAACCGTGCCAAAACCGGCTGCAAAGCGACCCACTGTCTGAATGTCGGAGGACGCAGCCTCGGGGATATGAATCGGACTCTCAGGTATAAAAAAGTCGGCTGGGATAGAGGCACCCCAGCCGAATCTTTCTGCGTACTTCTGGATCAGACCCATGCCTACCTGCTGGACAGCAAGTTTCGCGAAGAAACTGTTGCAGGAAAATGCAAAAGCCCTCTCCAAACTTATCATCTGGTGCTTATGAGGGGGGGTGTTGCGTAACCAGACCCCTTTGGGATTGACGTTTGCACATCCTCCCGTCAGGCCCGTTATAGCCTGCGGATTCACACTTGCGACCTGCAAAGCTGCTGCGGCCGGGACGATCTTGAACACCGAAGCAGCAGGAAAGCCGGTGTAAAGCGCAGTGTGTACACTCGATCCCCACTTGCGCGGGTCTCGTCCCTGTACTAGAGCTAGGACATGCCCCGTGACGGCATCGACCACAACCACCGATGCAATGGGGTTATAGTTGCGAGTCAGGAAGTCTTGAAGCCCCTTCTGTAAGCGTCCGTCGAGTGTCGTGACTACCTTTCCACTCTGGTCAGAAAGGATTTCTATGGGTGACTCGACTGTAAGACCCTCTATGGGGATCTGGACGGGTAAGTGGATGACCCTCGCCGGAACTTTTTCCGGAGTCAAAACTGCAAAAAGTGGCTGATATATAAAAAGCGATGCGAAAGCACCCAGAAAAAACTTATGATTATAGAAGGACAGTTTCATGGTTTATCGGCGAAAGGGGTTTGAGATCACTATCATCTCTCGATATCTGGTAAGGGAAATCATCCCACAGTTCCTATCCACTCTCTTTGTCTTCTGCTCAGTCATCGTCATCTCACAACTTCTGCGTTTGTCCGATGTCCTGGTGGCCTTTGGACTTAGTTTTGAAAATCTGTTTCTTCCCTTTCTATTCATCATAGCACCTTTTTTGTCAGTTATCATTCCGATCTCTCTACTCTTTGCCCTTCTCATCTCCTTTCTGCGACTGAGCATGGACGGCGAGTATACGGCGCTGCTTTCCTCCGGTTATAGCTTGCGTCGGATCTTGTTTCCGGTCTTTCTTGTCTCGCTTGGGGCATTTGTGTTCGCAGGAGTGGCGTCGATGAGCCTGGAAGCGTGGGGACGCAGAGAGTTCGAGCGCTTTGTCTTCCGTAAAACCAAGACAGAAATCGACAACCTGATCAAATTCAAAATTCAAGAAGGCGTTTTTGTAGGCGACTTCCTGGACTATGTGTTTTACACGGAAAAAATAGCTCCCGACCGCATTCACTACACCCATGTCCTTCTGGCTCCCTCAGCGGATGAGAAGAAAGCGACAGACTTCGTCATGACCGCAGAACATGCGGAAATCAGAGGATCCGTGAAAGAAGGCTTCCTACGCATGGTATTCCACAACGGTGTGTCGTTGGCGCTTGGCGAGGACGGAACAACTGTGTCCACTTTGCAGTATGATAAGGCAGATATCGACCTCCTTCGTGTTTTCAGAGAGAAAATTACCGGCACAGGTTCCGCTGACGAGGACTACCGCTCTTACTCCATAGGGCGGCTTTACAATTTTGTAGACGCAAGGATGAAGGAGGAACGCTGGACCGAAGGTGAATTCCTCCGCGCACGCTATCTTCTCCACGCAAGGCTGGCTAGCCCCTTCCTGGTGTTCATCTTCGCCATTTTCGGGTTGATCCTGGGAATTCAGGAAGCGAGAAAGCCGAAGAACTGGAGCTATTTTCTCGCAATCCTCACAGTGATCGGAAACTTCGTGCTGGTCGCCGCATTTCGCTGGCTGGCTGAACGAGGAGATATGCACGGAGCCTTGGCAGCCTGGATTCCCATCGGGATTCTCTTAGTGGGTTCCGCGTTTCTTCTGTATCAGAAAAACAGACTGCCTATCTCGGAGAATATCCTGGGATGGAGGAACCTGCGTTAGTGCTCTTTTGGAGTTAAGCAAGGAGGTGGTTTGGAGGAAACTGCGTTAGCGCTCTTTTGGCAAGGAGGTGGTTTGGAGGAAACTGCGCAGCTGGTTCCTCCAAGACTTCCTTGAGGGAAACCAGCTGCGCAGTTTTCCCTCAAACTCCCTTCCTTGCGGCGCGGCAAGGTCAGTCGACGCTTAGCCCTACACGTTCCATTTCGTCCATCCCAGCGTCTCTTTCATCAAGGACTCGCTCATTGTCCGCCTTGATCCCGTCAAGCGAGCGCCTGAAATCCCCGACAGCCTGCCCCTCGCACGTAGGGTTCTCGCTGAGACTGTAAGCATACACAACAGCACCAACCGCAGCTGTTGCTCCCAGCATAGCAGCAATTCCTAACCCGGCTTTCAGCGCAGTGCCCCGACTATAACCTCCTGTGGGCTTTCCCAATGCGGAATCGGGTTCGTCAAGCGGTACGTCAACAAATTCAGATCGTGGAAGGACAGGATCAGGGGTCGGTGCTTTTGCCTTCATGTCAGGACTAGATTTTACCAACCCGGCTTCAGATTTTTGAAGGACAGGATCAGGGGTCTTGGCTTGTGCCTTCATCTCAGCTAGAGTCCGTTTTGCTATATTTATTGGTTGATAAGCTTTAATTTCTCCCAGCTCCTGCGTGCGTTCGGTAATTCTCCTCGTGTCAAAAGTCCGTCTCTGAATTCGTCGGCTTCTCGTTTCCGCGAGCCATTTCTTGATAGCTCTTTTTTGAACGCCTCTTATTCTGTCAGCCTCCATCTTTTTTGCTGCTACTGCCGTTTTCCTAGTTGCCTCAACCCTGTCGATCAAGTCTTGAGACACAAGCTCGGGATGTGATTTCCTAAAGGCCCTCAGTTCTGCGAGATCAACCTTCTTCGGGAAGTCCATCGTGCCAATTTCGGCGACGCGCTGTTTGATCGTGATCGTTTTGTTCTCTGCAAGGAGACGCTTAAACTGGTCCTCAGGGATCTCCTCCTTTCTGGCTTTTAGATACTGTTCGTCCGCTCCGGTCAGCGTCTCACCCTTCTGGATTTTCGCCTCGATGGCTTTGAGGCGAGTCGTGACTAACTCTGCAATCCTTCGGTTGAGAACATCGAGCTGAGCGTCGATGCGAGTGATTACGTCAGCTTGAACCTTCTTTCGCCTCTTGGCTTCCAGTTGTTTACGTGCTTTTCGTAGCTGCCGTTCATCCTTCGACGTTTCCCAAAATTTGATGTTTTCCCACTCAGAAAACGTCAGGGTGCTTCGATCGAGAAATGGGGTTCCTTGCAGGGAATTGTAATGCAGGAACAGCCCCCACATTGTGGTCCAGACCGGACTCCTTCCTGTTTTGCCAGCCAGTGCCAGTCCTTCTTCCTCCTCTTTTATTTGGTATTCTTCGAAAGGGTAGGCTCCTTCGTTGAGGGCTTGTGCAAAAATGTTAGCAGTGGAAGCTGCCAAGATTTCTTCACTACCATCGGCGTAGGGAGGATGTTCGCACTGAGAGCCGGCGACCATGAAGTCGTAGAACGTGCGATAGATTTTTTCCCCGTTTGCGAAGACATCCATGTTGGCCCGGTTGAAAGCTTGAATGCTTGCGAGGAATTCCGGGGGAACCTGATTTTCTTGGTCGTAGGACATGGGCTGTGACCAAGGGCCGCATTGCTTCTCATCAGTTTCCGTACGTCCGTATGACAAACAGCCACGGATGCGCACTTCCCACTTGCCGGTATCGAGGGGGAGGTAAGCTTCGGGCGTCGGAAAGGCGCCTTCCTGGCAGTCCTGGCCTTTGCAAGCCTTGTACTCTGTGTAGTCCTGGTGCAAGTTGTAGACGAAAATCCTCGGCACGGACATTTCCCCTAGGCTCTCTCCGAACACAAAACCTTGCATCTCAAATTCCTTAGGATTGAGAGGCTCGAATTGGAGCATTTCATCGGCAAGCGTCGGGTCGGATAGGTCTCTAGGTTCTTGAATTCTTCGTTCTCCAGCTAAACGTTCCTTAGGTCCTTTTTTTGCACAAGCGAAAAATGTGAACAGAAGCAAACAGCACGTAGTCATGCGAAGCATTCGTTTCTCCACGTTTTTGTTTTACGGTCCTTCTTGCCACGATCGGCTAACCTATTATATAAGCAAGCCATCTTTGGATCAAAGAAAGGAAGATGCCAGTCTCTTTCAAAATGAGCGAACTTGAGGAGTTGTTGGACATTTTGCGAGAAGCCGATATTGGGGAAGAAGCTTGGGCCGCGATTCAAGAAAGTCCAGAAGCATGTGCGAAATACTTCCTCCCTGTTGTGAAAATGGTTGCTGAAAAATCAGGGATTGACGACCCAGTAAAATTTACGAGTGAATTTTGCAAGGAAGCTAAGGCGACAGGTTCTCTTGTACGAAGTTTGACCACATTTCTGGGAGGAGTAAAAACGCCTTCCATAAAAAGTGTTGTCGCGGGAGTAGGCGCAGCTACCCTTATCGTCATAGCTATAAGGTGGTTTAGACCCTAGCCGGTTAGGCAAGGAGGTGGTTTGGAGGAAACTGCGCAGCTGGTTCCTCCAACAAATCTCTCTTTCACAGCGCTTGGTTGAGGTCTTCGATCAGATCGTCCATGGACTCGATCCCGACGGAAAGTCTTAGCAAGGTGGGGCCGATGCCGAGTTTTTTGCGAAGTTCGGGGGGAACGGATGCGTGGGTCATGCGTTCGGGGTGGTTCACGAGCGATTCGACGCCGCCCAGGCTTTCCGCAAGGCAGAAGATTTTGAGTTTCGGTAAGAATTTGATGACGTCTTCATAGGTTCCTCTGAGGTCGAAACTTAGCATTCCTGAAAAGCCGCTCATTTGTTTTTTAGCAAGAATGTGCTGCGGATGTGATTTGAGGCCCGGGTAGTAAACGCTTTTGACTTTCGGATGATGTTCCAGAAACTCTGCAACAGCAATGGCATTGCGTTCGTGGTGGATCATGCGCACGGCAAGGGTCTTGATGCTTCGCAAGAGCAGGAAGCTTTCAAAGGGGCTGGGAACGCAGCCTGCCGCGAATTGGATGAACTTGATTTGTTCGTAAAGTTCTTGCTTGTTCGTCATGACGGCACCTCCGATGAGGTCGGAATGTCCGCCAATGTATTTCGTAGTACTGTGAACGACGATATCGGCCCCCCATTTCAGGGGATGCTGGAAAAAGGGCGAGCTGAAGGTGTTATCCACTACGAGGATAGCTCCTACTTTCTTTGCTTTCTCGGCCATCTTGGCGATGTCGATCACTTTCATGGTGGGATTGGTCGGGGTTTCCACCCAGATCATTTTAATTCGGGGAGAGAGGACCTTCTCCACCTCGGCGTCGTTATTCATGTCGACGAAATGAAAAGTCAGGCCGTATTTCGCCCACAGTTTGCGAAAGAGCCGTCCGGTGCCGCCATAGACGTCGTCGCAAACGAGGACTTCCGCCCCCGGGTCGAGCGTTTGGACGATGGCCTGCTCGGCTCCCAGCCCTGAGGCGAAGGCGAGTCCCCACTTGGCGCCTTCGATGGCCGCCAAGGCTGCTTCGTGGGCGGTTCTCGTCGGGTTGCCCCCTCGGGAATAGTCGTAGCCAGCATGTTCGCCAGGGGCTTTCTGTGCGAAGGTGGAAGTTTGGAAAATGGGGGTCATGACGGCGCCGGTGACTGGCTCGATTTCAGCACCTCCGTGGACCGCCACCGTGAAGTTCTTCGGATCCATACTCATCTCGTGTTTTAAGCCACTTGGGGCAAATAGGGAGAGGGGGGTTTGGGGGGGCGAGGGAACCGTCGCTCCCCCAAGGGATTTCTTGGAGGAACCAGCTGCGCAGTTTCCTCCAAACCACCTCCTTGCCCCAAGTGGCTTACGCATTACCAATATCTAAAGTAGAAGCTTGGCGAGTTCTTGCTTTTGATGTAGCTCCACGGTGATATCGCATCCACCAACGAAGTTCCCGCCGATGTAAAGCTGAGGGACGGTGGGCCAATTGGCGTATTCCTTGATCCCTTCGCGGAGGTCCCAGTCTTCCAAAACATTACGGGATCCATATTTTACCTCGTAGGAATTGAGGATGTTGACGACCTGGGCAGAGAACCCACATTGGGGGTCATCGGGGGTGCCTTTCATGTAAAGCATGATGTGGTTGTTTTTTAGATCGTCTTCGATTTTTTTGCGGATTTCTTTAGTCATAAATTTCCCATAAGTGAAAAGGGTTGGCTTCAAATTTAGGCGTCTAGCATAAGCTTGGTATTTCAAATTTTCAACTGCTGCTTGCCAAGCCTCATTGGAGGAACCAGCTGCGCAGTTTCCTCCAAACCACCTCCTTGCTGGATCCCAACCACCTCCTTGCGGGAGGAAGGGGGGATCTTGCTTGCCAAAGGATGATAGAATATGGGACAACGTGAGCCAAAATCATTTTGGAATCAGCAAATTGAATATGAAAAAAAAGAAACCAAGCCGGGGCCAGCCGTTTCAATCGGAAACCATGCATGATCCGCAACTTTTTGAAAGGCCCCTTTCCTCGACGACTTATATAGTGTTTGACCTGGAGAGCACGGGTGGAAATCCCGCTAAAAACAGATTGACCGAAATCTGCGCTCTCAAAATGTCGGGTGGCAAAATTCTCGATCGCTTCTATACGCTTCTCAACCCTCGCATGACCATTCCTCCCATTGTAAGAAGAATGACGGGGATCACTAATCAAATGGTTCGTAACGCTCCGACTGTGGAACAAGTTTTCCCTGCTTTCCTCCGTTTTGTTGGGGATGATATTTTGGTCAGCCATAACACAGTTGGAGACATGACGTTTCTGACTTACTTTGCAAAGCACGTTTGTAAGCATAAACTGACCAACTACTTTCTTTGCACGCACCTTTTAGCGGAAAAATTGGTGAATGATGCTCCCAACTACAGTTTGACTGGTTTGGGTGATTATTTGGGGTTAACTGTGGAGGGGAAGTCGCATAGAGCAGAGGCGGATGCGGAACTTACCTTAAAACTTTTCCTGGAACTAAAACGAAGACTTAGGGCAACCGGCATCTCGAAAACTGGGGAAGCTATCCGTTTTCAGGGGCATCTGGAAACGAACATGCGTCTAGGCCTTGCGCTTGATGAACGCAAGATTTTCAAGACGCCGGATGAACCTGGGGTTTTTGTTCTCAAAGGACTCTCGGGAGATGTTCTTTTTGCCAGCAGTGCTCTACGCCTAAAGAGTGAGTTGCAGGGCTTGCGTTATTTTGATCAAGTTCCGCGCAAGTTGCTGAGAACGGTTCTGCAGGCGTATGATTTTGAAACTATAACCCATCCAGACATTTTCTCTGCAATGCTTCATGAGGCAGAGCTTTACAAAAAGTTCCAATTTGCTGTCGAACCTTATAGGTGGCATGGTCGCGTGGTGACTCTTTTAACTTTAATTGTGGAACAGAAAGAGATGCACGTTGCCATAAGTCCCTTTGAGTCTTCGCATATACGCTATGGCTATGGCCCCGTAAAAGATTACAAGGTCGTGCAAGCAAAACTCAGAACGCTACAGGATATCGTCGCAAGCAGGGTGGTCAGGAATTCAATCAGCATTCCTCATGACAGACAGCGGCTCTTCGAGTCCCTCTTTCAGGGACGCTTGGTGGAGGAGTTGAGTCGGCTGCGTTGGGAGCGGGTCAGGTTAAGAAATTTATTGAACCTTCCTCAGCAGAAAATTATTGCCGAGAATATTGCTGTGGCGAAACAATTGGTGGACTTGAACCTTCTGGACGGATTGGTTTCTCTCAGCGATCTTGATGGTGTTATTTCCGTCCGGCACGGAGACGATCACGAGTTGTATCCGATTATTGGCTCCTGTCCCCTCAAACCGAAGTCCATAGTCAGAAAGGGGGAAGACCTAGAGAAAGCGAGAAAGAACATGTTTTCTCATTTCAAGAAACGGACTCAGACTCATCGCGTTCTTGATGCCAACAAGGTAGGTGCAACGATATGGACGATCGTAGTGGGCGCCAAGAAAAAGCACCTAGGTTGTGAGTTTTTCCCCGAGGGGGAAAGGCAAGAGGCTTCTCCGTGAAAATGAGACTTGTTATCGCCAGAAAAGCTTTCTTGAATTTTATCGGTACCTTTGATTGAATAAATCTTCTTTCTTTAACAAAATAATACGAATTATGGGAGTGCATCATGAGTGTATTGGTTGGAAAGCAAGCACCTGATTTTACAGCCAAGGCTGTTGTAAACGGTGATCTTAAAGACAATTTCAAGCTTAGTGACTACAGGGGGAAGTACGTTCTTTTGTTCTTTTACCCCTTGGATTTTACGTTTGTTTGCCCAACGGAGCTTCATGCGTTCCAGGAAAGGTCTGAGGCCTTCCGTGAAAGGGGCTGTGAGGTGATTGGTTGTTCCGTGGACTCTGAGTACAGTCATCTTGCTTGGCTCAGGACTCCGAAGAAAGACGGGGGTATTCAAGGTGTACGCTATGCGATTGTAGCGGATATCAACAAGACGATCGCACGCGACTACGATGTTCTTGTACAGGGTGCGGGCGTGGCGTATAGAGGAGCTTTCCTCATCGACCAGAAGGGTGTTGTTCGCCATCAAACGGTAAACGATCTTCCGCTTGGCCGAAATGTGGATGAATTCTTGCGCGTGCTCGATGCCCTTCAGTTCAACGAAAAGCATGGGGAAGTTTGCCCCGCTAACTGGAGAAAGGGTGAGAAAACCATGCGTCCGAATGAGCAAGGCTTGAAAACTTATTTCGGCCTATAGTCTTTGAGAAAAAGAATTTGTGGATTTGAGAAAAAGAATTTGTGGAGAGGACCTTTTTTGAAAAAAAGTTCCCCTCCACGCCTCCCCCCAAAAAACTTTAAATATTGAAGTTTTTAAAAAGGGGTTTGGGGAAATAACTTTTTTCAAAAAGTTTGTCCCCAAATGATTATCTTGAATACTATAGAAAGTGACGCGATGGCTCCTCGTCCTCCCAAAGTCCATTCTTCTTCGTTGTTGCGCTACAAAGCGCTACTGATTGATGCGTTCGGCGTTCTCATGGATTCAAAGGGGGATCTTCCCGGGGCTATCGCGTTCATCGAACTGCTTAACAATAGCAAACATGACTATTTCGTATTGTCTAACAGTGGGATTTACAACCTGGAGCAGAGTGAAGCCAATTTGAAAAAGCGAGGCTTCCCTGTTCCCCAGGCCCACATCCTTTCGTCGGGTCATTTGGTCCCTCGATGGATTCGCGACAATGGCCTGACGGGGAAACAGATCCTGGTGCTGGGCCCTCGCTCCTCCTTCAGCCTGGTGGAAGAAGGGGGGGCGCACGTTGTGACGGGACTCGTCGACGAAGTCGATGCGATCATCCTTTCCCATCAGACGGGTTTCGATTACGTGGAAGGCATTGATCACGCGATTTCTCTTGTTTTTCGCAGCATCGAAAGGGGGAAGCCTCTCAAAGTCCTGGTGCCAAACACCGACATAATCTATCCGAAAATGGAGGGCTTCTATGGGATTACAGCGGGGAGCCTTGCTTATCTGTTGGAAAAGGCTGTGAGTATTCGATTCCCTCAAGCTCCGTCTCCGGTCATCTATTTGGGAAAACCTTATGCCCCTCTCTTTGAGGAAGCGAGACGACGCACGAACACTATGGAGATGGTCATGATAGGCGACCAACTTCTCACCGACATCAAGGGGGCAAATGATTTCGGAATCGACAGCGTGCTTGTAGGGTGTGGGGTGACCAACCTTGAGCATGAGGATTTCAGTTCGGGGATTTTGCCAACCTACGTTATGGATGACCTACGGTAACCCTAAGGGAGAGGGGGGTTTGGGGGAGCGAAGGAACCGTCGCTCCCCCAGGATTAATTGCTCGCTTTGACAGACAGTGTAAGGAAAAACTCGGTAACTGGGGAAGTCCCGAACGTCTTCGGGCACGTTGCTGTAACTTTCACAGTTTTATGATGCCGGGTCTTTGTCTGGATCGCCTGTTTGACTAAAGCGGCAATTTCTTTCCCGTCAGTGCAGCTGAAAATTGTATCTTCCTCTGGTCGTTTCTTGAAATCTCCCCGGATTTCTTTGAAAATAACCGATACTTTTCCCTTTTGGTTTTTCGCATGACGCAGGGCCAGAAGCCCTCCCGCTATATCTGCGCCCGTCACTTGTGCGCTTATGTAAAGGGAGTTGAAGTGATTCTTCGTCAAGTATTTCAGGGGAATCAAGATCTCGCACCGGTCATCATTCAATTCCAGAACCTTGGGTCCTGCCCAGTAAATCATGGGTACCTTGAAAAAGCCCCACAGGCGCAGTGTCACAGTTTCCTTCAAACGTTCCAGAAAAGTCATAGGTCAGCCCTCCTTCATAAAATCATACCGGTAATCGGTGAGAGGGAGGAAGTTTTCTTTGACACTTCTGAAAGAAACCCATCGCGCTAGGTTCCACTCGCTACCTGCTTTATCGTTTGTCCCTGATTTTCTACCTCCGCCGAACGCTTGCTGACCTACGACGGCACCCGTTGGTTTGTCGTTGATGTAGAAGTTACCAGCCGTATTAAGAAAGGAGCGAGACAGACGGTCGATTGCCATGCGGTCGCAGGCCATCACGGCGCCGGTCAATCCGTAGGCTGTGCTTTCCTCGCAAAGTTTGACAGCTTCCGCCTCCTTGTTGTCGTCGTAGACGTAAATCGTGAGGACCGGACCGAAAATTTCCTCGGTCATGGATCGGTAGAGGGGGTTTATGGCCTCAATGATCGTAGGACGGACAAAGTAACCAACGGAATCATCGCATTCTCCTCCGCATAAAATCTTGGCGTCGCTTGCTTGTTTAGCATGGTCAATATAGCCTTTGATTTTTACAAAGGCTCGGGCGTCGATCACTGCGTTCATGAAGTTGGAGAAGTCGCGGGGGTCTCCCATTTTGATCATCTCGGTTTCTGCGACTAGTTTGTCTTTTATTTGTTTCCACAGTGTGCGGGGGATAAAGGCACGAGAGGCAGCGGAACACTTTTGTCCCTGGTATTCGAACGCACCTCGAATCAGCGCGGTGATAAGTTCCTGTGGGTCAGCTGATGAGTGGGCAAACACAAAGTCTTTGCCCCCGGTTTCACCCACAATGCGGGGGTAGGTTTTGTAACTTGCAATATTTTGCCCTACAGTAGACCAGAGGTGTTGAAAAGTAGTTGTGGACCCTGTGAAGTGGATTCCTGCAAGGTTAGGGTTTCCGAGAACTGTTTTCCCCATGACCTCTGGCTCACCTGCGATAAAGTTGATGACGCCTGGTGGCAGTCCAGATTTCTCCAGGACTTCCAACATAAGGTAGGATGCGAGAACCGCAGTAGGAGCTGGTTTCCACACGACTGTGCAACCCATAAGTGCGGGGGCCGTCGCCAAGTTGACGGAAATTGCTGTGAAGTTGAAAGGTCCGACTGCGAACACAAAACCTTCCAGTGCCCGTGCCTCGCTTCTGTTCCATAAACCCCGGGGTGAATAGAGGGGTTGGGATTCGTAAATTTTCTGCGCGAAATACACATTGAAGCGCAGGAAGTCGATCAATTCACAGGCTGCATCTATTTCCGCCTGATGGACGGATTTCCCTTGCCCCATCATAGTTGCGGCATTGATTTCCGCTCTGTATTCCCCTGCTAGGCGATCAGCAGCTTTGAGAAATACACTGGCGCGTTCAGCGAAAGGAAAACGGGACCAGTCTTTCTGTGCAGCGAGTGCGGCCCCAACTGCTGCTTCGGCATCTGCCGTATTCGCTTGGGCGCAACGCGCGAGCACTTCCCTCTTCGCATGGGGGCAAGTCACGTCCATCGAGCCAGCTCCCTTTCGTCGTTTTCCCCCGATCACGAGTGGCAGGTCTTTGGGCGCTCCTGGGGAAAAACGATCCAGAGCTGCCTTCAGCGTTTTGCGCTCCTGTGTTCCCGGTGCATAGGAAAGGATGGGTTCATTGATAGGTGTGGGTGGGTGGTAAAGTCCAAGTGCCATAAACGCTCCTGTTAAGGAAGAAGTTTCTAAAGGTAAACGTAACCCGTAAGCCGCTTGAGGCAAAAAGGGAGAGGGGGGATTGGGGGGGCGAGGGAACCGTCGCTCCCCCAAGAAATTCATGGAGGAACCAGCTGCGCAGTTTCCTCCAAACCACCTCCTTGCCCTAAGTGGCTTAGCATTACAGCTAAACAGATTCTTCGATCTTAGCACTTGCAATCTGAAAAGCAACGCCCTGAAATCAAAACACATTCAACTTTTAATTGATAAACACCGAACAGAAGCCGAGGGGCTTTGTAAGCATGAAACGATTCTGGAAGAAAGTGGGGTTCATTCTAGCCTTTCTCGCTGCTCCTATGAGTTGTGGAGAGGATCCCTTTGGTCTTACAACTGAAACCGTCTCCGTTTTTTTAAGGCAGAACTTTCCAAAATTTGAGTTTGCTGCAATTTCTGCGCCGGTAGTTTCTCTAAAAGATACAGTTACGTTCAACCTTTCTTTCTCCAACGAGGATCAGGACGCGGTGGATTTTCAAATCTTACCTGAGTACCTAGAAATTCAGAAAGTCAGCGGTGATGCAAGCTGTGATATTTCGAAAATAGAAGCAAAAGAGGAAAATACGGCCAGCGTTCGCATGATTCGTGGAACGTATGTGGTTTCAGCGAACAATTGTACTGGCAATGGGGTGATCAAGTTTTTGATTGGCGACAAGTTTTGGGGTCAGTTCGATGGACGTATTGAGTCGCCTGGCGACGTTGTGAGTGATGTTTTAACGGTGGATAACTTAGGTCCGACTATCGAATTCTC
>JACPKR010000013.1 GCA_016186945.1 Deltaproteobacteria bacterium | reverse complement strand
GCGCTGTTTTTAAACTCGAATGCCTGAAAATAAAACACAAGATGAATCATTTTGCTTTGAGGGTAAAACTGTTGCTTACAGCAACTCAGCAGGCTTATTTTCAGCTACAAAAACTGCAGGGTGCGTAACATCAGTGAGTAATTCCCGATGCAATTCGTTTTTCGTAAACACAACGGCTATTCCTCGCTACAGACGCTTGAGACACGTCATGGGCGTCTGCCAAGCAGCAAACGGGTTAGCACAGGCGGTGGAGGAATGCACATCTATTTCAGACATCCAGGGGGGAACCTGAGAAATCGCACGGGAATCCTTGCTGGGGTCGATTTTCGCGGTGAAGGTGGTTATGTGGTATCACCACCTAGCGTGCACATATCTGGAGAACAGTACCAGTGGCAGAATGAATCGGAAGACATCGCCCTCCTCCCTTCATGGCTATTTGATTTAGTTTTACGCGATTCCTCAACCGACAAAGTCACCCCTCAGAATGGCTTGATTTCAGAGAGTGGGCGCAATAACACCCTTATTAGTATCGGAGGGTTTCTCAAAGCACGGGGCATTGCCCAAGCCTCGCTCGAAAAAATACTGCTCACGGTATCAAATACATCTTTCGATCCTCCTCTAGCGGAACAGGAAGTCCGACAAGTCGTGAAAAGCCTCAGTCGATACGACCACGGGCAGCCTTGGGGTGAACCAGAAGAATTGCCTGAGTCAAAAACGACATCCGAACCTCTTCTTCCGGATGATCTTCCAGCCTGTCTTGCTCCGTGGCTAACTGATATTGCCACTCGGATGCAGATTCCCATCGAGTTTGTGGCAGCTCCAGCTTTGATATCAGTGGCTACCTTGGTAGGTCGCAAAATGGGGATCAGGCCTCTTCAAAACGATGATTGGACCGTCGTCCCAAATCTTTGGGGGTTCCTGGTCGCTGAACCTGGAGCGATGAAATCTCCAGCAATAGCCGCAGCTATGAAACCACTGGAAATCATCGAGAAAGGGGAACTCCAAAAGTTTGAGAAAGCCTGCGTCACCACCCAAGAAGAACAACGGAAAAGGCGTAGTGAGATTGAGGGCATCCGCCAAGCCCTCAAAGTCGACCTCCGCAGCGACTTTCTGGACGCAATGGAAGAAAAACAGCGTCGCCTGGATGAACTCGAACACCTCGATTCCAAACACAAGGAGATCCCTGAAAAGCGATATAAAACCAATGACCCGACGGTGGAAAAGCTTGCCCTGATCCTCAAAGACAATCCCCAAGGAGTCCTCCTCCTGCGAGATGAGCTAAGCGGTTGGCTTGACTCATTGACCCGTTCTGGTCGGGAGGGAAGCAAGGAGTTCTATCTGGAGACATGGAACGGGCAAGGTTCGTTCTCCGTCGACCGTATTGGTCGAGGCTCGGTCCATGTGGACGCTTTGTGTTTGTCGGTTTTTGGAGGAATTCAGCCTGCGAAACTGGAAAGCTACATCGATAGAACCTCAACCGCAGCTGGTGATGATGGCTTTCTAGAGCGTTTTCAGATCGTGTTCTATCCTGAGCGACCAAAAACGTTTGAGTTAATCGATCGTAAACCCCTAGCAGGGGCCTTTGACACAGCTTTTGAATGCTTGTCATTTTTGGACAATCTAACTGGTAATGTAAGCAATGGTTCCTACTTACGTTTTTCTCAGGAAGCGCAAAAAGTCGCGGATCAGTGGCGTATCGAACTGGAAATGCGGATTATCAATGAAAATATAGCACCTATTTTTCGGTCTCACGTCAGTAAGTATCGGTCTCTACTGCCAAGCTTGGCCCTTCTATTTTCCATTTTGCACGGCGCCCACCACCATGCAATCCCTTTAGAGGTTGAAGAACCTTTTGTACGTCTAGCAATTCGCTGGTGCCGGATATTAGAGTCCCATACCCTAAAAGTATACGACAACTCCATCCACGATCATTTTTTTAGTGCCAGAGCCCTAGCGGCAAAAATCAAGAATTTCGATATCTGCGATGGGGATCGAGTCAGAGAAATTGGGCGCAAGAACTGGAAAGGGCTTAACTCCTCCGAAAGAATCCAGGACGCGATGGATTGCCTGACTCAGAAAAACTGGGTCCGGCTCCAAAAGGTGCAAACAAAGGGAGGACCATCCGAAGTAATTCGCATTAATCCGTCCATCCCTGTTGGGGGAAAGAGCGGAGGCAAGCATGTCTAACGCCCTAATTCCGATTCTGGACCCCCGGTTAGTGGACAATTGGACCCCGGCAAATGTCGGAGAGCTGGCAGTCTATTGGATGACCTTCTACGCGAAGGCTCGCAAGGCGCCCTCGTCTATTGCCCGCGACAAGATCACGCTTAAAAAGTACATCCTGCCCGCTTATGGCATTTGTCCTCTGGGTGAAATAACTGGGAGAAACGTCGAATTTTGGTTTCTCAACCTTGTGAAAGATTCTGGCCTGTCGGCAAAGTCGTGCAACGACGTGCTGGTGCTGTTCAGGAAGCTCCTGAACGATGCTACCCGTTGGGGATTTATCCAGCAAAACCCACTGATCTTCATTAGAAAGATGCCTCTGCCGGAGCGTGACATGGCATTTTGGAATAAAACGGAGGTCCAGTTGTTCCTTGGGTATTGGCAGACCCGCAGGCACACCCCCAAGATGTTTTGGGCAGTGATGCTTGCTCTCTATACGGGGATGCGGCGTGGTGAGATACTGGGTCTCCAGTGGGATGCTGTGGATTTCTCCTCGGGATTCATCACCGTCAAATGCTCCTATTGCAAAGCAGCAAAGATGGTGCGGAACCAGACCAAGAGCGGCACGATTCGACGAGTTCCTATCAACTCTTCCCTCCAGGTCCACCTAGTGCGCTTAAAAGAACTAACCGGATCGTCTGGCTATGTGGTTCCGGCCTGTCATCCTGATTCCTTCTTGAAAATCTTCAGACGTATGTCGCGTGAAGCCGGGGTCAAAGAGATTCGCTTCCATGACCTTCGCCACACCTTTGCCTCGAATTTTCTGATGGGTGGGGGGAGTATCTACGACCTGCAAAAGCTTCTGGGGCATTCCACCGTCCAGGTGACGGAGAGGTATACCCACTTTGTACCCGATCATCTGCGGGGGAAGACCGAGGTGTTGGGGTTTTGAAAGAGTCAGGTATCTTTTCGATCCTTTCGAAATTTCTAAAAGGTCACTCTCAAGACTGGTTTTTTTGCAGTATTTATAGAAACAAAAGGTTATCTTTATCTAAACTGATTGATTTTTGACTGAGCATTAAGATGACTACGTACAAAAATATTGATCATGTCTCAAATATTTTGTGGCATTTTATAGGACCAAAGAACAATGAATCGATAAAGAGGTCCCTTCAGCGATTGGAAACGTTTTTTGAAGGGACTGTTGACAGGTCTGTCTTAGTTTTGAAACCGCATACAGACGAGCCTCATAGGCGCCAATTTAGTTTACCTTGCGGAGATTCCTTATCAGCATCTGAAATGGGCGAACCAAATGCAAATTTCCCACTCGTTGATATTGTTGAGCCTCGTGCGCTTTGCTTTTGTGACATTCCTTTCAACCAACTTGGCGGGCATATGAATAGATATGGGTCGATCGGCATTGGACTGAGAAAAAACGAGGTGATCAATCGTTTTGTTGAATTTGGAATTCGCCCTGTACTTTACTACCCAGTAAACGATCCACATGAATTCCTAACAACCCAACAAGCCCTTTGGACGCGTAGAGATGACGCGACAGAATTGGGAAACTATGTTAAGGTTCCGACCTTGTTTCCCAAAACTAAAGAAAATAGAAATACTGAATCATTTGATCAAATTTATGAGGAAAGAGAGTGGCGAGGGTTTAAGGAAATTCGCCTTAATTTTTGGGACATTGCTTTCCTCCTATTACCTAACAGGGATATTCCGATCGAATCAGAAAACCTAAACAACTTGATGCAATCACATGTTGGCTTGATTGTAGCAAGTGACATTTTTGGGCAAGAGGGACAACAATGAAAAGACCTTACCTTTCTGAATTATGGAAGGACCTGAATAAAGTTAATATTGGGCCCCCAATCGCAGAGTTTTTTGTTAATAAATACGAAAATGTTGAATTAACAACAAGGCGTTCAATTATGATCGCATGCAACAATTCAGAGAGACAGGAGGTTAGGAAATTCATTACTGATCACTTTGATGTTTTGGAAGAATATTTTTACTCCAACGAAGCAGAGTTCACTAATAATGAAAACCCTGCAGACTTGGAGGATTGGTTAAAGGTAGAGGAAGTTAATTTTCGAGGCAGAGTTATAAAATACGGATTAATACAAGAGTGCTTAACTAAAAAGCACCCCAAAGACGGACTAGAAAACCTTCTTTTAAAGTCTTTTTGGAGGATTTTTATTCGCAAAAAAATGAACGAATACTATTTCGATTCAGATATTACCCCCTCCTATTTCAGAGCAGGCCGCCTAATGTTTCCAGAGGAAGATTTTGCAAGTTCATTGAAAAATTTTTTGAGATCTCTTTTACAAGAAAACGGGGAAGTGCAATATGACAAAGATTATGATTATTTAGCCATATTTGTTAACGATGCAGATAGAGGATCTGGTAATCAATTTCCAGCCATCGAATTCCTTGATGATGGTTCAAATCAAATAAAATTAACGGACTTAAAAGCAAGAGTTGATCAAGAGGGATTTGAAAACGTGTTTGAAACAATCAAGGAACGGATTTCAAATTTTTTTAAGGATTCCCTTCTAAGGGAGAGTGAGCCTGAGGGGAGAGGGAACCGTCGCCCCTCGTAAATTTGGTAGCGAGAGAGAGACTCGAACTCTCGACCTCTGGGTTATGAATCCAGCGCTCTCACCAACTGAGCTATCTCGCCAAATCTTCTAAGGTGTAACCCTTATTTTTTTATGCCAACAAAGTCAAGTTGAAAGCTCTGGCGATGCTTTTGTGTGTGTAGATAACCTTTTGCTTTTACTGACAATATACACCCTCAATGTGTTTGTCGCTCCAGTCATCGAAACGTACGCCTACAACAGACTCCGTATTGAATTTGCATGAGATGTCAAACTCGAGGTCCTGGATTCCTTTCAGACTTTGGAAATAGGGCTTCTTGTTTGTAGGCGGGGCCGTGCGATCGACGCAGTAAAAACCTTCCAGGTGTTCGTCGCCAGAGGGGTTATAACGAGCGCCGATGACAATTTGATTATCATGTGGACACGACACATCATACTCGAATCCAAACAGGTTCGCCACCGCGACATAGTCTTTATGACGGATGTCAGCTTCGTTGAATGACTGCTGGCAGAACATGCCCAGAACGTGGTCGTCGCCTGAGTTTTTGTACTTGAAACCGTTGATGGCTTCACCAGGGTTGCAAGAGGCTTCCAGGGAGCTGGCGATTGGTTTGTAGTAGGTGCTATGATTGGGATCATTACCACGTCTGGCAAATGAATTCTGGTAGAGCAAAGAATCGTCAGAAGAATGGATAAACATGTCGAAGGAGTCTTTTTTAAACTCCAATACCGTATAGCCGTAAGTGCTTTGCGCGAACAGGCTGCGTTTGCCCATTTTCGTAGATCGAAGTTTTGCTGCCGCGCCGGAAACAATTAAAGGCAGTCCACAATCCGACTGCATAACTTGCAAATCATGGTCGTGGCCGGACAAATAAAGTGAACCATGTTCACATAGAAGAGAAAGGAGCTTGTCAACTAGACTGCCAGTATCCCCGTGGCTCCCATAAGAATGAATCGGATGATGACCAAAAACAACCTTCCACCGAGCTGAGGAGCTTTTCAATTTGTCAGCAACGAAACGTTGCTGGTTTTGGTCAAAATCGTTGGTGTCTAATGCGATTAGATGGACGTCTCCGATAATAACGTCATAGTATCGAGCTGGCATTTTCCACCATCTGGAGCGTTGTGTGTACTCTATCTGCGCTTGTGTATCCCCACGATCATCATGGTTGCCGAGAACAACGTAAAAAGGAATCTGAAGTGGACCGTAGGGGCCCTCAAACTTGTCTAAGAACTGTTTGTCATCGACATGTCCTACTCCGTTTTCGTAGAAATTATCCCCCAACATGACACCTACCTCGCACCCGAATTTGGCGCAGATTCGCCTCATTGAACGGGCAACAGTCATTTGAGTTTCAGTCCCCGTTCCGCTATCTCCGAAAGTTATGATTTTAAGCGTTTTGTAACCGGACTCTTGTGCGTTTAGAATCCCAAGAGAGGCACATGAAGGGAAATTTGTTAAAAAAAATACAAAAGCGAAAAAGTTTCCTTTACTTTTTGTCAACAAAATCACAGGAAATCTCCGAATTTATTAAAAATGACTTGTCATAGTAGGGACATCAGTGAATATCGACGACTGAGGAAGAAAGATTAGGAGAAAATTTGTAATCTGAACTTGATCAAATCAACAAAAACTAATATTAGGCATGTGAACTAGGAAGTTTGTCTCACGCGCCCAGTAGTAACGCTATCATCCACAGGAAGTCTGATCCGTTGAAAGACATGGTACATGCTGTATTTGGCCTATACTCGTCCCCCTGACGTTGCCACAGGTAGTCAGCCTTCCGTTCGCAGTCTTTTGGAAGATGTTGGGAAGGGAATTGATGCATCTCAAGCAGTTCTTTAAGCAGGAGGAACCTCATGTTTTCATCGAGAAGTCCCGTAGATTTAAGGTGAAGCCATTTGAAGAATAGATTTTGCCGATTGTTTGCATAAAGATGATGTGTGATCCATCGGAGACGTTGCTTTTTTATAGGTTCCTTTGTAAAAATGCTGAGTAAGTTCAATGCTCTTATAGTAGGGCTAACAGGTTCTTCAAAAATTCTCCCTTTTTCTTTGTAGAGAGTTTGAAGTTCGTACTCCATCCAAATCTGCAGAGCGATAAGGTGAGACTGGTAACCATCGTTGGCGAACAAAACTTGCCAGTCAAGGAAAGAAAAATCGAACCAGAATAGTTCAATTTTGCTGATTCCATTTAGGATAAGAAGGTTGTCGAGTGTATTTTTCACGTCTGGTGTCAGAAAACTTTCATGGAAAGAACCTTGGCTGAAGAAGCCGGCCTTGGCTTGGATCTTGTCTGCAAGAGCTTGTAGGTAAAAATCCCCTTGATGGGGGTTCTGGCTGAGAGCGACAAGAAGGCCGACAAGCATATCCCTCGAAAGGTCTTCCCGGCAGCTTGGATGTCGAAACCAGTGTCCGTTATCTTTAGCGGTTTCGATCGCTTGCCAAGCTGTTTGAGCATCCTCAAATCGGTCTAGCTTTTTAAGGGCTGCAAAACGCAAGGAGGAGAACAGTAGACTGTCGCACAGGTCGAGGGCCTCGCCGTTATTGGCTCTATTGACCAGCATTCCATCGACAAGATAATTTTCTTTTAAACGATGTTCATAAAGCTCCAGGCGTTCATAGCCCTGTCGGATGAGGACCGCGCGTTGCTCTTCATTAAGAGGAGTTTGGTGATCGATCCACTCTCTCAGCACTTCGTCACTGATCGTGAGCATACGACTGTTCACAATGACTGAGAAAATCAGTAGTGAAATGAATAGGATCGCAATTTGGGAAAGAAACCCCCATAAAATCGGTAGGATAAATTGACATATCGCGGCAACAATCTTCATTTGTTTTGTATCGGAAGAAGGATGCCTTGAAATTAAGCTCGATCAGGAAATACCACCGGCCATTTCGAAGATCGGAAGGTACATGGCTATAACGATGAAGGCGATGATGCCCCCAATTAGGACTATCATGATAGGCTCAATCATGGAGAGCATTGTTTTTACCGCAAGATCGACCTCTTCTTCGTAGAAGTCGCTTACCTTACCTAACATTTCGTCTAGTGCCCCGGTAGTCTCCCCAACAGCAACCATGGACACAACCATTTCCGGGAACAGATGACCCTCGGCGAGAGGTTCCGAAAATGTTTTCCCTTTTTCCAAAGCGGATCGCACGGAGAGGACGAAATTCTCGATTGTCTTATTGTCTGAGGAAGCTGCGCAAATGTTGAGTGCTTCCAGCAGATTGACACCTGATGTTAACATACTTGACATCGTCGAGCAGAAACGACCGACCGCAATTTTCCTTAGCAGCGAGCCGATCACAGGCGCATCGAGAATGTACTTGTCGAAGATCCTTCTTCCGCGCTCCGATTTCAACCAGAAGCGAAATGCTATGATAAAGGCAACGAGTCCACCGAAAATCACATACCAGTTATCAACAAAGGCGTTTGAGAAATCAATTACCTGTTGTGTTACCCAGGGGAGTTCCCTCCCCGATTCCGCGTATTGTTGTGCGAAAGTGGGCACCACGAAGACCAGGAGACCTGCCACCACAACAAACGCTACGAAGACTACTATAGTCGGGTAGGCCATGGCCGATTTAACTTGCTGTTTGATCTTTTCAGCCTTTTCAATGTACGTTACGAGCTTACCCAGGATGACATCCAGATTTCCGCTAGCCTCGCCAGCAGCAACCATTGCAACATACAAAGCCCCGAAGATGTGAGGATGTTGGGCGAGGGAGGCTGACATGGAAGCTCCGTTTTCTATAGACGTCTGCACAGCAGCCAGTGTCCTGCGGAAAGCGATTGACTCCTGCTGCTTTGCCAATATCCCCAAAGCTTGAAGTAGGGGAACCCCACTGCTGATCATAGTGGCAAGCTGTTTGGTGAAAACAATGATATGCTTGGTTTTAGGCGCCTGGCTGCCAAGACGAATCTGAATCGATCCCTTCTCGTCCCTATAGATAAAATCCCCTAGAATGCGCGTTTGTCCTTCGAAACTGCCTTGTCCTCCACTCTGGGATAAGGACACAATACGCAGACCACGCTTTTGCAGCATAGCCTTAGCCTCCGCTTTTGAAGATGCCGAGAACGAACCGCTCCTGATTCTGTTGTCTTTCGTCCTGGCCTTGTACGAAAATTCACCCATTTTACGTGCTTGCCACCTTTATGTTCGCTTTGTTGAGCATGTCTTGAAATTCCACAGGATCCGGACTGAGCTGATATGCTGTAACAACAGCTACCTTTTTCTTTAAAATCAAATGCAGCAGAGCCTGGTTCATCGTTTGCATACCGCTCCCCTCTTGACCAATCTGCATTGCGGAGTAAATCTGGTGGACTTTGTCCTCCCGAATTAGGTTGCGAATGGCACTGTTTGGAAACAGCGATTCCAGACAAACCGTCCGCTTTTGATCTAAGGTTTTGATGAGAAGTTGGGACGCGATTCCCATAAGGCTGAGCGCTAACTGGGTGCGGACCTGTGTTTGCTGATGTGACGGAAAAACATCTATGATTCTGTTGATCGTAGAGATACACGAATTTGTGTGAACTGTCGCCAGCACCAAATGTCCAGTCTCCGCCGCGGTGAGTGCCATGGAAATTGTCTCCACGTCCCGTAACTCACCAACAAGGATGACGTCGGGGTCTTCGCGCAGGGAACTCTTGAGGGCACGGGCAAAACTATTGGTGTCGCTTCCCACTTCCCTTTGGTTGATGAGAGAACGTTTATTGCTATGGATGAACTCAATAGGGTCCTCGATGGTGATGATATGATGAGTGTAATTTGTGTTGATAAAATCCACCATTGAGGCAAGGGTCGTTGACTTCCCCGAACCAGTGGGGCCAGTGACAAGAACCAAGCCCCTTGGTTTCTTGCTCACCTCTCGAAGGGTGGCAGGCAGGCCAAGCTCTTCTATGGAGGGGATCTTGCTAGGAATGACCCGGAACGCCCCTCCGACAGTCCCCCGTTGCCAGAAGAGGTTGGCACGAAATCGAGAGACCCCTGTCACGTTGAAGGCAAAGTCTAATTCCCGTTGCTGCTCGAATCGTTTCCTCTGCTCTTCACTTAAAATGCTGTAACAAAGGTCCTGCGTGTTTTGCGGGGTGAGGGGAGGAAGCTCCAGGGGAAGTAGGTCTCCCTGAATCCGCATGCGAGGAGGTGAGAGAGCGCTCAGATGCAGGTCGCTTCCTTTTTGATCAGCCAACGCCTTGAGAAGCTGGGCAAGTGTGTAGTTAAGTTTAGTATTCATGGCTATGCCACCACTTTGACGGAGTCATGATCGGCTGCAGTGGTCTTGAGGACTTCTTTTATTGTTGTGATTCCTTGAACCATCTTTGTTAGGGCTGATTGTCTGAGCGTTTTCATCCCTGTTCGCATGGCAATCTTCTTGATTTCTGAGGAAGGATCACCGCGCAGAATACTTTTCTTTATTTCTTCATTCATCACCATCACTTCATGAACAGCAATTCGCCCTTTGGTCCCTGCCTGAGCGCATTGGGCACATCCTTTTCCTATGTATGCTTTGACTTTCGATGCGTAGGCAGGGCTGATTCCAAGCTCTTTTAGAACTTCCTGGCTTACTGATGGGTCTTCCTGTCGACAGTAGGTGCAGATTTTCCTAACAAGCCTTTGTGCAGTGACACAATTCAACGCAGCAACAAGGTTGAAGGGAGCGACTCCCATGTTGAGAAGTCGAGAGACCGTGTCAGCTGCGCTATTGGTATGCAAGGTAGAAAGGACCATATGGCCTGTTAACGCTGCTTTGATGCCGATTTCCGCAGTTTCGAGGTCGCGAATCTCCCCGACCATGATGACGTCGGGGTCTTGCCTGAGGAAGGCTCGCAGGCTCTCAGCAAAATTTAGACCAATTTCAGATTTCATCTGCACTTGGTTCACTCCCGTCAGGTTATATTCCACGGGATCTTCTGCTGTCATGATGTTGGTATCTTCTCGGTTCAATTCCTGTAAGGCTGAATAAAGGGTTGTCGTTTTCCCTGAGCCTGTCGGCCCCGTTACGAGAACCATGCCGAATGGTGATAGAATGGCATTCTTGAAAAGTTTGAGCTGATCCTCTTCAAATCCAAGCTGAGTCATGTCAACTTGGAGATTAGACTTATCGAGAATCCTCATGACAATCTTTTCACCATAAACTGTGGGAAGTGAGTTCACCCGAAAGTCGATGGGTTTATCTTCAATGCTGATGTTAATGGCACCGTCCTGCGGTAGACGCGACTCAGCAATGTTTAGGCCAGCCATGATTTTGATACGCGAAATAAGAGGTGCCTTCATGGTCAAAGGGGGGCGGGCAATTTCGACGAGGGCACCGTCGATTCGTAGACGGATACGCATGTGGTCTTCATAGGCCTCGAAGTGTATGTCGGAAGCTCGTGACTTCAGACACTTAATCAAGATATCGTTAACGAGTTTGATGATGGGTCCGTCCTCGCGCCCGTCCCCGGTGATGATTTTTCTGACCGATGTTGTGCTTGTCGTACGAGTGAAACCTGAGTCAGGAACCTTGCTTTCAAACTTCGGGAGGTCCATTTTGCCGTAATATTTTCCTAGAGCCTCGGTGATCTTTGTTTCCGAAGCAAGGATAGGCTTAGCTAAGTAGCCGCACTTGAAACGGATCGTGTCCATGGCTTCTAAGTTACGCGGGTTTCCCGTCGCTACGATAAGATTGTTCCCCACCCTCTCGATGGGGATGACGCGATATTGCTGGGCAATGTTCTTCGGAACAAGTTTCACGATTTCTTCATCAATATCCTGCTCATTGAGGTTAACTTTTGTAACGTGATAATAGCGGGAAAAAATATCAAGGACTTTCGCTCCGTCCGCCTTGTTAAGTTTCTCAATCGCGTGCATGAGGGAAATGTTGCTTGACCTGCTGTCTGCACTCGCCTGCTTGAAATCTTCCTCTGTTAGACTTGTTTCATTTATGAGAATTTCTTGCAGATTATCAGTAAGCATCCCTGTCACCTTAGGTCATGGATCCTAGGCTCTCACTGTAAGTTTCGGAATTCTTGAGATTTTCTTTACTGGGATTTCTTGGAGGAACCAGCTGCGCAGTTTCCTCCAAACTACCTCCTTGCCGCAAGTGGGTTACCACAGTTTTTCTTCTACGTTGAAAAGCCTGCTGATTTCCCTACTGATCGTGAAAAACCAGTCGCTCAGTCGGTTGAGGTAAATGACGCATTGAGGGGAAAGGGACTCGGACTCTGCTAGTTTGCAAACCAGACGCTCAGCTCTGCGGCAAACGCATCGGCACACATGCGCTTGCGAGTTAGCCACATGCCCCCCGGGTAGAACGAAATGTTTGAGCGCAGGTACTTGCTCGGAAAATCGGTCAATTTCCCCCTCCAGCTGTTTGACAGCGGCCTCAGAGATACCTGCGAAATCGGAGGACTGAAACGCTGCCAGCTGTGCACCAAGGGTGAAAAGCTCGTTCTGCACGCGACTCAAAGCCTTGCAGAGAGAGGGGGCCTTCCCCGCCTCTCCCCCCAGTAAGTCGCAAAGGAGAGCGGTGTGTGCATTGAGTTCATCAACCGTCCCGTAAGCTTCAATATGCAGGGAAGACTTGGGGACCCTCTTTCCGTTCGCAAGTGCGGTCGTACCCTTGTCACCTGTTTTTGTGTAGATTTTCATAATTAAGCTTCCCCAAGCCCCTTTTCAAAAACTTCAATATCTAAAGTTTTTTGGAGGGAGGCGTGGAGGGGAACTTTTTTTCAAAAAAGGTCCTCTCCACAAATTCTTTTTCTCAAATACTATAGGACTGCCAATGTTCATTCAGAAAACTCCTGAGCTTCTGTGAAGGATAAAACGAAATGACGGAACGCTCATCAATGTGAATAAGCTCGCCAGTGCTGGGATGCCGCGCTTTGCGAGGCTTCTTGTTCCTTACCTTCCAAATCCCAAAACCACTGATTTTTACTGCTTTCCCCTCCTGCAGACTCTTTTTCATTTCTTCCAGGATAATGTCAAGGATCAAGCGGCATTTGTTAGCTTGGAATCCAGTTTCGCTCTGGATATACTTAACTAAAATGTCCTTAGTGAGTGTCATTACACGATTCCTTGCAGATCAAGTTTAGCAAAAGGAGTCAGGTTATCAAAGCTTTGCTGATCTCACTTGCCTTTCTCCTTGTGGCGTGTGGCAGGCTGGTCCCCGCCCCGCTCAAGGACGATTTCCATACACACCTGGCCCTGGGGCGCATCCTCTATGATAGCGGAGACATAGAAGGTGCTTTGTATCATGCCAAGAAAGCTAATGAACTCGACCCAAACTCGGAAGAAGCAGCTACAATTCTTGGTTTCGTTTACCTTTCCCTCGCAGGGGGTGATGTTGTTACGATTCTCACGAAGTTAAAAGCTGCAGATTCGTCTGGAAAGTCGAAAGACGTCAATCAGCTTTCCAGCATCAAGTCAGCTCTCGGATTTACGGACGAAGAGTTTGCGCTTCTAGGCTCTGTAAATACAGATGTAGAGGACCTTCCCGTCATCGAGCCTAAGTGTGCAGACCACGCTCGGGAACTGATCCAGCGCCTCGGGTTTGTAAATGCTGCCATACAAGCGATCTGTCCGTTTGTTGACCCTGACCTGCATCTTGAAGATGAGACACGCCACAATTGCGTTTCCAATCTTCAGTCGTCAAGGGGGACAAGCTCTCATCTTCTCTGGGCACTGTCTCACCTTGTGGAAGCACTTGCATTCCATGCTGTCATCACTTACGCCACAACGGATGCGGGGAAGACAAACCTCGAGCTTCGGGTTGCAAAGGTTCAAGACTTCGATCTGAAAGACCCGTCGAAAATCGGAAGCTTCATCATAGAAGTAGGATCGTTGGCTAATTTGATTCAAAAAATCATCCCGATAAGTGAACGCTGCTCGGATGCTTATGCCCAGACTCAGATGGTGGCTCTTATCAATGATCTTGTTTCCACAAGCCTTGCGTTCAAAAAAATCAAGGGAATCCCCACCGAATTCACTGAATCGGTTGTTGCATCCATAAAGAAAATTGAAGACATCCGCCAAAAAGCACAAGAAGGGGTAGAAGGAGCCGGGGAGAAAAAAGCACAGGTGGAGAACTTGAAAGGAGACCTTACCAGGCAAATGTCCGAAGTTATTGCTCAGAAAATTGACTCCATTGATGTTGACTCATACTCGGTGGAACAGAAGGAAGAACTGTGCTCATCTTTCAAGGAAATAAGCGGCAGTGTCGATACGCGAGAATTGCCTGACCTTTGCCAGGGTACTTAACACAGGAGATTAATGCGAAGCACGCCAACTCCACACCCCAGCAAGCATGAGGAAAATAGCGATGGCAATTCCCTGGGACGTCGATAACGCTGTACCAAAGAAAAACCCTCGAGGATCACCCCGTAGAAACTCCAGACAAAAACGCAAACCGCAATAGGCAGCTAAAGAAAGACTTCCGACAAGTCCTTTCCCTAGCTTCTGAACCCTTTTAAACATCACAACAATCAATACAAAAAGAATGGCTACCCCCCCCGCCTCCACCAACTGGACAGGGACGCGAGGTACCATGACAGGATGATTGGGGAAAACCACCGCCCACCACGGGAACTTTCCTTCAGCATCAGGAAAGACCTCGATCCCGTAGTCGTCTCCGTTGAGAAAACACCCAATACGGCCAATCGCGAGGCCCAATAAAAAAGAAGGAACAGCTAAATCCCACAGCTTGGCAAAAGGTAAGTTCTTGAACCATACATACAAGGAAGCAAAGGCAAACCCACCTAATACCCCCCCAAATAAAGTGAAGGAATCCAGACTCATCATTTGTGTAAGGTTGGGGTCGTCCTCCTCCACCACAATGGAAAGCAAGCGAGCACCGACCAAGCCACCCAAATAGCCGTAAAAGTAGACCGGCCCCACACAGGTTAACAATTTAGGCTGATATTTCATCGTCAATCTACGAAAGGCGACAAAAGAGGCCAACGCTCCCAGAAGAAAGAATGTGTGCCAGGCAGGAACAAGGAATGTTCCCCATTTGAACAAAATTGGGTACATAAACTCAACGTTGTGAGAGAAAACTTGTGATCGGTTTCAATCCGTTCATCACTTTCTCTGGAAATATCGTTCCCAAAGCTAGAACGGATGAAAAAGCAAACCCCAGGATCCCTAATGTAAGCCAGGAACGAACAGGCTGGAAGGACACACCCTCCTCTGGTTTGTGCATATACATGAAGACGACAACCCGAAGGTAATAATAGAGGGAAATCACGCTTCCTAAAACGCCCGTTAACACCAGCAGATAAAGGTGTTCGCGAAGTGCGGCGTTGAAAATAAAGAACTTGCCGAAAAACCCGACGGTGGGAGGCATCCCGGCAAAACTAAACATGGCAGCAGCAAGGGCGAATGAGGCCCAGGGATGGCTTTTTACGAGACCCTTAAGATCGTCAACTTGTAGATTCTGTCTTGTCTCATCTTCCAACCACATTAAGGTCCCGAATGCCAATAGTGACGTCAACGCGTAACCAATCAAGTAGAACAAAATAGACTGATAGGGAAGATCCTGTCCAAACCTCATGGCACATAGGGCGACTGCCATGTACCCACTGTGGGCGATCGCAGAATACGCTAACATTCTCTTGATGCTCGTTTGCACAAGGGCGAGAATATTTGCCCCGATCATAGAGAGAAAAGACAAGACGGTGAGGGTGGGCATCCATTGCGCGGAGATAACATCAAGACCCTGTGTCAATCTCAAGGTCACAATCAAAATCATAACTTTCGTAGCAGTCGCCATAAAGGCCGTTATCCCCGTGGGGGCAGATTCATAAGCGTCAGGTGCCCACATGTGGAAGGGCATGAGAGCGAGTTTGAAACAAAGGCCGATTAAGACAAACAAGCCTCCGATGTACATCCAAAAACGATTCACGAAATCCATATGACGGAAAATTTCCACTAGATTTAGCGACGAAGATCCCGCATACAGAAGTCCAAACCCGAAAAGCAAAAAGGCCGAGGCAAAGGACCCGAGGATGAAATACTTGATGGCGCCCTCTAAGCTTGACCGATTCGGATACACATATCCCACCAGGACATAAAGCCCAATCGCGCTCAATTCCAAACCCACAAACAAGGTGACCAGATCGTTGCTTGCCACCATAACCATCATGCCCAGCAGTGTCATTAGAAAGAGGCTAAGCGACTGACTCTTGAAGAAAAAGGCACTCAGTGCACTCCCCCTAAAAAGGATTAGCACAAACAAACCGATGGAAAGGATGAGTACCTGCCCCAGCTTTGCCAAAGATTCCGACAAATAAGCTCCCCCTAGGAAGGAGGACGCATCAGTTGTTATGAAATGAGCGAGTAGGGCGGCAACAAGTGCAACGATCCCGAGGAAAAAATGCGCCCCGACGCTTCTCACTTTCAAGAATGGAAAAAGCATGGCAACTAAGCTGGCCGCTGTCACGATAAAGACAGGCAATGCTGCGATGTAAAATTCAGGAGATACTTGTAGGGTAGCCAAGGAATCCTCCTCCTATTTGTTTTTTGTGTCTGAGGCACCGGCAACTTCGTGGACCGGCTCGGAGTCATGATGAGAAACCATGAGGCGATATTCCGACACATGCTCGGCAAGGTGATGGAGGGAAGCCCTCGTTTTGTCGAGGAAAAAATTAGGAAAAACCCCCATCAGGATGACTAACACACTCAGAGGTACCATGTACGTTTTTTCAAGAAAGGTCATATCCGTCAGCTTCTTGTTCTCTTCTTTGTCCAAAGGACCGAAAAGGATACTCAAGCACAGATTCAACATGTAGATTGCCCCCAGTACCACCCCTGTAGACGCAAGGATGCCTGCTAGCGGGCTAAACTTGAACACGCCCAACAAAATTAAGAACTCACCGACGAATCCACCCGTTCCCGGTAGTCCGACAGATCCTAAAGTTGCAACCATCAAGCAAACGGCAAACCAAGGCATAACCGCTGAAATTCCACCGAACTCAGACAGGATGCGCGTATGACGGCGCTCGTAAATCATTCCTACCAAAAAGAAGAGTGCCCCCGTGCTGATGCCATGGTTGATCATCTGATAAAGCGCTCCCGTAAGAGCTTCCTCCGACAACTTCCCATTCAAGATGACGACCGATCCTATAACAACAAAACCTAGGTGGGATACGGAAGAATAAGCCACCAACCGTTTCGCATCTTTCTGCATCCATGCCATGAGAGCACCGTAGACGATCCCCACAATGCCAAGAGTCATGAGAAGTGGTGAATACCGAACCAGAGCGTCGGGAAAAAGGGGCAGAGCAAAACGTAAAAAACCGTAAGTTCCCATTTTCAGCAAAATGCCAGCGAGGATAACCGACCCACTCGTAGGCGCCTCCGTGTGCGCGTGGGGTAACCAAGTGTGGAAAGGCCAGAGAGGAACCTTGATCGCAAAGGCCAGTGAAAAAGCAAGGAATAAATAGCTCTGAGTGGAAAGACCCATCTGCGTGATCTTGTAGAGGTCGAGAAGACTTGTCGAGTAAAAGCCGTGCTCCTCATAATGAACCAGGTAGAGGACGATCGCGGCCACAAGCATTAATAGAGAACCAAAGACTGTGTAGAGGACGAATTTTGTCGTCGCGTAGATCTTGTTTGAGCCACCCCATATACCGATAATAAAATACATGGGAATCAGCATGACTTCCCAGAAAACATAGAAAAAGACGAGATCAAAAGCTACTAACGCCCCAATCATCCCCGTTTCCAGCACAAGTAGGAGTGAGAGGAAGGGCTTGATATATGTAACCTTGCTTTCCCACAGACTGACCAAAACGCAAGGTGTGAGGAAGCTTGTTAGCATCACAAGAAGCAAATTCAACCCGTCGACACCGACAAGATACTTGATACCCATGGAGGGAAGCCAGTCGTACACTTCCACAAATTGTAAGGCGGAACTCTTAGCGTCAAAATGAAACCATATATGCAGGGATGCAATAAAAGTGACAAGTGATCCTCCCAAAGCTATCCATTTACTAAGTCTGACACTGGGTGAAAATAATGCGAGAACCGCTACAATGAGGGGGAGGAATATAATAATGCTAACAATTGAGGAGTTTATCCATGCAAACATATCTTAAATGCACTCCTTGTCAAACGATCACAAGAACGACCAGCCCCATAAGTCCCAGGATGAAAACAACCGCGTAACGATGCAGACTTCCCGTCATCTGAAAGCTTGTCACCCCACTTAGGAACATAAGAGACTGCCCGAGGACATTTAGGCCACCGTTGATGATTCCTAAGTCAACAACCCTCCAAAGAAATTCAGACATTTCTTTCAAAGGTCGCACAATGATTCGGTCGTACAGTTCATCAACCCAATATTTGTTGTAAAGTGTTCGGTACACGCTAGCAAAAGCTTCCTTTCTTTCCTGAAGGAAAGGAGTCGGACCATTGCGATACAATATAAAAGCAAAGCTAGCACTGCCCAGCGCTAAGAGTGTGGACGCACCCATGAGTGACCATTCCAAAGCTTCACTGTGGTGCTCATGTAAGAAGGACCAATAAACTTCTCCCGCAGGAGGAACCTGGATGACGGAGCTTAGGAACGGAGAAAATAAATTAGAACCATGAAAAGCTTCTGCTAGAAACGGAGGAATCCCCAGATAGCCGATGAAAATACTGAGGAAGGCTAAGACTACGAGCGGGGCCCACATTACAGAAGAGGTCTCATGCAAATGATGCCTTGTGTGCTCATCGCTTCTGTTTTTACCATAGAAGGTAAGGCAAAGAAGCCTGACCATGTAAAACGCCGTACACATTGCCGCGAAAAGACCCATCAGCCACAGAACCCAGCCAACACCGGGAAACGAGAACGCTCTCCAGAGGATCTCATCCTTTGAGAAAAATCCAGACAAGCCAGGAAAACCAATGATCGCTAAGACTGCGACAAGAAAGACAGCGTGAGTAATGGGCAAGTACTTTTTTAACCCCCCCATTTCCTGCATGTCCTGCTTGTGATGCAAGGCGACGATCACACTCCCTGCGCCGAGGAAGAGCAAGGCTTTGAAACACGCATGTGTCAGCAAATGAAACACGCCTGCATCAAAAGCTCCCACACCACAGGCAAGCACCATGTATCCCAACTGACTGACGGTAGAATAAGCCAGTACCTTCTTAATATCGTTCTGCACCAAGGCTATAGTCGCTGCAAAAAGGGCCGTCGCTCCACCAACAAAGGCAACAAGCATGAGAGCAGAAGGTGCCAGGTAGTAAATGAAATGCAATCGAGTCATCATGTAGATACCAGCCGTCACCATCGTTGCGGCATGGATGAGAGCTGAGACCGGCGTTGGCCCTGCCATGGCATCAGGAAGCCAGACATAGAGGGGGAGCTGCGCCGACTTACCACACGCTCCGATGAATAGGCAAATACCGATCGCTGTCAAACCGGAAGTCAAAGCAGGGCTTAAACTTTCCTGCCCAGCTAATACCTCGTGAAGTTGAGAAAACGACAAGGTGCCAAACATCTTATAAGTCAGGAAGATGCCGATCAGAAAACCAAAGTCGCCTATGCGGTTAACGACAAACGCTTTCATCCCCGCTACAGCGTTCGGCTTGTGCGTGTACCAATAACCAATCAGTAAGTAACTGCACAGCCCGACACCTTCCCACCCTATGAACATGACGAGCATGTTGTTCCCTAAGACAAGGAGAAGCATCATGAAGATGAAAAGGTTTAAGTAGGAAAAAAAGCGCGCCGTCGTCTTTTCCTCATTCATATAGCCACCAGCATAAATATGGATGAGCGAGCCGATCCCCGTTACGATCAAAAGCATGACTCCAGAAAGTCGGTCGACGACAAATTCCATGCCGATGTCTAGGTCCCCTGCTTGAATCCAGGAAAACGCCAGATGGACCGAGCCGGCAGCACCCTCACCCAACAATGAGACAAACAGAGGCAAGGCTGCCAAGAAGGAAAGACCCACCCCAGCGACGGCAATGGAGTGAGAAAGAAGCTTGTGTCGGGGTAGGAGAAGGCCGTTCCATACGGCACCGACCAATGGAAACAAAAGGACCAACCAAATAAGCATAGGACGCTCCTAAGGAACTAGCCTCGTAAAATGCGAAAAAACTCTGATTTGATCGTGCCATAACGGCGGAATAAGGCGATGACCATCGCTAAGCCGACCGCTGCCTCGCAGGCTGCCACAGTAATGACGAAAAAGACCATGATTTGACCATCAAGATTTTTCAGAAAGGTTGAACCTGACACAAAGACAAGGTTCACAGCATTCAACATCAATTCAATCGACATAAGGACAAAGAGAATGTTGCGCCGAAAAAGGACGCCACACACACCACACAAGAACATAACTAGAGCGAGACTGAAATAGTATTCGATGGGCATTAGCAGCCTTTCGTTACTTTGGTTTCTTGGCGATCGCGACACTTCCTACGATGGCAAGAAGAATGAGGATCGACACGATTTCAAAAGGCCAAAGGTAATTGCTAAACAAAATCATGGCAACGTCGTAAGTGTTGTCAGGAAGCCGATTGCTTGCCACCTTCCCAACATCAAGCGAATCTAGGAATCGGTAACCGATGTACGCAAAACCAGCGATGACGACTCCTAAAACAAGATGCTCCCAAATCCGTGGTCGAGGAGAACGCAAATGCTCGGGATCGAGATTCAAAATCATAATTACAAACAGGAACAAAACTACTATGGCTCCGGTATACACAATGATTTGGATCGCTGCGACAAAATCTGCGCCCTGAAAAGCATAGACACCCGCGAGCAAGAACAGGTTAATAACCAGAGCCACGGCCGCTGTAACTGGGTTGCGAACGGTGACTACGGCAACAGAACTTAAAGTAATAAAACCTGCCAGTCCCCAAAAAACGAGTTGATCACTCATCGTGACTTCCTAAAAATTCAAAGCCAGAATTCCTGCGGTAACCGCGATATTTGCAAGCCCAAGGGGTAGGAGAAATTTCCAACCCAGCTTCATAAGTTGATCGTAACGGAAACGTGGGACAGTCCACCGTACCCAGACGTAGAGGAACATAAAGAAAGCAGCCTTCAAAAACAAAACTCCCACCCCGACCAGAGCCGCCAGATTTACACTGCCTGTCAGGTTTATCAAGTTTTCCCTTGAAAGGAGAGGCAAATGCCAACCGCCAAAAAACAGAATCGAACAAAGCAGGCTCAGAGCAAACATGCTGACATATTCACCAAGGAAAAACGCTGCAAACTTCGTCGATCCATATTCGGTATGAAACCCAACCACCAGCTCACTTTCCGCCTCTGCTAAGTCGAAAGGTGTGCGGTTTGTTTCAGCAAACATGCAGACTAAAAAAATTATGAAAGACAGAGGAGAAAGAAAGATCCCCCACTGCCAGAAATGGCTTTGCCCTTTAACGATCTCCGTTAGATCGAGGGAATTATAAACGAGAGCGATCGGGATGAGAGAAAGCCCAAGGGGAATTTCATAACTGATCATTTGAGCCGAAGCTCGTAAAGCTCCCAGCAGCGTGTACTTGCTTGTCGATGCCCAACCTGAAAGGGCTACTCCGTAAATGGCCATTCCTGCCATCGCAAGTATAAAGAGAAAACCAACGTTGACCTGCACAGCAACTAGCGAAATCTGATAACCCATCACTTCAATATATTCGCCGAAAGGCATGGCACTAAGTACGAGAAAAGCAGGAAAAACGCTGAAAACGGGGCCAAGGTGGAAAAACCACTTGTTGGCCATCGCGGGCACAGCCTCTTCTTTAAAAATCAACTTGATCGCATCCGCCACAGCCTGAAATAGACCCCACAGCCTCCATTTGAAAAAACCTACACGGTTAGGGCCTCGCCTCCTCTGCATGAGCGCAGGGACTCGCCTTTCCACCCAAAGCATGATGGGGGGGACATTGAGACCAATCAGGAACACGACAACAATTTTCGAAAGGGTCGCAATGAGATCCACAATAAAGGGGAGTTCCGAACTTGTTAATCCCATTCGAGTGCTCCGGTTTTGAGAACATAAAGATAACCAGCGACAAGGATCAGGACGAACACAGCCACCTCCACAATCCCAAACCAAGCAAGTGAACGAAATGCCTTGGCCCATAGGAACAAAAAAACGGTTTCAATATCGAACAGTATGAATAGAATCGCGGTCAGATAGAATTTGACGCTCATGCGTTCTCGGCTCGCCACTGTGGGCACCCCACACTCAAAAATTTCCTCCTTGGCAGGGGTTGGATGCCGCGGGCCGAGAAAATGGGCAAACCCTGATAAAATAAGTCCGAGCGCGACACCCAAGCCAAGGATGATGATAATGGGAAGATACGGATTCATGGAGCAATGGTCCTAACGTCGTGCAACGATCGAAGGCTTCAGTATACCGGATTACTAAGGGATATTAAATGCAAAGTAAAGAGAAACAAAAAGTCATAATCATAGGCGCAGGCAGTTTCGGAACATGCCTTGCTATACACCTCGCAAGACTCGGCCATCAGGTCTTCCTGTGGTCTTACGAAACCTCGATAGCCGAGGGAATAAACAAAAATCACCGCAATCCTCAGTTTCTTTCCAATGTGGTTATTCCCGACAATGTATCTGCCTTCTCTGGTGAAGACCTTTTGCTTCAGCATCTAAGCGGCAGCGCTGTCGTTCTAGCCACACCCACTCAGTGGTTGAGGGCAGTCTTGGAAAAAATAAAGTACCCACTCAAGGATGCTAACTTTATTGTCAGCGTAGTGAAAGGTTTAGAAATCGGCACGGAGTGCTTTCCTTCACAGATTGTAGGCCAGGTAGTGGGAGAGGACGTGTTGGAAAAATTGGCGGTTCTGTCCGGACCGAGCTTTGCCATTGAAGTCGCGGAAGGGCAACCCACGGGGGTTTCGGCCGGAAGTCGAAACCTCGCGATCGCTAAACACGCGCAAGAACTTTTTCATTCACCGCAATTTCGCGTCTACACAAGCAATGACCCTGTGGGACTGGAAGTCGCAGGAGCACTCAAAAACGTCATCGCACTTGCCTCGGGTGCCTGCTCAGGTCTGGGTTTTCAGAACAACAGTCGCGCCGCACTCATCACGAGAGGTCTCGCGGAAATTACGAGAATAGGTGTTGCCTTGGGAGCTAACCCGCTCACGTTCAAAGGCCTCGGGGGAGTCGGAGACCTCTTCCTCACCTGCAGCTCTGAGAAAAGTAGAAATTTCACAGTCGGCTACCGACTAGGGAAGGGAGAACGCCTGGACGAGGTGCTGAGAACCCTCGGTTCGGTGGCCGAAGGTGTGGCTACCGCAAAAGCCGCCTATTCCCTCGTCCAACGCCTCGGTGTCCGAGCGCCGATCATAACCGTCGTCTATGAAGTTCTCTCGCAGAAAAAGCCACTCAAGAACGCAGCTGAAGAACTTACCCACGCAGACGCCCGCCACGAGCTGGAGTTCGATGTCACCCTAGGTTTGCCTCAACAAAAGACCAGTTGATGAGGTTCCAGAACGCTTCTACATATTTAGGTCGAGCGTTGCGGTAATCAATGTAATAGGCATGCTCCCACACGTCGCAGGTCAGCAGTGCCTTCTGATTTTTGGTCATCGGGTTGCCGGCATTCCCTTCTTGAGTAATCTCCAACTTGCCGTTTTTGTTCTGCACGAGGAAAACCCATCCGGAGCCAAAGAGGGTAGCACCCGCCTGGGTGAACAAGTCTCGGAACTTGTCAAAGGAACCAAACGCATCGTTGATGCGAGCCGCAATATTTCCCTGTGGCAGTCCTCCACCTTTGGGGGTAAGACAATTCCAGTAAAATGTGTGATTCCAAATCTGAGCAGCGTTATTGTAAACGCCCCCCTTCGACTTTTGGATCACAGACTCAAGAGAAGCATCTGCGAACTCCGTTCCTTCTACTAACTTGTTTAGATTGTTGACATAAGCGGCATGATGCTTGCCATGATGGTATTCCAGAGTTTCCCTGGAAATGTAAGGCTGAAGGGCATCGAGAGCATAAGGCAATTCAGGTAATTTAAAGGCCATCTTGTACTCCTATATTTTCGTGTGCAGAATAAAACTCTTGTCGCAAGGGATTTTTTGGAGGAACCAGCTGCGCAGTTTCCTCCAAACCACCTCCTTGCCACAAGCGGGGATTGTAGTTAAAGGAACTTCGTGGTCAACATAAACGGCATTCATTCACTCATAAAAGAAATCAGGAGTACGCGCGACAAGGGTCTGATACAAGTCCTTGGAACTTCGCCCGGACTTCTGCAACTGCTATTGCTGGGACTCGTGCCTGAATCAGAGAACTGCGGAAATATTTTTATAGTCCTCCCCCACGCCAAAGACCTTCCTGTTTGGCGGGAAAATCTGATCCGTTTGGATGATGCCACACGAGGGCTTGGCCAGGTCCTTCTTCTTCCTCATTACTCAGTTTGGGGGCCAGAGAAGTACATCCACCACCTGACCTTGAAACGCGAACGTCTGGCCTGTCTCGATGCCCTATCCGAGCAAGACCGAAGTGTTGCTCCCCCGAAACGGACGATCATACTCACCACCTTGCCTGCTCTTGGACAGATGACGCTCGCAAAGGGGGCCTTCCTCAAGCACAAGCTTACACTCACCGTCGGTCAAACTCTCGACCTGGACACCTTCCTCCTCACCTTGCGTGAAATTGGCTACCAGCAAAGTACCCGTGTTGAAGAAAAAGGCTTCTTTGCCCTACGAGGTGGTATTTTAGACCTCTCTCCCATTCAATCCCCATATGGCGTTAGAGTAGAACTCATGGGAGACGCACTTGTCTCCCTTCGTAAGTTTCACCTTGAATCGCAAAAGTCGGAAGGTGAGCTTTCTTCAGCTTCGATCCCCCCTGCTTCTGACATGATTATCAGCCCAGCACGAAAGAAGGACCTTGCGCAAAAGCTTTACAACTTCTTACTCGATAACAATGTGTCTGCCTCCGAGACCCAGGGGATCATGTTCTCTTTCGACAGAGGTGAAAAAACTCCGCACATAGACGCCCTCTCCCCTCAGCTCTTTGAGGAAAGTGTACCTACGTTCCAATATATAGACGTCTCCTCCCTGCATGATGTGTTCCTTTTCCCTCATTCGATTGACCTTTGTCTGAAAGCGTTCCAGAACTTTGAAGAAGATCTAGCCCACCTTTATAGAAAGGACCGGGCGGAAAACCATGCAGTTGTCGCACCGTCAAGTTTTATGGCCCCCTCGGCAGACGTTCTCAAGTTCATAGCGCAGTTTCCTAATGTCGAGTTCGAAAACCCGTCGAGAAAGGACGGCGCACTCGTCTTAACCTGGAAGGGAGCAAGTCTTGATCTTCCTAACAAAGGTAAGAAAAAAGAACTTAGCTCCTTTGACTCGTGGTTGGATTATGTCGACAGACAGGAGGAACGGGGCCACTCGCTTGCCTTCCTTGGGGAGAGTGAAGAAGATCTGGGAAAGCTCCGCGACTTACTCACTCTCAGTCACCGCACGTTCCTGCGAGACGACTCAATTTGGGAGCGCTTCTACAAGGGAACATTTCATACCGACCGTTTGATCATAGCGAGGGGATACCTTTCCGAAGCTTGTCTCGATACGGAACAAGGGATTCTCTTCATCCCGCAGCATGAGATATTTCGCAAAAAACGTCTGGCAGATCGAAGTTCCTCCCGAAAGTTAAAAGCCCTTATCTCCTCCTTTCGTGAATTATCCTCGGGCGATCTCGTTGTTCATGTCGATCATGGGATTGGGCAGTATATAGGAATGACCCAACTCACGCTCGGAGCTTTGGAGGGAGAGTTTCTAACCCTGGTGTATCGAGGGGGAGACAAGATTTATCTGCCCATCAGTCGCTTGAATCTTCTACAGAAGTACAAAAAAGCAGAAGGGAACGAATTTCCCACTTTGGATAAGTTGGGAGGGGAGAGCTTCAAGGTCAGAAAGGCAAGGGTCGAGCGAGCGGTGCAGGAAATAGCGCAGGACCTTTTGAAGATCCATGCGCAAAGGAAATTGGCAAGAGGTCGCCAATATTCCCAGCCGTCGGAAGTTTATGAGAAATTCGTTGACGACTTCCCCTACCAGGAGACTCCTGACCAAATCCGTTGCATGGAAGAAATCGAGGACGACCTTCGCGGTCCAGCCCCAATGGATCGGCTTGTGGTGGGAGATGTCGGCTTTGGGAAAACGGAACTCGCGATGCGAGCGGCTATGCGAACTATCTTGGAAGGTCTCCAGGTCATGTTCCTCGTGCCGACGACCGTTTTGTGTTACCAGCATTTCTATAATTTCCAATACAGGATCGAAAAATTTGGAGTGCGGGTTGCCCAAGTCAATCGTTTCGTGGCTAGGACTGAGCAGAAGAAGTCCCTTGCCGAGTTTGAAGCTGGCACCCTGGATCTTTTGGTAGGCACCCATCGTCTGCTTTCAAAAGACGTAAAGCCGAAGCATCTGGGGCTGATTATCGTAGATGAGGAGCAGCGATTCGGAGTCCTGCAAAAGGAGCGGCTCAAGCAGATTAACCCGAGCGTTGATATTTTGGTTCTTTCCGCAACGCCTATTCCGCGAACCCTCCATACGGCGATCTTAGGTTTGCGTGATATTTCCCTCATCACGACGCCGCCATTGAACCGTTTCCCCATTCGCACGGTTGTGTCACCTTTCGACGAGAAACTTATCCGCACAGCGATTGAAGCAGAAATTCATAAAGGAGGACAGGTCTTCTACGTTCATAACCGCGTTGAGGAGTTGGACGGTGTTGTTCAGTTCCTCAGGGAACTTGTTCCCGATGCGAAAATTAAAATGGCCCATGGACAGATGAGAGAAGACAGACTGGATAAAGTCATCATCGAATTTATCGAGCAGAAATTTAATGTGCTCGTGTGTACTACAATCATAGAGTCGGGTGTGGACATGCCCAACGTCAACACCTTGATTGTCAGCAACGCTACTATGTTTGGCCTCTCGCAACTTTACCAACTCCGGGGACGGGTTGGGCGTTCCTCGCTCCAAGCGTATGCGTATCTTCTCACGAAACGGGGAGACCAGCCCCCTCCGGAAGCTCTGAAGCGGCTGGAAATCCTCGCCACCCACCAGGAACTGGGAGCGGGATTCCAGATTGCGAACTACGATCTGGAATTGCGAGGGACAGGTAACCTTATAGGTCGGGAGCAGTCAGGCAATATCACAAGCGTTGGTATGGATATGTACGTCGAAATGCTGGAGGAGAAAATCCGTGACTTGTCCTCACAGAAAATTGAGAAAAAAACAGACCCGGAAATTCGGATTAACGTCAAGGCATTCATCCCTCATTCCTATATTCCGGAAGAGCGGGAACGACTGAATGTCTACAAAAAGCTTTTCTCCGCATCCGACGAGGAGGAAATTCAGGAGACACTCAAAATTACAGAAGATCAATCGGGACAAACCCCAGAAGAATTTAAAATTCTGGGGAAACTTGCCCTCCTGCGCCTAAAACTAAGGGAACTGAACGCTTTTGCCATCGTCGAAAAATCTCCCGGGCATTACGAAATTCGTCTCTTGGCAAAAACAGACAAAGAAAAGGTTAAGCTTCGAGCGCTAGTGAAAGATAAACAAGACGTTTTCGCTTATGATGGAAAAGAAAAGATTTCCTTGATGGTTTCCCCTGATCGACATAACAAACAAGCTGAGCTTGCCAAATTGCTCAATCACCTTGAGGTTCTGACTTAATATGAAACGGCGTTACATCTTTTTTACAATCCTTGCGGTAGCATGCTTCCTGATGGGCCTGTACTCATGGCGCTTTCTGAACATGGGGCGAAGGTATGCGGACGAAATCCAAACCCCCATCGACTCCATGCTTGAGGAAAATGTACTCATGGAAGTGGGCGACGAACGCATTTATACGACAGATGTTGATCTGGAGTACAAAATTTATACGCATGAACTGGGCAATCATGAGACACTTACAGCCATCCCCGAAGTGAAAGAGGAGAAAGGGCTGGAATCCCTGCGGGCAAGGATTCTCGACGCGATCATCGAACGAAAAATCCTCTATAATTTCGTGAAATCAGACAAGACTTTCAAACATAAAGACATATCCCGCCTGAACGCTTGTAACGAGGCGTGGAGGAAAGTCCTCGAAGTTCTGCCCCACTTGGATAAAGAGGAGCAAGCTCGACTCAATACCCGACTGTGCGAGAAAAGCTTGATCGAGCAGTATTGCCACGAAAAACTATTTAAAGATATCAAAGCGACAGAAGCAGACTTACGCCATTACTACGAAGAACATAAAGAAGAATTTAACCGCCCCCCTCTCGTACAGATTCGCCAACTTGTTCTGGCAAACGAACGAAAGGCGCGGATCATAAGGGGGCAGGTCAATAAGTCAAATTTCTCGCGATTGGCTCAGGAAAACTCCATAGCACCCGAAGCTGAAAAGGGCGGCGTCGTAGGCCCGTACCGCAGCGGGGTTCTGCCTAGGGTGTTTGATGTCGCTTTTTCAATGTCAGTGGGCCAAATTAGTGATATTTTGAAGTCCACTTACGGTTTTCATATCTTTATTTTAGACAAAAAAGAGAACGCCAGAACCCTTAGCTTTGAAGAAGCCAGGGAAAAGGTCTTCTCCACCTTAGTCAAGGAAAAGCAAGATAAAGTGTACCGAAACTGGGTCGAACTAGCCATCCATTCAGTAGGTGTTCGGACCCTGAGATAAGGAGAGGGAAGCCAATCCCATGAAGATAACGTTGATCTGCATTATTTTTATACTCAATCCATCCTTGTGGGCAAAGGAATCTGTGGTCGACAGAATCGTTGCTTTAGTCGATTCTGAGCCTATTCTCTATAGCGAAATTCAAGAAAAAATTGACCATGCTCCCCTTGTGAAAGTCTCCGACTACCCTTCCACAGAAAAGGATGACAACTTTACACGTGCGATGAATGACGCCATAAACTACAGGCTGATCAAAGCTAAAGCAGAAGAGTTGGAAATAGTTGTGAACGACGAAGAGGTCGAGGAACAAATCACACGCATGCTTTCCGAAAGCGGTGGTTATAACCGCGAGTCGTTGAAAACCTTCCTCCAACAGCAAGGCAAAACATATGAAGCCTATAAGACCGATATCCGAGATCAGATGATCTTTATGCGGTTCCGTGGCCGTGTCATCATCCCCCGCATTAAACTTAGCCCTCAAGATATTCAAGCTTACTACCTGAAAAAGCAAGGCTCGACGCAGGAATTTGTCGAACTCACGTTGCGACAAATCATTGTTCAAGATGTGGACGACCCCGTTATTGGAAAGGAAAAAGAGAAACTCGCCCAACAGATTTTCGAGAAACTGAAAGCTGGTATGTCGTTTGCTGATGCTGAAAAGATTTACTCAAATGGTCAGCGACAAGAAACCAAGATCTTCAAATTACGTGACCTCACCCAAGAAATCCGTCGTCATCTGGATAACCTGAAGGTTGGGGAATTTACCCCTCCCGTGAAAACACCACTTGGCTACATCATCTTCTACTGCGACGATCGCAATCTTACAGGAAGCCAAGATTTCCTCCGCCAACAAAAACAACTGGAACAGGAATTGCGTAACATCGAACTGAATCGACAGACCCAAAATTGGCTAAAAACTGAGCGCGCCCAATCTAATATCAAGATAGTCAAGGACTAAAGTCACCGAAGGAGGTGGTTTGGGGGAAACTGCGCAGCTGCTTCCTCCAAGAATTCCTTGGGGGAATGACGGTTCCCTCGCCTAGTCATCCCATTCGTAGGTGCATGCCTGGAGAGATGAGACCCATATGGCGTACTGAAATGGATTAAGAGGCATGAGTGAAAGCTCCGACCTTTGGCATGCGATGTAATCCCAAATCCCCATGACATGCCCGCTAGCAGCTTCCTCTAGCACCCTGCGAGGCTGATCCGACAAATGCAGAAGATAGGAGTTGCCAGAAAAATTTCCGTGCGCAAAACGTATGACTATAGAAGCCCCCGAGGGGAGAGCGGCCCGAATATTACTGAAATTGTCTAAGAACGAAATATACCAGCGTAGTCCGTTCCCCTGTTTTAAAAAACGAAATTCTCCTTTATTAGCTTGCAAGGAGATGGGAATTGCAGACGCTTTTGCAGGAACGCCCGTAAAAAAACAAATACCGATCGTTAAGGAAAGAAGAAAAAGTTTCATCAAGGACTCCATAAGACCAGACGCTGTGTCAATTTGGGGCAAATAGGGAGAGGGGGGTTTGGGGGGGGCGAGGGAAAAGCCTGCCCTGAGCAAAGCGAAGGGTCGCTCCCCCAAGGGATTTCTTGGAGGAACCAGCTGCGCAGTTTCCTCCAAACCACCTCCTTGCCCCACATGCCTTACAGGTTACCTCTCTCTGCTTTTTTTCCCATAAAATCAAGAGAAAATGCGATCACAAAGGTGCCTAGAAAAAGGAAATGCGCAAGTGAAGGCAGGAGACACAGCGTTAAGAACGTGGAGCGATCTCTTATCCCCTTCTACTACAAAATCCATCACTAGCGATTTTGTAGGCTTATGGACAAGCTGTGCCCTTATACCCGAGGGACCCCATTCAGGTTTCGCACTCAGATCGACCCCTGAAATGAGACGGGAAACCTGTGATAGGAGAAAAGGCCGAGATAATTTCCGAATCTCGCTTCGTGCCAGCCGACGGAATTCACCGTCCGTCAAAAATTTCCTCCCCACCGCCGAGGCCACCTTCAAGAACTCCCCCATTCGAAAATTCTTCAAGCCTTGATAATGTTCGTTCCATAGAGCAGGAATGGCGGTTGGACCATACTTGGTCTTTCCATCCGCCCCGATCGTGACATGAACCCCCAGGAATGGCGTGGACAAGTCGGGAACGGGGTAAACATGTGTGCGAATGGCCCCATTTGCTTCTGGCGCATAGATAAAAAGGCCCTTGAAAGGTAGGATCACATAATCCCGTCCCATGCCAAACTGCTTGGCAATCGCATCTGCATATGTGCCCGCACAGTTTATGATCATGCCAGCTTCGATCGTCCCCTTGTTCGTTTGGATAGAATTTTGCCCCTTCCTGACAAATGTCTCGCCAAAGGAAAGGGAAGACCCCGTTTTTTTCAGGCAAGTCACCAGAGCGTCCAATACTTGCCTGGGATTGATCGAGGACGTGGACGGGGACCAGAGGGCACGACGATAGGTTTTTGCTCGCGGCTCAATGTCTGCGGCCTGACTTTTGTCGATCAATGTTAAGGGAACGCCGTTGATACGTCCCCTTTCTGCCAGAACGTCAAGAACTTGTTCCTCCTTTTCATCACCGGCAACGACCAGCTTCCCGCAACGGTTGACAGGAATCTTAGCCTCATCGCAAAATTGATGAAGATCGAGGTTTCCGGACCTCGTAAATTTCGCTTTCATAGAGTCCGGGGAATAGTAAAAGCCCGCATGGATGACCCCACTGTTGCGACCGCTGGCATGGACCCCAACATTTCCTTCCTTCTCAAGAACGCAAATGGAGGCCTTCGGGCTACGCTTACGCAATTCACGCGCGACAGATAATCCGACGACACCACCACCGACGATCAAAAAGTCACAGATTTTCTTACTCACGCCACATCCCCCCTTAATTCTCCTCGGGTACAATAGGAACCACGCTTCCATTTTTGTATTGAAAATCCAAGCTACTTGCTTCGCTCCAAGTCCGTGCATCATGCGAAACTGAAATTACCAAATGATAGTCTTTTCCCTCCTTCAGATCGTTATCCTGGAACAATTGCCACAACTGGGTGTCAAGCTTCTGAGCTTCAAATCCTTCCAGCTTGATTGTGTAAGACAAACTGTCCTCCTTAGGAGAAACTTGGGAGGGAATGGCCTCGACTATCTTCTGACCGACCACACTTTTCCCAAGCTTTAAGGTTCCCTTTGTCTCGACCCGGACAAAAAACAACTTGCGATGAGGACTGAGATGGTTTTTTACAAAAACCTTGACCGCCTTACCCTCGTCAGGTGAGATTCTCAAAATGAGGATGTCGCCTTGCTCCTCCTTTACGTGAAGAGGGACAAAGGCATTAAGTTTGTTGCGCGCAATGCGGTAACGTTCAAGCTCAGGAAAGGGAGCTTCCGCTTGAAACGACTTTTCATTCATCGCGCCTATCAGTGCCTTGACCTTGTCAGCCAAATGACGGGCAGGGGAAACATACAGGGTTGCCTTCCTAGGAACCTCCTTCAAGGGAGAAAGTATGAAGAAAGCTGAAGCCAAACGGTGGGGATACTCCGTGTCAAACATTTCATAGAACGCATCCAAGACCTCTAGTGGCTGACTTTCGGGAGTAATCTTCAGAAAAGCGTTCAAAGTATCCCTAACTTCCAAAGGAAGGTTAACACTATCAAAGGATAGATTGACCAGCCGTAAGGGATACGCGGAATAGTAACGGAGCCGATCAAAAAAACTCAAACTGTCTCGCTCTAAATCCCTTTCAAATGCTTTGTAAAAAGCAGATCTTTTCTCGGATTCGCTTCGACTTATGATGTGAGTTAAGACCGGCGTGTCAAAAACCACGATTGCCGTCGCGTTGAATTTTCCTATGATCGTGTTGGTAATGTGAAAATTCTGAGGGCTGCTCAAAGGCGAAATGAAGGGAGACGCACGCCGGCGCAGGCTCAGCTCATTGTCATCTGTCGCCGGTATTTCCGGAATTTCCTCGAGCGGAAGATTCGTAAACAGACGCAGCAGATCAATATAAGAGTAGAAATCTTTGACCCGTGCAAAACGGTCTTTAATCTGCAGCTTAAGGACAAGTTGCTTGGGCTTCATGGAACGGTGGAAAATATAGTGATACTTCGGATCGTCAAGGGTGCTTTTGGGATCCATCATTTTTTCCACATTCACGGCGAGTTCATGGGAAACATTGACCTCCTTCTCACCGGTGAGCAGATTCCAGGATTCCTGGTCGTAGCGGCTTTCATTTTCAAGAACAAAAAAGTCACCTTTTTCATCCTTCACCTTTACTTCTGCTTTCGAAAGGGAGTGGTCTGTCTTGTTTCGATACAAAAGCAGGAAGTTTTTCTTGTTGTCCGCAGTCTTGACCGTGGACTCCGACTGTCTTGTGAAGTGAAAAGAGATACCTTTTTTTAAAGGCTTACCTTTTTTAACAAACGTGAAATCACCTCTGAGCGCTTTTTGAAAGCCTTCATAGCCAGCCTTTTTTCTAAGATCAAACTCGTACAGCTGGTCAAATCTGTCTATCAAAGACCGTATCAGACTTACATCGATCAGAGACAGCTGAGTTGGAATCCCCTTCCAAGGGATGGGGCGAAGCGAGTTTTCCAGAAGAAAGTAGGTGGCACCGATCACACCTGACAAGGAATGACCTGATTTCCGACTCTTGGTAAGACCCACCCAGGCAATGTGCTTGCTCTTCTTTAATACGTTTATCCGATACTCCCCTTCGAGGAAGAGTGTGTAGGGGACTGTAAATTCAAAGCCAAGCCGATCCAGATTGTCGAGGATGCTGGTGTCCGAAATTTGCTCCAGATTTATCGGGAAGGTCAGACCTCCTTGCAACGCGTAACTGCGGATGGAACCTAGCTCCATCTTTGCAAACCCTTTCCTGTCGAAGGGAAAGGTGAAAGGGCTTTCTACCTGGCGAAGCGGGTCGTAAAGTTCATTCGCATTGAAAGATGGTGTAAGCACTCTTTCCAAAAACGGCAAGACTCCAAACCAGTTGTTGACCACATAGCGCCAGGTAGGCAAGCTAACTTCCTCAGCGACCCTTTGCGGATCGGAACGAAGGTAAATGTTTAGCATGTCGACACTGGCGTCCATACCCTGATTGAAAATAATGTTGAAGTGACGCATGATTTCACGTCTATACGTCGGACCAAGAAGTAGACGATCCACGACGACATACTTTCCCTGGCCGGTTGTGAAAACGGTCCTGCCAAGGTTCTCCACCAACCGGATGTGGGAGGTGAGATTTTGACTAAATTCGTTGTCGAGTAAGCTGTAAAAAACCCCCTCTAATAGGGAGTCGAGTGAGTTATTGATGACCTGTGCCCCGGCATTAAGACTGCGTTGAAGGAAAGGATTGTCGAAAATTAGGTCTATACGTGGGAAAAATTGCTCTTCTTCCAGCTCTTCTTTTTTCTCTTCAGGTTTCTGCCTTTCATCCTTTTTTTCATCCTGAGCAAACAATACAGACGTCGTACACAGTAGGAAGATCCAAACGCTTGTCAAACCACTCATAATTGAAATCCAAGACCGCCACTAAAATACCAACGATGTCTTTTCATTCCAGTTTCATCCTTTTTGTAAGCGATAGCAAGGTTTGTGTTAAACTGGGTGTTAAAACTAAGTTTTGAGCCGACCACTAGCAGTCGGTGTTGAAAATTGACGTCATCGTACAAAACATAGGTCTGTGCCTTCGCGCGAGGAGGATCCTGGTAAGCGATGCGAAGGAGCCGTCGGTCCGGCTCTTCTTCTCCAGAAGGTGCGCTGCGGTATCGTGCCCACTCAAGGTGAAAAAGACTACGGTTGGGCGCAAAATTGAGCAGACCGATTCCCATTTTGCGAGGACCTGACTTTTGGCCCAGGAAAGAAAGAACGGCACGGGTCCCGTTTAGAACCGAGAAGTCGTACATGACTCGCGACGAAAAACTGTAGTCTTTACTCTCGTCTCCATCGATCTCTTTTTCCAAGCCAGCGGCAACTTCAAAAGTCAAGTTTTTCAAGTTGTCCAGCGTGAGTCCAACATGAGGAAGAGGAGAACCCCAGAAGAAACGGGGGTCAAAAAGCTGGTTGAGGCCCACAAGCGGCGTTCGGTTGATCCCAAATGGCAAAAGACCATGACCGACACGGAAAAGAACCCTATCACTACCCGGCGTGCCGTATTGGTAGATGGCAAGCTCACTTCTTGACTCTCTCTGAAACGGCAACTCGTCCCCTGTGCCCCCCATCTGCTCCATGTAACCCTGGTAGAAAAGGGTGTGCTTTAGCCCATAGTGAAATGATGTCTTGATTTTGTAACGGCTTAAGGAAGCAAATCTCTTATTCGTGATGTACATCCCGTCTAAGTTCGCAAGACCATTGGCACATAGAAAAAAGGAACGTGACAAGCTACCCTTTTCATCCACCGGATCCGACGGGAGTTGGCATTCATTTGTCAGAAAATAGAATTTTCCAAAGACGAGGGTCGGCATGGACAAAGCAATTAGAGCGAGAACTGGCAAGGATGTGGTTTGGAGGAAACTGCGCAGCTGGTTCCTCCAAGCAAATGCTTGGCTATCAATTTGTTTCCGCGTGAACATAGCCCCCATTATTATCGTTGAGATATCCCCATTCACGAAAGAGTCTTTCGAATTGAGGGTTGCCAATCACGATTTTTCTCACTTTCAGCGGATCTTTCGAGGCCCTTACGAAAAACGCCGCGTCCTTCACACTGAGAGGAAGCCCGTCCAGATTTAAGCCGCTTTCCAAAGGCAGTTCAGAAAAAGGCAGAGTGAGCGGCAGCCTGTAGGAGGTGTAAGTCACTTCCAAGGAATTTCCCCCTACCATCACTTGAGGTAACGACTGAGGAGCCTCTCGGAAGGAAATGCGTACACGCTGTTCGCCCTCCGCTTTAAAGACCACTCCGGCAGGGCTTTCCGAAAAACTGTCGTTCCAGAAAAGCTTGTGCTTGTCTTCTGGCGCAAAAAGAATTTCGACAGGCTCAGTCCGTAAAGAGTCGACAAGCAAGTCCCATTGCTCAGTGATCCCGTAGTAGTCATGAAAGAAGTCTCTCATGAGGGTGAATGTCGCAAGATCACTTCTCAGGAGGTTGAATTGTTCTTGGGGGTCCTTCTCGATGTCGAAAAGCTGCTCCTCTGCAAAAATTTCCGCACTCTCTCGCCAATACCCAGAGGGGGTCACAAGGCTGCGCTTTGAACTTGCGTAAGTCTTGATGTACTTAAATTTACTGTCGTAAAATATCGCTCTCTGGTTAAAACCTTCAGACGCCACGACTCGCTCTTTCAAACCCTCCTCATCCGTTGCGATAAGAGAGGTTCCCGCACACCACGAGGGGGTGACGATATCAAACATGTCTAATATGGTAGGTCCAATATCCAGGCTTGAAACATAGGTTGAAACGATTCTGTGGGTCCGATCTTGGGGGGTGTTTATGAATAACGGCACATGGATTTCATCGTTGTATAGCGTTTCCCCATGATCGAAGGTGCTTCCTACGTACGGAGGACCTGCCTGATTGTCGGAAAAAGAGCGAATTTCGTGATGATCTCCATGATCTGATGTAATGATCACAGTCGTGTGTTCTCTAAGACCTAACTCGTCTAGGGTTTCAAATATTTTCTCAACATATCGATCCACGTATCGGACTTCCGCTTGATATAGATCGAGCATCATGTTTCTTAACGATGACAGGGAAGTCCAAGCGTTGAACGTTGCCAAAACGTCCCGTAAAGGTGCGCGGTAGGGACCATGCGGGCTGTTGTAATGCAAATAGAGGAGAAAGGGTTGGTCTCCATTTTGCCCCAACCAGTGTTGGGCCGCTCGTGTGATTTGCGCGGTGTCGTAGCCTTCCGTTTCAATTGCGAACTGGTCGTCAAACCCGTGGTCAACACCGATGCCGAGTATGTCTGAGATGATCGAGATATTTCCAATGGCTGCGGTTTTAATCCCGTTGCGACGGAGAAGTTCGGGGAAAGAGGCTCTTCCCTTCTTGTAAAAACTTTCCTGATCACCATTCGAAATGCCATAGGAAAAAGCAACGCCTTCTAAATCGGCAGGCTTCTGACACGAAAGAAGTGCGTTCGTAGAGATCGAGGTCATGTTGCCCGCTCCCACTGCGTTCACAAAGTCGAGGCTGTGGGACTGTGTCTGCCCAAGAAACTCCGAATTTTTGCCGGCTATCGCGTCGTAACGAAAGGTATCCAGAAGTATGAGCACAACGCCCTGAGGGTGCCTGTTTGTCGTCTGGGACATGAAGCGGATGTCCCCCAGAAAACATGAATCCTCGTCCGACTGGCATGAAAACCTAAGGCTGTCTCCCTTTTCCAAACTTAGTTCTAAATTGTGAGTCTGCCAAACCCCAGTATGAGGTTTTCTGTCCGGGAACAAATAGCGGGTAACGGCTCTATAAAGAAGGGACTCCGTATCTTCCAGCTCAGGAACCTTAGGAAGCCTAAACTCCCGAACTCTGCCTCCATGCCCGACTGTAAGGACGGCATCTGCCTTGGGGGAAACACTTGCAAATTCCACCATGACGTCCCCTTGCAAAGCTGGATGGATCGTCAAAATCTCCTTGGAAGGAAGAAAAATGGCATCCCGACCTTCGATCAGGTGCGGGTGGGAACCTGCCGCAATGTAAAGTTGCAATGGATGGCGGAAGCGTAGCGAGTGCCAACTTATATGATTGCCATAACTGTTGGCGAAAGTCTCAAGCTTCTTACGGTACGCCTCCAGAGAGAGAGTCAACTCATAAGCGATCTTGTCTGTGAAAAGTGATGAGATCTTTGTTCTGAAACGTTGCAGGGGAGGCAAAGTCTCCGACGGAAAGCTGATGCGCCTGTCATTGGGGTAAACGAGAAGGATGTACGTCAGCGCAAAAACGAGGAGCAGAGCCGACACGAACAGGGAAACATTTCGCACGAGCGACCTCATAAAGGCACCACATAGTCTTCCACGAATGAGACTCGATCCATGCTGAGGATAAGTTCCATTAGCTCCCCCTTCATCGAGGCGAAGACGTCCGGCAGCTCATCCGCCAAATCCTTCCGATTCTGGGGATCCAACTCGCGATCATAAAGCCTGAAAAAAGCTCCTTTAGCCGTCGGCGTGTAGATCATTTTATAACGTGCCTTTGTCAAACTCCTATGTTTCGCCGCAATTATCAATTTTTCATAGTCCGGACTCATGACGATAGAACCGGAACGCCCTGGATCCACATTTAAAAGACCTGAAAGGTTAGGGTAGTCCAGCCGCTCTCTTTGGAAGAAAGCCCCGCCATTGCGAGTAAACCAAATGCCCGTTTCCGAATAGGCAGATTGAGCAGGAACCCCTACCTTTTCTCCCAATATCCATGGGCCAAGGTCAGTTCCCTGAGCCGTCGGCAGAGCGCGTTTGAAGAAGCCAAGAAGAGTTGGCGCCACATCAATCACCCTGCTTGTGAAGCTAAGCCGTTTTTGTGCGGGCTTTAACTTGTCTGTCAACTTTATAAGAAGGGGAACCTTCAACACATTTTCACCCCGCAAGTGGTCCCCATGACCCTGGATGTTGTCGAATTCAAACAGATCCTCCCCATGATCCGCCGTAACAACGACGATCGTATGCTCCCACACTCCGGAACTTTTCAGGAAACTAAACAGTCGTCCCAGCGACTGATCGACCGCAGAGAGGGAACCGGAGTAAAGGGAGCGAATTTGCTCAATGTCACCCTCGCTGAGTTGACTCGCGCCCAGATCGGGGTCCTTCTTGAAAAAGTAGGGCCCGCTGTAAGTATCTAGACTGTATGCCGAATACCACGGCCAGGGAGCTGCGTAGGGAAAATGAGCAGTCGAGAAAAAGACACTCAGGAAAAAGGGGCCGTCAGCCTTCAAACGAGCTATCGCCTTGTCAACAAGCAAGTCCGGGTCGCTGAAACTCGGATTTTCGAGAAAGTGCGTAAACAGAGGGGCCGTCAATCGGTTCGCCACGAAAGGAAGAAAAAGAGGGAAGGCCTCATCAACACTCTTTTTTATGAGAGTCCGTAGGTCAAAATTCGGAGCGTCAATGTCCTGAAACCCCGCCTTGAAGCGAGGAAATATATCACCCGCAAAATCTGAGACAACAGAGGTACGGTAACCAAGACTGCTCAACTCACTCACTAGACCCGGATAGAAAGCCCTCTGCCTCACCAAGTCCGGGAACATATGGCGAACACCCGTCTGTGAAGCATACCGCCCTTGCACTAGCTCGACCCATGAAGGAAATGTGCGCGGTACACCAACAATATGATCCTCTCCCACTACAGTAAGAGGGTCCATTTTGAGAGAGAACAACTCGGGCATGATTTGAAAAAGGACGCGATCAGTACGCAGAGAATCAATACCTATGATAAGGACATTAGGGCTTGCTTCCGTGCTTGCACTGGCGCTGCTCCGTCTCATGATGAAGCCGTACGCGCTCGAAAATAGAAGGATAGCAATTACAATGCCTACGCCACTAAACACCAGCTTTCTTCGCTTCAGTCGTGACACGAGGTATAAGGCCAGCCCTCCTATAAGCAGAGAAGCAAGAAAATCTAGTATGTTCGGACTTAAGAATCGAGAAGCATGGAATAGTTTTTCCTGGAACCCCTCATCAAGAAACTCAACGTAGAGAGCAGGGTACCTCAGCACCGACCCAGCAAGGGAAAAAAGGTAAGCAAGAACCGCGAGACTAAAAAACAATGACCTTCCCATCAAGTTGCGGGACGCGAAAAGTGTAGCGCCCACAAGGACGAAAAAAAGAACAAAAACAATCGCTAACAGCTTGAAAGCCTCCTCTGCAGCAACGAGAGGGTAGAGACGGAGGATTTCCGCTACCAGAACGCTGCTGTCCACCCCAAAAAAATTACCACCACCAGAAAAGGCCAGTTGAGCAACACTTACACTCAAAGTCAGCAAAAGAGCCCATGCTGCGATTTTACCGGGAGAATCTTGTACCATTGCTATGCTTGATCTTTCCGCGTTGTCATTGCGAGAAGCGAAGCCCGACGAAGCAATCCAGTCTCACAATATCGTCTCGTACAAGTCACCATGACTTTGCATCAACCTTGGACTAGGGAGCGATAAGATTAAGAAACCTCATGGCAACCCACTTTCCTTCGCCCACCCTAGCCCACTCCTCTTGGATCCGAGAGACATCAACGACGGTGCCCTCTTCCATCTTATCAACAGTTGGAAATTTCAAACCGGGTCCTTTACGTACGTTTAGGCTTGAAGCGGCGACCCTAAAACGCTGACCCCCGCCTTCTGACACTTCCAAGACTGCTTGCGATGCGAGTAGAGCCGCCTTCTCCAAGCTTTCTTCCTCTTTCCACAGGTCTTCATTCAAATCCAGTGCCTCATCCCCAAGAACGTCTTCAAAGGTAGGCCCATTCTCCTGCTCTTCTACCTCTAAAATGTCCGTGACAGTTGCCTCTTTTTGCGAGCAAGCTCCTATGGCCAAAAGGCCCAAATGAGCGAGGATAAAAATCCCGCGGCTTAATCGAATTTCCGCCATGCTAGTCCCCTTTTTCTCTGCCGTTCTCATTAAGCAGCTTACGCGGTGTTTCTAAAGAAAAATATAGTTGACGAAGTACCGAGATTCAATTTAAATCTCCCCACTCATCGAGGTAGGGTATGCATGCCATTAAAAAAAGGCACGCCAATGCCGTTAATGCTGCGCCATTGGAAGCTTGCTTACCTATCTTCTTTTCAACAAAAAATGAGCAAACTAAGTCTTACCCCAAAGGGGGGCGAGACTCTGTGAATATTGACTGCGAAACAGGAAAGCGCCATGATGGATAATCAAAAGATCAGAATCAAGCTCAGAGGTTACGACCATCGCTTGATTGACCAATCCACCGCTGAGATTGCAGAACGCGCTCGAAGGACAGGCGCGCGCATCGCCGGCCCAATCCCCCTTCCCACGGAAATTAATCGGTATACTGTTTTGCGCAGCCCACACGTCGATAAAAAGTCGCGAGACCAATTTGAGGTTCGTACCCACAAACGACTCATCGATATCCTCGATGCGAAACAGCAAACCATTGATGCTCTTATGAAGCTTGATCTGGCATCCGGTGTTGATGTTGAAATTAAACTTTATTGACAATAAGTTGTTGTATTAAATGACAATTTAGAAAAACGGACTTACTAATGGCAAAAATTCGAGAGAAGGGACTTATAGCTAAGAAGGTTGGCATGACTCGTATGGTCGACGCCGAAGGCAATGTCATTCCAGTCACACTCTTGCAGATTCCCGATCAAAAAGTAACAAAACTCCTGACTGTTGAAAAAGACGGTTACCTCGGATACCAGATCGGCTACGTTGCAAAGGCCGAGAAGAATTTAAATAAACCAGAAATCGGACGGCTACGAAAAATTGGGGTTACTGAGAACTACTCCAAGTTTAGAGAGTTTCGCGCTCTTGATGGAACCGCTCCCGAATTGGGCCAGACACTAACGGCAGAAATGCTGAAGGATGTGGGCTTCGTCGATGTGACCGGGATTACAAAAGGACGCGGGTTCCAAGGCGCTATCAAAAGATGGCATAAGAAGATCGGTAACATGAGCCACGGTTCCATGTACCATCGCCGAACAGGATCCATCGGACAACGAGCCACCCCTGGTAAAGTTTACAAAAATAAGAAAATGCCAGGACATTTGGGCGTTGATGCTCGTACAGTCCGAAATCTGAAAGTCGTCGATATCGATCTCGAAAACAACATAATCGCTTTGCATGGTTCCGTGCCAGGGCACAGAGAAGGACTTCTCGAAGTCCGCTCTACAGAAACCAAAGCTAAGGCAAGTAAGTGAGGATGACACCTATGAACTGGAACGTCCTTGATCATAAAGGAAATCAAGTTAAGACACTTGAACTTCCCGAAGAAGTGTTCGGTGTCGAAATGAACGAGCCTGTCCTGCACTCGGTAGTAAAAGCATACCGAGCCAATCGACGCCAAGGGACTCACGCGACAAAAACCCGCTCTATGGTCTCCGGTGGTGGTAAAAAGCCTTTCAAGCAAAAAGGTACCGGTAATGCTCGGCAAGGCTCCAACCGCTCTCCATTGATGCCCGGAGGAGCTACTCTGCACGGTCCTCAACCCCGACGTTATACAGAGCGGACAAGCAAGAAAGTAAAAACACTCGCACTGAAAATTGCCTTGAGTGACAAAGTGCGAAACAAGAAATTCATAATCGTCGACGACTTTAGGATCGACTCCTACAAGACAAAAAACGTACTTACAATCATGCGCTCTCTGGAAGCACCAGAGAAAGTGCTGCTGTCCGATGATGGCAAAGGAGACTTTCTATTCAAGTCAGCGCGAAACATTAAGGGTCTAGACCTAATTTCTCCTCAAACGGTCAATGCAGAAGACGTTCTCCGTTTTGAGACGCTGATTCTGAGCGAAAAAGCACTGCAAATTCTTGCAGAACGATTGATGAGGAAATCCGCATGAACCCATACAGCGTATTAGTCAAACCAGTGCTTTCTGAAAAGAGTATGACGGCACGTGAGAGAGAAGAAGGAAGGAAATACACTTTTCTCATACATGATAAGGCATCGAAAATCGATGTTAAAAAGGCAGTTGAGAAAATCTTCGAGGTGAACGTCGTATCCATTAACACAATGGTTACGCGAGGAAAGTCTCGCAGGCGGGGAATGGTTGTAAGTCAACTCCCTTCCAAGAAAAAAGCAATCGTGACGTTGAAAAGCGGGCAGAAGATTAAAGTTTTCGAAGATAGATAAAAGGTAAGAGAACTCACAATGGGAACCAAAAGCTACAAACCAACATCTCCCGGCCTTCGAGGCATGTCAACGATCGACTTCTCAGGCCTTGATCGTGTGGAACCATTGAAGGCACTGACCAAATCTCGCCGAAGGAAGAGCGGGAGAAACAATCTTGGTCGTATAACCGTTCGTCACCAAGGTGGGGGCGCGAAGAAACACTATCGCCTTGTGGATTTCAAACGTAACAAGAAAGATATCGGCGCACAGGTTGAGTATATCGAGTATGATCCCAATCGCACAGCTTTCATCGCCCGCTTGTTGTATAAAGACGGAGAACGCAAGTACATTATTTGTCCCGACGGTTTGAAAAAAGGGGACGAAGTTGTTGCGGCGGAAAATGCAGATATCAAGTTAGGAAATTCTCTTCCTCTGAAAAATATCCCCGTGGGAACAATGGTGCATAACGTCGAATTGCAGCCTGGTCGAGGAGGGCAAATTGCTAGGTCAGCTGGTAGCTACTGTCAAATCGCTGGAAGCATCGGCCCCTATACTCAGCTGAAAATGCCATCAGGCGAGATGAGAAAAGTGCCAAGTAACTGCATCGCCAGTATCGGGGTCGTAAGCAACCCGGATAACAGCAACCAGAAAATAGGAAAAGCGGGGAAGTCCCGACACAGAGGCATTCGCCCCACAGTTCGTGGGGTGGCAATGAACCCGGTCGATCATCCACATGGTGGTGGCGAAGGTAAAACGTCAGGAGGACGTCATCCTGTCACTCCATGGGCGGTTTCAACCAAAGGGCATAAGACACGGAATAGTAAACGCACTGATAAGTACATTATTAAGAGAAGGAAGTAGGAGGTAGTTCGTGGCTCGTTCGATTAAAAAAGGTCCTTTTGTGGATAGCTACATGGTCGGAAAGGCTGAGCGGGCGCAGAAAGATAAGAAGCCCGTAAAGACATGGAGCCGACGCTCGACGATCCTTCCTGATTTCGTAGGCTTGACCTTTGCAGTACACAATGGCAAAAAGTTTATCCCTGTTTATGTTACCGAAAATATGGTTGGGCATAAACTTGGTGAATTTTCACCAACCAGGACGTTCAAAGGGCATGCTAAGGGCAAGAAACTTTAAGAGCACGTAGGTGTAATAATGGAAGATAATTACAGATCGTATTTAAAAGGAATCAGAGTTTCTCCGCGGAAAGCAAGGCTCGTCGTCAATTTGATTCGTGGAAAGCACGTCCAGGATGCCTTGGATACCCTTCGCTTTACACAGAAGAAAACGGCCCCCGTAGTGGCAAAAATGATACGAGCAGCCATAAGTAACGCGACAGCACAAGCTACCGTGGATGTCGACAATCTGATCGTGTCAAAAGCATGCGTGGATGAAGGCCCAATGTTTCGACGATATATTCCGCGTGCGCAAGGTAGGGCTGCTCCCGTTCGTAAACGCAGCTCGCACATAACTGTTGAATTATCCGAGTTACGATAAAGGAAGGATACAAGGTGGGACAAAAGGTTAATCCAATTTGTTTTCGACTGGGAATAACAAAGACCTGGTCCTCTAAATGGTTTGCAACTCATAACTACGCAAAGTTCGTTGTCGAAGACATTGCGATCCGTGACTACGTGAACAAGAAGTTTGGAGCTGCGGGTCTCTCAACGATCAATATCGAGCGTGCTGCAAAGAATATAAAGGTCAACATTTATAGCAGCAGGCCCGGAATCATTATCGGAAAGAAAGGCGCCGGAGCAGAATCGTTGAAGGAAGAACTCGTCCGACGCTGCAAAATTAAATCATCTGAGTTGATCCTTAATGTTTACGAAGTAAAAAAGCCAGAATTGGACGCTCAATTGGTAGCGGATAGCGTCAAGCAGCAACTTGAGCGACGTGTATCGTTCCGACGAGCAATGAAAAAAGCGATTTCCGGTACCATGAAAGCCGGTGCAAAAGGAGTGAAAGTCCAGTGCGCAGGTCGCCTGGGTGGAGCCGATATGTCTCGGACAGAAAGATATAAGGAGGGTCGTGTGCCCCTTCATACACTCCGAGCTGATATCGACTATTCAACCGCTGAGGCATTGACAACGTACGGAATTATCGGAGTAAAAGTCTGGATTTTCCATGGCGAGATACTGGAGAAGGGACCAAGGGTAGCCGCGCAAGGCTAACTGATAGGAAGGTAAGAGAATGTTAGCTCCGAAGAAATCGAAATTTAGGAAACAACAGAAACGACGTATCAAAGGGCAGGCAGGCAGAGGTAACAGGCTCGCCTTTGGAGAATATGGGTTGATGGTCATAGAGCCAGGCAGACTTACCGCCCGACAGATCGAAGCAGGTAGGATTGCCCTCACTAGGAAGACTAAGAGGGGCGGACAGGTTTGGATCAAGGTTTTCCCCGATACCCCCGTCTCCAAGAAACCCGCTGAGGTGCGCATGGGATCTGGAAAAGGTGCCGTTGATCACTACGCTGCTAAAGTGAGACCAGGTCGAGTGCTCTATGAAATCGGTGGCATCGAGAAGGAGACAGCCGTTGAAGCCTTGAAACTAGCGGCTGCCAAGTTACCACTGAAAACGCGCTTGCTGGTTAAAGATCTGGATCCATGGATTTAAAGAGGTCATAGATGGAACTTGAAAAGCTGAAAAAAGACGAAATAAAAGCACTGAGCGGGGAGAAACTCCTGGAGACAGAGATCTCGCTCAGAAATGAACTGGTGAACCTTCGCATGGATATATATGCCGAGAAGGGAAAACACGCAGGAAAAACGCGCAAAATTAAAAAGAACCTTGCAAGAGTTCTGACGGTCAAAAACATTTTGCGAAAAGAGAAGCAAACCTTACAAACGGGATCAGTTAAGTGATGGAACGAATAGTAAAAACAAGACGCGTGGTTGTTACAAGCGATCGAATGAATAAGTCTCGAGTGGGTGAGCTGGTAAGAACCGTTAAACATCCGGTCTTTGGAAAGTACATCAAACGTACAAGCAAATTCATGTTTCACGATGAAAAGAATGAGTCACACATTGGCGATGAAGTAACCATTACCGAATGTGCGCCCAAAAGCGCTAACAAAAGCTTTCAACTCGTTTCCATCGAAAAAAGAGCAGAATTAACAGAAGTCAATTGAGGCAATCGTAATGATTCAAATGGAATCTATCTTAAAAACCGGTGACAACTCGGGAGCTAAGAGCGTAAAGTGCATAAAAGTCCTTGGGGGAAGTAAAAAGAATTTCGCCGAAACTGGAGACATAATCGTCGTCTCTATCAAGGAAGCACTGTCTAATAGTAAGGTAAAAAAAGGGGCAGTCCATAAGGCTGTCGTTGTTAGGACAAAAGCGCCGATCATCAGAAATGATGGATCAACGATTCGCTTCGATGAAAACGCCTGCGTTCTGATAAAAGAAGGAAACGAACCGATCGGCACGCGGATTTTTGGGCCTATCAGTCGCGAAGTTCGTGTGAAAGGCTTTGTCCGTATCGCATCGCTTGCCCCCGAAGTCTTTTAATGGATGGAGAATAAAGTGGCTAGTTACGAACCAAGGATTTTGAAAGATTATAAGAAAGCAGTTCCTGAACTGATGAAGGAACTCGCCTTGAAAAATATAATGGAAGTGCCAAAGATCGAAAAAATCGTCGTCAACATGGGGCAAGGTGAAGCTGTTCAGAATATCAAAGTTCTGGAAAATGCAATCAAGGACCTTGAGTATATTACAGGACAAAAGCCGGTTACCACCAAGGCCAAGAAGAGTATTGCCACATTTAAGTTGCGAAAAGGGATGCCAATTGGATGTATGGTGACACTTCGTGGTGCCCGTATGTACGAATTTCTTGATCGACTCGTAAACATTGCGATCCCACGTATCAGAGACTTTCGGGGCTATTCGATGAAATCCTTCGACGGACGAGGAAATTTCTCCATCGGAGTGAGAGAGCAAATAGTATTTCCAGAGATTGATTACGATAAAGTCGACAAAATTCGCGGTGTGAGTATTTCCATAACTACAACCGCTAAAAATGACGTTCATGCAAAAGGGTTACTTGAAAAATTCAACTTTCCCTTCCGAAAATAGGAGTATCGGTGGCTAAGACATCTTTAATTGTAAAATCGAAACGAAAACCGAAATTTTCAACAAGAGCCTACACCCGCTGTAATAAGTGCGGGAGGTCAAGAGCGGTTTATAGGAAATTTGGGCTGTGTAGATTGTGCTTTCGACTACTTGCGTCTAAAGGCCTTCTGCCAGGCGTAACAAAGGCTTCATGGTAGGAGACAAATATGAAAGTCACAGATCCAGTTGCAGACCTTTTAACACGAATACGAAACGCACAGAGCGCTAGAAAAGACGTGATCAGCGTACCAGCTTCGCGACTGAAAATTTCAGTCACTCATCTGCTTAAGCAAGAAGGTTTTATAAAAGCCTATAAGTGCATAAAAGATGAGAGACAAGGCGTTATCAAAATTGCGTTGAAATATCGTGACGAGAGAGCCGAGCAGGGAGTCATTCGATTTTTGGATCGAAAAAGCAAACCAGGAAGGCGTGTTTATGTGCGCTCTGAAAAAATCCCCTATATTAAAAGCGGATTTGGTATAGCGATCCTATCGACATCCGAAGGCGTCATGACATGCCGTGAAGCGCGAAAGCGAAATGTGGGCGGAGAATGGCTCTGCTCGGTTTACTAATAAGGTGAAAATATGTCCAGAATAGGAAAACTTCCCATAACAATCCCTAGCGGCGTCAACGTCGAACTTGCAAAGTCGACCATAAAAGTCAAAGGCCCAAAAGGGGAATTGACCCGCAAATTGCATCCGATGATGGAAGTTAAAAAAGAAGAGTCTAAGCTGAAAGTTGTTCCTAAAAAAACAACTAAGGAACTGGACAAATATTTCGGCCTGACAAGAACCCTGGTCAATAATATGATCCTGGGTGTAACGAACGGATTTGAAAAGCAATTGGTTCTAAGTGGTGTCGGCTACAGAGCCGCTGTGAAGGGTTCAGAGTTGAATCTCACACTCGGATATAGCCATCCTATCGTCTTTAATATCCCAACAGGTATACAAATTAAAGTCGATAAGCAGACAGAAATCACAGTTAACGGGGCTAACAAAGAACAGGTAGGGCAGGTCGCAGCGGATATCCGTTCCTTTAGGGTCCCCGAGCCTTATCACGGCAAAGGCGTGCGTTACAAGGATGAGCATATCGCAACCAAAGTGGGCAAATCAGGCGCTAAGAAGTAAATTTAACGCCATCCAATTTGATAGGTGATCAAAGTGAGTGCGAAGATAGCAAAAAGAAAACAACTGAGATTAAGGCGAAAAAAGCGGATTCGTAAAAACATCACAGGCAGTGCTGAACGGCCTCGTTTGTCAGTATTCCGTTCGGCTAGGCACGTTTATGCCCAGGTTGTGAATGATGCCAATGGACGGACGGTTGTGAGCGTGAGTTCCTTTGAGAAGGGCCAACACAAACGAGCCAATAAGGAAGCGTGCGAGGGCCTAGGAAAAGAACTCGGCAAACGCTGTAGAGATAATAACATTAAGCAGATTGTTTTCGATAAAAATGGGAATATGTACCACGGAAGAATCAAAGCATTCGCTGATGGTGTAAGAGCGGCGGGTGTGGAATTTTGATGAGGAATGGAGTAAGCCTTGAGCGCAAATGAACAAGAGAAAGATTTAGACGGCTTTCAGGACCGTGTTGTTAAAATCAGCCGTGTCGCGAAAGTAGTAAAAGGCGGACGTCGCTTCAGCTTTAGCGCGTTAGTCGTCGTCGGAGACCGAAAAGGTCAAGTGGGCTACGGAATCGGAAACGCTGGTGAAGTGCCTGACGCGATCAAAAAAGCTTCTGAGCATGCAAAGAAACATCTGGTCTCCGTTCAAAACCTGAACGGGAGCATCCCTTTCGAGGTGGAGGGACATTTCGGTTCATCATTGGTTAAGATGTATCCTGCTAAAAGTGGCAAGGGTATTATTGCCGGTGGGGCCGTTCGCATGATCATGGAACTTGGTGGTATAAAGGATATTGTTTGCAAAGCACATGGCTCAAAAAACGGTCACAACATCGTTCGGGCCACTTTCGATGGGATCAGTCAACTCGTAACCGTCGATAGCTATGCAAAAGACAGAGGACTCGCTCCTGAAGAGGTCTTGCAAAAACGTCCAGCTCAGAAAAAATTGGAAGAGCAGGCAGAACGAGCAGCTCTGTAGAATGACTCAAAGAGAGGTCAACGATGGGAACGATAAAAGTAACAAAGAAGCGAAGCACAATCGCGGAAACAGAAAAAGCTAGAAAAATCATGCAGGCACTCGGACTCCGCAAGACCGGGTCAAGCAAGGTGCATAAAGACAATAACTGCATCAGAGGAATGATCAACAAGGTCATCCATTTGGTGGATTACCAACTGAGTCGGTAGGTGAAACAATGAAAAATTTAGGAAATTTGTCTCCCGCAGAAGGTGCCAACAAGTCGACAAAACGACTCGGTCGAGGAATCGGTAGTGGACTTGGCAAGACCGCGGGCAAGGGTCACAAAGGGCAAAAAGCACGGAAAAGCGGGAACCCGCGACCCGGATTTGAAGGTGGACAAACGCCCATCTATCGTAGAATTCCAAAGCACGGATTTACAAATAATCAGAAAAAGATTGTCTACAACATCATCAATCTGAGCGATTTAAACCGTTTTGAAACCAATGAAGTCGTGAACAGGAAGTCTCTCAAAGAAAAAAATCTCCTTCGATACAAGGACTGTCCCATAAAACTTCTGGCTGACGGGGAATTGACGAAGCCTGTCGTGGTCGAAGTTGACAAGCTTTCCAGCAAGGCGAAAGAGGCTGTTGAAAAGTTAGGTGGTAAAATTCAGGGGAAAACATAGTGGCACAGTCTATTCAGAGATTGCCTCAGGGAAGGATCAATCACCTCCAGAAGAAGCTTCTTTTCACGCTTCTGTTCCTTGCCATATTTCGAATTGGAGTTCACATTCCCATTGGCGGTGTGGATACCTATCGCCTAGGCGAGTTTTTCCACACACAAGGGGCGAATCTTCTAGGTATGTTCAATATGTTTTCTGGAGGCGCGCTTGAGCGTTTCAGTATTTTTGCCCTCGGTGTGATGCCCTATATCTCGGCATCTATCATTGCACAGCTTCTGACAGTCGTCGTTCCCCACCTTGAAATGCTGTCAAAAGAGGGTGAGGCTGGTCGTCGAAAGATCACCCAGTATACACGTTATGGTACTGTTATACTTGCTCTATTTCAGGGCTACATGATTGCCAATACACTCGAAAAAACCCAATTTGGGGGCGGAGACCTAGTTTTAAGTGGAGGCATCGGGTGGAAGCTTCTGACAACTGTGTCGTTGACCGCGGGTACCGCTTTCGTAATGTGGCTCGGGGAACAGATCACAGAACGAGGGGTCGGAAACGGTATTTCGCTGATTATTTTTGCCGGTATTGTAGCTGGATTGCCTGGTATCATAGGTAACACGTATTCCCAATATTCTAGTCAGCAGATGGATCTGTTCCGGATCATTGCCATAATCGCCGTTTGCGTCGCAGTCGTCGCCGGTGTTGTCTTTATGGAACAGGGTGCCAGGCAAATTCCCATCCAGTATGCAAAACGTCAGGTAGGTAGGAAAATTTACGGCGGACAAGCATCCCACCTACCCATCAGAGTCAATTCCGCCGGCGTCTTGCCTCCTATTTTTGCCAGTTCACTCCTGCAATTTCCAGTTACAGCCGCTGTGATGGCACCACAGAGCACGCTCGGTCAGTACTTCGGAGAGATGTTCATTCCAGGCGGGTGGCTTTATAATGCAGTCTATGTTGCTTTAATCGTATTTTTCTCATATTTTTACACATCAATCGTTTTCAAGGCGGATGATGTTGCCGAAAATCTGAAAAAACATGGGGGCTTTGTTCCAGGAGTGAGACCCGGGGCAAGGACCGCGGAGTATTTTCACAAGATTTTAAACAGACTAACGCTGGTCGGGGCTATTTACCTGGCGGCCATTTGTGTTTTGCCCACAATCCTGACGGGTAAGTTCGACGTTCAGTTCTATTTCGGAGGCACAAGCCTTCTTATCGTTGTCGGGGTAGCACTAGAGACCTTCCGACAGATAGATGCCCATCGACAGTCTCTACGTTATGAGGCTTTCATGGGTAAAACCACGATCCGGCCGAGGCGCGGCGGAGGGGTTTAGAATGATCGTTATCCTGATGGGCGCACCCGGCGCAGGAAAAGGCACACAGGCGAACTACCTGAAGGATTCACTGGGCTTTAGAAAAATATCCACAGGCGACATCCTGCGGAAACATATAGCCGCTAAAAGTGAGCTGGGGAAGAAAATCGAGACGATCGTGAGCGCCGGACACCTAGTGTCTGATGACATTCTTCAAGAGGTCCTCCGTCAAGAAATAGAAGGAGAGAAGAACGCGAATGTCGTGCTAGACGGCTTCCCCCGGAGCCAACCCCAGGCGGAATGGCTGGAAGAGAATGTGGATACAACAGGTGTCATACATATAGATGTTGGGCAAGAGGAGCTGATAAGACGTATCGAAGGGCGTTTAACTTGTGAAAAGTGTGAGGCTGTTTATCACGTCACAGATAACCCCCCTAAGAAAGAAGGGATCTGTGACAGATGCAAAGCAAAGCTTGTTAGGCGTAAAGATGACGTAAGATCGAGCATTCTCGTAAGGCTGGATGCTTATGACAAGCAAACTTCCCCAGTGCTTGGCTTCTATAAGAAGAAAGGCAAGTATTTTCGGCTAGATGGCAACGGGAAGCCTGCGACGATTAATAAAGACCTGCTCCAATTGATGAAAAAGCTAGAACGTTAGGAAGTGTTGAGGAAGTAATGGCGAAGGAAGATGTCATCGAGGCTGAGGGGACGGTAAAAGAACCACTGCCTAACGCAATGTTTAAAGTGGAGCTGGACAACGGTCATGAAGTTCTGGCACATATCAGCGGTAAAATGCGTATGCACTTTATTAGAATCTTGCCAGGCGACAGGGTGAGAGTGGAACTTTCACCTTACGATTTGAAAAGAGGACGCATCGTATACAGGTCGAAGAAATAGGAAGGCAGGCAAATATGAAAGTTCGAGCAAGCGTAAAAAAGATATGTGATAAATGCAAAATCGTAAAACGCAAAGGCGTTGTGCGGGTGTTGTGCAGTATTGCTAAACACAAGCAACGACAAGGTTAATTTAAAGAAATAAAAGGATAAGCAATATGGCTCGTATCGCTGGAGTTGATCTCCCCCCCCAGAAAAAAATTGAAATCGCCCTGACAACGATCTATGGGATCGGGCGTCAGTCGGCGAGGGAAATAGTCAAGAAAGCAAAAGTAGATGGCGGGATCAGAGCCGCTGATCTCGACGCGAAAGCTATCAACGATATCCGCCAAGTCATAGACAGTGAATATACAGTAGAAGGCGATTTGCGAAGGGAAGTAGCCCTGAGCGTGAAACGACTGGTTGATCTCGGTAATTATCGCGGCTTGAGACACCGCCGAGGGCTGCCCGTGCGAGGTCAAAGGACAAAAACAAATGCAAGGACTCGCAAAGGACCTCGAAAGACAGTCGCCGGGAAGAAAAAAGCACCAACCGCGAAGTAATCATTAAGGGATGAAGGAAAAAAGATGAACCGAGCACCTAAGAAAAAGAAAAAGAGAAATGTACCCATTGGCGTTGCTCATATACAATCGACTTTTAACAATACCCATGTGACGTTTACCGATATAAACGGAGAAGTGATCTGTTGGTCATCTTCTGGTTCCAAAGGGTTCAAAGGGTCAAGAAAAAGCACGCCCTTCGCTGCGCAAGTCGCTGCGGAAGATTGCTCTCGTAAAGCTCTCGATGCCGGGGTGAAAACGGTGGCAGTACTTGTCAACGGTCCGGGAGGGGGTCGGGAAAGTGCAGTTCGGGCTATCGGTGCTTCCGGAATCAAAGTCGCTCTGATTAAGGATGTGACCCCCATACCCCACAACGGATGCCGACCTCCCAAAAGAAGAAGAGTGTAAGCAATTCCGATTCGGAAGAACAAAACGTATAATGATGGGAAGAAAGTTTGGCGGGCTGGAAATTCTTAATAATCCCGAGATTCTTCGGGTAAAATCATTGCTATCGACTTCGGCTGGGTTTTAATCCCACAAGTGGGGAACCCGGGGTTTTGAAACAACGGAGACAATAAATGCATCGTAACTGGAAAGATTTAATAAAGCCAAGAGCCCTGGAAGCGGAACAAGTGAAAGAGCGGTATGGCAAGTTTGTGGCAAAGCCGCTGGAGAGGGGTTACGGCATGACCTTGGGGAATTCTCTGCGAAGGGTTCTCCTGTCAAGCATAAACGGAGCCGCCGTTGTCGCTATTCGTTTTGAAGGCGTTGAACATGAATTTTCAACCATTACTGGGATCAAGGAAGATCTGACAGACATTATCCTGAATATTAAACAGCTCAACTTGCGATTCCTGGGTGAAAAGGATGCGATCATCCGACTATCGGCAAAAGGGCCCAAAATCCTGACAGCGAAGGATATTGAGACTAGTGGCGATGTTGAGATTCTCAATCCGGAACAAGTTATCTGCACCGTGAACGAAGAGGGGAAGATTCATGCCGAGATGATAGTGAGGCATGGACGCGGTTATGTTCCTGCAGAAAAAAACAAACGCAAGGAAATTCCTATCGGTTTTATCGCCATAGATTCCATCTTCGCCCCCGTGCGACGGGTTGCCTACAGTGTTCAGAATGCTCGTGTGGGCCAGGACACAGACTACGATAAGCTATCTATCGAACTGTGGACAAATGGGGCGGTCAGACCAGATGATGCCATGGCATACGCAGCAAAGATTTTGAAGGAGCAACTTACGGTCTTTATCAACTTCGATGAGGCCGAAGACATCGAGGACGAAGTCCCTGAGGAAACTGAAAAGCCAAAACTCAACGAACATCTGTTCAAGACAGTAGATGAACTTGAGCTGAGCGTTCGTGCAGCGAATTGCCTGGAAAATGCGAATATCAAATATATCGGAGAGCTTGTAACGAAAAGCGAAAGCGAAATGCTGAAGACCAAAAATTTCGGCCGCAAGTCGCTTAACGAAATCAAAGATATTTTGATGGAAATGGGGCTGTCACTTGGGATGAAAATTGATGGTTTCGATCCCAGCACACTTAGAAAACCCGAGTCTGATCAAGAGACTGAAAATCCGTAAAGGGTAAAACATGCGTCACTTAAGTGGTTATTCAAGTTTAGGAAGAGCGTCCGATCATAGACGAGCAATGTTGCGAAATATGACAACGTCTTTTTTGATCGAAGGAAGAATCCGCACGTCACTTGCTAAGGCAAGGGCATTGCGTCCAATCGTGGAAAAGATGATAACCCTCGGAAAACGACAAACGCTCCACGCAAGGCGACAAGTCCTGTCATATGTTTTCAAGAAAGATGCGGTGGAGGCAGCTTTCGGAAAACTCAGTACGCGCTTCAATACACGGCCAGGCGGTTACACACGTATCATCAAGCTAGGCCAACGTTCGGGAGACGCGACACAGATGGCCTACCTTGAACTTGTCGATTTTCAGGATCATGAGGGCAAAGTAAAAGCCGATGAAAAAAAGAAACGCGGCGAAAAGAAAGCGGTTGCTTCGGAAGAACACGCTCACGGATAGTGCCAGAGAAAGGGCAAAAGCTGGTTTTGGCAACTCAGCTTTTTGTGTTGGATCCCGCGGTCAAGCCGCGGGATGACAGACTCGAAAAAGTTTTTCCCAAAATTGATTGTCTTGAATACTATAGAGTAAAATTAGGCAATGGAAGTCCATTGCGGAGTCGTCATGAAGGTTTTTCTGCCCTTATTCTTGAGTTTCCTTCTGCAAAGCTGCAACTATTCTCTTGTTGATTTTGCACACGATATTGATAACAAGAGCTTCCAGTCGTTAGGCGCTACGGTTTTTTCCGAACCTGAGGAAGTTTCCATCAAGCAGATCCATCTCGACAACACGCCTATGGTCGGTCGTCAGGTCGTCATCGAGGGTGAAATTGTCGATGTTGGTAAATATCTGACCTATGTTGTTGTCAGCGACGAGTCGGCAAGGATGCTTGTCATCTTGACTGGGCTTCAGGGCTTTACCGTCAAGGAAAACAGAAACTTACGCGTGAAAATTCTTGGAATGGTTGAAAGAGGGAAAAAGGGAATCCCCTATGTGCGTGCTCATGCTATTAAAAACGTAGTCATGTGAAAAGCGCTCGGGGCAAGGAGGTGGTTTGGAGGAACCAGCTGCGCAGTTTCCTCCAAACCACCTCCTTGCTACAAATCTTGTATAACCCCTAAGCTCATGGTAACTTAATGGTTCTCGAGTCTTGAAATCATTTCCTGAATGTTTCTAGCCCAGTCGAGTGTATCCCTTCCAAAAGGATTTGTATTTTGACTGCCTGCAGGGTAAGAAGCTCAGGTGACGCAAGCACTAAGTAAAAGGAAACACGAATGTCCTTGTTTGGAGAAAGCGGGGAGCCCAGCAATCTTTCCGGGGTTATCTCTTCCGTTAGCCGCGATAAGAATTTGGATAAATTGATCATCGTAGATGCTTTGGAGCAGGCGATCCTACATGCTGCACGCCGAGATTATGGTTTAAACGCTGATCTGGAAGCTCACTATAATGAGGAACTGGACGAGATTGAATTGTTTCAATTTCGTACGGTGGTTGATGACGAAGAATATTCCGAAGACCAAAAAGATGTAAACGTAGGGGTCAAGGAGGCCAAGACGCTTGACCCCGATATCGAATTAGGCGATTCGCTCGGATTGAAAATTGACACTTCACGATTTGGTCGGATTGCGGCACAGGCTGCCAAGCAAATCATTGTTCAGAAAGTTAGAGACGCTGAGCGAGCCCAGATTTACAACGAATATAAAGAACGAGTCGGTGAAATCCTTAGCGGCCACGTTCGCAGATTTGAACGCAACGACATTATCATCGACTTGGGCCGAACGGAGGCTGTCATCCCTTACCGCGAGCAGGTGCCGGGGGAGAAGTTCCGCATCAAGGATCGAGTTCAGGCTTACGTTGTGGAAATCAAGAGAGCCTCCCGAGGCCCTCAGATTGTCATGTCCCGCGCGAATCCAGGCTTTCTTATGTCCCTCTTTGAACAACATGTTACAGAAATCTATGACGGCATTGTTACTATTGAAACTGCAGCACGAGACCCGGGCTCACGTTCGAAAATAGCCGTGTACTCAAAAGATTCGTCCGTAGATCCCGTCGGGGCTTGCGTTGGTATGAAGGGCGCTCGTGTGCAGGCTGTTGTGCAGGAATTAAACGGTGAAAAGATCGATATCGTTTCATGGGATAAGGACCCAGCCAAGCTTGTCTGCAATGCGCTCGCTCCGGCCGTTGTGAGCAAAGTCATCGTGGATGAAGATCGTCATGCTATGGAAGTAATCGTAGCGGAAGATCAACTATCCCTGGCAATTGGGAAAAAAGGACAAAACGTCCGTCTTGCGGCTCAATTAACGGGTTGGCGTTTGGACATCAAGAGCGAAGTGAAACTTGAGGAGCAGCTAGCTGGGGTTAAGCTTATTCTGGCATCCATCAAAGGGTTGGGTGACATGCACGCAGGTATTTTGGTCCATGAGGGGATTAAAACACCGGCAGAGCTTGCAGCGGTCAACCCACGATCTCTTTGCCGTTTGCTAAATCTGGAACTGGATGCGGCTGAGAGAATCATTCAGGCTGCGGCCGATAAAGCTAAGGAATTGGAAATCGGTGGCATTGTGGATACAACAGAATACGCAGCAAAAGATGCTGCTGCTGCGCCGACGATCAATGCTGAAAAAGAGAAGGTAGACAAAGAGAGAAATAGCCGTATAGAGATATTCATGCGATTGAGTGGGGTAGGTGAGGCGACAGCTCATGCCCTGGCTGATGCAGGCTATGGAACTATAGGTGATATCATAGCAGACTCGGCAGAAGAGGTTGCTCAGAAGGCTGATATTTCTATCGGTATCGCCAGAACCGTTCAAATTGCTGCGGATCGCTACCTTCAACAGACGGGCAAATCGGAAGCCAACAACGAATAAAGATACATAAGCCCACTCTTAGTTGGCCCAAATAAGGATAGCTAAATGGCTAAAATTCGTGTTTACGAACTTGCTCGTGACCTTGGAGTTGAAAGCAAGGATCTCTTGGCAAAATTGAAAGCTCTCAAGATAGATGTGGGGAGCCATCAGAGCACTTTGTCACCCACCCAGATCGACAAGGTGCGAGGGGCGCTTGCTGCTGCCAAGCCCAAGATTGTCGTACGACGCCGCAAAAAAGTGAGCGAAGAAGAAACCGCGGAAGAAATATCACAAGAGACAGAAGAAGCGGCTGAGACAGCGGAATCCGAGATCGCCACTGAAATTCCCCCTACTCTTCAAGAAGAAGAAGAGGTAGAAGCAGGGGACGCCGTGGAAATCGCTTCTGCCCCAGCTGAAGTCGCCCCAAGTGAGGAGGCGAAATCCGCCGAAAAGGCACATGAGGCAAAGGCAGAGGAAAAGGGTGACGATATTCTAGCTGCAAAAAGAAAATCTTTTGTGGGCGCAACTATCATTCGTCGGGCTACACCGGAAGAAGAAGCTGCCCTTCAGAAAAAGAAAGAAGAGAGAAAATTAAGGACAAAACAACGAGAGCAGGGCCCAGCACAGGCACGTACCCCCGAGCTTGTTGACTCCGATTCTTTGGAAGCCCGAGGCGAAGGAGTGCGGGAAAAAAAGAAAGAAACCCGAGCACGTACAGAAGAAGACGAAGAAGGGAAACGCATCAAGCATGCCGTTCCTAAGCGCCGCTCCGTTTCTACACGCGACCTTCTTGCACAAGTTAGTGATGAGGACGTTGAGGAGGTAGTCACCCCAGCTGCACGGCGTAGAACCGTTTACACACCCACACTTTCTCAAAAAAAGAGAGATATAAAACGTCGTAAGGATCTACGATCTACACAGATCACGACACCACGAGCCTCCTACCGTGTTGTGAAAATGAATGCGCCGACCATCCAGGTGGCAGAACTTGCCAAGCAACTGCATGTTAAAGTCGGTGAGATCATTAAAAAGCTGATGGACCAAGGCGTTATGGTCACAGCAAATCAAAACGTGGATTTTGACACCGCTTCTCTAATTGCGACCGAATATCATTACGAGTGCAAACAGACGATCAAAACACTGGACGACGTCCTTAATCTGGAAGAGGCTGAGAAGTTTGAGCAGATTACACGGCCGCCGATTGTTACAGTCATGGGACACGTCGACCACGGTAAAACTACGATTCTTGACGCCATTCGAAAATCCGATGTAGCAAATGGCGAAGTGGGAGGGATTACCCAACACATTGGCGCTTACACGGTTGATCACAACGGATTCAAGATCGCTTTCCTTGACACCCCCGGTCATGAAGCATTCAGCGCCATGAGAGCACGGGGAGCGCGGCTGACCGATATTGTGATCTTGGTTGTGGCTGCTGACGATGGGGTCATGCCCCAAACGAGGGAAGCCATACAGCACGCGAGGGATGCGGGAGTCCCCATCATCGTTGCCATTAATAAGATTGATAAACCTAACCCTAACTTCGATCGCATCTTTACCGAACTTTCCGAACAAGGGGTGCAGACCGAGGGCTGGGGTGGGGACATCCAATGTGTGAAGGTGTCGGCTAAACAACGGATCGGTATTGACGAACTTCTGGAAGCCATTCAGATCCAATCGGAGATGCTTGAACTGACCGCAAGAACAGAAGGAAGGGCGAGCGGGATTGTTTTGGAAGCCCACCTCGACAAAGGGCTTGGGGCAGTCGCAACAATCATGGTGACCCAGGGAACTTTGAGCATAGGGCAGTTTATTGTCGCAGGAAAAGTGTTTGGCCGTGTTCGTGGGATGAGAGACCATAACGGCAAAGCAGTTAAGGAAGCGTCTGCATCCATTCCTGTCGAAATCACAGGTTTGACGGATATTCCCATGGCGGGCGATTCCATCAACGTTGCGAAAGATGAGAAGAGCGCACGTGAAGCTGTGGCCTTCAGAGAAGCTCGCGAACTCGAAGGAAAACAACTCGGGAAAAGCGCAGCAACCCTCGATGAATTGCTAAGCGTGGCTCAGGCAAATGAAATCCCTGAGTTATCGCTTGTCCTCAAGGCCGATACGCAAGGTTCTGCGGAAGCCATCGCACAGGCGATCGAAAACATTCACTCTGCAAAAGTAAGGACGAAAGTTCTGACTCAAGGTGTAGGGGATCTTACGGATTCCGATCTCAGCCTTGCAGAAACCAGCAAGTCAGCCATTCTGACCTTCAATGTGAAAATCTCTCGAGCCCTTTCCATACAGGCCGGAGAACGGGGGGTTGTCATTAAGCCCTTCTCGATCATCTACGACGTTATCGAAGCTGTAAGAAGCCTGATGGTAAGCAAATTGCCGCCGGTTAAGAATGAAGTCGTCCAAGGTCATGCGGAAGTTCGCAACACGATAAGTGTCCCCAGAGTCGGGGTCGTCGCAGGCTCGTCCGTTACCGACGGGAAGATTACGCGAAATGCGTTCCTGCGCGTGATCCGAAATGCAGAGGTCATCTATATCGGCAAAATTGCATCGCTCAGACGCTTCAAAGATGATGTAAAGGAAGTCCCCCTTGGTTATGAGTGCGGTATTTCCATTGACGGCTTTAATGAGGTCAAGATTGGTGATGTTTTGGAAGCTTACCAAATCGAAGAATCCCCCCCAGTGTTGGATGTATAGGTGTTACGAAAAAAACGACAAGTTAGATTAGCAGATGCCATTCGTGATATTATCGCCAATTGCATTACCCAGACATTGAACGACCCGCGAGTGAGGGAAGTTGTCATTACTCAAGTTCGCCTCAGCGGGGATCTTCAATTGGCCACGGTCTATTTTCGTATCTTTGACGAAAAGACTAGCAAGGAAGAGGCGAAAAAAGGTCTGGAGGGTTGCCGGGGCCTTTTCCGGCGCATGGTGGGCGATGCTGTCGACCTGCGGCGCGTGCCTGAACTCCGCTTTTTTTATGATGAAAGCATCGAAAAAGGCGCTCGGATTGAGCACCTGATTGCCACGATCAATTCCAAGGAATGAACATTCGAATGATGGTTTACCCGAGCGGCATGATTGCTATCAATAAACCTGCCATGATGATTTCCAAAGACGTATCCCGCAACCTCAAGCGAGCCTTCGGGAAACTTAAAATGGGGCATGTAGGGACTCTGGACCCCCTTGCAACCGGGGTTCTCCCGATCCTCTTAGGGAAGGCTACGAAGTTTCAAGACCCGTTACTCGATCTACCTAAACGTTACCGATTCAAAATCCGCTTCGGCCTCCTTACGGATACGCTCGACATCTGTGGACAGAACCTGGAACAGCAAGACAATGTGTCTGTAGACTTGGCCCGCATGAGCGACATTGGAAAAACATTTCTGGGCGAAATTACACAAATTCCTCCTCTGTATTCCGCTGTAAAACACAAAGGTAAACCTCTTTACTACTATGCTCGAAAGGGTGTGCACGTCCCCCTGGAGGAAAAAGCGAGAAAGGTTCAAGTTTTCGATCTGCGCATTTTAGGGGGCGGAAGTGACTGGGCTGAGGTGGAAGTGACTTGCTCCAGGGGAACCTATGTGCGAGTCCTGGCTAAGGATATGGCTGCACAGCTTGGTTATCACGGTACAGTGATTGAGCTGGAACGCACCCAAGCCGCAGGAATATCTATCGAGAACGCAGCGCCTTGGGAAACAATTGAAAAGCTTCTCCAAAATGAGCAAGATATAAGTCAATATATAATTCCCATCGAAAAATTCCCTGACGGGCCGCGCATGACTCGCCACGCAGGTTGGCGGAACTGACGGCGATTAGGGTACGGAAAAAAAAAGGAGCGTTGAATGAAAGCGGATGGATCGACTTATCTCTTCACATCAGAGTCAGTCAGTGAGGGACACCCCGACAAAATAGCAGATCAAATCAGTGATAAGATATTAGACAGCCTTCTGGAAAAAGATAAACATTCGCGCGTTGCTTGTGAAACTCTTGTGAAAGGCGGCATCGTATTTGTCGCTGGCGAGATTACGTCTCAGGCTAGTGTAGATTACGCAGAACTTGCTCGTGAGGTCATAAAGAAGATCGGCTACGATACGTGCGACCTTGGCTTCGATTACCAGAGCTGTGGGGTTATCCAGTCCGTTAACAGACAATCTCCCGATATTGCGCAAGGGGTCGACGAGGGGGCTTCGAAAGAGCAAGGTGCGGGCGACCAAGGTATGATGTTCGGTTACGCTTGCGATGAAACCGAAGAGTACATGCCTGCTACGATTAGTTTTGCTCACCGGGTTTTACAAGAACTGGCAAGCCTTAGGCGTGAACGTCGCGTCCCCTGGCTTCGACCCGACGCGAAAAGTCAAATTACTGCTGAATATAAGGACAACAAACTCAGTCGTATTGATACTGTCGTGATTTCCACCCAACATTCTCCCGATGTGACTCATAGCGAGATTAAAGAATTTGTTGTCGAGGAGTGTATTCGTAAGACTATCCCCTCCGAACTTCTCCGCAACACACGCTTCATGATCAACCCCACAGGACGCTTTGTCATTGGGGGACCCGTAGGAGATGCCGGCCTAACCGGACGCAAGATTATCGTAGACACCTACGGCGGCCATGGAGCACATGGAGGAGGAGCCTTCTCCGGCAAGGACCCATCCAAGGTGGATCGGTCCGGGGCCTACATGGCACGTTACGTAGCGAAAAACGTCGTTGCAGCTGGTCTCGCGAAACGATGCCTGGTTCAGATCGCCTATGCAATCGGCTATGCTGAGCCGGTCAGTGTTTATGTTGATTGCTATGGGACCTCTCGCTATTCGAAGGATCAACTCGCCCGCCTGGTGAAAGATACCTTCCTTCTTAAGCCCAAGGGAATCATCGACCATCTCGATCTACTTCGTCCGCTCTATTTCCGAACGGCATCTTACGGGCATTTTGGACGTTCTGAATTCCCGTGGGAAAAAATTGACAAAACTGAAGCATTGAAGATGGGAATATGATCGACTTCCTCCAAGGTATCGTCACAAGACGACTCCCTACGGGGGTCATTTTGAATGTGCAAGGGGTTGGCTATGGGGTAGACCTTCCCCTCCCCACCCTTTGCGCAGTTCCCGAAGAAGGAAAACCCTGCTCCCTTTGGATCTATACGCGGGTGAGGGAGGATGCCATCAAACTTTTCGGCTTCTCCACTTTCGAAGATAGACAGGCGTTCTCAGTCCTTCTCAATGTAAGCGGAGTGGGGCCGAAAGTGGCTCTTGCCATTCTTTCTACCCTTAGCATTGCCCAGTTGAAATCTGCTGTCGAAACACGTCAGACACATTTTCTGGAAACTGTTCCCGGTATCGGGCATAGAACCGCTGAGAAGATTCTGGTCGAACTGCAGAACAAAATCGACAAACTGCCAGGGCAAGCGATGGTGCCGGATGATAGTCCAAACCTAGGATCAAGCGACCAGGCACATGCAAATAGGGAGCGCAAAGATTTTCAAGACCTCTATTCAGCTCTGGAAAACCTTGGTTTCAAACAAAAAGACATTTTGCCCGTTATCAAAACCCTCGCTAGGGGTTACAAGGGAGAACAGTTTCAAGACCTCATCAGACGAGCCTTGACACTGATTCACAAACCCTCTGAGGCTGCTCAGGAACCCGCAAGGAGCCTGGAGCAGATTTTTTGACACTAAGCCAAGGACAATAAAATGGAGCCTGGCATCATCATCGAGCGATTGGGAAATCCCTCCGCTATTGCAGGTGAAGAACCAGTAAACGTTGAGAAAGGTCTGCGTCCCCAACGTTTTGCCGACTATCCCGGTCAGACCCTTGTGAAGGAAAATCTACGGATCTACGTGAGTGCCGCGCGGGCAAGGAAAAAACCTCTCGACCATGTCGTCCTTCACGGCCCCCCCGGGCTAGGGAAAACAACATTGGCCATCATTATAGCCAAAGAGCTGGAGGTCCCTTTCTACCACATGAGCGGCCCCTCTGTGGAAAAACCTGGCGATTTAGCGGGATTGTTGGCAGGTATCGAGCAGAACGCTCTGCTGTTCGTAGACGAGATCCACCGGCTCAACATCCAGGTTGAGGAAGTCCTTTATTCGGCGATGGAAGATTTCTGCATTGATATCGTGATTGGGCAAGGGCCGACTGCACGCTCCGTTCGCATGCCCCTTAAACCTTTCACCCTAGTCGGGGCTACCACTAAGCTGTCCAGCCTGTCTCGACCCTTTCTCAGTAGATTTGGAATTCAGGAAAGGTTGGACTACTATGACGATGAAGCCTTGCGAGAAATCCTTATGCGAAGTGCGGAAGTTTTAGGCATTCCCCTGCAGCAGAAGGGGGCCTTCGAGATGGCACGCCGCTCACGTGGTACACCGCGGATTGCCAACCGTCTGCTGCGTAGGGTCTGGGACTTCGCTCACGTCGCAGGGAAAACCGTAATTGATGAAGACATCGTCAATTACGCCCTCTCTCGACTGGATATCGACCCTCACGGACTCGATCGAACTGATAGAGACATACTTAGAACGATTGCAGAAAAGTACCAAGGGGGACCTGTGGGGATTGACACGTTGGCAGCCACAATAGGAGAGGAAAAAGCGACCATAGAGGAAGTCTACGAGCCGTACCTCGTCCACAAAGGCTTCGTAAAAAGAGGGCCGAGAGGTCGCTCCCTCACACCCCTTGCTCAAGCTTTGGGAATTACCGAAGCAACTTGTTGAATAACTGAAAAACAGCCAGGGAAAGGGCCACACCTATGCTAAGCGCCATGAGAATCAAGGCCCACAGAAACAATACAGGGAGTGCTAGGATGCCGATCACCCGCTCGGCCATCAGAACCTTCGTCGCATCGGACTTCTGCCAGGATTCAATGCGGATCTCCCGAAGGATCTGATTTTCCTGAGCCGCGGAGCGCTGACGAATGGAATCAAACTGGTCTTTTACAGAACTGATTTGTGACATGTTCATTCCGTTCTATAGTCTTTGAGAAATAGAATTTGTGGAGAGGACCTTTTTTGAAAAAAAGTTTGTCCCCAAATTGAATATCTTGCACACCAGATGGTAAGGTTGGAACTGAAAAAAGTCGAGGCGAGTTAACTATGGAACACTTTGATTCTCTCACCGCAGCATTTCTTGGCGCCCTACAGGGGATTACTGAGTTTCTTCCGGTCTCAAGCTCTGCTCATTTGATTGTCGCATCGTGGTTTTTTTCCGGAAAGGCACTCCCGCTGGAACTCAATGTCTCTCTGCATGTCGGAACCTTCGGAGCTGTGCTTCTTTATTTTCGATCATACTGGTGGCAGTTGGGTAACGGCTTTTGGAGGAAGGCCCGGTACGGAGAGCGTTCCTTCAGCACGAGCGTCCTCTTTCCTTGTCTGCTCTGGGGTAGTGTACCTGCGGCCCTCTTCGGGTTCTTTGGGAAGGATCTCATCGAGCATTTTTTCCACAACCCCACATCCACGTTAGTCCCCCTTGCGGGAGTAGGGATTGTTCTGTGGCTTGCGGATACACGCGCTCCGCGCAAAAGAGCGCTGGGTGAGTTGAAGTTGCGGGACGGGCTTCTCATTGGACTTGCGCAAGCTTGTGCCCTGATACCGGGCGTATCCCGCAGCGGAGCGACCATAATAGGTGGTCGCTTGCTCGGTTTCAAAAAAAAGGATGCTGTGGAATTTTCTTTTCTTCTAGGGACACCCGCCATGTTGGGGGCGGCCTTACTTAGTGCAAAGGATATGTTTGCCTATGCCGATAGCCCGACTTTTTATCTGGGTGTAGGGGTTTCTTTTGTAAGTGGCTATCTAACGATCAAATATTTTATAAAGTTCCTGGCCCGCTTCAATTTTCTTGCTTTTGCGGTCTACAGGCTGGCCCTTTGCGCGGTTATCCTCAGTATGATTACGTTGGCCGAGGTTTAGAGACTTAAGTTTGCATGCTTCTCATATATTGAGGGCACCCCCGGTTGCCTACGTACAATTGTCAATCCCATTGACAATTGTACAAGTTACCCCTTATCCTTGAATCATGTTCAAAAGAGAAGCAGAAGCCTCCGTTACGAAACATTCTAAAACATTTCCTATAGTTGCGGTCACCGGTCCCAGGCAAGCAGGAAAGACCACTTTGGTGCAAAGTCTTTTCAAGCGAAAGCCATACGTGTCGTTAGAAGACCTGGATCAGCGTAATTTTGCCCAACGAGACCCGAGGGGATTTCTTGGCAGGTACGACGAGGGGGTGATTCTCGATGAAGCTCAGCGTTGCCCAGACTTGTTTTCTTATCTTCAGTCTTTCGTCGATGCGAGGAAGAAGATGGGTCTTGTTGTGCTCACAGGATCGCAACACTTTGCGCTGCTTTCAGGTATATCGCAGTCACTGGCGGGGCGGGTGGCTTTGACGGAACTTTTGCCCTTCTCGTTGCAAGAGTTACAGAATGCAAAACAAGCTCCGAGTAACATAGAAGCTCTGTTGTTTCAAGGTTTGTATCCCCCTCTCTATGACCGCCACGCGGACCCCGAAACCTGGTATGCGAATTACGTGTCGACTTATATTGAACGTGATGTACGCCAACTGCTTAATGTCCAGGATCTTCGTGCCTTTCATCTATTTTTGCGAATGTGCGCTGCGCGAACGGGGCAAATACTCAATCTCTCCAGTTTAGCCAACGACTGTGGGATCACCCACAACACGGCCAAAGCGTGGATTTCTGTCTTGGAAGCTAGCTACATTATTTTCTTGCTGCCACCCCATCATCGTAACTTTAGTAAGCGCCTCATAAAGTCCCCTAAGCTCTATTTTTACGACTCTGGACTGGCCGCACACCTTAATGGTCTCCAGGAAGCTCGACAGTTGACAACGCATATCATGCGAGGGCCCTTGTTTGAAACCTGGGTGGTGAGCGAATTGATAAAGCATCGTTTCAATCAAGGCCGACGAAGCAACCTTTATTTCTGGAGGGATGTACAAGGACACGAAATTGATGTGCTAATCGAGCGGGGCGATGAACTTATTCCTGTCGAAATTAAGTCAGGAAAAACAATCAGTGACGATTACTTCACCTCGCTTAGAAGCTGGTCTTCAATTTCGGGTCAGAGCCTTGGCGCCGGTTTCTTGATCTATGCCGGCGATCAGAGCCAAAAGCGCTCGCAAGGCACCGTTCTTGGATGGGAAGACGTGGGCAAGATAGTCGCGAGCTAAGCCCGTAACAGCTTTTCAAGAAAAGAGGTCATGACTTTGCATCAGCCCTGGAGTTGGGCTTGAATGCTTGCCAGCATGTTTGAGATATCGGTGTCGGAAAGCTTGCCGTCGACGCTAAAGATGACCTTAGCTTCCTTATCCAGTACGACAATATCACTGGAGTGGTCCTCCAGTTTCCACTTGCCTACAAGTTCCTTCGCTCTGTCTTCCACGTAAAGCGTTGTTGGGTAGTTCTCCTGGCTTTTCTGGAGTTTTTGGTTGATAAGCCAGTTGGGCCACCAACTTGCTTTCATGTTCACAACGGCGACAGAGGCGAATTTGTCCTCGGGGAATTTTGCGTTTTTCAGAGCTTCACTAGCCTTCTTGTTTAAGTCTTCGGCGGCTGGTGCTACATAGAATAGGACGTGAACCTTGCCTTTCAGGTGGCTGCTGTCCCACGATCCGCCGGCAACCTTCCCTCCTGTCTGCCCGTCAAGGACCACAGGAGGTGGGACCTGGCCTACCTGTAGGGCTGACCAAGCGTGCGAGGCGAAGAAAAAACTTGCAAATCCGAGAATCTTTAACAATGTCATTGTCCGTCTCCTGATCGTTTCTTTACAGTTAGAGATTCTTATAGAAGTGCCGTGAGAGGCAAGGAAGAATTAGATGGCTCAACAAATCGATTTGACTTTCAAGCAGGGAAGCGTCATCGCCGCAGGGGAGAACGAGAAAATCACTCAGCTCGGCTTTTTTGTCATGGATCCTCGTACGGGTGAGTGGAGAGCGAAGGCCTGTGATTATAGAGAGGTCGTCCTGAACTTAATCGATTTGAAATTGCCTTATGAGGACCGAGCACGTGGGTATGAAACGTTAAATCTCCACTATAAAAAACCACTGACGCCCCGCCCCCATCAGAGAGACGCGCTGGAGGCATGGAAGAAAAACGGTAGCCGAGGAGTTATCTCCCTGCCCACAGGATCTGGCAAGACCATGATCGCGGTTATGGCGATTGCCATGGTACATCGTGCAACTCTAGTGGTCGTACCGACGATTGACCTTTTGCACCAGTGGCGCGATGTGTTGGAGAGCTATCTAGATGTCCCTGTCCAGCTGCTGGGGGGCGGGAATAAAGGACTGGGATCGATCACGGTGTCGACTTATGACTCCGCACGCATGGTGATCGAGGAAGCTGGGGATCGCTTCGGTCTTATTGTTTTCGACGAATGTCACCACTTGCCTGCTCCTCATTATCAGTTTATTGCTATCGCTGCGCTGGCGCCCTACAGATTGGGCCTTTCCGCAACAGTAGAGCGAGCCGATGGTAAGGAGTCTGTGATCTACGACTTGCTGGGACCTTTGGTGTATGAGGGAAAAGTTACCGATCTTGTGTCTAAATCTTTGGCCCCCTATGATGTTGTAAGTCTGGAAGTCCCCTTGACCAAGGATGAGCAAGAGGCTTATGCACGGAACCGCGAGTTGTATCTGAACTTCATATTTCGCAGCGGATTAAATTTCTCGGAGAGAGGAAGCTGGAACCGTTTCCTCTTCCTTTCCACTCGGTCGCAGGAAGGGAGAAACGCGCTTCTTGCCTATCGAGAACAGAAACGCATAGCTCAGAGGGCGGTACGCAAATTCGATTGCCTTTGGGATCTGCTGACAACACATACTCAGGATCAAATGTTAATTTTCACGGACGACAACGAAATGGCCTATAAGATAGGTTGTCAATTCGTCTTGCCCGTTCTCACCCATAGGACTAAGGACAAAGAGAGAAAAAAATTCCTCAGTGCTTTTCGCAACGGAGAAATAAAGGTTCTAGTAACCTCAAAAGTACTGAATGAAGGGGTCGATGTCCCTGACGCCAGTGTTGGTGTGATTGTGTCGGGAAGTAGCGCTGTTCGGGAACACGTCCAGAGATTGGGTCGGATTCTGAGGCAGAAGCCTGACAAAAGAGCAGTGCTATACGAAATCCTAGCAAAGGGGACGAACGAAATAGACGTGAACAAGAGAAGGAGGCGACACGATGCTTACGAAGGAACTCGTTAGATATCGCTTCGTAGGAGGGAAAGCACTTCCGTGTTTCCTTGATCCCGACGACACTCAAGTTAACTCTTTGAGTGAGGAACTTCTCTCCCTCTTTGAAAACTCACGAGGAAAACAGGTCAAGGAAATAAAAGAAGCGTTGGATCAATGCTCCACAAAGCTCCATCCTGCTTTTCAAGGGCTTGCAAAACTATTCTTTGATCGTTGCACCTACGTAGCCGATGAAAGCATAGAAACGGAACGATGGCAAAGGATACTGGAAGCACAGACTCTTCGTCGAGAGCAACTGTTTCATACAAGGGAAGCCTTTCAGGAAACTTTGTCAGGTGTGTGGGGCAAGTCGTTGGGGGAGATTCAGGAAAAACTTTATGGGGATCTTCCGGACTTTCAGCGCGTCGAAAATTTTGAAAAGGTGGAGCCTAAAGCGCTAGTGCATCGATACAATTGCGCCTTGGTGCAGGGCCTTGTTTTGTTTGCGACCAGGCTCAGGGTGTCAGTCGAACATGCTAGCCTTGTGGAGCGAAGGAATTTGTTCCGAGCGATCAAATTCCACCGCTTGGTCGTGGGGAATTTCACAAGCGATGAAGGCCGCCTTTCCTTCGAATTGGAAGGTCCATTAAGCGTTATGATGAGTACGCAGGCTTATGGATTTCGCATGGCTAATTTTTTCCCGCATCTTCCCTTTTTGGAAGAGTGGCGTATGGAAGCATGTCTGAAATTGAAGAATCGGGAATGCCGCTTGGAGCTTACCCACAGACAAGGACTACGAAGTCACTACAGAGAATGGGGAGGGTATGTTCCCGAGGAATTCGAGCAATTTGTCAGTAGTTTCAATGAAAGGTATTTTCCCTGGCAGGTGCGGTGGAGCGATCAGCTTGTGCATCTCGAAAAGCAGGACTTTTGTTTCCCTGACTTTACTTTTACGCATCTAGAAAATGGCAGGACGTTCTATTTCGAACTGTTTCACAGATGGCACAAGGGGAATTTGATCAAGCGCTTGAATACTATACAAAAATTACCTAGCCATCCGCTTCGAATTGGAGTTTGCCAATCTCTCTACAAACAAGATAGTATTCGGACAATCATTGAGAAGAACGGGCAATTTCTCGACAAATTTCTGGTAACATTCCGAGAATTTCCGACGCCGAAACTTGTAAATTCATTTTTGATTTAGCAATTGCCTATTATTTGTGTAACTATAGTATTCAAGATAATCAATTTGGGGACAACCTTTTTGAAAAAAGGTTCCTCTCCACAAATTCATTTTCCCAAATACTATACTAACAAAAGAAAATAATCCTTGTATGAATAAAACGGTAGAATCAAGTTCCAAAAGTGAATCCATTCATACAGTGCTGGAGAGTGCTGGGGGGAAAAACCTCCTCATCTGCTTAAAAGGATACCCCGATCCTGACAACATAGCTTGTGCCCTCGCTTTGGACTGGTTGGCAAAGTCTTACAAACTGAACACCAAGATCATCTATTTTGACGATATTTCTCACCATGAAAATAGAGCGCTCGTAAAAAAACTTGATATTGATATGGAACAAGTCAGTCCGGATTTTGACGCGAGCAATTATCAGTATTTTGCGATCAATGATTCTCAGTCAACCGAATTGCCCATCAAAATTCCAGAGCATTGCGAGTTGCTCGTGTTTGTCGACCATCATAAGCCGCTCGGATCAGTTAAAGCCCATCATTTGGACGTAAGAGAAAATGTCGGCTCGACATCATCAATTTACACGGAGTATTTGCAAGGCTCGGAATTCAAGGGAGACTTAGCAGATGAGACGAAAATAGCAACAGCGCTTATGCATGGAATTCGAGCTGATACGGATGATTATGTTAATGCTACGTCATTAGATTATTCCGCAAGTCAATTTCTATCTACGTTCGTGGATAAAGACTTGCTTGCCTTAATTTCCAGGCAAGCGATTTCAGCAAAAACAATGGATATGACTCAGATCGCTTTGCAACATAAGGACATTAAGGAGACCTTTCTCTTCTCGGGTGTAGGCTATGTTCGTGAAGAAGACAGAGATGGCATTGGTCAGTGCGCAGATTATCTCTTGCACCGGGAAGGGATCGAGACGGTCGTTGTCTATGGCATTGTCGGAACTTTTGTCGATGGTTCCTTGCGTACGAAATCTCACACCCTCGACCCTGACAAATGGCTGAAAGACGTATTTGGAAAAAAAGAGGATGGCACCTGGTATGGAGGAGGACGCAAGGATAAAGGCGGCTTCCAGATCCCCCTGGGAGTATTTGCGCGGTGCAAGGATAGGGAACTTCTGTGGATTCTCATCAAGAAAACGATCGACGAATTATTCTATGAAAAAATTGGTATTGGTGCGCAAGGTGCTCTCGATAACGAATTGGGGGCTGGGAAAGTTTGATATAGTCTTTGAGAAAAAGAATTTGTGGAGAGGACCTTTTTTGAAAAAAAGTTCCCCTCCACGCCTCCCCCCAAAAAACTTTAAATATTGAAGTTTTTAAAAAGGGGCTTGGGGAAATAACTTTTTTCAAAAAGTTTGTCCCCAAATTGATTATCTTGAATACTATAATTACGTGGGACTGATCTGTGAGTCGAGGAAGAAAGTCACCGGGCCGTCACATTCAGCCGTAATCGTCATCTTTGCGCCAAAGATCCCCGTTCCCAATGGAAGTCCTCGTTCACGGATTTGCGCAACAAAGGCCTCGTACAGTGCGTTTGCATGTTCTGGGGACGCTGCTTCACTGAAACTAGGGCGTCTGCCTCTGCTTAGAGTGCCGTAGAGGGTGAATTGACTGATGACAAGAAGGCCTCCGTTGATGTCTTGCACGCTGAGATTCATGCGGTCTTGTTCGTCACCAAAACCACGGAGGCCCACAATTTTTTGCACAAGGTAGTCGACATCGTCACTTGTGTCGGAATGCGTCACCCCCAATAAGACAAACCATCCTTTGTCGCATTGTCCGACGATCTTTCCACCGACGGAGACGCTTGCTTTGTTAACCCTTTGGAGAACAGCTCTCATGTTGCGCACTCCTTTGTTTTCTCATAGTGTTTCCCACTTTTTACATTTAGGATAGGGACCATTTGCAAGAGGTTGAGTATGAAATTAACAGAACATGAAGAAGCGATAAAAAAGATTCTGAAAGCTTTGGGTGAGGATCCCAAACGCCCCGACTTGATAAAGACCCCCAAACGATTTCTGGAAGGCCTTCGCGAGATGATGTCGGGGTATAACGAGAATCTTGACGCTCTTTGGAATGGCGCCCTATTCGAGGAATCCTATGACGATATGGTCGTAGTGCGCAATATAGAATTTTACAGCCTTTGCGAGCATCATGTGATCCCCTTCTATGGACGTTGTCACATTGGTTACATTCCCGATAGGAGAATAGTTGGGCTTTCCAAAATTCCTCGTATCGTAGATGTATTCGCGCGCAGGTTGCAGGTTCAGGAACGCCTGACACATCAGATCGGCGAGGCTCTAATGGAAGGCTTGAAGCCGAAAGGGCTAGGGGTGGTCATGGAAGCTTACCACCTTTGTATGATGATGAGGGGGGTGCAGAAACAAAACTCCTTCGCGTTGACTAGTTTCATGGGCGGTTCATTTCGGGATGTTCTTCAGACACGCGAGGAATTTGTAGCCCACGTACATGCCAGAGCTTTCGAGTAAGTCAGGGGTTAATGGCAAAGCTTCTCTATACGTATGAAAACCCAAGCTCAGCACGAGATCTGAAGGAGGCATGCACCGTTTTGAGGAACGGAGGGACCCTGGCTTATCCGACTGATGTTAACTGGGCCTTCGGGTGTGATCCTTTGAGTAAGAAAGCTATACAACGAATACTGATGCTGAAGCCTTCCCACCCCTCCGAGCAACCTTTCAGCCTTCTCTGTGATTCCATCTCTATGATTGCCTCTGTCGCCGACGTAGATCAGCTTGCATTTCGACTCCTAAGGAAAATTTTTCCAGGCCCTTACACGGTCATCCTCAACCGGAACCGATCGTTCCCCAAGCATATGAAGGATAAACGCATGCAGGTAGGGGTTAGAATTCCGGACACAAACCTTATTATCGATCTCATTAGAGCATTTGGCCAACCCATTGCCACGACGTCGGTCCCCTACCAATTGACGGAAGGAAAATATAAAGACCGCCTGCTGCATTTCGGATATGAAATCGAGGAAGTCTATGGCCACGGCCTAGACCTCATCCTCGACCTGGGGCAGGCAGTTCCCGCAAAGGAAACCACCATCCTTGACCTTACAAAAGGTGAGCCTGAGCTTGTCCGTCAGGGCGATAGTTAGAGAAGAACATTGCAAGCTCTGGAATTCAAAACTTTAGGCATCACGCCCTACGAGGACTGCTGGGAATTGCAGAAGCAAGTTCATCGCGAAGTTGTGGAAGGTAGACGCCCCTCAATTGTTCTGCTGGTCGAACATCCCTGTGTGATTACCCTCGGGAAACATGCAAAGACGGGCAATATTTTGAGAACCGAACAAGACCTGGCTCAGCAAGGCGTAAAGCTCCTGCGAGTCGATCGAGGAGGAGACGTAACGGCACATGAACCTGGGCAGCTTGTCGTCTACCCGGTTCTTAAGTTGGCTTCCTTTCATCTGACTCCGCGGAGATTGGTATATCTGCTTGAGCAAAGCGTCATAGACCTTGCCGCACATTTCGGTTTGACAGCCTGTCGGCTGGATCAGTTTCCGGGCGTATGGGTTGGAAACGCCAAGCTTGCTGCGGTGGGTATACGGATCAGGGAGAGAGCGTCCTATCACGGACTGTCGATCAATATTGAAAATACATTAAAAACCTTCGAAAATATCATCCCTTGCGGGATCAGCGCAAAAAACGTTTGCAGTTTGTCCTCATCTTTGGAAAGGCCGATCTCGGTAAAAGAGGCTATTCCTCCTCTTTTGAAGAGCCTGAAAAAGAATTTGATATTGAAGTTTTTGAAAAGGGGCTTGGGGAAATAACTTTTTTCAAAAAGTTTTTCCCAAAATTGATTATCTTGAATACTATAGTAGACAAACAATGAGCATGTGAGGTGCTTTGGCGAATTACAACTCACATTCAGAAAAACGTTTTGCGGCACACAACTTAGGGGGGAAAACGAAAACCGACCTAAAACCCTGCTGTTCCAAGACCATACAGACCTTGGTAGCCAACAATCCGATGATGTCGTGTCACGAGTGCAAGAGCATCATCAAGGTTTTCAAGGAAGAGAATGCATTTAATAATTTCGTGAAATTCTGTGAGTTGAGGGGCCGTAATATAGAGGTTGCGGAAATCGAAGGTTATAAAGTTGTCATTTTTCAGTCCTATCACCCTTGAAAATCGTCTACGGTTTTAAAAAAACCTGCCAGCCTTTAAGATGGGTAAACGCTGTGACAAGCTGGTAGTCGGAAGCTAAAGCTTCAGGCCAATCCTTTATTTCATTTAGAATAGTCCCCTTTTTTGACAGGTCACTCAAGTCGTCGCTGATTATATGACCCTTCAGGTTGACCTCTTTTTTGGCAGCTTGGTCTGGGGAGAGGACTCTGCTGTTCAGCACAATATCTGGTTGGATACCGCGCGCTTGAATTGAGCGATCGAGTGGGGTGTAATAGGTGGCCACGGTCATTTTTAACCCTGAGCCATCAGGCAGACCTATGAGAGTTTGGACTGATCCCTTCCCGAATGAGGTTGTGCCCATGATCAAAGCCCGTTGGTGGTCCTGCAGTGCTCCCGCCACGATTTCTGAGGCACTGGCAGAGCCTCCGTTGATCAAAAGGATCATGGGAAAGTCGAGGAAAGAGTTCTGCTTATGCGCAAATTCCCTTTCTATCCGGTCCTTGTGACGCCCGACGGTCGAAACGATCAGCCCGCTTTCAATGAAGAGATCAGCAATTTTCACTGCTTCTTCCAGTAGACCGCCCGGATTGTCGCGCAAATCAAAGACAATCCCCTTCACCTTACCCTTGTGTTCCTGGAGAAACTTGAGCAGGGTTTCTGCTGTGTTTTCCTGGAAGGCTGTAATCTGAACATGGAAGACACCTTCAGACAGTTGATAGGTGTTTACGGCGCTGATCGTGATCACCTCGCGAGTCATTGTGAATTCTAACAGCTTCTCCTGGTCTTTTCTCCTCACGGTCAACTTCAGCGAAGTGCCAGGAGGACCCCTCATGACTTCCACCGAGTCGGGTCCGATCTTCTCCAGAGGAATGTCGTTGATTTTCACGATTTCATCGCCATCTTTAATCCCTGCTCGGTGTGCGGGCTTATCGGGGATTGCCGAGACAATAATCAGATGGTCTTTGTCTACCTTGACGATGATCCCTACACCGCCAATCTGGCCCTTTGTATCTAGGGTAAGCTCATTAAATGCCCTCTTTGAAAGCCAGGTCGTATGAGGATCCATCTTCGCTACAATCCCTTCGAGGGCGTGTTCTATCAAGGATGGAAGCTGGGACTCGCTAGGATCCACATACATATTTTCAAGATAATAGACCGCTCGTGCGAATGTCTCTAACGACTGATAGCGGTCAAAGGAAGTGGGGGCAGTTCGTGAAAGAGAAAGTTCCGCACAAACCATAGTAAGAACAGAAACCAAAACAGCAAAGATCAGGCGCATCCCGCTACTCCCAAGGCGAAGTTAATAACCTTTCTATGTTATCACCGACTCGCAAGCTTGAGAAGTTTCTGCGCACTTTCCCTATCTTCCTTCGCCACTTCTTTGTTAGCGACAAAGTCGAGGAGGACTTTTTTCGCCTTTTCAGGAGCCTTCGCCTTTAAATAGAGCATAACGATCTCATGGACAGGCTCGAAACAGACCACACAGGTCTTAGATGCCTGCTGAAAAGCGGAAAGTGCCAAACGGGGGCGTTTCGTCTGATCATAAAGTTTTCCTAGGCGAATGTTGGAAAGAAAGTAAGACGGATTTTCATCAAGCGCCGTGCTGTATAAGTGAATCGCTTCGTCCGTTTTTCCCTCATTCTCCATAACCAAAGCCATGTTGTGGTAAATCCTTTCCTTGTATTCGTAAGATCCGTCGAGAAGCGCCTTTAGAAGCTTGTGAGCGGAGCTGAAGGAACCAGCGGCAAGAAGAGCGGAACTAAGGTTGAGCGCATAGGAGGGGCTTTTTTCCAGTTTGTAGGCCGCCTTGAAAAATGACTGAGCGCGGATCGGCTTGGCAAGAGCCAGGAAGGCTATTCCCGCCATGTTGTGGACTTTAGCGTCCTTTGGAAATTCTCGCAGTAGGGGCCGGAGCACTTGAAGGGCATGCTCCGGCTTGCCTGCGTCAATCTGTTTTTGAGCAAAGCCGAGCTTAGTATCCACAATTTCCTGCAATTTATCTTGCCTGGTCTCAGACCCCGTCTGGCAAGAAACACTTAAGAAGAGTGATCCCCATACAAGCAGATTTAAGAAAGACTGATAGCGCAACGGAATCCCCCAGTTTAGAAACTTGTTTGCAGCAGATGTAAATTTCTCTAAGATTGCTTTCATTATATAGTATTTGGGAAAAAGAGTTTGTGGAGAGGACCTTTTTTGAAAAAAAGTTCCCCTCCACGCCTCCCCCCAAAAAACTTTAGATATTGAAGTTTTTGGAAAGGGGCTTGGGGAAAGAACTTTTTTCAAAAAGTTTTTCCCCAAATTGATTATCTTGAATACTATAACAAATATGCAGCCAGGTACCCGAGAGGTTGACATGGAAAACAATCCCACTCAGCAAATGACGCGACAACAGATCGGCAAAACGCTTGCCGAGAAGAGAATCGAGAGGGGGCTTTCTCACCAGGATATCGAACATGTGACGAGAGTCTCGAAACAATTTATTGCCGCGATCGAAAACGGTGATTTTGACAAGCTGCCAGGCAAAGTCTTTGTCAGCGGTTTTATCAAAAGTATCTGCAAGGTTTTGGAACTCGATGGCGACGAAGTGATGAAAGACTTCGATCAGGCATGGACCGTAACTGTTGAAGATCCTGAAAAGAATAAAAAAGCTCTCGCAAGTTCTCGCATCATCAAAGGTAACAAAAAGGGCAGGTCCCTAAGCCTTCCTTTGCTCAATTTCTTTTCGAAACGATTGCTTCTTTTCTATATCGTCGTGTTTGCAACCGTCGCGGGTTTGGTTTTGTTCGCCCGTCACTGGTTGAGGAGTGAAGTCAGCCAGCCCCCACCCGCAGAGCAAACGATACTCCCTCCCCCCGAGGAAGTTCCAGCACTTGTCGAAGAGACAAAATCCGAAACATCTGCAAAAAACGAACAGCAAGCTGTCGAGAATCCCGAAGACTCTATGTCAGTGCTCGTCATGAATGTGCATAAGGACGTGAAGGTAAAACATAGGGTAGCTCCCCAAGACTTTGAATTTTCTGTGTTTAAGCCAGGGACTTATAAATTTAAATTTGAAGATCGCGCTGACTTCCACATATTCGATGCACAAGCAGTGGACATTGTTCTGAACGGGAAAAAGCTCGGCATCCTGGGTAAGGAGGGAGAAGAGCGAAAGGTTACGTTTTACTCGGTAGGGCTAGATGACAGCCAAGCCAGGACTGAAGTAAAGTTCTAACCTTGTCTGCCGATCACCTTATTGAATGGACGAAGCTTGGAATGAGCTTCTACGAAGATGGAGTAGTCAAGGTGACTACAAGTGAAGGCCCAAGACGGGCCAAGTTGCCATGAGGGCAATTACAGTCTTCTCACCATTTCCTCCCTTGTAGTAACCTTCATTGTCATGTAGTGGATTAGCTGGCAGTCTGTTGCCATGCGGGGGTTTTAAGCAAGATTTCCCTTTAAATTCAAGATCATTCTATTGCTGGCTTAGTAATGCGTAAGCCACTTGGGGCAAGGAGGTGGTTTGGAGGAAACTGCGCAGCTGGTTCCTCCAAGAAATCCCTTGGGGGAGGCGACGCTTCCCTCGCCCCCCCAAACCCCCCTCTCCCTATTTGCCCCAAGTGGCTTACGCATTACCTGGCTTAGCCTTTCCGCGCGGAGCCTTGTTGAACTCGCAAGAAAAAGAAGGTTAATGTATGAACAGACCTCAGAATGTAGCCGCAGAAAAGGAATCTTTGCAAGTTCCCTCGATGTTGAATTCATGGTGGAAGCAAGTGTTTTCCTGGGTTGAGTCTTTCCTTTATCTCTGGGTGCGAAGTAAGCCCTTTCCCAAGCGCGCAGACGACCTAAAACTTCACCCTGACGCTCCTATCTGTTATGTAATGAACTCTCGTTCTTTCACAGATCTGTTCGTCTTGGACCATCATTGTCGCGAAATGGACCTGCCAAGGCCGCTCAATCATCTGGCTGAACTAACAGCAGGGGAGGGCGCTTATCTTTACCTTGCCAAAGCAGGGCTGTTTCAGAAAAAGCGAGGGAAAGATCTTCCCCAAGCCCTTCTCAACCTTGTTGAGTCCGTAGAATTGAAAAAGCAGGATGTGCAAGTCATTCCCGTCTCGGTCTTCTGGGGTCGCAATCCCGGCAAGGAGGAGCAATCCCTTTTCAAACTCCTCTTCTTCGACGATGAGCATGGAGGATGGTTACAGCGCTTCATCAAATTCTTCGTGCAGGGACGAAACGTATTTTGCAATTTCGGTCAGCCCATTTCCATAAAGGAACTTGTTGCCGAGCAGCCCGATCTCATTTCAGTTGCCAAGAAACTGCGAAGGGTCTTGCGCGTCCATTTCCACAGACAGCGAGACGTCGTCATCGGTCCCTACGTTTACGATCGACGGCAGGTGATGCGAAACGTCGTGCAATCCAAAACTGTACGTGAATTTATAGACAAAGAATCGGAAAAAAAAGGCAAATCGAAAGAAAAGCTGGAACTCCAAGCTTATAAATATGCGAATGAAATCGCTGCCAACCAGTCTCCTTATATCATCCGCTTTTTCGATATCCTTCTCACTTGGATTTTCAACAGGATTTACAAGGGAGTTGAAGTGAGAAACGGAGGTGATATCAGGGAACTGGCCCTCACCCATGAAATCGTCTACCTCCCATGCCATAAAAGTCACATGGATTACCTCCTCATTGGTTACGTCCTTTACCACCTCGGCGTCCGGGTTCCGCACACCGCAGCGGGAGTGAACCTGAATTTCTGGCCGATCGGAGCACTGTTTCGACGAGCAGGGGCCTTTTTTATTAGGAGAAGCTTTGCAGGCAACCGACTCTACAGTACGGTTTTCAGTGAATACGTTCACTACCTTCTCGCTAGCCACCACCCGCTGGGCTTTTACATCGAGGGAGGCCGAAGCCGTACCGGACGCCTGCTTAGCCCAAAGCTGGGAATGCTTGTAATGGTGATTCGAAGTATCCAGAGAAGACAAGAAAGACCTGTCTTACTCATCCCGCTCTACATCGGTTACGATAAACTGATGGAAGCTAGAAGTTACATTCATGAGTTACGAGGAAAAACCAAGAAGGGCGAATCTATATGGCAGCTTCTTCGAGCGGGGAAAATCCTTCGCACAGAATTTGGTAAAGCCTACATTAATTTTGGTAAACCTATCGAGTTGACCAGTATCCTAAGCCAGGAAGCAAACATGGAAGGCTCCAAAGCAGTGATCCCCCTCGCCAAGGAAGTTATGAGAAGGATCAACGGAGCTATCTACCTTTCCCCAGTCTCTCTGCTTTCAGTTGCCATGATCGCACTGCCGCGTAAAGCTATCCCGGAGCAGGACCTTATTAATATTATAGATTTGTGGGCCAAGCTCTTGCACGAAGTCCCCTATAGTGACCGTTTTTATTTTCCGGAGAAAACAGCCAAGGAATTCCTGAAAGATGCTGAGAAAATCACTTATCTAAAACGTTTCCAACATCCGAGCGGGGATGTGATCCATGTAAGTGAGAAAGATTGCGCCTTTCTTTCCTACTATCGTAACAGCGTCTTACCTGTCTTTGTATTGCCCTCACTCATTGCAAGCTTTGTGATTCAGAATAGAGTCATTTCTCTCGAAGACTTGAAACTTGGTTGTGCTGGATACTACCAACTTTTAAAAGACGAGTTCTACCTGCACTGGTCAGAATCAGAAATCGTTAAAGCTGTGGACCACTATCTTAAGACCTTTCTCGCTCTCGGTCTTCTCGTACCTCAGCAGAACGGTAGTCACTATGCGTGTCCGGATCTCGCTTCAGAACAGTATCTGGCGCTCAGAACTCTTGGTTTTGTCGTTGGTGGCACCCTCCAGCGTTACCGACTCTATGCTCTCCTTCTTTCACAATACAAGCAAGGACTGACTGTCGAGCACGACGAATTTTCAAAAACATGCAGGCTAGCCTCCCAACGTGTAAGTATCCTGAACGGTGATGCAGAGATTGAGTATTTCGATAAGACGGAATTCGACCATTTCATCGAGTCTATGCACAACCTGGGTTACATTGCGACCGCTGATAACGTGATAACGGTCAAGGAGGAACTGCAGGAACTTACAGAGACTCTCACCATAATAGGCGAAGAGCGGGTCCAGGATCCTTCCAAGCTAAAGTTTTTGAAAAAAGATGAACTATGAAAGACTGGGAAGTCCGATTCGAGAAAATGAGAAAGAGAAAAATCGTTCCTGGCAAAGGCGAGATTTTCATTCTAAATGCCAAAGAGTGGAAAAAACGCATCAAGCAAGGCTACTTTGCGGCACGGGTTGTTGAAGTTCAGAAGCGTTATGTTTTTGTCGCTGAAGAACCAATCTTGAATGAAATCGAGACCAGAGAAATTTGGCTAGGTACAGTCGCACGAACGTTCCTGCAGGCGATGCGTCAGGAGAGGAATTTCGTTGTCGTCGGCGATCGGGTCCTGTGTAAGAAAGGCACGCGAGCGGAGAAAAAGTCTGATTTTCCCCAATGCACAATCGACTTTCGTGCGGAAAGAGAGTCCAGAATTTCCCGCCTCGACCCCATGGTGCGAGAAAGAGAACACGTATTGGCTGCAAACGTCACACAAATGGTGATCGTGGCTAGTTTTTTCGCTCCAAAATTGAAATGGGGACTGATCGACAGGTTCCTTGTCCTAGCCGAACAGCAGAAGATAAAAATTTGCCTAATTTTAAATAAAAAAGACTTGCTGGATGCAGCTGAAGATCCCTTTAAAGAAGAGTGTAAAGAATTCATAGAATTGTATCGGTCCTTTGGCTATCCCGTCTTTCTCACTCAGGCTAACGACCAAGTAGAAGGCGAACTGCGCAACATTTTTAGGAATGAAATCAGTCTGGTCGTTGGCCACTCAGGTGTAGGGAAGTCCTCTATCATTAACCAAATGGATCCGGAAATCATCCAGGATGTTGAAACGCAGGAAGTTCTTTTAAAGGGTCGGCATACGACAACTTACGCGAGTTTTATAAAGCTCGGAACGGGGGGCTTTGTCATCGACACACCTGGCGTGAGAAGCTTCCTCATTGCCGAACTCGACCCCCTCATGTTGACCTGGTGCTTTGTAGACCTCAGGCCTTACGCAGGCAAATGCAAATTTCGGGAATGCAAACATTTGCAAGAACCAAACTGCGCTGTTCTCGATGCCTTACAACGAGGTGAATTAAGTGAGTGGCGTTACAAATCTTATCTTGCTATCCTAACGGGAGCATCAGGAAGAGAAGGACGCATAAGTTTTGACGATACAGAAGAATAGGAAGTTTACCCATGGCCTATGATTTTTCGGAAAACGATGAACTGAAAATGCTTCGCGAAACCATCTCCGAGTTTGCTCGTAAACAAATCGAACCCAAAGCACGGGAACTCGATCGAGACGAAACTTTCTCTTATGACCTTACGAGACAAATGGGAGAGCTAGGACTCTTTGGCACGATTGTAAGTCCGGAATACGGAGGCCAAGGGATGGACTATATTTCCTACATTGTTGCCGTGGAAGAACTTGCAAAGGTTGACAGTTCGCAGGCTGCGACGATCGCAGCGCACAACTCCCTAGGAGTCGCTCCCATTTTCTATTACGGTACAGAGGAACAGAAAAAGAAGTTTTTGCCCGACTTGTGCAGGAATAGCCTCTGGGCGTTCGGACTTACCGAACCAAGCGCAGGTAGTGACGCGCAGGCCAGTAAGACTACCGCAGTTTACGACAGCGCACGCGATGAGTGGGTCATCAATGGATCCAAACTCTGGATAACCAATAGTGCCACCGACATTACGAAGGGCATCACTGTTCAAGCCGTGACAGGAAAACAGTCCGATAACGGTGTGGAACTGAGCTGCTTTCTTGTTCCTTCTGGTACGAAAGGACTCACCTGCAGGGCCATGAAAGATAAAATGGTCTGGCGTGCTTCTAACACAGGTGAGCTTTATTTCGATAACGTGCGCGTTCCGTCGCAAAACATGTTGGGAAAACGAGGACAGGGTTTCAAAATCATGATGGATACGCTCGATGGAGGAAGACTGTCCATCGGGGCAATGGGCCTTGGCCTTGCGAAAGGAGCACTCGGGCTTACGTTGGCCTACGCGAAAGAACGCAAGACCTTTGGCAAACCGCTCGTCAAGCATCAGGGAGTTGCCTTCAAACTTGCGGAGATGGCAACGCGTATAGAGGCTGCTGAAAGCCTGCTCTATAAAGCATGCTGGTTGAAACAGAATCATCTGCCTTTTCAAAAGCAGGCCGCCATGGCAAAACTTTATTGCTCCGAACTTGCAGAATTCTGCGCACGAGAAGGACAACAAACCTTCGGAGGCTACGGCCTAATGAAGGAATATCCGATCGAAAGGCATTACCGGGACGCTGCCTTGCTGCGTATCGGTGAAGGTACAAGCGAAATCCAACGACTCGTCATTTCTAGGTACCTCGGGTGTTAAAAAAAACCAGAAGGGGACTTGGGGCAAGGAGGTGGTTTGGAGGAAACTGGCAGCTGGTTCCTCCAAGAAATCCCTTGGGGGAGGCGACGCTTCACTCGCCCCCCCAAACCCCCCTCTCCCTTTTTGCCACAAGTTGCATTTCCCCCCTCATACTACCCCTTCTTCTGCTTTTTACATTGGCCCCTGCAGGATGTTTTGAATCCGTTGTCAGCGAAGGCCGCGTCGTCTACGACAAGAATGAGCTGAAGATCCAACGTTTCTCCCTCTTCAACCAGCAAGAAGAAGCCCCTAGCGTTCGACAAAGTTGGAAAGGTGACTGGCTCTTCCGACGCGAGCGTCTCCAACTCGTTGACAAGGAATTGTGGGATGCGCAAGCAGATCTGCTCCTTTTGGGGGGCGTTATGGCGCGTTATGATAACCCTTTGGAATCAGATCGAAGTATACTCATGGCAGGAGCGCTCAAGGGCTATGACTGGCAGGAAGAAGCTATAGGGAAATTTGAAGAATCTGGCGAATCCGAATTGATAGCGGTCGCGGTCAGTCCTCCATTGAAGGCAGAAAAGCTGAGAAAACTTTGGCAATGGAAAGAGGGATCCCTGTTCTTTCAGGAACTTTCTTCCAACGGACAGCCCCTCTACGCATTTGTCTTTCAGTCTGAGGCTCAGCTTACCCTTCCCAGACTGGAGAGCGTTGTCAGTACAATATTTGATTTCATTAAAGCCAACGCATTTTGCCAGCGGCGGGTGCTGATTGGCGGCTACTTTAGGACCTCCTACACAAAACAGCTCTCGGAGACGATGGAACAGTTTGAATTCAAGGACGCTGCCAAAGGTTTTTGCAATGTGGAATACGAATGTTATACGGAATCCACGAGAAATGAACTTTTCATGCTCGTAAGGGGAGAGGCGCAGCCAGCTAGAAGTGAACTTATCTTTGTACATCGCACTGCGATGGTCTCTCAAAGTCTGCTCAATTTTTCTGATTCGCAGAGCATTGGCACATCGTATTACAAAAGTTTCGGACTACAGTCACTCTGGCCCAGCATGTATTTTGGCTGGCTCAGTACGGTGCGCCTTGCTATGTGTGAATGATCTTAGAACCAGTCAAAGGGAATGATGATTTGGATTCCACACTCTAATCCTTGCAGTCTTTTTGTTCTGGTCCCGCGCCAACGGTCCAGGTAGATTCCTAAAGCAAGTGTGTTTGACAGTTCGTACAGAAAGGATGCGGTCGCAGCAATACCTACTTCGATAAAATGTTCCTCTCTCTTGCGAAGGGGGAACATGCCCCTGGTTGTTGGGAAAATATAAAGCAGTTTCCCCCCCAGCAAGAAATAAAAGGGGTGGTAGATCCTCATCTTATAATAAAATTCCTGCTCAAAAGTCCACATGCTCAACTTGGATTCTTCCCAATTATCTGTGAAAAACTTGAAATGTCCGGTAAATCCCAAAACCCAGTCCTGAGAAATATAGCGTATACCGACAGTGGGGTGAAGGATGGACGGAGAGTAGCGTCGTTTCGCATCAGCAACTGGAAAGTTTCTGCTGTATCCAAGGAGAAGACCATTCGTTTGTGCCAGCGTGTTTGGTTCCATACCTGAACAGAGGTAAAACCATAGAACTAAAACAAAAGAGGGGGCCTTTTTCCTGAAGATACTAGGAAATATTTTCATCTCAGCCCCTTTGATAGTGTTCAAGATAATTAATTTGGGGACAAACTTTTTGAAAAAAGTTATTTCCCCAAGCCCCTTTTCAAAAACTTCAGTATTTAAAGTTTTTTGGGGGGAGGTGTGGAGGGGAACTTTTTTTCAAAAAAGGTACTCTCCACAAATTCTTTTTCCTAAAGACCATAGCTACTAAGATCATGATAAAATAGATACAAAATGAATGAAATCGAATCCAAGCAAATTTCGATCATCAACCGAAGTCGGATATTACGAGTTCTAAGACGCGTGTGCAAAGCCAATCTTAGTATACTGATTCGTCCACTATCGGGTGGAAACAAAAAGGTGTTGGGAAAAGCGGTCGGTCTTTACATAACGGAAGAACGAAGTCGCTTCACCATCATGGGAATTTTGGTCTATGGAGTGTCCGATCGCGGGATGGCGTATTTGAAGGATGTCAGCTACGTAGGTGTTCAAATCATGGTTTCCAATGTCGGTCTGAACTTCGAGTGTGTCATAAAGGATTCAGGGGACCATTCCTTGCTTCTTTCTTTGCCTGAGCAGGTCGCAACTTTCGATAGGAGGAAGAACGAAAGGTTTGAAGTTTGCTCGCCACTGAAATCTTTTGTTGTGCTTGGAGCTGATCTTCCTAGTGATGTAATGTTGGCTCCTGCCACGGTTCCCATGTTCGAGGAATTTAAAGACCTCGCAGAAATTCACAACATTAGCAAGGGAGGTTTGTGTACCAGAACCTTCTTTCCGGCATACTATGCATGCCTCAAACCGGGTTACATTGCGTCGGGAGCGATCCTGTATCTGCCCCTGGAAATTCCTCAGACCATGAAAATGATTCTGCGTTGGACCCGAGTCATTAAAGAAAAAGAAGAAGAGGACGCTCCTCCGGAAGATGCGAAGAGAGTCTATCTCTTTGGTTGGGAGTTCATGGAACTGTCTCAAAAAACATTATTAAGCCTTAAGACCTATTTGAAAAAGCTCGTAGAGGTGGATTCGTTTTGACTTACCGCAAGGAGGTGGTTTGGAGGAAACTGCGCAGCTGGTTCCTCCAAGAAATTCATGGGAGGCTTGTTTATGGAGTTAAGAAAGACATTGTTTCTGTGCCTGCTGGGAGGGACAGCTTGCAAGACCGCTAGCTCGAATGATCCTGTGCTTGATGCATGGGCGGCCCAGGAGGGAGTTTCCGAAGAAACAGGGAAACTTCGTGAAAAGCTTGCGACACTATGGGTGCGCGTCGATGACCTGGGTAACACTATCGCCAGGCAACAACAGCAGATTCAAGTCATGGAAAATCGTTTGCTCTCAAAGGAAAATCGGACTTCAGAGGAAGGCATCAAGGCAAAAGAAGTCCCAGTAACGAAAAACAAAACGGATAGCTTACTTGTTGAACCGATCGCCGTCGGAGGAGTGAAAAAGCAGGAGCTTTTCTCTCGCATGTCTTACGCAAAGCGTCTTTTCTCTGAAAAACGCTTTGGGAAAGCCTTCATAGAGTTCTCACGCTTGGAACGTGAATTCCCACCGGAGCTGAGTATGGGGGAACAACGCTTCTGGGTGGCAAGATGCTGGCTTGAGCTGGGGGAGTTCCAGTCGGCATGGCAATTTTTCAGGACCTACATCGAGGAATTCCCGGGGGCAGCCTATGTAGCTTCCGCCCAATTCCTTATGGCGAAAGCAGAAATCGGCATGGGTCGCAGAGAGGATGCCGTCATCCGACTGAAAAACATCATCGGCGCTCATCCCTATGAATCGAGTGCCGAGTCTGCAAAACACCTACTAGCGACACTAGAGAAAGAGAAAGAGAAATGAGAGCTTTCTCTGTACTGGTCAGTTTAATCTTCGCAAGTAGCCTGAAAGCCCAGGATACGACAGTACCCCCCATAGCGAAAGCTGTCGTCGTGAACCAGTTTGCCGGTACCCCACCATTTCCCGGTCAAATACGGGAACTTGTCCATGAAGAAGCTCCAGAGGAATATGTTGTCGAGAATGGGGACACCCTATTCGACATATGCGACCAACTTATTGACGAACCCGGGTATTGGCCCAAGCTCTGGGCGCTCAACCCTTACATTAAAAACCCCCATTTCATTTGGCCTGGGATGAAAGTACGATTCTTCGCTGGCGATTTCGAAACCCCTCCCTTCCTGGAAATCGTCCACGAGGAAGAAGTGATTCCCGATAAAAAAGTTTCCGTCAAGATCGATGTGGATAAACTGTTTACGAAAAGATGGGAGCCGAGCACCATATTGAAAGACTTACCCCCAGAATTTCTTGATATAGGAGATGTCGGTTCCATGGATATTTCGACCATGGGAGATATCTACAGACGGGATATGATCAAGATTGTGCTTCCCGGTTTTGTCTTCCCGTCCCAGCCCAAAGCCCTTGGGACCGTTTCGGAAGGTGTCGTCAAACGGGAAATTTACGGAGAAGGGGAAAAGGTTCGTATCGAAACCCCCTCCGATCTAAAGGAAGGAGAGACCTATACTGTCCTTCGTTTCGATAAGGAAATCGAAGACGAGGAAGGAGACTTGGTAGGCTACCTCTACCGCTTTGTAGCGCAAGTTCATGTGGAGTACTTCCTTGATAAGAAAAAGAAACAGGCTATGGCACTCATCGGTGCGAGTCGACTTGCCTTGGAAGGTGGTGATATTGCAGTTCCCTACCTTGAACATGAGGCGTCCATAACCCCGGGGGTCGGCAGCCGATCAACGTTGGAAAAGGGTGCGCGAGTGATCGCCTTTAGTGACTTTGAAGTCGGTATGGGCGGCAACAACAGCCTCGTGTTTCTGGATCGCGGAACCGACAAAGGAATCGTGAAAGGCCAGATTTTCAATATTTTCCCCGACCCCACGATAAGAGGCTGGTCCATCGAAGGGACTTTCGAAAAAATAGGGGATCTTCAAATTATTGATGTCTCACCAGTCGGTGCGCTTGGCTATATTTTCTCTGCCAGAGAGGAAGTCACAATTGGGGACTTTGTTGGAAAAGGCTGACGAGACACCGTCTACCAAATCGCCTCCCGATGCCTCCCTACGCAAAATGTCAGTGCCATGACCAACCGTATGTCTTTACTTTAGTTAGTAATGCGTAAGCCACTTGGGGCAAATAGGGAGAGGGGGGTTTGGGGGGGCGATGGAACCGTCGCTCCCCCAAGGGATTTCTTGGAGGAACCAGCTGCGCAGTTTCCTCCAAACCACCTCCTTGCCCCAAGTGGCTTTCGGGTTACTTTAGTTATAAGTTAATGCTGGAAGACGAGAAATTACTATGTCCTTGCGCCCCTATTATGCCCTTTCTCACGTTGTGTCTCAAATACTTGGCAGATATCTGTCGGTTAATGTGCCTGTGGAACATTGCAGTCAGCGCGCACTCTTTTCATCCGGCGAAAATGGGATCGAACAGTGGAAGAGACCAGATTGGGACGAGTTCCTGCGATCTGAGCGAGGGAAACCTTCAGGCCTTCTCCCCTGGTTGAATCTCTACATGGATCGCTACGATTCGCAGGGAGCTTTGCTGCTGACAAAGCTTTGGTTCCACTTGAGGTGGTGCCGAGACGAAGGAGCAAGATATTTGTTGTTATGTGATCCAAGCTATCCGGAAGTTTTACGAGAGATCCCGCAGGCTCCTCTCGCTCTTTCTGTTGTGGGTGATTTAGCTGTCTTTGCCATGCCGAGGGTATCTGTCGTGGGATCAAGGCGGACAGCACAGGTCGCGTTGCAGGAATCCTACCGCGTGGGGTTCATGTTGAGTCAGTTAGGTGTCGTTGTAGTAAGCGGGGGAGCCTATGGTTGTGACATCGCCACGCACCAGGGTGTGCTGGCTGCAGGGGGAGAGCCGATACCTGCGATTATTGCGTTTGCAAACGGTTTGGCCCGGCTTTTCCCACAAGGGAATCGTCCGACATTCAACAAGATCCGTGACCAAGGAGGCCTCCTTGTCTCAGAACGTCTGTGGGACCAAGTCCCGAAACCGTACGACTTTCCCATTCGCAACCGCATTATCAGTGGCCTCTCCATGTGGACGATCGTTATGGGAGCAGCGAAACAGTCGGGGGCTATGGTAACGGCACGACTGGCACTCGACCAGGGACGGGAAGTCGCAGTTTATGTTCCTGCAGAAAACCGCTATTTTTGCGAAGGATGTCAGAATCTTGTTGAGGATGGAGCTGGATCCTTTGGAAGCGCTGAGGAATTTTGTGAGCAACTTCGCATGTAACCGCTGGGTCCAGGACTTACTGAAGACGTTTACTGATCCTTCAGTCGATGAACTTTGCCTGAACGGGATACGATCGCTGTCGGTTCACCAAAAAGCAGGGAGACAAGTGGCGACGTCTCCTTTCTCGGACCCGGTAGCTATGGTGCGTGCATGCCAGGAATTTGCACACGGGCAAGGCATGAGGCTCGACCCCTTCAGTCCGTCTGCAGGAGGAACTTTCGAGGGTGGATTCCGTTGGCACTGCCTCATCCCCCCTGCCTGTGGTAGGGAAGGCGCACTTCTGACCATACGTCGGCATCGCTTTGCGGACCTGAAAGTAGCAGACTTCTCGATGACTCCCCTGGTGAGAGAACGCCTGCAAGCACTCGCAGCGGACCGCTCTCGCCATATCCTGTTTTGCGGACCGACAGGAAGTGGAAAAACGAGCTTGCTGCTGGCCTGCCTGAAGACCTATGCCTGGGAGGAAAGAGTGGTTATCATCGAAGAAATGGAGGAACTCCCCCTCCTCAGCCCCCATTGGCTTTCCCTCCTTAGCCGAAAGCCCGACACCGAAGGGAGAGGAAGCATCCGACCTGCGACTTTAATAGAGGAAAGCCTACGCCTTCGCCCCGATCGACTCGTGGTGGGGGAAATGCGAACGGCCGAGTCCCTCGTGTTCTTCGAGAGCATCACATTGGGGCACGGAGGATCAATGGCAACTGTCCATGCCTCACATCATACAGGGGTCAGGGAACGACTTTCGTCCTTGCTGCTATTCAGAGGGAAAGTTGAAGAGGAAAAATTTACAAACAGGTTTGTAATGGAAAACCTTTGGTGTGTGTTCCTGGAAAGAGGCCATCCACCCCGCATCGTCTCTGTCGAACCGTTTAGGTGAGAGGTGGCAAGGAAGAGAGTTTGAGAGAAAACTACGCAGTTGGTTTCTCTCAAAAAGGCTTTTCTTTAGGGGAACCATCTGCGAAGTTTCCCCTAATACCGCGCACATTAGGCGAGTGGGAACGCGATTCTCAGTGGGCCACAATAGGCCGCTTGAAAAAAAACAAAGAAAAGGGTAGAAAGGCCCACTCCAACATTTTTTTTTACAAGGAAATTAGGACAGATGGCTAAGAAATACGACCTGAAAGATTACCGTAATATCGGTATATCAGCCCACATTGACTCAGGAAAAACCACACTTACAGAACGGGTTCTTTTTTACACCGGCCTTATTCACCGTATCCAGGAAGTTCGCGGTGGCGGCGATGGCGCCAAAATGGATCACATGGAATTGGAGAAAGAACGAGGGATCACGATCACCTCAGCCGCGGTAACTCTCCCCTGGAAAGACAAACTTGTACAGATTATCGACACCCCGGGACACGTCGACTTCACAATCGAAGTTGAGCGCTCCCTTCGCGTCCTTGACGGCGCAATCCTTGTGCTTTGTGGTAGCTCAGGGGTTCAATCTCAGTCCTTCACCGTTGACCGACAGATGAAGCGTTACAACGTCCCCTGTCTTGCCTTTGTCAATAAGTTGGACCGTGCCGGAGCTAATCCCTTCAAAGTGAAAGACCAACTTAGGGAAAAATTGGGGCATAACCCCGTCATGATGCAAATCCCAATCGGCTTGGAAGATGAGCATGAGGGGGTTGTGGACCTCATCAAGCTGAAAGCCTACTATTTTGACGGAGCCAACGGAGAGAATGTTCGAGAGGAAGATATCCCCGCAGACCTGAAAGAAAAGGCCGAGGATTATCGCGCCCAACTTTTCGACACAGTTTCTATGTTCTCTGACGAGATGATGGAACTCCTGCTGGAAGAGAAGGAAGTACCGCTCGAACTTCTTCATAAAACCATTCGTGAAGCAACCATTGCTAAGAAAATAACCCCAGTCTATATGGGATCGGCCTACAAAAACAAAGGCGTCCAACTTCTTCTCGACGCAGTCCTTGCTTACTTGCCAAGCCCTCTTGACAGAAAATACTTCGCGATTGACAACAATCGCCTTGGAGAAGTGAGTGACCCCAAAGAAGCTATGGTCGAGGTGAAGCCTGACCCCAAGCTTCCGCTCGTTGCCATGGCGTTCAAAATAACAGAGGACAGCTACGGCCAACTTACCTACACACGCATTTACCAGGGATCATTGACGAAGGGTGATAACTTCTTCAATCCCCGTCTACGTAAAAAGCAGAGGATCGGAAGACTCGTCCAAATGTTTTCCAATGAACGCATTGAAATCAACGATGCGAAGGCGGGAGACATCATCGCTATGATCGGTGTCGATTGCGCATCCGGGGACACGTACTGCGATGAGTCGCTTAACCTTACTATGGAAAGCATGTACGTACCTGATCCGGTCATTGAACTTGCGATCAAACCAGAAAAACAGGAAGACTTTGCCAAGCTTTCAAAAGCTCTCAACCGCTTTATGAAAGAAGATCCGACCTTCAAAGTTCATGTCGACGAAGAATCCAATGAAACCATCATCCGAGGGATGGGTGAGCTTCATCTGGAAATCTACACCCAACGCATCCAGCGGGAGTACAAAGCAACCGTCATCGTAGGCCAACCTAAAGTGAACTATCGCGAAGCTCCCACTGTGGCAGCTCCTTACAACTACAAACATAAAAAGCAAACCGGTGGTTCGGGACAATACGCCCACGTCGTGGGAACCTTGCGACCGTTGCCAGAAGACAGTGCGGTCAATTTTGAGTTTATGAATAAAGTGGTTGGTGGGAATATCCCTAAGGAGTTTGTTCCTGGTTGCGAACGGGGCTTCCGCGAATCTATGGATAAGGGGCCTTTAGCTGGCTACCAGGTCATCCGTGTGGGAGTCGATCTTGAGGACGGTTCCTACCATACTGTCGACTCGTCAGAGATGGCGTTTAAGATTGCTGCTCGTCAAGCGTTCAAAGAAGCTTTCCTTTCGTCTAAACCGGTCATTCTGGAACCTATTATGAAAGTCGAGGTGGAAACGCCGACGGAATTTCAAGGTTCTGTTCAGGGTGACTTGTCTTCACGTCGCGGGGTTCTCAGTGGCTCAGACATGCGTGATGACTTTACCGTCATTGATGCAGAGATTCCACTTGCAGAAATGTTCGGTTACTCAACTGACCTGCGTTCCATGACCCAAGGCAAAGCGACGTTCTCGATGGAGTTCAGCCGTTACCGTCCTGTACCTATGGCAATTCAGGAACAGTTAGTAGCAAAATTTAAGGAGCAGCAAGCTAAAGGTAACAAGTAAAATTGTTGACAAACCACGGGTCTCTTTATACTTTCAACCCGGAACGCACTCGTAGCTCAGCTGAATAGAGCATCGCGCTTCGAACGCGAGGGTCGGAGGTTTGAGTCCTTCCGAGTGCGCCAGTATAATTGAATGGAGGGAGTCAGTCGGAGGTGCTGAAAAGAAGACACACCTTAGCTCGAAGGAGTGCCGTGGCCCTGGTCATCATTACAACGTCGTTCCTCCTCGTCTACGTCTTCAGAGATTCCTTATTTCGAAAAGCCAGTGTTCCGATCGAAGGTGACATCACCGAGTTGGTGGGAAAACTCGGCCTGAATGACGACGATTGGCTTAACTATGATAAAGAACATGAGCAGCATTTAGGTGCGTTTGAAATAGATTCCGTGAAAATTATGTTCGAACTTAAACGGGATCACCCCCACATTCTTGTCCTTAAGAAGAAAGCAAAGAGAAGTCGCTCCAAGCACAAGAAATGGGAATTCCCGGGAGGTCGAATTGACGGGGGGGAATCAGTTCTCACTAGCTTGGAACGAGAACTTATCGAGGAGGACCCTTCAGGAATCCTTGTGAGAGCTTTCCAGATCGCTAAGGCTGAGCGCGAAAAACTACTCTATAAGATTCTCACGCTGAAAAACCGAAAAATTCAAGCCCTCTTCAAATCCCCGATTTCAGAAAAAGACTGGCAAGACCTCGAACTTTACTGGGCAAAAAATCCCAGGAACAAGGAAGTCTACTCCTACTACTTGCTCCCGATGCAAGAACTCGATTTTTCCAAAGACAAACAACTTTGGACTCCAAAGAGTCGGGCGATTCTGGAAGCCTTGCGAAGCTGATACGTTTAGTAGGGAAACTCTCGTAAGGTTGTCACTGTACCACTTGGGTTATTCCATACATCAACTTGGTAAGCATATTCGTCCCCATCCTCAAGATCGTCCGGAATTTCACTCTGATGAACCGTACGCTCCCCCCCATACTCATCTCGAACCTGAGCATAAGCGCTATAAGTGTTGGGGGAACTGATAATTGTGCCGATGGGCATGACGATCTCCTTTTATTTATTAGGAGATTCGGGTTTTTTAAGAAATTGTTAAGAAAAAGATTGGGAAACTAACTATCCTGGCGACTTTTATCAAGGAATTCAGTCAGATAATCGCGGAGGTAATAAAGGCATGCTCCTAAGAAAGCAGCATCTAAAATGAAAGTTCCGAAGATTTTGAATTGCACCCAGGCGGTAGTCGACAGCAGATTAGCTACCACAATATTCAAAACTCCCATAAACAACAGAAATAAAGCAGCTGTGAAGTTGACTTTCCTCAGCATGGGAGTTGGTGCCGGAACTTTTTCTCCAATCATGCGCTCTATGAGTGTCTTCTTCCCAACGAATTGAGTGGCGAGGAAAATGAGCGCTAGACTTGCGTTGACCACCGTAGGTTTCCACTTGATGAACATTTCATCCTTGAGAAGAACAGTCGCCCCCCCAAGGATGAGGACTGCTAACCAGCTAAAAAATTGTAGTTTTGAGAGCTTTTGACCCAGGACTTTCACAAGTCCCACAAAAACGGTAAGAAGCACGATCAGAACCGTTGTCGCGATCTGAAGGTCGTACTTCCAATATGCCAGACCAAACCCCACAACGGTGAGAGTTTCACAAAATTTCAGAAAACTTTCCTTTTTCACCGGTCCTCCCTTTCGAAGTTTGCAGTCTTTATATCCGATCCAGCGGGGGGCGTCCAGAGACGTCCTTGCTACGAACGGCGGCATTAAAGCACTTGCTCACCAACCAATATATGGGGTAATTCATGTTGATAACGTTCCAGCATTTAACAAAATTTTTTGAAAGGATGAAATATGCTGAAATTATTGAAAGTTATCTTCGCTCTCGTTCTTGCAAGCGCTTGTACCCCCGACAAAAAAAGTGAACCTGCAGCTAGCCAAGCTTCTGCACCAGCTGAAGCCGCACAGGTTGCAACACCTGCTGTTGAGGGTTCCGTCGAGGTAAAAGCTGAACTTGCACCAGCAGTGGAAGCTGTTCAAGGTACAGAAGAAGCAACGGAAGCTGAGCCTGCCTCTGCCTCTGCCTCACCCGAAAGCAAGTAGCCCGCGCCCTCTGGGGCAGGGAGGTGGAGGTGGTTCCTCCAAGAAATTCAATGGGGGAGCGACCCTTCGCTTTGTTCAGGGCAGGCTTTTCCCTCGCCCCCAAACCTTCCTCTCCCTTTTTATTGACCCCCCCTAATCTGAAAGCTGCGCAATCAGATTTGAGGAGGGGTTTGCGCCGGTTTTCTGATTCAAACTTCTCAGAACCCCATAGGCTTTCCCTCGGAACGGGTGTCGGAAACTCCCCACCCCGTCTCCTTGAAAGGCACCCTTGCGTCCTGCGAATAAAGATACTTGCCCTTGGTAATTAGCTTTAGTAATATTGACTATATTCCCAAATACTCATGATTAAATTGGAGTATTAGCAAAAATGGAGATAAAAACTCGCTATTTAAAACAACAGATTATGGAGATTTTAAGCCATAAAATGGTCTTTATTGGAGGACCAAGACAGGTTGGTAAAACTACCTTTTCTTTTTCTTTTTTGGAAGGAGAGCAGAACGAAAAGCACCCGGCTTATTTCAATTGGGATCATGCTGTTCATGCAAAAAGAATTCGGAACATGGAATTTCCTCTTGGGCAAAAACTTCTTATTCTTGATGAGGTGCATAAGTATGCACGTTGGCGTAATTTGGTTAAAGGAATTTACGATACAGAGAAGTCAATTCGCAGCATCATTGTCACGGGTTCGGCAAGACTGGATTACTATCGTAAAAGTGGGGACTCCTTATTAGGACGTTATCAGTACTTCCGTCTCCATCCTTTCTCCATTTTAGAAATGACTGCGAAACCCGAGCCTCGTGACCTTGAAAGCTTGTTACGTTTTGGTGGTTTCCCAGAGCCCCTCATGAAACAGAGTGAAAAAATCTTGCGCATCTGGCAACGCGATCGTATGACAAGGGTGATCCGGGAAGATTTGAGAGATCTGGAAAGAGTAAGAGAGATTACATTGATAGAGCGACTAGCTGAATTGCTCCCTCAAAAAATAGGGTCACCACTCTCTGTCAATAGTCTGCGAGAAGACTTGCAAGTCGATCATAAAACTGTAGAACGTTGGATCATCATTTTAGAAAATCTCTACGTGTGTTTTCGTATACTTCCGTACGGGCCTCCAAAAGTTCGAGCTGTTAAAAAAGAAAACAAGCTATATTTGTGGGACTGGTCTGAGATCAAGGATCCAGGTGCACGTTTTGAAAATCTCGTAGCTTGTCAGCTTTTAAAATACTGTCATTATCTCGAAGACAGTGAAGGCTATAAAATGGAACTGCGATTTTTGCGTGATACTGATAAACGTGAGATTGATTTTGTCGTCATCAAAGACGGCACGGCTCTCTTTGCGGTTGAGTGCAAAACAGGAGAAAAAAGCATTGGCAATTCGTTGCGGTATTTTGCTGATAGAACCGCTATCCCCCACTTTTACCAGATTCACAGAGGGGAAAAAAGTTTTTCTCAGAATAAGATCACTGTGCTACCGTTCATAGAGTTCTGTCAAAAATTATCTTTGCCATAGTCTGGTAGTTTCCAAGGGTAAAAAAATGTAAATTTGTTGTCCCTAGAGGCCGTAAGGGAACGCTCTGAAATTACGGGTTGGCCCAACAGGAATCTCTCTCTCAATTAGCAGCTCTCTCACTTTATTGCAAACTGATTGCGGATCAAAATCTTCGTCAGAGTTGAAAAACAGTTTAATGCCGCTACTTTCAACTTTTCCGCGGCCCTCTTCCAACCCATCAACCCTCCCCGCGGTCTGCGACCATACTAAAGAATGCGACATCTTGGGACTTTCCTTGAAAAAAACGGACTCTTGTAAAGCAACAGGGCTGGCAGCACCAAGTGTAACGGGCTTTATTTCACTTATTTATGTGCGACACGAGGCTGTCGTAGAGAGCTGTTTCGAGGAGGAAACCATCCATGTCGCTGGATGAACCTAGGAGTCTGAATAAAGAGCGACTCCGACAATGTAACAAAATGGCATGTAAATGCCATGGGGAAGAATTCGCAAGAAGGAAACCCTCCTGGTATCCGCAAACCGGGTGAGTGCTAGGTAGTCGGTATGG
>JACPKR010000023.1 GCA_016186945.1 Deltaproteobacteria bacterium | reverse complement strand
CCGCGGGATGACAGACCCGAAAAAGTTTATCCCCGAATTAATTATCTTGAACACTATAGGTCTTTGCCGCCATTAAACTCCTTCAACTTGGCGTACCAAGGACGAGTCTTGAGATCTGCAACTAGAAACAGCTTAGCCTGGTCACAAATGGCGGATTTAACCGTAAAGTTGTCGGGGCTAAAATTTTCTTCCCAATTCTGACCATCATCTTTTGATTTGAGTACTTCTGCCTCCATAAGCTTCGCTATCACGGCGCCTCTCATAGAATTTACGTTGCTGTCGGCTGCTCCCTTCATGAGTTTCTGGAAAAGCGTCGACAGGTCAGTTTTAAGTGAGCTTGCTTTTTCGCCAGCATTTGAACCTTGCGTACCAACAAAGTTGGCGATCTTGTCGATCTCGACCACAAACGTGTTGACCAAATTCTCTATTTCGTCCGTATTTAGCTCCCGAACAACTGACTCCTTATCGGCGGGTTCGGTGGCAGGAGTTTCGGATGAAACCGATGCCGCAGATGGTGCTGAATTCAGCACTTGTTTTAAAGCTTCATCAATTTTTTCAAAAAGCGTGTTGACTTGGGTGTCGCTACAAACAGACATCTTGTAACTCAACATATCGTCGATGTATGTCTTTCCAACCTCAACCAAGCGTCCTTTTTTTACTGCATCTTTAGCAATGACATTCGGGAAAAGACTTTCCTCGCATTTAACGATGTCGCTAAGCCTAAAGTCAAAATCACTGAGTGCGTTCACGCGATCGGCGCCCTGAGGATTCTTTTCTTTGTAATCACCAAATGATGCGAATAATTTTCGCAAATATATGTACGATCTTGTTTGGTCATAAAGGGGCTGGAAAGTTGAAGCTCCGCCCGCTACGAGTTTGGAGAGAACGGTGCTATTGCTCCAGAGCGAGTGGTAGTAATCAGAGTCATAAAAGTCATCGTCGAACTTTTTTAGATTGGCCTCAGTATATTGTTTACATTGCTCCTGTTTTTCTTTGCACGAGGAATAATCATCAGCGTAAACATGTGCGGACGAGAACCCTGCAATAAGGGGGACAAGCGCGATCTTTTTCAACATATTAATCTCCGTTTGATGAAAAATTTTGGCAACCCTAGCCTGTGCCTAACGGGGAGTCAAGTAAATCGCCCAAAATTTAATCAGCGCGGGATTGAATCAGTTGATCGGCCCACAAATGTTCCAGAAAAATTTTCCATGGCAGGACGCGGATCTCGTCGTCTGTGAGCCTTTCCGCGTTGTCCAGGGAGACCACAAAGTACGACATGGCCATTCCTTCCTCTTTGAGCGCTCTTAATCCTTTGAGATGTCGGTCCTGAACCAGATGGGTTCCTTTGATCTCGATAGCCCATTGGTCGCCAACAATAAGGTCGACCTCATATTGTGAGGTGCTTCGCCAGTACGTCATTTTGAAGTTTTGGAGTCTGCGGTAACTCAGAAACGCCCTAATTTCCAGGATAATGAAGTGTTCGAAGGCACTTCCAAAAAGCTCGCTCTTGGGTCTAATTGGCGATCTTTGACAGAGGCAGTTTACGACGCCGATATCAAATAGGAAATGTTTGGAACGCGAAGTGGCCTTTCTTTTTTTAGTCTTTGTAAAACCAGGGAGTTTGAAGCCAAGGAGCGTGTCTTCGAGGATTTGGAGGTAATTTTTGAGCGTGCTTGTGGAGACTTGGCAGTCGGATGCCAGGCGCTCATAATTCAGCTCATGTCCGTTAGCCATGGCAATGAGGTCTAAAAATTCTGCAAATGCTTCTATGTTGCGGGTCGCCGCCTCGCCCTGGATTTCCTCACGAAGGTAAGTGCTCACATAACTGTTAAGCTCTTCCGCAGCGAATTGGCTTCCTTGATGCAGATCAAAACTGCTTTATGTTCGGATGCACTCGTGCAAACTTCCGAACTATTTGCGATCTTATCCGAATGATACGCTCAAGTCTAGCTGCTATCCTAACGGATTCGCTAGACTCTCACGTTATCGCCTTATATCCCCACGAATGAATTTCGGGGGCATTACGGCGATAGACGGTAAATTAGCAAGTTTCAATGTACGAAAAAACATAAGCCGCACCTTAGTTGTTATTTTTCATGAAAATCAACAACTATCATACTGTTTTGTTGCGCCTGCGGCAAGGAGGTGGTTTGACACAGGGACTTCTTGGAGGAACCAGCTGCGCAGTTTCCTCCAAACCACCTCCTTGCCACTCCTGCAAACCACCTCCTTGCCGTTGAAGTGGCTTGACACTTAGCTGGTCGTCACCTATTTTGCCTCGCAACTTCAACATTGGAACTCACAGGTCACCTTATGTTTTCGTTTTACCGAATCATGGTGTTCACAGGAATTTTCTCAGCTTTTATGATGGGCACCCCCAGTCAGCTGGCGTATGCCAGAAGGAACACCTTAGTCGTAAGGGCCGACACTCTTCGTGCTCTGAAACGGGCGAACAAAGTCATCCTCGAAATCGATCCTCTTGTGTCAGGCCGCTTCCAGGCCAATTTTGACGCCCCCCTAGGATCCACCTCTAGTTTTAGTTTGGTTCCCTTCTTCTCCATGGAGACTGACAAGTTGGTCTTGGATCAGACAAGGCATAAGAAAGATTCCCTTGTCCCCAAAACCGAGACAATCGGGGGAGGATTGGGACTGAAGGTGAAAGTCACACGCATGACGGACCAGGACATATTCTTAATGCCAAATCTTTACCTGGGGCGTGTCGTTCAGTGGATCCCTGAATCATCTCAAAGCATCCGCAAAGGGTTGCGCACACGTATCGGCTTGGACTTGGGTTGGGAGAGGGTTTTCGTAACGGACTTCGCCTTCTCTGTAAAAGGAGGGCTTGCACGTTCTTTCGACAATATCAGGCCTTTCGTTAAGCCAGATCTCGAATATAACTTCAGTGTGGGAATTGGTTATGCGTTTCACTAAACTTGTCTGCCCAATTTTTATCGGAGGCTTCTTAGCTCTTGCGTGCGGACGTGAGGTTTATTTCGACACGCTTAGCGAAGACAGTTATGTGTACAATTTCAATGAACTTGCGCGCAGCAAAGGTTTTTCTGAGAACGTTAAAGCTTTTGCTAAAAGGGATCTTTCATCAGAGGTCGAATACCCAAGCAAAGTGTTGAAAGAATTGTTAGCAGCTTTTAAAGAAGACCGAAGGCATCTCAACGTTAAGACCCTCAATATTTTCCTCGTTGGCCCAAGAGGGCTGGACACCTTGCAATATCCGCAAGTTTTAGCGGAAAAAGTTGTCCAAGATACGGCAGACCTCCCGTCGGAACTCAAAGGCCGTACGATCCTCGAAATTGAGCTGACAGAAATTGCAAGGGAAGCGCAGAAACTAAAAATGGAGCATGACGCTTTTCTGGAATTTCTCTTGGAACATATACATGAATTGAAAATAGCACACAGGAACCCGCTTTTTGTGTTCTCGCAACTTGAGTCATTGAGTTTCTCGTCAAGAGAGGGGACCTTGCCCCTTCAAACGTTCCTCCGTCACATGATTGACTGGGATTGCGACACGCTATTCCTAGTCACCCCCGAAGAATATCGTCTTCACATTGCCGGACGGGTGATAGAGGCAGAGTCTAAAGTCATCCGAGTCAGGTAAGTGGTCTTATGTAAGTCACTTCCCGCAGCTTTCCAATTGAATCGTGAATTCCACTTTATTCGAGAAGTCGTGTTTCATCTCGACTTGTTCTTTGAAAGAGTCCCGACGGTTTAGGAAGGTGAAGTCAGCACCGAGGACTTTTGCTTCCCCGCAGGCAAGGTCGCTAAGGATGCGTTTGCCGTTCTCATCGGGGGCAAGGTTCATGGAGAGCGTCTGACCTTTCGTACTTTGCTCCTTGCCCAGGACCTGGTCCCACGACTTGAGGGTTCCGGTTGCAGTCATGAGTCGACTGTGGAGTTCGGCTGTCGCTCCTTTTTCTTTGTCCACTTGAAAAGCTGTAGAAACTTCTATGTTCTTCACTCTCTTGAAGGGGGGAGGATAGAGAGCAAAGCGCAGTGAGCATTCCCTTGCGAAGGTCGGTGTATCTGCGTTCACCGGGTCTTTTCCACTGAGTTTGTAGGAACCCATCGAAAAGCTGACTGACAACCTGTCGGGGTTTTGCCCGTCGGGGGTCATCGTCATGCGGATGTCGCCGATGCCGCCTTCGCGCCCGCGGCAGCCGGAGCCTAGGGCGAACCAGTCTTTTATTTCTGGTTTGGTCGGGGTAACTGCGTAGGTTTGAGTGGATAAACTCAAGAGGATCGTGACAGCTACAACTTTCATCGACAACTCCTACAAACAAAAAGGGAGAGGGGGAGCGCGAGGGGGGCGAGAGAATTGTCGCTCCCCTCGAAAAAGCCATCCGCAGGAACCCCCTAGATTATGGGCAAAGCAGAGGGAAACCGACTGCATCGAAGCGGATATCATGCCCGTTGATCTGGATCACGATATCACGCTTGGTGGACTCTCGGTAACCGTTAACTGCAAGATTTGCCATGAAATTTCCCTTGTAGTCGCTTCGCAGGCACCAAGAAGGGTTGACCCTCCACAGGCTTGTGTGGCGGACTTCTGCGAAGGGAACGGACCACTGGTCAAGTCCAGGTGTGGGAATATTCCTGAGAAGATTTCCGGCAGTTTGGCCGTAGAATGTTGTGGCAGCGGACACTTTACCTGATGTCCCTGAGTTCCTCTCATAACCGTAGGTGATCGTTTGCTGGAGTCGGCCAATGTAGTAGCCGGCTCTTACTTTCGTGGGGATCGCAAAGCGGCACGTTTTCGAGGCAACTTTGGCACCTCCCGCGTCTCCTGTCAGGCTGACCCCAAGACGAGAGAAAAGAACTGACACATCGTTACCAGCACTGATGAAGTCGGTGTCACCAGGACGTCCTGCATCTTTGCGGCAACCGGAGCCAAGCGCATTTGCCTGTCCGTTGAAGTTCCATTCGATCACATCAGCGGCGAATGCCGAACCTGTTAATAAAAGTCCGGCTGCGAAAGCTACGAGTTTCATGATGTCCTCCATTAATTTTGGAAACTTAAGATTTTCTTAAGGCCATCATGCGAGAAAAAATCTCTTCCGAACAATACGTAAAATTGTCGCACCCTTAGACCCCTATTTCTGGCTAAATTGGCGTAGTCTAAGGAGTTTTTATAAGATGCCTAAAATAAGGATAATTTGTTTTAGCTTTGTTTATAATTTGAAAAATAATTGTGAATCCATTAACGTTCATTTCTTTTTTTACTAGCGACTCATTGAATTATTTCAAAATACCCCTAGAGTCGGCTGGATTATTTTTCTGAGGTTCCCATGTCATTATTTGTTGCGTTCGCTGTCTACGGTCTCGTTCTTGTGAGTATCGGTGTTGTCAGCTACCGAAGGGATCAGAAGGCTGATGATTTTCTGATCGGCAGTCGCAAGATAAGTTATTGGGTTACCGCTTTGTCAGCTCATGCCAGTGATATGAGCAGTTGGTTATTCCTTGGTTTTCCTGTTGCGATCTACACCATAGGGATTTCGGAAGCCTGGGTCGCTGTCGGTCTTCTGCTGGGAATGGCTCTCACGTGGAAATTTGTTGCTCCTCGCTTACGTATCAGCACGGAGGAGACGGGAAGTATAACCCTGTCTCACTTTTTTTCCGCAAGGGTGGGTGATCAGACACGTTTGATTTCATTAACTGCTGCTTTTGCTTCTCTCTTTTTCTTTACATTTTACATAGCATCTGGTTTGCAGGGCATGGGAACTGTCCTTGAGGCGCTCTTTGGGATCCCCATGTTGGGGGGTGTTCTTTTAAGTGCTCTGCTTGTTATTGTCTACACAACGCTGGGTGGGTATATGACTGTGGCGTTTACGGATGCGTTCCAGGCAGTTTTCTTGCTTCTGGCTATTTTGGTAGTTCCCATCTTTGCATTTTTCTCATTGCCTGACGGGATGACGATTGGGGATGGGTTCACATTTGGGGAAGCGCACTCCGTTTCCCAGGCTGTGAAAGTGGCCTTGAACTGGGGTTTAGGCTATTTCGGTATGCCTCACGTGTTAACGAAGTTTATGGGGATTCGCAAAGCCGAGGAATTGAAGAAGTCTATGCGTCTTGGTCTGGCCTGGCAGTTCCTTGCTTTATCTGCTGCCGTATCGATTGGCATTTTAGGGTGGGTCTTTTTCAAGGACCGGCTGGAAGTGCCTCAATATCTTTTTTTGAATATGGTGAACCAGCTTTTTTCTCCTCTTGCTGCTGGGTTTATTTTCTGCGGTGTGGTGGCAGCAACACTGTCCACAGTTGACTCGCAGATTATTGTATCTGCTTCTGTTGTGACCAAGGATATTGTGAATGCCTTGACGGAACGTCGTTCCATGTTGTCGTCGCGTCTTTCGATTGTATGTCAGACTTCGATTGCGGCGGTGATCACGCTTACAAACTCTCAGTCGGTTTATGAAATCGTGCGTTACGCTTGGTCTGGGCAAGGGAGCACATTTGGACCGATAGTCCTGTGCAGCCTGTATTACCGTGGGCTTACAAAATGGGGAGCTTTTGCGGGGATGACGTCTGGTGCCCTACTAGCAGCTCTGTGGCCCTTGACGGGTTGGGTTTTTGCGGATGCGCCCATGATTCCTGGATTTTTTGGGAGTCTTGGCGTCATTTTCCTGGTTTCCAAGTTCACGCGGGGGAACCCAACTGTAGGTGCCGTTGGATCCCGCGGTCAAGCCGCGGGATGACAGTGGAGGCCGCGGGATGACAGTGGAGGCCGCGGGATGACAGTGGAGGCCGCGGGATGACAGTGGAGGCCGCGGGATGACAGTGGAGGCCGCGGGATGACAGTGGAGGTCAAAACAGGCCATCGGTGGGAAGTTCCTGGTTTTCGGGAAGCTCCTCCAAAGTCACTTCGGCTTCCAGGTATCCTTTTTCTCTGCGGTAGAGTTTCAGTTTCACTTTTGTTCCTATCTCTTTTCCAAGCAGGGCAGTTTCAAAGTGGTTGGTGTCGAAGAGTTTTTGACCGTCCATGCTCAGGATGACGTCGCCGATTTGCAAAGCTGCTTTATGAGCGGGTCCTCCCACGATAAGGTTAGAAAGAAGCACGCCATGGACACCGGCAGGGTCTTTTGCGTAGGCGAGTTCATCGTGGGAGAGGATGTTTTGGATCACGATTCCAAGCCAGGCTCGTTTCACTTTTCCGAAGCGTTTGATTTCTGCGACGACTTTCTTCACTGTATTTATCGGAACAACTACATTTCGATTCCGATACATCGCCTCTTCGCGAAGGCTGGCCATTCCGATCACTCTTCCGCGCGTGTCAAGGAGGGGGCTTCCCTGCTTGCCGGGATGGATCGCGATGTCGGTATCCAGCAAGTGGATGGATTCCTGCCCTGTCAGCTTTCCCAGACCTGCGATGATCCCGCTACTTACATAGTGCGAAAAGCCGAAGGGGTTAGTCACCGCCAATACGACGTCACCCAGGCGGAGTGTTTGATCGTCCCCCAGAGACAAGGGGTGGAGTTTGTCACGAGGGGCAATTTTCAGAAGCGCCAGGTCAGTTTTGGCATCGACTCCCACGATTTTTGCCAAATTTTTAGAACGCGCGTTGACAAGAACTTCGATGTTGGAAACATCTTTAATCACACGGTAGCTTGTGACGATGTAGCCTTGGCGGTCCCAGACGAAACCCGTGCCGAGGGACCTAGCTTGGCCAGGAGCAGGGGGACGCCCCCCCAGGTAGTGTTCATAAAGGTCGAGACCCGCCTCGCGTCGCAGCGTCTCGGAACTTTGTATGTTGACGACTCCCGGCGTTATCTGTCCTATAAGGGGGGCGAACGAAAAAAGATCCTTAGCTTCCAAAAAGGAGGCGGAACTTAAAACCAAAAAAAGGGGGACGAAGCGTCTCTTCACTGTGACCTCGTTGGGACAGGGTGGTTTTTACGTTAGAATATTCTTATGTCATTTTACTCTATAGTCTTTGAGAAATAGAATTTGGGAGAAAGAATTTGTGGAGAGGACCTTTTTTGAAAAAAAGTTCCCCTCCACACCTCCCCCCAAAAAACTCTAGATATTGAAGTTTTTGAAAAGGGGGTTGGGGAAAGAACTTTTTTCAAAAAGTTTGTCCCCAAATTGACTATCTTCAATACTATATAAGAGGGTGTGATGGTGCAACGTTTTGGAAAAACAACATATCGCCTGCTTATTTTTATTATGTTTGCAGGGTTTGCAAGTGCTGCTGGCCTGAGTTTCTACGTATTCTGGCAGGTGAAGTACGGTGACTATTCCTCGTTGAAAAAGAGTACGATCCTTACACGTTTCCAGGAGGAGACAACTCTTTTTTATGATGACGAGACGACGCGCATAGGAAGCATTTTTGAGTCTCGTCACAGACGTTATGTTCCCATCGACGAAGTGCCTGCCCACATGATCAATGCGATCGTTGCGGTGGAAGACAAGAATTTCTATCACCATATTGGGGTTGATCCGTTAGCGATTGCCAAAGCGTTTTTCGAGGGTTTGGTGAAGGGGGGAGAGTTTCGACGTGGCGGCTCTACTCTCACACAGCAGACTGTGAAGAACATAGTCGACGACTGGGAAGCTTCCTTCGCTAGAAAGTTCAGGGAAATGATCCGAGCGCTTCAGCTCGAGCGCATTTATGAGAAACGACAGATCCTCGAATTCTACCTTAACCAATTCCACGTCGTAGGGAACGGAAACGGTGTTGACATTGCCGCTCGTTATTATTTCAACAAGGATGTACGCGACTTAACGCTAGTTGAATCTGCATTTATAGCAGGGTCTGTGAAGGGACCGAGCAAGTACAATCCGTTCATAAAATTCACAAAGAAGGAGCGGGAGCGAGCTAAATTCTACGCCACGGAACGGAAAAACTATGTCCTATCGCAAATGTTGGAGCAGGGATGGATTGAGCAGGAAGACTATGATGAAGCTCTCTCGACAGATGTGCCCTTCAAAAACGGGGAATTTCGTACGGCTGAAGTTGCTCTGGTCAATTTGGTGCAGTCTCAGTTGAAGAAAAAGGAGGTTCTTCAGGCGTTGGGCCTGCGTGATGTGAATGACCTCAGTGTTGCAGGGTTGAAAGTTTATACAACGATCGATGCTGAGTTTCAGAAAGCTGCGCAACTTGCCATGCGTCGAAATTTGTCTCGTCTGGAAAGTATCCTCAGTGGTTATGCGGCAGAGCCTGAGGAGCATTACAAACCCCTGCGCGATCTTAAGCAGAATGAATTCGAGTATGGGAAAGTGATCGCTGCCGAGAAAAAGGGGAAGGATCAATACGAGATTAAACTTTCTTTCGGTATTCCCGCCGGGGTGATTCCGCATAGTTCGCTCGTACGCTATGCCAAACTTCTCGATTTGGTCGATGGAAGGGGGATGAATGTTCATCTCCAGGAACTGGCCGGGCGCATTAGACCGGGGGACGTGCTTTTTGTGCAGGTTATGGAATACAACAAAGAGACTAACGAGGCGGTGTTGGAGCTGCAGAAGCGTCCCGACATAAGTGGTGGCTTGATCGCTCTGGACAAAGGGGAGGTGAAAGCGATCGTCTCAGGTTTCGACACTCTGGGTTATAACCGGGCCATGCATGCAAGAAGGCAACCCGGGTCAGTCTTCAAGCCTCTTGTTTATTTTGCCGCTCTTCAATTGGGTTGGTCACTGCTTGATCGTTTAGACAACATACGAAAAATGTTTCCGTACCAGGGACGTTTCTATTATCCACGCCCTGACCACGTGCCAGCCTTTGATTCTGTCTCGATGATGTGGGCGGGTATTATGTCCGAGAACCTTGCGTCGGTAACTTTGGGTGCACAGCTTCTCGACAAACTTAACTTGCAGCAATTCAAGCAGCTGATGGACAGCATGGGTTTGATGCCCATGTCGGGGGAAGCTCCCAACGATTATCATTACAGGGTGGCGAAAGAGATCGGTGTCACCCTGGACAACGAGGGCGTCCATGCGTTTCAGCTCAAGAACGCTATCGACGATTTGGGGCCAGACCTGGTGTTTGCGGGTGACAAGACTGTTTTGATGCGTTTGAAGCAGATGTGGTGGGGAAATGGATATATCGACGAGCTACGGCATTTGCTGTCGAAGATTGGCGAAAACCTTTCTTTGCGTGAACTGCACTTGCGTCAAGATTTGCTGCTCAACAATTACAAACGCCTGGTAGCGCTCGACAGCTTGCTGGTCAACGACTGGAAGATTTTGCAAAACTATGTCGAAACAGAAGGTCTAGCCAAGCTGTTCAACGAGCCTTCGCTCAAGCCGATCCTGGACCGTTTCCGGATGATGTCAGACGCTTCCTATTCAAATCTTGGTTATTTTCGGCACCTGGATGAAGAGCTGGTTTCCTTACGACCGGAGAGTTTTCCCTTGCCCGAGCCTGGGGGACGGCCCCTTACCGTGCATGACTGGGAGAAACTCGTCGCATCAACGGGTGAGGGTGGCCTCCCCCAATTTGGGCAAATCCTTGAGGATATACATATCGACGGATTTCTCCCACGCAAGTTACTTGAAAGAATTACACACATTATTGAAGAGCGTTACAAAGACATCACAACTGGGGATGGGGATGATCCCTACCGCCTTGCTTCTTATTTCCAACATTATGATTTCCGCATCGGCCTTGGTTTGAAATACATTGTCCAGCTTGGCCATACGGCTGGGGTTTTCAGTCATCTGGAACCTGTCCTGTCGTTCCCCCTGGGGACTAACGATGTGACGGTAGGTGAGGTTGCGAAGATCTTTCAGACATTCATCGGTGGGAAGACATATAGATTCTTTGAGGAAGGGCCGACAAACCAGATTAGCTTTATAAAGCGAATCGAAGATCGTTTCGGCACAGTCCTTTACAAGCCCGTGAGGCAAGAACATGCCATTGTTCCCCCCGTTATTGCTCATCACATGCGGGAAATTTTACGCAAGACCGTGACTCATGGGACTGGTCGACGCGCTCGGGGTGAACTATACATTTCTGCTAATGGTGGGTCGGACGAGCAAGAGGGCGCTGACAGGACAAAGAAAATAAGGATTCCCGCCTTTGGAAAAACGGGGACAACGAACGATTTCATGACGGCCTATTTTGCGGGCTTTCTTCCCTTCCCTACCGAGCGAAAGAAGGCACTTGACCCGGACGATAGCTATGTGGTGGCCACCTACGTAGGTTACGACTTGAACAGGGAAATGCGTAGAGGCAGACAAAGAATCTATGGCGGCGTCGGTGCCCTTCCCGTTTGGACCGAGTTTTTAAAGGATGTTATCAAGATCCGGCACTATGACGACTATCTTGACGCCTTGGATCTGACTGTACTTTCCAAACATGAGTGGCCTCTTACTTACGATGCGACAAGTGCCCCTTACTTGGTCGATCTTTCCCGAGGTGTGATCCTTCGGTCAGGGGAAGATGAAGATATGGAGATGTGGAAACTTACCGACTTATCTGTTACGGGTGAGGACTTTCAAAACCCTTACGCGATTGACACGAATAAAAGCTCCATCGTCTACCTAAAAACCGATCCTTCGGTATCCTCACTGCAGCCGTATCGTTTCTTCTATCCTTTCCAAAGACCGACCAGCACGCTGTGGGAAGGCGAGGAGATAGACTGACAAGCAAATTCAATAAAGAGGATCAAGTGCGCATACCCTCGATAGATTTTCCGGTGATCGGTTGGCGGGAATATGTCTCTCTTCATGAATTAGGGATTGGCAAGATTAAAGCCAAGATAGACACGGGGGCCAGGACCTCGACTTTACACGCATTTGATGTAAAAGAGTACTCCGTAGGCACCATGACCTTTGTCAGATTTAAAGTACATCCCGTGCAAAGGAACACCCGGGAACTTGTTTCCTGCCGAGCTGCCTTAGTCGGAAAACGACTCATCAAGGATTCGGGAGGCAAAGTAACGGTACGTCACGTAATTGAAACGGAAATCACCTTGAACGCACGTACATGGACCCTTGAATTGACCCTCGTCAATCGTGATGAAATGGGTTTTCGCATGTTATTGGGACGGCAGGCAATCCGAGGGCACTTCATGATAGACCCGTCGCGTTCGTTTCTGATGTCGAAAAAGAAAAGGAAGAAAAAAGCATGAAAATTGCCATTCTCTCCCGTAGTAGTGAGCTTTATTCCACGAAACGGCTAGTGGAAACTGCGGTCGCTCGAGGGCATGAGGTGCGCGTCATCAATTACCTGCGTTGCTATATGAATATTGCCACCAAAAGACCTCGCGTTATCTACGGTGGAGACTCTCTGGAAGATTTCGACGCGGTGATCCCAAGGATTGGAGCATCCAACACGTTCTATGGATCCGCCGTGGTTCGACAATTTGAGATGATGGGGGTTTACACGCTCAACCGTTCCCAGGCCATTCTGCGTTCACGGGACAAATTGCGCAGTTTGCAAGTTATGGCAGAGAGAGGAGTACCGCTCCCGACTACAGGTTGTGCCCATTCAACAAAAGATATCGAGGGCCTGATCGCGATTGCCGGGGGCGCCCCCATTGTGGTCAAACTCCTGGCCGGCACACAAGGTATCGGCGTTGTCCTTGCAGAAACAAAGAAGGCAGCAGAGTCGGTGATCGAAGCGTTCCGTGGGCTTAAGGAACACATTATCGTCCAGGAGTTCATCAAGGAATCGAAGGGGACGGACATTCGTTGCTTTGTCATCGGCGATCGTGTCGTGGCAACGATGATGAGAAAGGGGGTGGAAGGTGAATTTCGCTCCAACCTTCACCGTGGGGGGACAGGCTACAAAGTCAGGATCACCCCGGTAGAGCGGGTTACCGCTGTGAAGGCTGCGCAAGCTATGGGCCTTCGCGTAGCAGGGGTCGACATCCTCCGTTCAGCCCGTGGGCCGGTCGTCATGGAAGTCAATTCGTCCCCAGGGCTTAAGGGAATCGAGCAAACTTCTGGTATAAACGTCGCTGAGCAAATACTATCGTATATTGAAAAGAATGCCGACGATGGTCATGTGCAGGACATTAAACCTTAGGACAAACTTTTGACGCAGGCAAGTCAACAGCAGATTGAAGCTTTTTTTGCCGTCGCCAAGACTTTGAGTTTTTCCAAAGCGTCAGAAGAACTGCACCTTACCCAGTCAGCTATTTCGCATAGGATCAAAAACCTTGAAGACACCTTGTCTGTTTCTCTTTTCATTCGCCGACCGTCTGGTGTGCAAGTTACCCCGGCCGGGGAAGTCCTCTTTCGTTATTGCAAAGTAAGACAAGGTCTGGACGAAGAACTCGTGCGAGACATTTCCGCAGAGGTGAGCGGGGACTTAGGCGGGCATGTTCGTGTCGCAGCCTACTCATCCGTTCTGCGCTCGGTGATTATGCCCGCTCTTTCGAAATTGATGGAAAGCCATGACAAAGTAGTTTTTGAATTCATCTGCTACAATCAGGAAAAACTCCCCGACCTCCTGCATCATTCGAAAGCGGAGTTCATTGTCATGGACCACCGACTGGAAGAGCCGAAAGTTCGCAAAGATCTCCTTGGCTATGAAAGAATGGTTGTGATTGAGCATAAGGACTTAGAGTCACGTCAAGACATTTACATAGACAATTCTCCCGAGGATCGAGTTACCGAACAATTTTTCATAGCACAGGGGGATTTACAAAAGTATCGTCGGATTTTTTTCAGTGATTGCTACGGCATTATCGAAGGCGTCCAAAGAAAGCTTGGGCGAGCCGTGATGCCCGCACACCTTCTGGGAAATCTGCACGACGTGCGTATCGTCTCTGAGTTCCAACCCTACACCGTCGGGGTCTACCTGCACTACTACGAACAAGCATATTACTCCCGGCTTCACCAATCCGTGGTCGAGGAACTTTCCAAGAATTGTCATGATTTGCTTAGTTGATGTTGCTTGTGGCAAAAAGGTGGTTTGGCTTTTGGCAAAAAGGGAGAGGGGGGTTTGGGGGGGCGAGGGAACCGTCGCTCCCCCAAGGAAGTCCTGGAGGAACCAGCTGCGCAGTTTCCTCCAGACCACCTCCTTGCCACAAGCGGCTAGCGCATTATTTTCTGCATGCATTCTTCTAACGACACCCGAGGTATATAACCAAAATCTCGTTTGGCAGCCGCATGGCTAAAATAGTGAGACCGTGCCGTACTGAACGCGATGAGCCGTGTCATAGGTGGCTCTTTCTTATAAATTCCTAGAGTCCTGTAAACCGTCTCCAAGGTTATGCCAAGGATCCATGCTGTCTGAAAGGAGATTCGTCCCTTGATCGCGGGCAAGCCAAACTTGTCGATCATCGTATCGACGAATTCCCACAGGTTCACAGGACGCTCCTGTGCCACAAAATACGCTTTGCCTCCCAGTGGGGATCTCGGTGTCAGAGCTTCCAATGCCAGAATATGTGCAAGCGCGGCATTGCCGACGTAAGTAACGTCGATCATGTTATTCAGATCCCCAACTTTCTTAAGCATCCCCCGCTTCGCCTTCTCCTTGATGCGAGGGAGGAAGTGAGGGTCACCAGATCCAAGAATATGATGGGGGCGAATTGCTACGCTGACAAAGTTCTTTTTTCCATGCGTTGCCAGGACTCGTTTTTCTGCTTCCACTTTTGTGTCAGGATAGCTTCCCATCGACTGAGTTGGATAAGAAAGTTCCTCTTCACTTTGGCCGGTAATATCCTTCCCCGCAAAGACAACACTAGGAGAACTTGTGTAGACCAAGCGCGGGATGCCCAGTGTCTCCATAACGTCCAAAACGTTCTGTGTCCCCACGACATTAGCGTCGTAGAAGTCCTTATGTCGTCCCCACACCCCTGCCAAGGCTGCTGTATGAATGACGGCGTCTTTCCCTTTCATCGCATAGCCCAAATCTTCCCTCGACGTTACTGAACCTTGCATGCATCGAATCCCCATCTTGCTAAGGTGGGGGTAAGATTTCCGGGAGTAGCTTGTGACGTCGTAACCCTTGTCCTTGAGTTGTTTACAGATCTCTGTTCCTAGGAATCCTCCACCGCCTGTGACTAAAACTTTCTCCATCTCAGAATCCTCTCTTGCTATAGTATTCAATATCTAAAGTTTTTTGGGGGGAGGTGTGGAGGGGAACTTTTTTTCAAAAAAGGTCCTCTCCACAAATTCCTTTTCTCAGATAATATAATCTGATCTCGCAATGCAATTCTGTCTATTTTTATGTTATGACGGTAGTCTACCGGAAAGCTATTGTGAAATACAATGGATTGGATCTTTGCTGTCAATTTGTGCCTTGCTCCCAAGGCAAGTAACTCAGAATGAAATTTCATTCGTTCTTTTTTTGAAAGTTTTGTCCGTCCGTCTTTTCTTTCCACGACCAAACAAGGCGTGGTGCCATTCAAGAGACCGACGATAGCGGTCCTTTTCACCTCGGGATCTTGATTGAAAATAGCCTCGCCCATGATGGGGAAAACGGGGCCGTCCTCGGTCTCGAACTTGTGAACTTTACGCCCGCAGAACCAGATGCGCCCGCGTTCGTCTTTATACCCAAGGTCACCCATCCGGTGCCAGATGCGTCCTGAGGGGTCTTTGATTTTCGCGAGTTCCGTCGCGTCTCTTTTCTGGAAATACTCCCTGGTGGTCTGTTTCCCTGACACCAGAATTTCTCCGATGGAAAAAGGCGCACATTCGTCCACCTGGGAGATCTCAGGGATGGGTCCGTCTGTCTCTTTGATAATGAGTACGTCGGTTTCCGGAAAGGGTGTGCCTACACAGGTGCCTTTGCCTTGCAAGGTGAGGTTCTGACAGTCGTGCAGAATTTCCTCCCCGCTTATCCATGAGACGGGAAGGCACTCGGTTGCTCCGTAGGGGGTGTAAGTGGAACCGGCTGGCATAACTTTCTTCAATTTCTGGTGCAGCAAGACGGAAACAGGAGCGCCAAACATTAGAATCCCTCGAAGACTTGGTAGTTGCAGATCCTTCTCCAAGCAGAAGTCAGCGACACGCTCCCAAATAGCTGAAGAACCTGTTGCCTGTGCAGCGTTGTGCTGTCGAATGGCTCTCACAATTTTCCCAGCGTCGACTTGAGCAGGTTTGCTCGGGTTCATGTCTGGAATGACGCTGCTCATCCCCAGTGCGAGGGAAAAGAGAGAGAAAAGGGGGAAACAAGAAATGTCTGTGTCCCCTTCTCCGGTCGGAAGTATCTTTGCAAGAAGTTTAACTTGTGTTTGGAAGTTTCCGTTTGTGTAAACGACTCCCTTCGGTGCCCCTGTGGCACCTGAGGTGAAGATAATTGCTGCCACATCGTCCTCTAAAATGAAAAGGGGAGAGGGGGGGGTGGGGGGGCGAGGGAACCGTCGCTCCCCCACGACTTGTCTCGGACTGACAGCCAGTTTTACGCTGGCAAATACACTGCGAAACAACTTGCGAACAAAAAGAACCAATGGCTCCGCAATGAGGACTTCTGGAGCTGCTTGTCCGACGGCTGCCAGGAGCTGCTTCCACCCCACCCCCGGGTCAATGAAGACAGGGACGGCTCCGATCTGAAACAGGGCGAAGATTGTCGTGTGAAAGGCGAGGGACGGTTTTACGAAAAAGGCTACTTTGCAACCTTTTCCCACCCCATGGGATCGCAAATTTGCTGCGACCTGATTGGCTTGTTCAGAAAATTGACGAAAACTGAGAAAGGCACCTGTCTTGTCTTCGATAATCGCCTTTCTGTCGGGAAAACGGCGCGCATTGTCGTGAATCAGACTCGTTATGTTCATGACAAAAACTTTCTGATGCGTTCAAGGGTTAGCACCGGCTCATCCTCTAGGAGGTAATGCCCGGCCTCTTCCATCACAAGGCTCTCTGCATGAGGAAATACGTACTTCCACCTGTCCAAGAAACCTGTGTGAAAACAGAAGTCCTTCGCTCCCCAAAGGAGTAGCGTGGGAACTTTCAGGGAGGGTAGTTTCTCCTCTATATTTTTCAAAACGTCGTAGGTCGGGTGGGTGGGCTTGAGGGGAATATCTTTTACAAAGCACGAAACTGCTATGCGATCTCTATAAGAGCGATAAGGAAACAGGTAAGCGTCGGCAAGATCCCTTGATAAACCTCTGTGAGATGCCATCAAGTTTGCGCCCAGGCAAAAAAGGTTTAGTCTGCGTATGAGTAAGTCCCTAAGCGGGGAGAATTTAAGTAATGCGATCCTTTTGGGGATATCCTGGGAAAGGAAAGCTGCTGTGTTCATAATGATCAGTCGTTTGACTTTTGCTGCGTTTTGGACCGCCCAGCCTAAGCCAATCGCTCCCCCCCAATCATGCACGACAAGGGTAATGTTCTCCAGACCAAGGTGCTCGATCAAGTTCGTGAGGTTTTCGATGTGATCGCTGAGTCGGTACGAAAAATCTTCCGGACGATCGGAAAGACCGCAGCCCAAATGGTCAAGCGCAAGAACACGGTGCTGGTCTTTCAATTCACCGATCAAGTTTCGATAGAAAAAGCTCCAGGTGGGGTTCCCGTGCAGGCACACTAGGGGGTCGCCCCGTCCTTCGTCAATATAGTGAAGCCGATAGTCGGAAGGCCCACTCTTTTTAAGAGAGAAAAAATGGGGGGAGAAGGGAAAATGTTTTCTTAGCTGTGGGGGTAGTTCCATTGCAGTCCTAGCATCAGTGTGGTGAGTCCTGACCCTATGCCCAACATTGCGATTTTGTCGCCTGCGTGCAGACGGCCTGCTTCTGCGCTAAGGGCTAAGGAGAGGGGGGCAGCGACGCTTCCCGTGTTTCCTAGATAGGGCAGATCGTTTTGCCCTCTACTTGGGTCGAGTTCAAGGGTTTCAAAAAATTTCGCATGATGAGATTGGCTAACCTGGTGAGTCAAAATGCAAGCTGGTGTGGAAGTTCCCCACTTGAGTTCCCCCAGGAAGTCCTGCCACGCAAGTTTGGCAAGTTTCAGTCCTTCCTTCATAAGATTGACGGAATCCGTTCGCATGAAGGGATTGCGAAAGTCACCACTGCCCTGACAGAGTGTGTGATGTTCGCTTGCCGTGCGTGAAATACCGCCCAAGAGACGAGGGTAAGCGCCCTTTGCTTTCGACAACACTACGGCTGCCGAAGCTGAACCAAGCGTCAGGCTAGCGAGAGAGGAGCGATATGCTCGTTCTGTCGGGTCATCGTTAAGCCTTGCGATGGTTTTTTCATAAAGTGGGCTGGCGCTTTCTGCCGACACGATAAGTGCTTTTTCCACTTGCCCGTTTTCGATCATATTGGCCGCGATGAGCATACCGTTTAGGAACCCTACGCACGCATTTGAAAGGTCAAACGTTAGGCACTCCCGCCCTAAGCTAAGCCGGTGGTGTATGATGTGCGCCGTCGCAGGTTCGATAAAATCTCGGCACACGCCGGTGTAGATCAGAAGCGATATATCACGGGTAGCGATACCAGACTGCTGCAGGGCGCGTCCGGCAACACTTGCAGCCAAATGGGAAGGAGGCAGATGGGAAGGCCAGAGGCGTCGTTCCTTCACCCCCGTCATGAGTTCCAGCAGACCTGGGGACAAGCTGAGAGCGTTATACAGGGGTTTAAGTTGCTCTTCCAGATCTGCAGAGGATTTCCGCATTTCCGGCAATTCGTACGCGAGGCTTTCTATCATGACATCGGTGTAAAGCATAGCTCTCTTCCCAAGGATTTTCTCGGAGGAACCTGCTGTTGGCTAGATCCCGCGGTCAAGCCGCGGGATGACGGAAAATGGTAATGCGTATGCCGCGGGATCCAGCTTCCGTCATCCCGCGGCTTGACCGCGGGATCCAGCTTCCGTCATCCCGCGGCTTGACCGCGGGATCCAGCTTCCGTCATCC
>JACPKR010000022.1 GCA_016186945.1 Deltaproteobacteria bacterium | reverse complement strand
AGTGCTTCCACTGCTACCTTTGCTTTAAACTGGGCTGTATGCCGTTTCCTCTGCGCCATATGAATCCCTCCTTGGCGATGTTTTAATATACCGGAGGGTCTTACTTAGCAAGCTGTCCAGTTTTCGGGGTCCACTATATTCTTAGGCGCGAACGAGGAAGTACTCGATGTTCTCACGTTCAATCGGGTGTTCGTTGAGACTTACCCTGATGGCTACACGTACTATTACGGCTGCCCTCAACAGGTTTGCGCGGCTCCCGAAGAATTGGCTAAAAATTCGCAATGGCCGCTAGCCCTGATTCTTAGCCCGCAAAAAGAGGCTGTACGCTTTGATTCGATTCTACGTGACGGGCGTTTTTATTTAAATAGAGTAGCCTATGCTGGAGGCAGGAGCGAAGTCCACTTTGAACTTTTAGCCAACTCTTCTCGCCAGGTTGTTTTTTCCAACGGAACCTTGCAACGAAACGCCTTCCTTTATGGTGGTGCACGTTTCACATTTGACGGGAAACCGTTGCATCACTGGTGCTTTGCTTATCTCGGACCTAATGCCGATGGCCGACAAAGTGTCCGAAGCGGTTCCACTTGTCGCGACTTCGCGCAGGAAGATTTGCAGGGGGAACTTGAAGAAGGTTCCTACAGCCAGCAAAATCTTCTCCTTCGTGTCTACCGCTTTGGAACTTCGCCGGAACTTTCTGAGGACACGATTCGTCATCCAACTCTGCGTTTAACTTATAGCAAGACCCCTTTCTCGGATGAGAGAACGCACCCTCTCGTCGAAAGTTGGGGGGCCTTATCCGATGTCATGAAAGAAGGCCGCATCCTTGAGTTGGCGGACATGAACAACGACGGGACCGTCGACGCTTTGGTTCGCGACTTTCGTAACCAGACGAAAATTTTCCATAACCAAGGAGACGGAGAGTTTTTCGAACCTGCCGGGTTGTGGCGTTTAGCGCAATCGAACGGAGGGAAAAGAGGAGAGATCAACCCGGGGATAGATCGGCCGAACTATCAATTTGCCGACATTGACGGTGACGGTTATCCTGACTTGATTGCTTTCCGAGAATTTGGAGGGGTGGAAAACTTTGAAGTTTTTTGGCGTAAGCCGAACGGGGCCTTTGAAGAGTCTCAGAAACGTTTTTCCCTTCCAAAAGGTCTTCACGTTTTATCTTTTCCCTCGCTCGCTCAGTTTTTGGATGTCGACCAAGATGGACGCAGCGATATTGTTATCATCCCGCAGAGCTTCCAGTTTAAAAAGCGTCCCTTGCAGGTTTGCTTTAATACAACACCTTACGGGTCACATGACGAACCGACATTTGATTGTCTAGACTCCTTTCTTCCTTTTGAAAGTCAGGATCAGAGACCTTTTGAAGGGCGAAAGGTTGTTTTTGCTGACATGACAGGAGATGGTCTATCTGATTTGGTGTACATCGTCAGTTCCCGAGACTACTGCTTCTATCAAAATCGCAGTCGCTCTCACCTTAAACACGGTGATCTTGTTTTTTCCTCGATACCACGTCATGACGTTGATCGGAAAAAATGTGGCGAAGGGCAGTTTCATAGCTTTGACTTTGAAGATTTCAAGACACGACGTCTGGAAGACAATTGGTTTTTGGATCTTACTGGAGATGGCATTGCCGACACTGTTCGCATCGATGATGCTGGGTCATCTGTGCAGATTTGGCAAGGCCTTGGAGATGGCTCCTTTCAGACGGGACTGAGTTCTTTAAAACTCAATGAGCCTGTTTTTTTGGATCATCGGCACAGTGCTAGTCGATTGCTCGATATTGATGGAGACGGGCAACGCGATGTGGTGATTTGGCCTCGGCAGCAAATGCGTGAGGTCAAAGTTATCGACTTTCATCGACGCGACACGGGAAAACAAGAACCTCCCCACCTTTTGCAACGCTTGGAGTTTGAAAACGGACTCCGCTATGAGGTGTCGTACACAAGTTCTCGTGAAGAAATAAAGCGTGACCGAAAACATGGGCTTAGGGATTTGGGAAATTTGCATTTCCCCAAACTTCTCGTTAAACAGATCGCCCAGTTTGAACTTGATGCCGGAGGGGAAAGAAAACAGCCGCAAGTCACACGCTACCTTTACCACAAAGGTCGCTACAGTCCGAGTGAACGTAAATTTCTGGGCTTTGAACGGGTGGCCACACTTTCCGCGGATGCTGAAAGACCGGACCGGGTTCTGACGAAACATGAGTACTTCTATGGCGCGCAAAATCCTAGATTGGGCAGTACTCTAAAAGAACTGAGAGAATACGACTGGCAGACGTCCCCTGGATCTTTCGTGTTGGATTCCACGTCGGGGTGGTTCTCCGCAGAAGTCGATGGTCCTTTAAATTCGAAAAAACTTTTGCGTCAAACCCGTTGGAACTGGGAGGACGTTTCAAGACATGGGGACAAGAGCTTTTATAAACGCCTTGTCTCACAGCATACCTTCAATTTTGGCTCCGGGTCTCCCCAGGATTCCTTGCAGCATAACGATGTTTATCAAAATTTCGACGCGTGCAATCTTCCCAGGCGAATTTTAAAAACCAGAGGCTCCCATGAAGGGATAAAAGGGCATTCGCTGCCCGAACGAAGTCTCGAAGTCCTAATCGATTATAGTCAGGCAACGGAGTCCCTTAGCCATTTAGGGATTTGTAAGTTGCCTAACGACGTGACCACCTTGGGGCAGAACGGTGCTGTTCTGTCTCACAGAACTTTAACCTATGACACTGTAACGGGAAAGGTTGCGGAAGAGACGGATCGGATCTTCGATACTGAGATCGACCACGACCCGATCAAGATATTGAAACAGCAGAAACGCGTTGATGCGGTTCACACCTATTTTGAGTACGATCGTTTTGGCAACCTGACCGCGCATTCGGATCAAGACGGTTTGGTTGAGTTATCAACGTATGAAGATGGCCTCTTTCTTGTGGGCACCCAGAACGCCCTTGGGCATAAGCATACGTTACAGCGTGACGCCCTGGGTCGAGTGGTGTCTGTGCTCGACCCTCGTGGGCGGCAAACGACTTTTCGCTATGACGAGCTTTCCCGACTTTTGGAAAAAATATCCAACAGCGGTGAAGAAGAACATTTTGCCTACTCCCATGCGAGGAATAACCTTCAGCAGATTTTACATTCCCAACTTCGCGAAACGATAGCTGAGTCTTCGGTCTGGAATGAGAACCTCTATGTTATAGACGCGTTTGGTGAGGAACTTGCGCAGATAGCAGACCATGAATCCAGTGGCGTGCGTGTTATGGCTTTGGTCGAGACCGGATTCGGTCAGCAGATTAAAACCAGATACAAGCCTTTTCATAAAGAGCAGAGCCTCTCGGTGTCCGATCTTTTCAAGGGTGATCTAAAGACCCTCTTGACGCCCGATGGGGCGACTCCTGAACGCACAGACTACGATGGATTGGGTCGCGTCCACAGCATCGTGCAATCGGGAAGTCAATTAGAGGATGTGAAGCTAAAACGAGGTCTTCGTCAAGAGTTCACCTATTACCCTTGGGGCGTCCACGAAACAAAGCAATTTGACGAAGGTGAGAACCTTGTATCTGTGGAGCGTTCCATCATCCGCGATGGTGATGAAGTTTTTGGTCTGATTGATGAAGAAGGTTTTTCTTATTCTTTTAAACGAGATGACAGAGGGAATCTTAGGCAAATCTATTTAGCGGGTGAGGCTGAAGCACGTGAGCTTCGCTATGACTCCCGAGGGCTTCTGATTTCCCAGACAGTTGCTGGGATTGGGGGAGTTGGCTTTAGTTACGACGGCAGAGGGAAACTTTCCGACAAATTCAGATGGGACCACAATAAGTCGCATCTTCATCATTATGAGTACCATCGCGACAAGCTTGATCGTGTGGTGACAACTCGTCTGGATGGTAATCTTCTCGAAACCCGTGCTTATGATTTCTCCGCAGCGGACACAAGTCAAACCCATGGGAGCCTTAACGTTGGGCTTCTCACTCAAGTAAACGTTTTTGACCCTAATGGCTTTTATGATGGGGTCTGGGGATTTTCTTATGATGCTTCCGGATCGGTAATTGAAAAAACGATCAGTTTTGGTAAAACTTCGTTTAATGAAACCTACACCTATAATCGGCTCGGACAACTTTCTTCACAAAGCAACGTTTTAGGTTTAGTAACGGAGTTAACAAGAAATAGAGCCGGTCACCTCGAATCACTCAAAGCGTCGTCAGACGGAAAAGATTATATCGTTTCCCTTCGCTATGCGCCGCATGGGTTGATGCAAACACTGCAATCCCCCATGCGAGAGACAGTCTTTCATTATGATGACGTGTCGTTGCGATTGGAGAAGCTTGTCACGAAAAGGAAGGGGCCCACCGAGGAACGTCTTCAAGATTTGAGCTATACCTTTTCTGGGTTGGGGACTTTACTCGGGATCGAAGATCTTAGCGACTTCAGTCCTCATCGCGACCGCAGCTCACGTTTTGTGTACTCCAAACGACAAGAATTGCTTCAGGCCAGTAGATACGGTCGAACTTTAAATTATGCCTACACCCCTTCGGGTCATCTGCTTTCGAATGATGAGAGAAGATCCCCCGGATCTGTTGAAAACTCTTTTGAATGGGATCAGCCGGGCGAACACTATAACGCCTTTGGGAATATGGTTGCTGATTCCTCGAAACTGAAATCGCTTCGTTTTCACGCAGAGCACAATTTGGTGGAAGCCGAAGCGACCGATGGAACACTGTTTGCCTTTGGTTACGAGACGCAAGGGCAAAGGCGCTATCGAGAGATTCGCTTCTCGGGGCAGGCAAACAGGACGGAGACGACCTTTTTTCCCACCGAAGAGACAGAGTTTCACCTTCAATCGAAAGAAGGACTTAGCTACATCAATTTAGGTGGCCGTCCGATTGCGAAGTTTGATCATAAGAATAAGCGTTTTGTCGAATTTGTTAGCGACCATCTAGGGTCTCCCGAACTTTCTTTGGATCAGGACGGTAAAATTCTTGAGGCGATGTCCTACTTTCCTTATGGAACAGAGCCAGAGGATGGACCAAAGACCGAGAACCGACGATTTACAGGTCAAGATTTTGAAAAACAGCTTGGACTCTATCTTTTCGGCCAACGCTATTACTCCCCGGCCCTGGGCACGTTCATCTCCCCAGATCCTGTTTTTCTGGAACAACCTGAACTTTGTCTCGAAGATCCGATTAGCTGTAACCTCTATAGCTACGCGAAGAATCAACCACTGCGCTATACCGACCCCTCGGGGACGATTCCGCTCGATACCATTGCTGATATCGGGTTCATCGCTCTGGATCTTTTCGATGTGTTCAAAGACCCCTCCAAGGATAATTTTGCGGCCTTGGGTTTAGACGTTCTGGGCGCAGCCTTGCCCTACGCGACAGGTTTGGGAAAAGCCTATAAGGGGGGGACTCATGCGGTCGAATGCCTGGAACATACTAAACAAGCTAAAAACCTCAGCTCCGAAAGCTTCAAACAAGCTGGCAGAGGCAAAAACAATTTAAAACCAGATCGTTCCGCAGGGGGTCACCACTCCGTTTTCCAAAGAGACAATCATGGTAATATTTTCAAATATGAAACCTATGAAAAAGTGAATCATAACAATTTTAATCCTATAAAAAGATTCGACGGAGGATTGCCTGATGGTAGGGCAGGAAGACCTCATAGAAGCAAAACAACGGGAATAGAAACTCCGACGCCCCACATTCAAGGGAAAAGCATTCCAGGGGGAGTAGAGAAACCTTCTCGTTCGGACTTTCCAAACAACCAAAGATTTAAGGATTTTTTGAGGTAAAAAATGGAAATAGCTTGGTTAACAGCGTGGTTTAAAAATATGTGCGATGGAGATTGGGAACATGAAAATGGGATCGACATTAAAACTTGTGACAACCCTTGCTGGTCAGTAAAGATAGGCGTTCTTTATACAACCCTCGAGTCGGTCTCTTTCAAGACTGGATTGGTCGAGACTAGCGAAGATGACTGGTACAATATAACTTTAAAAGATGGACTTTATGATGCTGGGGGAGACCTCAGTAAACTTGATTTTTTAATTGCTAGGTTTAGACAACTGGTTGAAGACCATAATGCGACATACAGATTGGAATAGTGTCTTAAGCCGCTGGGAGCAAGGAGGTGGTTTGGCCCGCTGCGGGCAAGGAGGTGGTTTGGAGGAAACTGCGCAGCTGGTTCCTCCAAGAGTTCCTTGGGGGAGGCGACTCACTCCCACTCGATCGTTGCGGGAGGTTTGCTAGTCACATCGTAAAGAACTCGATTGATCCCGGGAACCTTACGAACGATCTGATCGGCAACCCCAGTAAGGAAAGAAAGAGGTAAGTCCCCAACCTGTGCCGTCATGGCATCAGCAGCATGCACCGCTCGTAGGACGCAGGTATATTCATACGTCCTCTTGTCACCCATGACACCAACAGACTTGACAGGCAGCAGAACGACACCTGCCTGCCAGATTTTCTCGTAGAACCCATGTTCACGGAGAGCATGAGAAAAAATCTGATCAGCTTTCTGCAATATAGAAACTTTTTCTTTGGAAACTTCACCTGGTATTCTTATAGCCAGGCCAGGCCCAGGAAAGGGATGGCGATTAAGTAAAAATTCTGGCAGACCCAAGTCCTTCCCCAAGCGTCGGACCTCGTCTTTGAAAAGAAAACGGAAAGGTTCCAAAAGCGAGAGCTTCAACGTTTCTGGCAGCCCACCCACATTATGATGACTCTTGATCACCTCTGCCTGGGAACCAGCACCGGAAGATTCAATGACGTCAGGATATAGCGTTCCCTGTGCAAAATGCGTGAAGCTTCGCCCCGTCGCAAACTTTTCAAACACTTCTATAAATGTTCGTCCGATGATTTTTCGCTTCTCTTCGGCATCCGACACGCCAGCAATCTTTTGCAGAAAAAGCTCGCTTCTTTCAAGAACCGTCAGATTCAAACCCAAGTTTCCAAGTTTTTCACTGACATAGTCAGCCTCTCCGCTTCTCAACAACCCATGATCTACGAACACACACGTCACGCGCTCCTTGCCCAGAATCTTTGTCAGAAGCACCCCGCAAACTGTCGAATCCACTCCTCCGGAAATGGCAAGCAAGACCCGATCCTGTGGCCCTAGCGTAGCTTCAAGCTTGCCAGCCAACTCCTCCACAAAAGCCTGGGGCGTCCAATCGAGGTTCATTCCACAAACGCGATTGGCAAAATTTTGAAGAATGGTCTTTCCCCAATCCGTGTGATGAACCTCCGGATGAAACTGTAAGCCAATGATCGGCAATTTGCGATGAGCGAGCACGGCACTTGCTTTCGATTCCGTGACGCCGTAAGTTTCAAATTCCGGCGGAGCTGTTTCCACATCGTCACCATGACTCATCCAAACAGTTTGTAGTGAGGGTGTATCTGCAAAAAGTTCCCGTACGAGCCGGGGTGAGGACTCCGTTAAGGAAAGCTGTGCTCTCCCATATTCTCTCTTTTCTTGCGAACGAATCTGACCTCCGAATGCATGGCTGATGAGCTGCATGCCATAGCAAATCCCTAAAATAGGTTTCCCACTCTCCCACAAGAAAGCCGGGACAGTGTCCGCCCCATCCGCACTTCGTGGACTTCCCGAGAGAACAAATCCCTGAACTTCAAAACCGGAAGGCAGCGCGTCCTTATTTGAAACGATTTCCGTATAGGCCCCAAGCTCCCTCAATCTTCGCGCAATCAGGAACGTGTATTGCGAACCATAGTCAATGATGAGAATCCCTTTTTGATGAGGACTATAGTATTTGGGAAAAAGAATTTGTGGAGAGGACCTTTTTTGAAAAAAAGTTCCCCTCCACACCTCCCCCCAAAAAACTTTAAATACTGTTGGGGAAATAACTTTTTTCAAAAAGTTTGTCCCCAAATTGATTATCTTGAACACTATAGCTCCTACTCATGCCGGTAATTGGGTGCTTCCCTCGTGATATACACGTCATGCACATGACTTTCCCGTAAGCCTTGCTGAGTAATCACTGTAAACTTCGCCTTCTCCTGCAATTCGGAAATGGTCCTTGCCCCGAGATAACCCATGGCAGATCGTAAACCACCGACTAACTGATGAATATTTTGCGCTAGAGGCCCCTTGTAAGCTACCTGCCCTTCAATCCCTTCCGGCACAAACTTCTCGGTCTCTGTAACGTTGCTCTGGAAGTATCGGTCCTTGCTTCCTTTCGCCATGGCTCCCAAGCTTCCCATCCCACGATAGCTTTTGTAACTTTTTCCCTGATAAATGATTAGTTCACTGGGAGCTTCGTCGGTGCCTGCAAAAAGATTACCGATCATCACCGAACTCGCCCCTGCCGCCAAAGCTTTCACAAGGTCTCCTGAATATTTGATCCCCCCATCCGCAATGATAGGCACTCCTGCTTTCCTCGCTACAGCAGCACAATTAAGAACCGCCGAAAGTTGAGGCACGCCAATACCCGCGATAATGCGTGTCGTACAGATACTTCCTGGCCCCACTCCCACTTTCACTGCATCCGCACCAGCTTCTATCAAGGCTTGCGTGCCCTCTGGGGTCGCGACATTTCCCCCCAACAGTTGGAAATCAAAACGACGTCCGAACGTCTCACGCACCTTCCCTAGAGTCCCCAGCACCCCCCGAGAATGTCCATGGGCAGTATCTATGACAAGTACATCACACCCAGCTTCGAGGAGTGCCTCAGCTCTTTCGAGACTATCCGCAGCAACACCCACCGCAGCTCCTACAAGCAGACGCCCCCTACCGTCTTTCGATGCGATACAGACAGGGTCGACACCCGACTCAGAACGTTTTACGGTTGCAAGTTCCTTCGCCTGCTCCTCGATCGACATGTTCTTGTGGATGATGCCAATCCCACCGTTCTGTGCCATGGCTATCGCTGTCCGTGCTTCAGTAACGGAATCCATAGCGGCTGAAAGCAAGGGCACTTTCAAACTCAGACCTCGCGTCAAAGGTGAGCCAAGGTCCGTGTCCTTGGGGAGCACATCTGAATATTGGGGAACCAAGAGGACGTCGTCAAATGTCAGGCTTCTCGACAAATCTTCAAGCGACCATCCTCCTTGCCCTCTTTTATCGTCCGGCATAGGATTTCTCCCTTTCCATCTGTAAGAACAGTTCGTCATTGACTTGCGTGGGGTAGACACCTGAAAAGCAGGCATCGCAATGTTCGTCAGGGGAAAACTGCGCACGCAAATCCTCAAGGGTCGGATAAATCAACGCTTCCGCCCCTATAAACCTACGAATGGCTTCCTGGGAATGGGAAGAAGCGATGATTTCGGCCTTACGAGACAAGTCGATACCGTACACACACGGGAATTTCAGGGGAGGCGACGCTGAAACAAAGTAAACTTCCCGAGCACCACCCTGTTTGAGAAGTTTCACAATATGCTTCGATGTCGTCCCTCGCACGATAGAATCATCGACTACGGCAACCTTTTTTCCTTCTACGTAACTACGGATCACATTCAGCTTTTGCTTCACAATTTGTTCCCGTAGGCTTTGCTGAGGAGAAATGAAGCTTCTGCCAATGTAATTGTTCTTAATTAATCCGCGTTCATAGGGTACACCCAACTCATCTGCAATCCCTTTCGCGCAAAAGTAGGATGAACTTGGTACATCTATCACAATATCCGGATTCAATTGTGCGGACCGGAAATGTTTTGCCAGTGTCCGACCCATGGCCTCACGTTCAGTTGCAACCAGACGATCGAAGAAAACCGTATCTTCCCTTGCGAAGTAGATGTATTCAAATACACAGAACGATTTTCGTTTTCTCAAAAAACCTCTCGACGAGTGAATCTGTCGTGCCTCGTCAATGTAAACAGCCTCTCCACCGTCTAGGTGACGTACCTTTTCATAACCCAGATAGTCCAACGTCGTTGTCTCTGAAGTAAACATATAGCTTGTCTCGCCCTTTTCGTTCTGTTTCTTCCCTAAACAGAGTGGCCTTATGCCGTAGGGGTCGTTAAAGGCGAGAATCCCCCGACCCGCTAACAGAGCGATGGTCGCAAAAGCTCCTTGCACCAGTGCCTGGGTCTGTTCGACAGCAGCGAAGAGTGCGTCAGGGCCGAGACTCGTCGACCTTTCGAGAAAAAGTGTAAAAGCTTGGAGGATCAATTCAATATCGTTTGAGGACCGAATCACTCGCCCATGACTGACGCTGAGAAATTTTCGCAGCTCCTCAAAATTCGTGACATTGCCGTTGTGAATCATCGCCAACCCAAACGGCTTATTGACGGCGAAAGGCTGTGCATTTTCCAGGGACGTGTCCCCTTGCGTCGCGTAGCGAATGTGCCCTAAGCCCATCTTCCCTTCCACAGATGTCTCATCCTGAAAAATGACGTTCGCCAGCCCTTTCCCTTTTTTCAAATAGAGTGTCTCGCCCCAAATCACCATGCCAGCATTGTCCTGTCCACGATGTTGAAGAGTGTTCATTCCAAAAAGAAGTTCGTCGTAAACATTGTAAGGAGCATAGAGTCCCAAGATGCCACACATTGCCTAGTCCCCCTCTTGAGTTGAAAACACTGACCGCAAAACTTTGCTATAAAATTGATGTTCGACTGCTATCCCTCGTTCCTCTACCTCACCCAAACTCGCGGCACCTTTTAAATCAAGATCGGTCTGTGCAATGATCTCGCCTGTATCCACTCCGTCATCGACGTAATGCACGGTAATCTTTGTGCTGGGAAGTTTTCGCTCAAAAGCCCATTGATAGGCGTAAAGACCTTTGTGCTGTCTCGTATCCGCGGGGTGGATGTTGACGATACGTCGCTTATAGTGCGAAACGAAGGATCCGGACAGGATCTTCATGAAACCTGCCAGAACAAGGTAGTCAACATCTAAACTTTTCAACACCTGCAAGAGGTCGTTCTCAAAAACTTCCTGGGGCTGTCCCCTTGACGGGACCACGAAAGTAGGAACCTGCATGTCTCGTGCGAGAGCCAGCCCACCAGCCTGCTCGTTGTTGGCAATCACTGCACAAACTTCGCACGAGTTCTTCAAAATTCCTGTTTGTGCTTCCTCCACTATGCGCAACATGTTACTGCCTCTTCCTGAAATCAGGACGGCAATTCGTTTTCTCACCCTGCCTGGGAGGGTCAATGTCCGCCTCCCGTCGTAAGGACACCGATGTCTTTGCGGTAATACATTTCGCTAAACTGGATGCGCCGGCATTGTTGGTAAGCCTTCCGTCTCGCTGCCTCCAAGCTAGGTCCACTTGCCACGACGTTGAGAACACGTCCTCCTTTTGTCACAACATCGAGATCTCGTTTTTCTGTACCTGCGTGGAAAATCACTAGATCCTTTTCAGAAACCTCCAAGCCGGCAATGGGAAATCCTGTGCGGTACTCACCGGGATACCCGCCCGACACCAACACTATGTTTACAAAAGGCTCCTCATGCCACTTGACACTTTGCGTTCCCAGACGATGCTCAAGACAAGCGGTGATCAACTCCGCTAGGGGGGTCTTCAACATGGGGACGACAAGTGAGGCCTCTGGATCGCCCAAGCGTACATTGTATTCCAGCAGGTAAGGTTCTCCGTCGGTCAGCATCAACCCGAAGAAAAGAAAGCCCATGTAGTCGATTGCTTCCTTTTGCAATCCACGAATGGTGGGTCTCACGATTTTTCTCAGAATTTTCTCCTTCATGGGTGCATCAAGCAATTGTTCACAACTTACCGCACCCATTCCTCCCGTGTTGGGGCCCTGGTCACCATCGTAAACGCGCTTGTAATCCTGAACCGCTGGGAGTAACACAAATTCCCGCCCATCGGTTAACGCGAAGAGTGACAGCTCCCGACCTTCGAGTTTTTTCTCAATCACGAAATGTTCGGAACCAAACTGTCTGGAGTATTTTCCCACAAACTCTTCTGCCTCGCTCCTTCCGCTACAGACGGCTACACCCTTTCCCGCTGCCAGCCCATCCCATTTCAACACACAATCCCCGTTCAGCTGTGAGGCCCACTCCTTTGCGTTCCTCATATCTTTCGCTATCCAAAAAGGAGGCGTCTGAATTCCATTTCGGATCATGAATTCCTTCGCCCAGATCTTGGAACTTTCAAGTACGGACGCTCTCTTCGAGGGTCCAAACACGCGATGTCCGTGTTTTGCAAGTTCGTCTTGAATTCCCAACGCCAAAGGTTTCTCAGGTCCGACTACGATCAGATCCACACGGTTCGCACGACAAAACTTATCAATCTGATCAAACTGGTCGCTTTTTATGGGAACCGAGCGCCGGCACCCACCATTCCCTGGAAGGGTCCAGACTTCATGCCCTTCTCTGCTAAAGCCCCAGGAAATCGCGTGCTCCCGTGCTCCCGAACCGATGACAGCGATCCTCATTTAGCACCCCCCACAATTTCAAAGCTGTCCTTGCGAAAGGAAGCTCTGACGCTGGCGTCGTCATCTTTCAGAGTTTGCTTCATCATCTTGATTTCCTCAATCATCCTTCTTCGCAAGGACGGTACATTCAACACACGTAAGGCAGCAGACACTGCCTGCTCCAGAAAAACAGCGGTCAGCGCAGGGGCGTGGGACGGCATCATGAGCGACGAATTGATGTTCATCTGCAAATCTTGTGCATCCTTAAACGGAGGGCAGTTGATCACGGGAATATTCAAGTTGGCAGCCAAAGCTCCCCCCAAACCATTCGACCGACCTGCTACAGCAATCACACACCCAGGTTCGATCGAGTGGTTGTACTCTTGCGCTAGTTTCTCGATACACTCACCATTCTTATGCGCGGAGACTACCCTCATATCAACCATGACATCGTAGGGAGCCAGACGCTCGCGTATGCTCTCAGCAAATGCTAAGTCAGACCGAGACCCCATCACAATCGCGATATACGCAGGTTTGATAAGGCGATGGGCCACAAGGGAACGATAGGTGCGCGTGCTAAGATCTTCCTCGGATTCTTCGCTTACCTGCCTATCGAAGAGCTGACACAAAACAAGTTCATACCGCCGTTTAGCCTCTGCACAAACGTCGGGAGCTAGCTTGTTCCCTGCCTCAGGATGCGACAGAAGCCACTGCCGTATGAATTCCTTATCCAAGTACGGAAGCTCGTCGGAGGATGATCGCTCGCCGCGCCAAGGCCAGAAGCGGGACGAATCGGGTGTGTGAAGTTCGTCAATAAGAGCAAGCTTCCCGTCAATCCAACCGAACTCATATTTGGTGTCGACTAAGCTAAGTCCTCGACTCTCACAATATTCTTGACCAAACCGAAAGACCTTCAGGGCAGCTTCTTCCATTTCGCCATAGGTCTGACGATCCACCCACCCTACCTTAACAAGCTCCTCAGGAGAAATAGGGCGGTCCGACGTTTCCTTCGTTGTCGGTGTCAGTATCGGCCTCGGGAATCGTTGGTTTTTCACCATCCCGTCCGGCAGCCTTACACCGCTCATCTCCCGCTCGCCCTTCTCGTATTTCCGCCAAAGCGATCCCGTCAAATATTGACGCACAATCATTTCGACAGGAATAGGCTTCGCCTCCCTGACCAAACAAACATTGGGTGCTACGGTTTTCACAAAATGACTCGCAACGAGATGCTTCGTCCTTTCAAACCACTCGGCCGCCATCTGCGTCAACACCACGCCTTTTCCTGCAAACGACGTGGGAAGAACTTCGTCAAAACAAGACAAACGGTCGGTAGCGACCAAAATCCGATACCGATCGTTGACCCGAAAACTTTCCCTAACTTTGCCACTGTGCACCTTCATCAACTGCGGTGTTTCAAAATAGAAAAGCATTATTGTTTTCCCTCTATAGTGTTCAAGATAGTCAATTTGGAGAAAAACTTTTTGAAAAAAGTTCTTTCCCCAAGCCCCTTTTCAAAAACTTCAATATCTAAAGTTTTTTGGGGGGAGGTGTGGAGGGGAACTTTTTTTCAAAAAAGGTCCTCTCCGCAAATTCTTTTTCCATCTATCAGTGCCTAAAATGTCTGAGTCCAGTGAACATCATCGCTATCCCGTGCTTATCGCATGCTGCCATCACATCTCGATCACGAATGGAACCACCGGGCTGAACGATAGTCTTAATCCCATGCTGGGCGCAAATGTCAATATTGTCAGGAAAGGGGAAGAACGCTTCAGAAACCAGAAGTGCCTGCCCTAGGTTCCACCTCACGTAAGCATCCTGTTCGTGTGTATGGCCAGAAAATTCAGCGCGCAAATTTTCTGAAGCTTTCCGTAGGGCAAGCTCAACAGCCACGACCCTATTAGGCTGCCCACACCCCATTCCGAGCAATTGCAAGGTACGATCACCTTGTTGCCGCACGATGGCAATGGCGTTGGAACGAAGGGGCCGGATGGCTTTCAACCCGAACTGCACGAGTTCTGTTGAAACATCTCCTGTCCCAGCACTAACCCAGTCCATCCGTTCGTAAAGCATCTCATCTCGGTCCTGCACAAGCACTCCTCCGTCGACGAAGCGGAACTCGTGCTGTGATCGTTTCGCATGTGAGTCATACGTGATGACTCGCAAGTTCTTCTGCGAACTCAGGTAGTCCAAGGTCTGGGGGCTAAAACTCGGTGCAAGGATGATCTCAACAAACTTCTTTGCTCCGCCCTCAAAACCTAAAAAATCAACCGTCTCCCGCATAAGCTCGGAGTTAAAGACGACAATCGAACCGAAAGCTGACGTCGAGTCGCCCGCCCAGGCACGTTCGAGCACCATCCTTTGTTGATCTCCTTCCGCAATGCCACAAGGCGTATTGTGCTTGATCACACAACAAGCTTGGCGCTTCAAATCACGGATGGAATCAAAAGCCGCCTGTATGTCGAGAACGTTGTTGTAGGAAAGTTCTTTGCCCTGCAAGACCTGAATGTTATGAAAACTTCTATCAGTCTCACGGAAGAAAGCACCTTGCTGATGAGCATTCTCCCCGTATCGAAGGTTTTGTGAATGTTTATAGGAGAGGCGAAGGGTCGGGCACTCGCGCCACTGATCTATGCCTGTTGAAATCTGGGAATCGTAGTCTGCCACAGTTTGAAAAGCTTCGGCCATGAGAGACTTTCGCGTACGAGCAGACAAGCTTCCACCGTTTCTTTCTAACTCAGCAACAAGGCTTCCATACCTATCAGGACGGCAGACGACGCCCACATATTTGAAGTTCTTGGCAGCGGCTCGCACCATCGTTGGCCCACCAATATCAATCCATTCTACAAAAGAAGGATCGTCCTTCCCAAAAACAGCGTTCTCAAAGGGATAGAAATTGCAAACAAGCAAGTCGATGGGATCTACCCCCAAGTCCTCGGCTTCCTTCCTGTCTCTTTCGCGATCAAATAAGAGTGATGCTGCAATAGAAAACGAAAGTGTTTTGACGCGCCCGCCAAAAGCCTCCGCTTGTTTCGTGAGGCTCGCTATATCTGTGACCGGGATGCCCCACTCCTGAATAGCCCGTTTCGTCCCTCCCGTAGAGACGATCTCGCAGCCGTGTTTATGCAGGCAAGAAACAAGGTTCCGCAATTGAGACTTGTCGTAGCAAGTGATGAGGGCTTTTTTAATCGGAATATCCACGGGTACCCCTTAACGATTGTGAGAGACATAGTTCACTAAATTTTGGAGAAGAAACAGTCCATCGGCTCGCGGAGCTTCAGACCCTTTGCGCGACCACTCAGGATGATTGAAAGGTGAGAGAAACGCTTCCGGGTGCGGCATCATCCCGACGACGCGCCCGGTTTCATTGCATAGTCCTGCACAGTTAAACGCAGAGCCGTTTGGATTGTGCAGGTAGCGGATCCCCATTAGTTTTTTCGAGACCATGAGTGTTTCAACAGCATCATTTTTCACAACCAGGCGCCCTTCCCCGTGACGAATCGGGAGGGATAAAGTTTCACCAGCGCCAAGGTAACTGAGGGGGCTTTCGGGGTCGATCTGGCAGCTAACCCACCTGTCTTGAAAGTTACCGTCTATATTGGGAGCCAGGCTAACGCTTTGCCCGTCTTCGATCCCAGGGAGGAGTCCTAAGGCAGTAAGAGTTTGGAAGCCATTGCAGACACCGAACACGAAACCTCCGCTAGCCAAAAATTCCTCCAGCTCATGGATCAGCGGTTTTCCTGTCGCTGTGGGTTTGAAGCGGATGCGATTTGCCAAAACCTTCCCTGCCCCCAAATGGTCCCCAAAGGAAAAGCCTCCCGTGAAATGGACCAGTTGAAAGTCATCGAGACTCACCTTTCCTGCAAACCACTCATTCACGTGAACGAGACGGGGGCGTGTACCACACAACTTGTAGGCCGCATAAGTTTCTTCCTCACAGTTCATACCCAGACCGCACAAGACAAGCACCTTTGGGGCAAGGAGGTGGTTTGGAGGAAACCCGGTAACCCGTAAGGCATTTGGGGCAAGGAGGTGGTTTGGAGGAAACTGCGCAGCTGGTTCCTCCAAGAAATCCCTTGGGGGAGGCGACGCTTCACTCACCCCCGCAAACCCCGTCTCCCTTTTTGCCCCGAGCGGCTTACGCGTTAGCATAGCTCCCCTCCCCAAGCTTGCTTCATCTCTTCGACTGTGCAATGGACGAGAACCTGTGACGATTGCACGACACAAAATTTTGGCTCGTCCTCAAGTTCCCCTAAAAGAAGAGCGTCGGAACCCATAATAGACACGAACCTGTCTCTGTCTCTCTTTTTTACGGAAACAGCAAAACGCGAGTGACTTTCCGCAAAGAGGAAGGTAAACGGTGACAGGCCTGTCTGGGGTAACTCACACCGGAGACCAATTCCACTTCCTATCGAGGCTTCCGCTAAGGCAAGAAGCAATCCTCCGTCGGAGAGATCATGACTGGATTGCAAAAGTCGCGCGGAACTTGCTCGACTCATTTTCTGATAGACACGCTTCGCATCTGCCATGCGAACGAGCGGGACATGGGCACCTTTCTCATTGAACAGTTTGTAGACTTCAGAGCCGCCTAACTCGTCATACGTACGACCGACGAGATAAACGAGATCGCCCGCATCCTTCCATTCAGACGTCACCGTAAGACGGACATCTTCTATACTTGCAATCATCGAATAGAGAACAGTGGGAGGAACTGAGATTTTCTGGTTCCCGCTGCCGAAATCGTTTTTCATGCTGTCTTTTCCCGACGTCATGGGAATATTGAAAAACGTTGCCATATCGAAGAGGGCATCACACATGCGCACCAGTTTGCCCAACTTCAATTTGCCGTCTGGGTTGGCCTCAGGGTCGTAGACCACATTGGGAAGGCAAAAATTGTCGTTCACGGTCCAGACAGACGTTGTAGGATCATCGGGGTCGGGAAGTTTTCCTCCTACAGAAACGATCTGACGGACGGCTTCATCGAACGACCCTGCCGACATATGGTAAGGATCCAGATCGCCATAGCGCGGGATGATCCCGTTGGAGATGGCTAGGCCATGATACGTTTCAAAGTCCAGTCTGACTACCGCCGCATCCTGGGGAGCACTCTGGTCGAAACCCATGAGGGGTTTAACAATAGACCTACCTTTCACCTCATGATCATATTGACTCACAATGTGGCGACGTGAACGGATATTGTCACTTCCCAGCAGTGCAAGCAGAAGCGGGCTGAAAGACTCAAAAGCGGGCAAAGCGGGTTCGTGCAAGATTGCTTGTTTTCCTTCCGCTTCGAGAACTTTCCGAGGGACCCCGTTGTGAAGGAAGTCGAGAGACAGATAGGCTAGCTGCTCTCTTCCCAACCGCACATCAAGGAAGCCTGTGTCGGTAAACGTCCCTATTACCGTACAGTCGACCTCGCGATCTTTGGCAAGTTGGCGTAAATTCTCGGCGTCTTTGCTTTCGCATACAATTGTCATGCGTTCCTGAGATTCAGAGAGGAAAATTTCCCACGGTGCCAGGCCGGAATATTTCAGGGGGACAGTCTCAAGATGAACGACAGCGCCGCCCGATATCTCTGCAAGTTCACCAATGGAAGATGATAAGCCCCCCGCTCCATTGTCCGTACAACACTTGACCCAGGACCGACGTACAGCTTCTTCAAGGAAATCAGCCAGGAACTTTTGCGTCACAGGACTGCCAACTTGCACGATCGTTTGAGGGGTTCCCGCATGGGCTTCGGTTGAGGACAGAGTGGCGCCGTGGATACCGTCCTTACCAACTTTGCCACCTGCCATGACGATACAGTCACCAGCAAGTATAGGTTTTTCCCAACTCAGTCGTGTGCCCACCCTTGCAGGCATGAGAGCAGCCGTTCCACAAAATACGAGAGGCTTTCCAGCGTAACGCTCATCATAGACCACCGAGCCGTTAACGGTCGGGACCCCCATTTTGTTCCCACCATCTCGGATTCCCGCGACGACACCTTCCTCGACAAAGCGCGGATGCTTCTGCCCCGCTTGAAGAGGTCTCGCATAGCTTGGCGGGCCGAAACAGAGAACGTTCGTGTTAAAGAGCAGGCGCCCCCCTCCTACGCCCGTTCCCATAGCGTCTCGATTCACTCCAAGTATCCCCGTGATGGCCCCACTGTAAGGATCAAGCGCCGAAGGTGTGTTGTGGGTTTCAACTTTCCAAACAAGGTTGGGTTCCCCTCTAAAAGGAAGACGGACAATGCCCGCATTGTCGTTGAAGGCTTTCACCAAAAACGATCGGCCCTTCTCGCGGAACCTTTGGTCCACAATGTCTGTAGATTTTTTAATCTTCGACCGAAAAAGTGAGTCAATCGTCCGTGACTCTCCCGTGTCTAAGTCGGTGAAATGAATCTCGGCGTTGAATTCCTTATGCTTGCAATGTTCCGACCAGGTCTGTGCGAAGATTTCCCATTCGCAATCAGTCGGCTGCGATAACCCTTTCGCCTTCCTGTGTTGCTGCACATCGTCTCGTTGGAAGTATGCACGAATGGCGCGCATCTCCTCCAGATTTAATGCAAAGTGTCGGGTGCGAGACAGTTCCAGCAGGGCCTCATCCGTATCAAGAGACACAGCGTAAATGTTCAGCCCAAGAGGAACGGTTGGGACAAACGCCCTTCTCGCTTCCCACTGCAAACCGTCCGCTGTTTCAAAAGAAAAGTCGTGAATCAGAGGATTTCCCAGAAGCGTTGTCGCAAGTTTCCTCCACTGCTCTTCTGTCAGCCTATTTTCGACCAGGTAAAGGTCATGCGTACGGATCTGTGGCGATGAAATCGAAAAACGGTCGGCGAACACTTTCTCGGCAGTTAGACCTTCGTCGTCCGTCACACCGTGCTTTTTTGAGACCATGATTGAAGAGAGGAACTTTGAATGCCGCATCTGTGTGAAGGAAACTTCGTAAAGTATAGGATCAAGCAAAGCCTCTCTAACAAAGCCGCACTCCTCAATTGACAAGGAATGATTCACAAATTCAAAAACGGGACATTTAAGTAACTCGCCTGTCAAAATACCTAAACTCTGCTCGGCTGACTTGCGCAAACGTCGACCGAACGGCTCAAAGGAAGAATGTTTGGGAAACGCAAAAGCAAATGATTTCAAGAGGGAAGGAGATTCTGAACCCAAAGATGAAAGCATGGAAAACCTGCTAGAAGAAAGCTCATTCTTTGGGAGGAAGAGTTTAGGGAAAAGGTGGGAGATGAGCAACACCTTTTCCTCGCAAGTACTTGTGGCAAAAAGGGAGAGGGGGGTTTGGGGGGGCGAGGGAACCGTCGCTCCCCCAATTACCGCAAGTACATTTGCTATTGAGGTTGGGAATCCAAAATCTGAAGCAGCTTCGCTATTTTCTCAGAAACTTTTTTAATCATAACTCCAGGCAGTAAATTCGAAAGATGCTTCTCGAGCATTTCATGATCAACCCGCCTCAATGCCTCGACAATTCTAGGACTCGCTCGAAACAACTCAGGATGAACCCTGGGGAAAGTCATCGCCTGGCGCAGCGGATATGTACTGATACCGAACAAATTTCTAGCCTTGTCACCTGAGCGAAGAAGAGTGACCCAGGCGTCCAATCGTAGAGCATTGCCATGATCAATGGCTACCTCACGCTCGTTGGCAATCAGTACATTTTTAGCCGTGCGGTCCATATTACGGATGATGTAATCAAAAGCACTCAGATTGAAACTTTTTTGATAGTTAGGCTCTTTGTTGACATCGCGCGCGCCTTCCACGAAATATTGAAGCGATCCGATTTTGCCCCCTATTTTTTTCTCGACTGTCATGGGCACTAGGGCAAACTTACCCAATTGATCAATGATGTACGCTGCAATTTCGCACCTGTAACATTCTGAGGGATGCGAGATGGCAGGTTTGAAAACTCCCTTGATGCCGCTGTCAAAATAAACCAGCTTCGTGACGGTTCTACCTCCTCCTAGCTCAATCACCCCGTCATCAGCGATGGTAGCCTGGGTCATCATCGAAAAGAGCGCCTGTTTCAATGACCTCGCATCTTGTTCATTGCCCGCATCTTCCAGAAGCCAAATTGCCTCCTGCACAAGTCCTTATTGTAAAAATGTCTGCACTTCCCCAGAAAAGGACCCGAATTGGGAATGAAACGCTGTCCTAGGATATTTCTGATCCAGTTCCTGTTTCGTGAGAGCAAGGATCGGCAAGGACAAACTAACAAACATCGACAGACATACGATCCTCTTCAACAGGTGCATAGCTTATCCTCCCAAGTTTTGTCAGTTATACCAATAGCTTATGAAAATTAAGAATTTAGTGAGGAAGCGATTATGTCGGCAATTTTATCTGCAATTTCGCACTTTTTTTGAAGAGGGAGGGAGCTTTCCTCCCCATTGCGTTTTATGACCAGGACCTCGTTGAACTCGGAGTGAAAGGGAGAAAAATCTGAGCCGATCCGGTTGGCGACGATCATATCCAGGTTCTTGTCTCTGAGCTTGGCTTTGGCGTTAATCGCGAGGTTATCGGTTTCTGCCGCGAATCCGACGAGAAACGGGTGAGCTTGTCGTTTTGAAACGATTGTAAGAATGTCTGGGTTTCGTTTGAGTGTAAGGGTAAGTTCCTCCGAACTCTTTTTTATTTTCCTCTCGCTAAGTTCCTTCACTCTGTAGTCTGAGACTGCGGCCGATGAGATGAAGACCTGGGAACGGTCGACACGTTTTAAAACTTCCTCCAGCATTTCCTCGGCACTTTGGACCGGAACGAACTCAGCAAGTTTCGGAACAGCTAAGGTGGTAGGGCCGCTGATTAGTATGACGCTCGCTCCTTTCTCACGAAAGGCTTCCGCAAGGGCATAGCCCATCTTTCCAGAACTATGGTTGCTGAGGAAACGTATCGGGTCGATTGCTTCTCGTGTCGGTCCTGCTGTGATGAGAACGGTCCTTCCTGCAAATGAAGGCGTCACGGTTACAGCTTGGCAAATCGCGTCTGGCTCCATCATCCGGCCAAAACCTTGATCGCCGCAGGCCTGTATCCCTTCTACCGGTCCGAGGAAATAGTAAGCAGCCTGTTTTAAGGTCTCTACGTTGTTCTGAAGGAGAGAATGTTCCCACATATATTGATTCATAGCAGGGGCGATGAACATTTTGGCACGACTTGCCAGACAGATGCTTGTGAGCAGGTCGGAACATAACCCATTCGCCAGCCGTCCTATCAGAGAAGCGGAAGCAGGTGCTATGACCACCTTGTCAGCCCACTTGGCAAGCTGGATGTGTACCATGGGCTGGTCTTTGTCGAACAGTTCGCTGTAGACACTCTGACCGGTTACTGCTGCAAAGGAGTTGGGGTGGACAAATTGTTGCGCATGTTCCGTCATGACTGTGCGCACCGAGCACCCTGCTTTAACGAGAAGGCGCGCAAGTTCAACAGCCTTATACGCTGCCACACTCCCCGAAACTGCGAGTAGAACCTTTGTCATAAGTTTTTCTTGAGGATTGCGAGTAAGCCAAAGAGAACAAGGTTAGGGACATTGTCAGAAAACAAGTGCTCGTCCTCAAATAGGTGAGCATAACCACCTGTCCCGATGACTTTTGTATCAGAGGCAAAGTGAGCTTCTTCCTTCAACCGCGCAATGACCTCACGAGCCGCAGCAAGTTGCCCGAAATAAAGACCAGCCTGGATATTGGACTCGGTCGTTTTCCCAAGAGCGAATGCTGGTTTCAGAATCTCAACGGGGGCAAGTTTTGCGGTGGCACTGGAAAGGGCTTCCATGGAAATCCGTATTCCGGGCATGATGACGCCTCCGAGGAACTCCTTGTCCTTTGAAACCGCTCCTACCGTTGTTGCTGTTCCAAAATCACAGATGATAAGATCCTGGTGGGGAAACAACTCTGATGCTCCCACTGCCGTAGCAATGCGGTCAGCGCCCACCGTCGCAGGTTCCTTTACCTTTGCCTTTAAGCCAGTCCTAACTCCCAAACGCAGTACCAATGGTGTGATTCCGAAATACTTCACGCAGGCGGAGCTTATCGAGTAGTCGAGTGAAGGAACGACCGACCCCAGAATGACAGCCTTCACGCAACCTGGGTCAGTTTCATGCTCCCTGAGAAACGATTTTACAAACAAACCAAACTGATCGGAGCTACAAGCATTCTGTGTGGGATAACGAAAGCTTAACTTAAGCTGATCGTCTGAGAAAAACCCACCGAAAATGTGAGTGTTTCCAATATCAAGGCAAAGTATCATACGGATCCTCGTAATGCGTAAGCCACTGGGGGCAAGGGGGTGGTTTGGAGGAAACGGCGCAGCTGTTTCCTCCAAGAAATCCCTTGGGGGAGGCGACGCTTCACTCGCCCCCCCAAACCCCCCTCTCCCTATTTGCCCCAAGTGGCTGGGACGTTATCAATCAGCCTGACCCCTCCGATCCTGGCAGCGGCAAAAAGTCGGTTTTCCTTTTCTTCCACGTAATCAAAAGCGATGGCTTTTTTTACCAACTCCCTCTCGATGTCCGCCACGAACTGATGAGTTTGAAGGACTTCGGCAAATTCCTGACCGATGCGAAGCTCCTCCTGCGTCAGGCGATTGTGCCGAGAACTTAGTGGCAGACCTCGTTCATCACGCACGGTCGGACATGGAACAATCTCCGTTTCGAGAAAGAAAGCCTTAGCCATTTCCCTGACAAGGACCAACTGCTGATAATCCTTTTCCCCAAAGTACGCTCGGGTAGCTTTCACGATAAGGAGGAGCTTTAAGACAACCGTCAACACTCCCTCAAAATGTCCCGGGCGAAACACACCTTCCATCACCTTACTGAGAGGATGTTCGGACACAACACGAAACGTATAGTTGTCAGGATATATGTCCTCATGGGAAGGCAAAAAGACGACATCAACCCCACACTGTTCGGCGACTGCTAAATCAGCCGCCTCTACACTTGGATAGTTCTGCAAATCCTGCACTTCGTTAAACTGCGTCCTGTTTAGGAAGATACTCAGCACCGTACTGTCATTCTCTTCGACGGAGCGTCTAAGAAGCATCGCGTGCCCCCCGTGCAGTCCTCCTAAGCTTGGCACAAATCCCAGTGTCCCCTCGCTTATTTTCGATCTACGTTTGCTCCAGTCATCGAGTGTTCTAACTATATCCATCTTGTTCCTCTCACTGAAACGTGTGATCATTGGGAACCGGAAAGGCCCTCCCCACAACTTCCTGACAATACTGCTCAACGGCATCTTTAATGACGGAATGCCCATCGACATATGTTTTCACGAACTTCAATTTCAAACCCTTCTGCATTCCCAACAAATCCTGCAAGACAAGTACCTGGCCATCTGTATCGGGTCCCGACCCAATGCCTATGGTGGGGATCGAAACGCCTCTCGTAATTTCCCCCGCCAGGGCACTGGGAATACACTCAAGGACTATAGCGAAGCAACCCGATTGTTCCAATTCAGCGGCATGTTTCATAAGAGCCTGGCGCCCCTGTTCCGTCCGTCCCTGAACTTTATAACCGCCGAGTACGTGGACAGACTGCGGTGTCAATCCTAAATGGCCCATAACAGGTACACCTGATTGAACGAGTGTGCGGATCGTTTCAAGGTTACCCTCCGCTCCTTCCAGTTTAACGGCGTGCGCACCAGCCTTCATGAGGACGTCCACGTTGTCCATCGTGTCGGAAAGTTCCTTCCTGTAGCTGAGAAACGGCATGTCAGCAATCAGGAATTTATCCGGTGCGCCTTTCGCGACAGCCTTCGTATGAAGAGCCATGATTGACATCGTGGCATGGATTGTGTCGGAGTATCCGTGCATGACCATGGCTGCGCTATCCCCAACAAGAAGACAGTCCACCGACGTTTCCGCTAGGATCCTTGCCATGGAAAAATCATAGCAAGTTACCATGGAAATCGGTTTCCGACCCTTGTTTTCCCTTATCTTCAAACTGTTCATGGACATCATCCTCCCATTCGTCGTTCATTTGTGCTTTGATAAATTCTCGGAAGATTCCGTAAAATGGGTCTCCTTTTAACGCATTCAAATCGCGTTGCAGGGTCGGCCAATCCTTACGTGCAAATGGTCCCGTCAGAGCGTGTGATGGATTTTGCAGAAGGTTGAGAAAGGTACGTTCGAGGAAAGGTTCGGCAGCTTCCCGAGGAATGTTTAACTCTTTCAAACTCTCAAAAAACTTATGCCAAAGGATCGTGGTGAAGTTATTCGCCATCACGCATAAGCTGTGGTAGAAGGCTTTCGCTGCTCGTCTGATCCTGTAATGTGGGTTTGGCAGAAAAGGCAGCAGTTCACTAAACTCAGGACCCTCCTCTTCAATCACAAAAGGGATACGCTCATAACTCGCTAGATCATAAAGATCGTGTGCAAATGTCTGCAAGGGATGGGCCGTGAATGCGTAAGGGCAGAGAAGTGAGCCTGAGAAGTGGACGGCAACTTTACGCCTAATCTCAGAGTTATTGGCAATGAAAGAGTCAACAGCGCTGTCCGAAATAAGCAGCAACACGTGAGTGGCCTGCTCAATCACGCTCTTTAGATCGTGAAATTTCCCCTTGCGTGCCCACTGCATGTAGGGAATGTTTTTCAGTCGGAAGTAAAAGGTAAAATGTCTGGCGATCCTTCCGTCGCCAATAATGGCGTAACGTGGTACCTGTCGCATTGATCAAGTCCTCCAGAAGTCCGGAAGCGTTGTACCCCACTTGCCCCTTGGGAGCAAGGCTTGGGAGCAAGGAGGTGGTTTGGAGGAAACTGCGCAGCTGGTTCCTCCAAGAAATTCCTTGCAAGCGGACAAGGGAGAGCGATGAATCCTTTTTCAAGCATTCAAGCAATTTGGCCCGCCCTGCGCCCCCTCTTGTTTCAGTGTGATCCGGAGTGGGTTCATGAAAAAGCGATAAGCTTCCTAAAATTTTCGGAAAAGTACGCTTCCCAAACTCCCTATTTTTGCCATCCGCAGAAACATTTCGGTCTGGATTTTCCCAACCCCATAGGTCTTGCGGCAGGCTTTGACAAAAACGCGCACTGTCTGGCAACGTGGCAATCGCTGGGTTTTGGGTTTGTAGAAGTCGGCACCGTGACGTTTCACGCGCAGGAGGGAAACCCTCGCCCGCGCCTTTTCCGCCTTGTCAAAGACCGCGCACTTTTTAATCGCATGGGCTTCAATAATGATGGCGCGCAACGCATCGCTGAACGAATGGGGAAACAGAGAGTTGAGAAAAAGATCGCCATACCTGTAGGGGTCAATATCGGCAAATCCAGGTCTGTTTCTCTGGAAGAAGCGCCAGCGGATTACCTCAGAACTTTCAAAATCATTGCCGACGTTGCAGACTATGTTGTCATTAACGTATCAAGTCCCAACACACCTGGACTTAGGGGTTTGCAGCACCCAGACGCATTGTCGAAACTCTTGGAACCCCTCCTTCAAGAGAACCTCCATCGTAAAACTCCCGTTCCTCTCTTGCTCAAACTCAGTTCTGATCTATGCGAGGACGAAGCCAGGACGGCAGCTCACATAGCTTTACACTTTCAGCTGGACGGTCTTATTCTCGGGAACACTTCGACGGACTCGTCCCTATGCCCTGCGGTGGAAACACTCGGGTCGGGTGGCATTTCCGGGTCTCCCCTCTTCGCAAGAAGCACGCACCTTCTGCGGGAACTTGCGTCGTTTGGGGGCGACAGGCTTGTGTTGATCGGATGCGGGGGGATTCTGAACGCCGAGCATGCTCGGGAAAAGTTCGATGCTGGTGCGAAACTTCTGCAAGTCTTCACTGGTTTTGTCTATGGGGGACCACTCTTCCCCCATGAACTGTTGGAGGACGAGAGGTAATGCGTAAGCCACTTGGGGCAAATAGGGAGAGGGGGGTTTGGGGGGGCGAGGGAAAAGCCTGCCCTGAGCAAAGCGAAGGGTCGCTCCCCCAAGGCATTTCTTGGAGGAACCAGCTGCGCAGTTTCCTCCAAACCACCTCCTTGCCCCAAGTGGCTTACCCATTACAGCTTCACAGCAGCCTGATACAGACTGTTAAGCTCTAAGGAGCACTTCCTGAAGGCACGCTGCGTTTGGAAGGCTTCATCTATAATGCGCTCCGCCTCATTCAGGGGATTCACAGACCCCGTCACCAAAGGCAGAGAATGAGAGATGAGCAGCGAGGTGACCCCGGCTGCGATGAAAGCTGCTCCTAATATGGCTCCTCGTTTAAAACTCTGCTGATTGGCGAGCCTTTGAGTTTCAAAGGCCTGGAAAGTATCCACTTCAGCAACAACTCTCTGCGAGATATTTGGTGGTAGGGACGTGAGGTTTTTGATTCTACCACCTGCCTTTGAATTGAAGGCATCCTTTACCCCCGGATTTTCAAAATTTCTTAACAGGCTAGCCCTCATGGGTTCTGGCAGAGCCATTTGACCCACAGCAGCTACTGCTTTTTCCGCGTTATACCCAGCGTCGAACAACGCTTGTTGAATATTCGCAACGCTTCTCTGTGCTCCTCCGATTAGATTCTCCCAAGCTTTGGCGCGAAAGGTGTAGACGGCGAAAGTCAAAGCACCAGCCGTTAGGGAAGAAACGCCAAGGGCAAAGTAAAACTTCTTCGCAAAGCTGTCTCCCGTGGGCTGCTGCTCGGGTTCTTTAGTTTCCTTAACAGGGGAGCTTTCCTTCTTAACGTTTTCTTCAAGCTCCTTTGAAACATCGGGGTCCGAGAGGATGGCTGCTACGTTGGCACCTCCCCAGCGTTGGAGGTTGCGCATGTGGGAGCGGCCGTGCTCTGCTACGTCTTCCTGTCCCGGCGCACATGAGCTTGGCTCCCCTGCTTGTCCTGTTTCCGAAGTTCCTGGAGAGACACCTGCGAGCAGAATTTCGATCTGTTTGGCTTCCTCAACGACATCGTATCCGGCCTTTCTAAGGCGTTCCTGCATCACCAGGCACTCATTGAGTTTGCTTTGGAAGATCTCGTATTCGGGATATGTATTCGACGCCTGAAGAAGATTGCTTTTCTTGACTCCCTCCTCACGGCAACCGAGGCTGTTGCACGGTAGGACCGAAACCTCGTAACTACCCGGAGGCAAATCGTAGACCCACATATCAATATTCGACGGAACCTCGGTCTCTTTCGTAAAAGACGAGTCTGTCAGGGAGCGAAAGCGTAGTTTCCCATAAGATCCAGCTGGATCATTTACCTGGACGGCAACACGAGGGAAAAGGAACGGCAGGCCAGGGAAGGGAGTTTCTTTTGTGAGTACAAACCGCTCAAGTGTCAATTTTTCTAAAGGCACGGGGACTATGTCTTCGGCATCGAACGTTTCCTCTGCCAAAGCAAGTTGGTTCACCGAGCAAGTCAATTGACCAAGCTGTTTGGGAACTCTTGCTTTTATCCGTTCTCGCTTCAGTGCAGGTGATTCCGCCTCCTTGCACGATGCGAGATGTAGGATCATGACAAGCAGCACAAATTTTGATAAGCGCATCGTTTAACCTTTTCCTTTTCGCCCTAAAAGGGACGATCTTCTCACGAGAAGAGTCCTCGATATGTCATAAAGGCACCGAGAAGAAAGATCAGCCCTGAGACAATCCTTTTAAAAGCGCGCTCATTTAATCGTTTCAAGAGTTTGGTACCCAAAAGGGTTCCCACAACAACTCCCACAGTGCAAAGCGTAACCCAATTGAGATGGTCCGTTATTCCACCCCAATCCGCCCACAAATAGACAGGAATGCGCGAGCTATCGACCACTAAGCCAATAGCGGTTGCTGTTGCAACGAACGATTCTTTTGAGACTTGAAAGCCAAGGAGCGCTGCTGCTCGTATACCTCCTTGGTTCCCAACCATTCCCCCGAGGATGCCCGACACGCCCCCCGCGATCCAAGCTCCCGCGCCGCGAAACTTCATCCGCTCAGAAAATCCAGTTGATCCCATAAAGCCTGAGAAGACTAAGATGAGACCAAAGATAAGTGTCAAAGCAGGCGTTCCAAAAGCAGCATGAAGGAGAGCGCCCGACACCCCCCCCACGGCACTCATCAGCCCAAAGCCGACGAGCAGCTTTTTATCGAGATGGGAACGCAAGATCAGGAATCGGATCGCTGTGGCAATAAGATGCGGAATCGAAACCAAAGCGACCGCCAATTTCGTACCTACAGAAAGGCTAAGAACCGGAGTGATCAGGCTTCCAATTCCGAAGCCGCTAATGGCAGCGACAGCGCCAGCAATTACTGAAATCGCAAGTAGCACAAAATCAAACATGGAATTTCCTTCCAAAGTGTAAGCCGCTTGGGGCAAGGAGGCGGTTTGGAGGAAACTGCGCAGATGGTTCCTTCAAGAAATCCCATGGGAGAGAGGCATTGCTCCGACTCATTTCCCCCTGCTGAGAGAACGAGAGTATTTGATGAGAGCATCAAATTGACCAGCCTGCACCTTTTTAGGGGGCTTCATCGTGACGTTTCCGTCCTTATCTTTGATCCCTTTCTCCAAGATCGCTTTCATCTCATCGTCAGTCACCTTGGATAGCCTATCACCATCGGTCCAATCTTCTACATTTTTTTTCCGACCCATGGACGTCTTGCCTTTTCCATCCTTGCCATGACATGTGCTGCATTCAGATTCGAAAAGCTTTACCGTGGCCGCATCATTTCCAAAGGAACGTCCGGACGCACCAAAAAAGACGGCCGCAAATAAAACACCAGGCAGACGGCAGTTTTTCAGATACATAACTTACCTTTCATCCACGTTATAGTATTCAAAAAACTTCAACATTTAAAGTTTTTTGGGGGGAGGCGTGGAGGGGAACTTTTTTTCAAAAAAGGTCCTCTCCACAAATTCTATTTCTCAAAGATTATAGTTGCTCTGACACGACCAGACTTTTCTTGTTAAAAATGTAATTGATCAAATCATCAATTTGGGAATCCAAAAGCTTGCCATCAAAGGCCGGCATTTCGTTTTGTTCTCCGTAAAGCAACGGGTGATCGGGATTCTTAATCACTCGATACATCCAAGTTTTGGAACCGTATTGATCCAGTGTAGGGCCATCGGACGCTTCTTCATTCCCTCTCGGATGACAGGTGTGGCACCCGCTGTCTTCGAAAAGCGTTTCCCCTCTTTTTGAGTGAGGGGCAAGTCCTCCAAGAGACAGAACATAATCCGTCAACGCATCGAGATCCTCGTCGGGAACATCTGTGGGATCCATTCCTGTGATTTTTGTTTTTCCAAAATACTTCGGATCGGTCGGATCGGCAATCAAACCCTTGACCCACTCATGAGTCATGAAGTTCGTAAGATCGGGCGCGCTTCCTTCCCCCTCCTCCTCCCCTCCCGCTTTATGACAATTTTTGCAGTGCTCCATGAACAATCGTTTTCCCGTTTCGTAAGAATCATTCAAATAAAGATCGAGCGCTCCTCCCGGAGGAATACCCCCTTTAGCCAGTTGAAGAGCTTTGGCCGTTTCAGTTTGCGCTTGTTTCTCTTGTAAAGCTACCCCCTTATCATTCCAGTCGGCAATAAAAGACGAGAGCGTTAACCAAGAAATCAGTCCAGCTATGCCAAATGCGACCACTAGATGAACTCTTCGATTCTTAAAACTGGGAACGGGTGATTTTTCCACAAGAGGTAATGCGGCTAGGAAAAAAAAGGTAAACAAACAAAATCCTAGAACGGCAGGCCCTTCCCATTTTCCAGGAACGATTTTCAAAAGTTCAAACAACCACCGGAAATACCACTCGGGTCGAGCCAAATAAGATGAAGACGGATCGGCTGGCGCATCAAGCGGGGCGCCATGCTGAACAATCACGAAAAGGCTGAGGACAAAAACCAGGGCTGTCGCAAAGATGATGTCATATATAATTTGCTTGGGCCAAAAAGGTTCGGTCTTTTTATGCAACTCGTTTGTATCTCTTTTCCAATGGGGAGTGACACCATTGCGACGAAATAAAAACAAATGAAAAAGAAATAAGCTCGTCAAGAACGCAGGTAAAAGAAAAACATGAAACCCAAAAAATCGTGTGAGGGTCAAATTTCCAAAATCATTCCCTCCCTGCAGAGTTGTTCTAAGAAAATGACCGATGACGGGAAATGTTCCTGCAATGCTTGCCACAACACTTGTTGCCCAAAAACCTTTCTGATCCCACGGTAAAAGATAACCCGTCAGGGAAAAGGCAAGCGTGACAAAAAGCATTAAAATCCCGCTCCACCATGTCAGTTCCCGCGGGGGACGATAGGCTCCGTAAAGAAAGACTTGAAAAAGATGGGTCACGAGCAAAAGAATGATCGCACTTGAACTATAGTGATGCAGTCCTCGGACGAACCAACCAAGTAAAATCTCCTGATCGAGATAGTACACACTTCCCCACGCCTCCTTGGTCGACGGGGAGTAGTAAAAAGCTAAGACAATTCCTGTCAAAATCTGTATGCAAAAAAGGATGGCCAGCGCACTGCCAAAGATGTAAGCCCAACGGGCACCGCCTAAAACGGGTTCATTCAAAAGATGATCGAGGAGTTTTCGATACCCCGTCCGATTATTGAGCCAATCCCGCAAACGCATCAAGCCTCCTTGCGTGACGTGATCCCCTGTATAAACTTTTTGAAGGTTACCAAGATTTTTCCTTCCTCAATTTTCACAGGAAGAGGATCGAGTCCACGGGGGGCTGGGCCGAAAATTGTTTTTCCATCTTCTAATGAAAACGCACTATCGTGGCAAGGGCAGAAAAACACGTTCTTTTCGGAATTGAAACCAGTCGCGCACCCCAGATGAGGGCACGCAACTGAGAATGCGTCGACGGTGTTTCCTTTTCTTCTCACAAGCCAAACCGCACCGACAGGTTTTGGATCGGAACGATCCCACGCATCGGTCCCTTTTTGAATGATTTCTCGTTTCCGGGGAATATCAATGGGCAGCGATTCGACTGCTTCAAACTCATGTGGTTTGTCTCCTCTACGAACCGTTTGTTTGCGTGCCGGATCGAAGAAAACAGAAAGCACAGGCAAACCAACGATCGCGGAAACCGCGGTCGTACAGAAGCCAAGAATGAGATTGAAGAATGATCGCCTTTTCATGAGTTCAACTTAATAGATGACAACGCCATGAAGCAAGGCAGTTGTTTGAGTGAGATCGGATCCTGTTTTCCTGTATTGAAACTCAGGAATAACATGAATCCACTCATTCGGCGCGAAGTTAACACCGACGGTCAAACCCACGATTTGATCGTCATCCGTTGTCGTCGATGGATCGAAATTATCCCAACGGAGAAAACTCGATAAAACTTTAAAATCGTAATCGAGTTCGGCAAAATAACCCTTCGATTTGAAGTCCTCCAAATCCCCAGATGTCTGTCTTGATTTATCATCGCCCATCATGTACCCGGCAAGACCGAGGGCATTTCCCAATCCCCAAGATCCGTAGGCAGCGGCTCTCTGATATGTATTTTTCCAAGTCCTCGCGTCGGTGTCAGCAGCAAACCCTGCCACATCGACGGGAAGAGAAACGTATCCCCGCGAGTAGTAAAGGCTGATGCCCGTCGTCTCACCCAATATCTGATTCGCGAAAACCAAAAGATCTTTTCTATTGTCCTCATCTGCAGTTATGCCATGTGCCACAACTTTTCCATCCGAAGCCGAGACATTCAGCCCATTGAGGATCGAGACGGTTAAAGACGTGTTTTGCCACTGCAAACCAAGCTCAGCTCCGACTTGATCCTGTCCCCAGAGTTTATAGAGCGTGTTTTGATTTTTATTGGCAGTGCCTGTTTGGAAAAGGGGACGACTAATGCTAATTGGTCGGTCTGATGCGCCGAAACCTTCAAACGGATGAAAAAGACCAGCCCTCGCTTCGACCCAGGCACTCTCGTCACCCCAAACTCCTCGAAGATAAGCATTTTCAATTTCTGGACCTTCTTCCGGAGGAAAGGTCAACTCCACGCCCGAACCCCAATGCTTTTCAAACGACCCGGTCATCGGATACAATGTGAGTTCTCTCATTTCCATTGTATCCCCGCTCGATTTTTTTGAAGGCGACACAGATTTGTCTTCAGACTGAGATGCAGTGTAACGCAATTGGATGCGAGCGGCAGTGTAATCACCAAGAAGAAATTCCTTCGCTTCTTCCTTTCCGATTTGATCCGGCATGCGATAACCAGCACGCCGAAATTTGTAGCCCTCGTCGTTTAGACGTGGACGTGTGTGCGACGCATGACAGTCATCGCAACTAAGGTTGTACTTGCGTGTGAACTGCGGCATCGCATCCGATTGATTCGCAAAGAATAAACCAGACAATAGAACAAAAAGACCATTCAAAAACAACCTTGAACTCATTGATCTTTCCTTTAATCAGTGTTTTGTGGATCAACTGGTTCAATTATCTCCTATTAAGCCGTTTGTGGCAAGGTTTCGGCTTCTTCCTCGACAACTCTTTCGCCCTTGAGCGACACCCACAGCATACGGATATTGAAAAGCACAACTCCGAAAAGGACCCACCGAAGAAGAGAAGGGTCTGCATGTGTTACCAGAGGAACGGCAAGTATCACCCCAACGATACCGGATGCTGTGAGAAAAAGAGCCACACGAACATTGATTGCCTTTCGAAACACAAAAGCTAGAGACGTCACCGACGATTGAATCGTCCCAGCCGTTGTCATGATTGGAAACGCAGCTAGCGGATTCATCCCTAAAGCAAAAAGAGCGATCTGAGTGGGGGCATAATTACCAAGCCCAAAAGCTGGAAAAAGTCCAATGATCATCATAGAGAAAAAACCGATCATCAAACGCGTTCCCGTTAGTCCCAAAAGATCTCCACCTAAAGGCGAAAGACCCAGCTGGTTAAATAAAATAATCAGCATAAAAATGAAATAACCGACGAGCATGCTGACCCGAACCTTCCGTCTGTTGAATTTTCCAACGACCAGACCTCCGCAGAACCCTCCTAAGCTCGATCCAACAACTAGAAAAACAAGAGTTTTAAAATCTATTTTCACAAATTCCATAAAAAGAAAAGACTGGATAAGAGAGGGGAGTATGGATTGTACATTTAAAGTTCCTGGAAGTTTCCTATCATCTATGAGGCTCCAATATTTGTCAAAAGCTGTAAGAGGTGCAAAACTGCCCACCCCAAGCGTGTCAAAAACGTTGGCAATCGATCCTGAAATGAAAAGTTTGAGTTTGTAAAGGCCGGACCAAGGGGTGGAGACATTCTTTGACGTTTTCTTTTCGTTCCAAAAGAGGACTCCAACACCCACAAAAGCGAGTACGGAAATCGCAAAAATAATGGTCTTGATAGCTAGAATAATACCCTCCGCTGGTGTTTCCTCCAAACCACCTCATTGCCACAACGTTGAGAGCGAGTCTAGCTATATTTTGGCCTATATTTTTCCCTGAAGATTCAAGAGAGAAAGGATAACAAAGCTAGTGTTCGCAACACAGCTCATACAGACCTTCCCGTTTTCAAGACGGTAGCTGAGCGACTTTCCGTTTGTGACCACTTCAAACTCAGGGTTTATATAATGATTTCCGTTCATTTCCTTTGCCCGGACGTGCAGTTCGAAAGGGATGTCGTTGAGTGAGCCAAAAACCTTATGTTCATCTCGATCGATTCTGTCGATTTTGAAAACAACGGGTCGCAGCACCCCACTCTCATTTTTCAATATCAGCGTGCCGACGAAATCTTCCCCTGACTTGCGAAAAAAGGCTTCTTGATCCAATCCATGGGCACGGAAGGTCAGTTTCGTCCCAAATTCCTCCTTAAGTGGAGACGCATAGAACACAACCTGGCCTACGCGGCCGGCAAGGGCATGATCCGAATAAGAAGCATCAACACCGGATCCTACAAACATTCCCATTTTTGTGTCACCATGCGCGAAGGCCAAAGACGATGTCAGAAAAAACAACGCAAGTACGATTCTCATTTTTTTCTCCACAGATTCAAAGATTCTTTGCTTTTAAAAATTGACGTAACCGGGATATTATCGAATTCGACGGATTGATACTACGGATTTTTTTTCTGCAAGGAGGTGGTTTGGAGGAAACTGCGCAGCTGGTTCCTCCAAGCTTGGTGTCTTTAGGAAGAGGTCATCTGATGTTGCGTTCCATGCTTGTTCTCCCCTTCTTGTTCTTAGTTGCCTGTGTAAATCACCAACGGTTCTACCAAGCAAGCGCGCCGAAATTGCGAAACGATTATGCGAAGGAATCCACTCGCGGTATCGTGACGGCAGCCCACCCTTTGGCAGCCAGCGCGGGACTCACCATGCTCCAGTTAGGTGGGAATGCCGTCGATGCGGCCGTTGCAAGTTCGTTTGCTATCTCAGTCCTTCGTCCTCAGTCGACAGGACTTGGGGGTGGGGGCTTCCTCCTTTTTTACGACGCGCAACGGAAAGCTGTTGAGGTGTTCGACTTTCGCGAGCGTGCTCCTTTGCGCGCGCAAAGACACATGTATGTGCATAAGGAGGGAGCATGGAGAGAGTTTTTCTACGAGGGAAAACGAGTAGGCCTTAGCTCAGAGGAAGGACACCTTGCCGTGGGAGTCCCTGGTTTGGTTGCCGGGCTTCTGGAAGTACACAATCGCCTCGGCAGCCTTCCCCTCCCAAAGGTGATGGCTCCTGCTATCCGAATTGCAGAGGAGGGCTTTCCCGTCTATAAGTCACTCGCCGAGTCAATCCGAGAAAAAAAGGAAGTGCTAGCGCATTTTCCAGGAAGTCGTAAACTATTTCTTCCCAACGGCAATCCCCTGGCCGAAGGAGACCTTCTTGTTCAGAAAGACCTGGCTCGAACCCTCGTCGCCATTTCCAAGCATGGAAGCGAAGCGTTCTATAGAGGGATGACGGCAAGAAAAATAGTAGAGGAAATGAAGCGTGGCGGTGGTCTGATCACAGCCCAGGACTTAAGCTCCTACAAAGTGGTCCAACATGAGCCTATTCAAGGAAGCTATAGAGGGTACAGTATTTTCTCGATGCCGCCACCTTCCTCAGGTGGGGTTCACATCGTTCAGATTTTCAACATGCTTTCATTCTTTGACGTGGGAAGCTTGGCCTTTCACTCGGCAGAGCATATACATCTTCTCACAGAAACGATGAAGCGCGCCTTCGCGGACCGTGCTCAGTACTTAGGAGATCCGAAATTTGCGAAAGTTCCTGTGAAAGGTCTCACCTCACTCGAATATGCTAGGGAACTGCGAACTTCGCTAAGTCTGGAAAAAGCCACTCCGTCCTCGGAACTCGCGGCTGGCAATCCCTTGCCGTATGAACCTCCCTCAACAACCCACCTTTCTGTGGTCGATCCGTGGGGGAATGCTGTAAGTACAACGCAGACAATCAATGCTACATTCGGTTCCTGCGTTGTCGCAGAGGGAACAGGCATAGTGCTGAACAACGAGATGGATGATTTCTCAAAACAACCCGGGGCTCCCAATTTGTTTGGTCTTGTCGGGGGGGAAGCTAACTCGATCGCTCCAGGTAAAACAATGCTGTCGTCCATGTCTCCAAGCATTGTCCTTGATCCCTCTGGCGAATTGTTTTTGATTCTTGGGGCACAAGGAGGCCCTCGCATTATCTCATCCGTTCTTCAGACCATTAGCAACGTGATCGACTTCAAGATGCCCTTACCTGATGCTGTACATGCGAAACGTATTCATCACCAGTGGCTTCCGGATCACATCCGCACAGAAACTGATGGGCTTCCCAAGGATGTTATGCGAACTTTGGAAGCAAAGGGGCATACGATCAAGGAGTCCTCGGCCCCCACAGGAGACGTGCAAGCCATTGGTCGCATCCATGGTGGCTGGATAGGAGTTTCCGACACCCGCTCGGAAGGTCAGCCAATTGGACTTTAGTTTCGCACCTACAAGGAGATAAGGCTTGGAAGCGAAGTTCGCTATAGTGTCTAAGATAATCAATTTGGGGACAACCTTTTACGAGTCTGTCATCCCGCGGCTTGACCGCGGGATCCAACTTATCCGAGGAAGGCCACCCTCCGATCCCGCGGTCAAGCCGCGGGATGACAGGGGAGGGGAACTTTTTTTCAAAAAAAGATCCTCTCCACAAATGGCCTTTATTTCGGTCACCGCACTTTTCTTCCTGTGGGGTTTTATCACCTGCTTAAATGACATTCTCGTCCCGCACCTGAAGGGGATCTTTTCCCTCGATTACGCTGGTGCGATGATGGTTCAGTTTGCTTTCTTTTCAGCATATTTTTTCTTCTCCTTGCCCGCCGGGTACATCGTGAAACGATTCGGGTATCCCAACGGCCTCTTGACCGGCCTTTTCATCGCAGGAATAGGGGCTTTTGCCTTCTACCCCGCAAGCTTGCTGCATTCCTACGAAGTGTTTCTCGCTTCCCTTTTTATCCTTGCTTGTGGCATCACCCTTCTCCAAATAGCGGCCAATCCGTATGCAGCAGCATTGGGACCTCCCGAGAAGGCATCTGCTCGTTTAAATTTCGCTCAGGCTTTTAATTCGCTCGGTACTACGATTGCCCCAACGATAGGATCGTATTTTGTTCTTGGCGGAGCGGCTCATTCCCCATTCTCCATTTTTCAATCGAGCACTGACCTACCCTATCTCGGGATCACACTGCTTTTGTTCGCAATGATTCTTGCTCTCAGGGCCTTGTCCTTACCTTCCCTCACAGATGCCAGTTTAGAGAGAGAAACGGCTGGAGGGATCGACAGGGGCCATGCACTGCGGTACGCCAACCTTCGATGGGGGGTCATGGCTATCTTTTTCTATGTGGGGGCGGAAGTTGGTCTCGGAAGCATGCTGGTGAACTACATCGCCTCGTCATGGACTATCGAACCGTATGACGCAGGCTACTACGTTGGGTTTTATTGGGGTGGTGCCATGGCGGGTCGCTTTGTGGGTACGTACTTCCTGAACCGTTTCCGTGCCGAACTTTGTTTGGGTGTATCAGGGCTTTTCGCCACTGTCTGTATTCTTCTCGGGATTCTGGGGTCCCAAGGTTTAAGCCCCTATTTTCTTTTGATCATTGGAATTTTCAACTCGATCATGTTTCCTGTCATTTTCAGTTTGTCTATCAAAAATCTGGGCAGACATACATCCCAAGGATCCTCTTTTCTCTGCATGGCGGTCGTGGGAGGAGCCATTATGCCTTTGTTACAAGGGTTCGTGGCAGATGCATGGGGAATCCGCCTGAGCTTTGTCCTTCCCTTGCTTAGCTATACATACATTTGTTGGTATGCAGGGCAGTCTTTTTTTAAAGGGAGTGAGTGGGCCTTGACAGGCGTGAAAACTGAAGGAGCATCACATGGAAACTGAAAAGCAATACCTCGCATTTGATATAGGAGGGACAAAGCTTGCTATAGGCGTCGTCAACTGGTCGGGTACCATTTTGCATAAGGAAATCCTTTACCCTGACTTGGAAAAAGGAAAAGACTTCTATTTTGAGGCGATGATTGAAAAGGCCAAAGAGGTTCTCAGGAAATTCCCACAAATTGACAAAATTGGCATCTCCTCCTGTGGTCCACTCGACTCTCGTCAAGGGCTGCTTCTTGATCCCACGAATTTGCTCAGTCAGGGGAAAGGGTGGGGCAGCGTTCCTCTTAAAGACATGCTTGAAAAGGCGTTGAGAAAGGTAGTGTTCCTGGAGAATGATGCCGCCTGTGCAGTTTTGGCAGAAAGGCATTTCGGAGTAGGGAAAACGTTGTCCTGTGACAATCTTATCATGCTAACTTTGGGGACAGGATTAGGCGTCGGCATTCTTTGCAATGGAACACTGGTGCGAGGTGGTCGCCACCTTCACCCTGAAGCGGGACATTTGATTATCCAGTATGAGGGTTCCAAACGACAATGTGCGTGTGGAGTTTCTGGCGATGCGGAATCCTACTTGTCAGGAAAACACTTCGAAGCCGAATTTTGTCATGAATATGAGCTAGCTTCACCTCTGTCAGCCTTGGAAATCACAAAGCTTGCAAGGATGGGGGACGAAAGAGCTAAAGACTCCTTTAACCGCTATGCACAGGCGCTTGCCGTTACCTTGCATAATTTGTGCGTTCTTTTCTATCCGGAAGTCATCGTCTTCGACGGTGGTTTTGCCAGAAGCTTCGATGAATTTTCTGAACTGACCCGTACTTACCTGAGAAAGCTTCTCTATCGCCGTCAAGGCTTGGATCCTAAGCTTATGCTCTCAAGTTTAGACAATCAGTCCTCCCTCCTAGGGGCTTCCTATTTGTGTCAACATACGGAGATAAAATGAGTCATGTAAAAATCAACAAAACCCTACTGGATGAAAAATTCACAGAGCTGGAAAAGGCGAAAAAATGGAGCCCGCGAGTCGTTTCAAAACTTGAGACGCTCCTAAACTCCCCTGACGATGAAGCTTTATTCTGCATCAATCCAATACGTTTTGCTTCTGAAAAGAACATCAAGGAAGACGAGGCTATCGATCTTTTCCTTTACGGTGCGCACCTGCAACTGTTTACTATGAACTGGGCTCTTATTTGTCCTAGTTGCACCGGACTTGTGGAGAGTTTCGCCAGTTTGAAAGGACTTCATTCAGAATACTGCTGTAACATGTGCAATCTGGAATACGAAGTCAACATGGATGACATGATACAAATTAATTTTACAGTCGATCCTGAACTGAGAGAGATCATCTTTCATCATCCTGCTAAACTTTCTGCGGAGGACTATCTCTTCAAATACAGGCTCAGGCCGGAAGGTCAAATTGATTTGGGAAACGGGAATATGATTCCTTTACGCGACGCTATGAAGACCGCAAGACTCTTTCTAGGGATCCTCGCACCGAGTGAAAAAAAGGTTCTAGACCTTGACTGCAAACCAGGCGTTCTTTCAGGCTATAATCTGCGTCATGATTTTGGATTCACATTTTTGGTCACCTCTCCTGCAATAACGGGCAGTCAGAATCTGAAAATCGTCTGTTCCAACGGCGAGGCAAAGCCTAAAAGTGGAACACTATCAGCCGGTCAAGTTCACCTTGAAATCGAGAATATAACCAAGGATGAACACTCTCTATTCATTTTCAACCAAGAAGAAGCTGATATGAAGATGGCAATTCAGTTCGTTCCCTTTCTGACGGGCAAACGACTTATTACTCATCAAACGTTTCGTGATCTGTTCCGTTTTGAAACTGTCTCTGGTACAGAGGGAATTGGAGTAAAAAATATAACGTTTTTATTCACGGACCTGAAGGGATCTACCGCAATGTATGACAGAATCGGCGATCTCAAGGCCTACACCCTTGTCCAGCAACACTTCGACCGTCTCACGAAGGTGATCGTCGCTCATTCGGGGTCGATCGTAAAAACAATAGGGGATGCGGTCATGGCAACGTTCATGACTCCAAGTCAAGCTACTCAAGCCGCAGTAGAAATGCTCTCCGAAATAGAACACTTTAACAAAACTCTAAAATCACAAGAAATCATCTTAAAAATCGGTATTCATCAAGGGGCCTCAATTGCTGTCACACTTAACGACCGTCTAGACTACTTTGGCCAGACCGTCAACATAGCTGCGCGTGTACAAAGCCTTGCTGATGCAGAGGAAATCTATATGACCGAGATCGTATACGACAATATCGACCCTCATCTTTTAAAGGGCTTTCACATTTCTCGCGTAAGGTCCAGTTTGAAGGGCGTTCAAGAAGACGTAAACGTTCACAAAGTCTGGAAGAAAAAATAGAGGACCCCACGCCAAGTTCATGAGCTATAGTATTTGGGAAAAAGAATTTGTGGAGAGGACCTTTTTTGAAAAAAAGTTCCCCTCCCCTGTCATCCCGCGGCTTGACCGCGGGATCGGACGGTGGCCTTCCTCGAATAGTTGGATCCCGCGGTCAAGCCGCGGGATGACAGACTCGTAAAAGTTTGTCCCCAAATTAATTATCCTGAACACTATAGTCCAGAAATTGCTAAGTTTGAAGTGATGGGGCAGAAGCCGTTCCCTCGCTACTTCGGACCTCTCGTGCTTTGGCGGAGGTGAGCAGCCACTCGAGAATAAAAGGGGGAACTTCAAGTTGAGAAATCGTGCGCGTAATCGCCACATACAGTAAGTTTAGCTCTTCCGGCGCCTGACTGCGCAACGAATCGAAAAAATCACCAGCAATCCTGACGTTTTGCCATTCCCTACCTTTGCTTTGGTGTCCGGTCGTAAGGACAACGTCACTTTGCTCCTCGTTAGGGACACAAACTTTCTGCACCATTTTTATGATAGCAGGAATGTCTTGGCCGTAGCGTTCAACAAACCGAAAGCTTTTCTTTAACTCAATGTCGTCCAATATGTCGTAGTTCATCTCAAGTTCGGCCCAGGTTTTGAAGACTTTCACCCTCGGGTCACGAATCGCAGCACGTTCGTGATTATACAGATGAAAAACATCAAGCATCAGACCAGTTGTCTTGTCCAAAGACCCCACGACATAGATGTACATTTGCCTTGCGGCAAGGGCAGAGGCCTCTTCTAGTAACTCGATGTTATAGCGAAAGATCATTGTGTAGGGTTCACCGCTCGGTATCTTGCAGAGAAAACTCTTATGCCGGGGGAGTCCACGTAGAAGATTCCGGGCGTCACGTAAACGCAAGATTTTGTTCGCTAGGTCTGCGATCGCTTTTCCAAAACGGAAGCTCTGCGTAAGCACGCAATCAAGGGGTGTGGAAAGAAGCTCCATTGCGTTCACCGCCCCACGGAAAGAGTAAATTTGCTGCCAACTATCACCGACTACAATCAATCTGACTTTTTGTTGTTTCAAAATCGCCATCGTCACCGGGTTGCTGTCCTGTGCTTCGTCGAGAAGGATTAGGTCGAAAGTGCTCAACACAGGGTCGGTCAACTGCCAGAGTTTCAGATAGGTGTCGTGAGTGATACCGACCCTATCGTCAGTTGGATCGATCATCCGCTGCCAAAGGAGGGGCGCAAAGTCATCGACAAATTGACGGGTGAACTCTTTTTCTCCTTCGCTTTTCATGGTTTTGAATTCCCAGGCAGGGATATGCTTTGAGGAAGGCTCGCTATCTTGGGAATTTTGAAACTCTCTCAGTGCTTCCTTTATGCAAAAAAGGCTCTTCATACTCAACTGCGAATGGAAGTCCAGCTTGAGAAGTGCTGCATAATCCCTGATGGTCATATGCTTTGAAAGCTTCGCCTGCCAGGCACGCTCCCCCATCCCCACGGCTCTGAAGGCCAGGCTGTGGATGGTGCGGGCTTCCACATTGCCCGGGAAGCTAGACTGTGCCTCCATCTGTACTGACTTGTTGAAAGCAAGATAGAGAATGCGATGTCGGGGAAGGTGGCGAGCGATCGTACGAAGCGTGAACGTCTTGCCTGTTCCTGCAAAAGCGTTGACCTTCAGGTTTTCCCTGCGCGTTACGGCAAGATGAACAGCCAGACACTGCTCGGAAGTAAGTTCGTGAGATGAAAAACTGTTATACTGCGGTAATTTATCCAACGTTCATCAACTCTTTTTCACCACCAACTTCGGCTCCCAGGCACAAACCAAAGCAAAGGCTTCATCCAGAATTCGTTTTTGTTCCACCTGATGGGCTTTGGCTGAGCCTTCCGCAGTTGAGCCTGAGTTCTTTCTTCCCTTGTAGGAAACTTTCACATTTCCCCCAAAAATGCGGGGGATACGATGTTGGACGAAGGTCCAGGCTCCCATATTTTCCGGCTCCTCCTGCACCCAAACAAGCTCGCGAATATTGGAATACTGCGCCCGTACTTCTTCCAGTCGCTCGTAAGGGAAAGGATAGAGCTGCTCAAGCCGAAGGATCGGCACCCATTCAAGATCGTTGCGGGAATCTCGCAGCTCAGCAAGTTCGTAATAAATCTTACCTGTACACATGATCAAGCGAGCCGCCTTTTCCCTTTCACCTGCTCCTGGATCGTCTATCACTTCCTGGAAGGAGGGGCCAGTGAACTCTTGCATGGGCGACTGAACTTTAGGATGGCGCAACAAACTTTTCGGCGTCATGAGAACCAAGGGCTTGCGGAATTGACGCAGCATTTGCCGACGCAAGACGTGGAAGAGTTGTGCAGGGGTGCTAACGTTGCACACTTGAATGTTCAAATTTCCGCAGCATTGCAGGAAACGTTCCGGACGGGCGCTGGAATGTTCCGGCCCCATACCTTCGTAACCATGGGGAAGGAGCATGACAAGCCCGCTGGTTTGTTGCCATTTCGCTTCTGAGGCAACAAGGAACTGGTCGACAACAATCTGCGCTCCATTAGCGAAGTCACCAAACTGCGCCTCCCACAAGACGAGCGTATTGGGATTTGCGACCGAGTAGCCAAATTCAAAGCCGAGACATCCTTGTTCCGAAAGGGGGCTGTTGATAATCTCCACATTTCCGTTCTTTATTTGCTTGAGAAGCTCAAACGGTTCGTTGCTCTCGTAGTCGAGCAAAACAGCATGGCGGCTGCTGAACGTTCCCCGTCGGCAGTCTTGTCCGGTAAGTCTTACATTGAAACCTTCCTCCGCAAGGGAAGCAAAGGCAAGAAGTTCTGCAAAGGCCCAGTCAATGCTTCCCTTACCTTGCAGCATCTTTTCCCGATTTTCTAACACTCGTTTGACTTTTGGATGGGGGTGGAATGATTCCGGGTGCTGTGTAATCCGCTGACCGAGGGAGATTAAGCGTTCCTGCCTCACTTCCGTGGCCGTACCCTGCGTGACTTCTTGTCGCTCAGGTTTGCGGTAGGAAAAGACAGGCTTAAATTCCGCGGGCACTTCGATCTTATGGAGATGGAAGCTTTTGCTTTTGATCGAAGTTTGTGCTTTCTGCAATGTTTCACGCACAAGGTGATGCTGTTCGTCTATCTCTTCTTTGTTTAGGGACCCTTCCCTAACCAGTTTCTCTCCATAAAGAGTAAGCGTCGTCGGGTGCTCTTCGATTTTTTTGTACAAGAGGGGTTGGGTGAAGCCCGGCTCATCTGTTTCGTTATGCCCGCGCCTTCTGTAACCGACGAGGTCGATCACAACATCGCGTTTAAACTTCTTGCGATATTGGACGGCTAATTTCGCAACCCAAATGGCGGCCTCCGGGTCGTCCGCATTCACGTGGAAGACGGGAGCACGGATGATCTTGCAAATGTCTGAACTATAATCACATGAGCGGCTTTCTCTGGGGTTTGTAGTAAAGCCTATTTGGTTGTTGGTGATAATGTGTATAGTCCCACCAGTTTTGTAAGCGGGCAGCTGCGAGAGATTCAGAACTTCGGCAACAATTCCCTGACCGATGAACGACGCGTCCCCGTGAAGCAAGATAGGCATGATCGCATCATCGCCTCCTAAGGTTTCCTGTCGCGCTCTTGTAAACCCTTCCACCAGCGGATTGACCGCCTCGAGATGGCTGGGGTTGGGAGACAGGTACATGCGAATTTTTTTCCCCGAAAAAGTTTCAATCTGATTCGCAAAACCTAGATGGTATTTAACATCTCCATCTATATCGAAGGGATTAAACTCACTGCCTTCAAATTCGATAAACATCCGCTCGAACGATTTTTTAAGAATATTCACTAGGAGGTTGAGCCGCCCTCTGTGGGCCATACCCATGCAAATTTCAGCCACACCGACGTTTGCCGCCTCATCCACGAGTACATCCATAAGGGGGATGAGTGTCTCCAAACCTTCCAGCGAAAACCGTTTCTGCCCCAGATAGCGAGAGTGCAGGAACTGCTCAAAGCCTTCTGCCTCAGCAAGTTTCTGGAGAATCCTTTTCTTGACTTCAACGGGGTAACTTGGCTGGTTGTTGCACGACTCCATCATGTCCTGCAACCATTTGACTGCTTCTATGTCGTTCGAGTCGCGGAAGTCGGGTCCAATCTTCCCGCAATAGGTTGCCTTCAATTTGTCCCAGATTTCGGCGAAGGTGCGCTCGGTGTTTCCAAAATTTGAGGAAAGAAACTTTCGATGTGGTTCCACGTTCTTCAACCCGTGGCATTCCGGCATCATATCGGCAGCAATCTCAGGTTGGGAATCCAAGGGATTTAAATGAGCTGAGAGGTGACCAAGACGCCGATAGGCATTGATAAACGCTTCTACTTTCGCGCTGTCTCGCCTTTCATCCTCTCCCGCCCGAACGGGGTTAGCTAAGCCTTGCAAGGCAAACTCATATCCTTGGAAAAACCTTCTCCAAGAATCATCCAGATCTGATGACCCCTTGCGAAATTCCTCGTACATCTCTTCGATAAAACGGGCGTTGGCTCCCGATGCGAAAGAAGACCGATCAAACATTTTTTTCTCCTCTTCCCTGTCCGCAAGGAGGTGGTTTGGAGGAAACTGCGCAGCTGGTTCCTCCAAGAACTCCTGTGAGGGGAAACCACGCTCTCGGTTTTCCCTCAAGCCCTCTTCCTTGCTCATGCACAAGATAAACTACGAATGTATAGCGCGTTTATCCACATCAAGCGCAGCTTCCTTGATAACCTCGGCAAGTGTCGGATGAGCGTGAACAGAGCGGGCCACGTCTTCGGCACTGGCTCCGAATTCAAACGCTACCGCAACTTCAGCAATCAGTTCTGATGCCATAGGACCAAGAATGTGAACACCCAGCAAACGATCGGTCTGCGCGTCTGCCAGAATTTTAACAAACCCATCCACCGCACCCACAGCACGTGCACGGCCGTTTGCCTTGAAATTAAATTTCCCCGTCCTATAGGCGATCCCTTTGCTCTTCAAATCTTCTTCACTCTGTCCGACTGTGGCTATCTCAGGCCAAGTATAAACGACGTTAGGGATAGCTTCGTAATTCACGTGGCCGTGTTTGCCAGCCAAAAATTCTGCAACGGCAATGCCCTCCTCCTCTGCTTTGTGAGCAAGCATCGGTCCCCGAACGGCATCTCCGATCGCGCAAATAGAAGGGACGGAACTTCGAAAACGGTCATCGACCGTCAGCCAACCGTTTTTCTCCATTTTCACGCCCACATTTTCCAAGCCTAGCCCCAAAATGGCAGGCTTACGCCCAATCGCTATAAGAATCTTGTCCCCGACAATCTCGGTTCCTTCCGCCTTGCCTGTGCATCGGGCGATCACTTTGTTCTTCGTGTCGACGCTTTTTAGCATGGATTCCATGTGGAAGGTGATCCCTTGCTTTTGAAACAGGCGCAGCATGGTTGTGGAAAGTTCACTGTCTGTATTACCAAGTATATTTGGTAACGCCTCAATGAACGTGACTCTGGCTCCCAGACGAGACCAAACACTTCCAAGCTCCAGACCGATGACTCCCGCTCCGACAACGATCAAATGTTCCGGAACGCGGGAAAATTCCAACGCGTCCGTCGAATCGACGATCAGCTTATGGTCAAAAGGAGCGAAGGGAAGCTCTATCGGCACACTTCCTGACGCGATAATGATATGTTTAGCTTCGTATGTTTTCTTCTCACCGTTGCGGCTTTGGACTGAGACACTATGAGCGCTCTCAACTTTCCCCCAACCTCGCAGCCAGGTGATTTTGTTTTTCTTAAAGAGGAATTCAACCCCCTTCGTAATCGCAGTGACGACAGAATTTTTTCTATTGATCATTTTTTTCAGATCGAGGGACACCTTGCCCACTTCGATCCCGTGATCCGCCAACTCGTGCTGCACCTGGTGATAACGATGGCTTGACTCCAGCATGGCCTTACTCGGGATGCAACCGACATTTAAGCAGGTACCCCCGAGGGACGTTCTATCTTCCACGCATGCAACGGAAAAACCAAGCTGAGCGGCTCGTATAGCTCCGACATAGCCGCCGGGTCCTGCTCCTATCACAATCACGTCGAATTTTGTCAGTTCAGACATTTCACTCAGACTCCCAACAAGAGACGGCTTGGGTCTTCAATAGCGTCCTTGATCTTCACTAAAAATTGCACGCACTCCTTCCCGTCGACCAAGCGGTGGTCATAAGACAGAGCAAGGTACATCATAGGTCGTCCCACGATACTTCCATCTTCCCGTACGACGGGGCGCTGTTGCGTCTTATGCATGCCAAGGATCGCCGTCTGAGGAGGATTAATAATGGGCGTCGAGAGAAGAGAACCAAACACGCCTCCGTTTGACACTGTGAACGTCCCCCCCGACAAATCATCGACCGATATTTTATTGCTCCTGGCTTTTTCCGCCAGAGCTGCAATCGCCAACTCAGTTTCCGCAAGGGACATGCTATCGACATTGCGGACAACAGGGACCATCAGACCTTTCTCCGTCGAAACTGCAACTCCTATATCACAATAATGGTGGTAAACGATATCGTCCCCGTCGATGAACGCATTGACGCGAGGGAATTGTTGGAGGGCAAAAACGCTGGCCTTCAGGAAGAAGCCCATAAAGCCAAGCTTAACGCCGTGCTGTTTTTCAAACGCATCCTTATATTTTTTCCGCATATCGAGGATGGCGCTCATGTCAACTTCGTTGAACGTTGTGAGGATGGCGGCTGTTTTCTGAGACTGCACAAGTCGTTCAGCTATCCTTCGACGTAGCATCGACATGGGTTCCCGAGTTTCCCGACGTTCTCCTGCTGGGGAAGCTTTTGGGGGCTGCGGCTTGGCTTCCTCTTTTTTTGGACTTTCACGTTTCGAGGGGGCTGCCGATGCTTGGGTCTCCGAAGGAAGGACCATACTCAAAACATCTGCCTTGGTTACGCGTCCACCTTTTCCCTTTGTAGGAACATTATTGAGGTCCACTCCGCTTTCAGCCACAATGCGGCGTACGGCTGGACCGTGCTCAAGCTGAGGCTTTCCTTCCCCTTTCGGTTCGGGCGCTTTTTCAGCTCTCTCCTTTGCGACAGGTGGGGGGGTTACACCCTCAGTGAGGGCCTTTTCTTTTGCTTTCCCCTCGCTTTGTTTTGCTTTGTCGTCGATTCGGGCGATCACTTGCCCCACTTTTACAACTTTTCCAACATCAGCAAGAAGTTCCAGGACCCCCGAGGCTTCGGAAACGACCTCCACGCTTGCCTTATCAGTTTCGAGTTCGCAAAGGACCTCATCCGTATTGATCCATTCGCCACTTTTTTTTGACCAAGAAGCAATCATACCTTCCTGGACCGACTCACCCACGCCGGGCACTTTGACTTCGATCGCCATTATTCCATCCTTTGAAAGACAATTTCTTCCACTTTCTATCGTCCCACTGCCCCACGGATCTAGCAATACAGCCTGGCAGGCAAATTCCACCCAGGCAAACTTTGCGTAACCCGTAAGGCATGTGGGGCAAAAAGGGAGAGGGGGGTTTGGGGGGGCGAGGGAACCGTCGCTCCCCCATAGATTTTTCTTGGAGGAACCAGCTGCGCAGTTTCCTCCAAACCACCTCCTTGCCCCAAGTGGCTTACGCATTACATTGCCGTGGCCTTATTTCAAAGTCGAGTGTAGAAAATCCTTCGCCTGTTTGTATTCCCGTGACAAATTGAAGCTTGCGATTGCATTCCCACGATAACGCTCCAGGCTTTTGTCATACGCCTTGTCGTAGCGCAGCGTAAGCAGTTGCCCGATGGCGTACGGGAACTTTCGTTCCCGCACGGCTTCCTGCAAAGCTTCCATGTCCCGCTTCGGAATAAATTTTTTCAAAAGCGCGACGTTTTCCACAAACTCCTTTTCTCGCTGCGAGTCCCAGTCCTTGCAGTAAATCCGAGCAAGCAAGTTTACCCTATCATTGAAATCTCGTGAAACAAAGATCATGGGCGAGTTTTCCATGGACTTCCTTATTTTGCACGGGACTTTGACCGGGCCAATATTGTTTTCAAGTTCAAGCAAAAGCGTCTTGTGATGACAGACTTTCCCATAGTGCTCAGCGAGTAAGTTTTCAAAATTTTGCTGAGTCGGGGGCGCATGTTCTTGTGCTAGGGCGCCGAAAGCTGAACCTCGATGGTGGGCTAAGCCTTCCCAATCAATGACGGGCAAGCCTTCTTTCGAAAGTTCTTCCAAAAGGTGAGTTTTGCCGCTACCAGTTCTGCCGTTCACGACGAGCTTTGGGTGGAGGGCTAAGTGGTCAAGGGCGGTCAGAACCTCCCTCCGGTAGCTCTTGTAGCCACCCCTTAAGATTCGGACTCGAAAGCCCGCGCGGGCAAGCCACATGCCGACAAGACGCGAGCGCATCCCCCCTCGCCAGCAGTGTACGAACAGTTCCCCACCTTGACTGGTCAGATTCTCAACGGCAGTCAGAAAGAGGGGTGCTTTTCTCGCAAAAACCTCCAATCCGAGGGCTACCGCCTCTGCTTTGCCCCTTTCCTTGAATGTTTTGCCTACTTCATGCCGCTCATCATCATCAAGCAGGGCAAGATTCACGGCATCCGGCACATGACCTCGCGCAAACTCCTTCGGGCTGCGCAGATCGATGAGCACACGTCGGCTCTGCTCCCTTCGAGGAAGCTCCCGCCAATGAACGGTATCAAGCAAAAGATTTCCTTCGTCTATTCTTGACCTTCATCAAAAACTCGCTAATATTGTATTCTTAACGTATTTAAAAATGGATAGGAAGGGTGTTGAATGAGAAACATTTTTGTGACAGTGGCTCTAGGAGCTCTGGCTGTTTCGTCTCTGTGTTTGGCGGCGGAAAAGAAACAGCCGCTTTATGATCAATTCGGAGTTGGAGGTCAGGGTTATGGCACAGCAGGGTGCGGTCTTGGCTCCGTCGTCTTTGGGGACAAGCCTGGAATGGTTCAGGTTGTAGCGGCAACGACAAATAATATTGGAAGCAGTCAGACCTTTGGCATTACATCAGGAACGTCCAACTGTGTTGAACAGCAAAGCATGGCCCAAGGCTTTAAAGAAAAGCTGAACTATTTCGTACAAGGAAACCGACATCGCCTGGAAAATGATATAGCAAAGGCATCCGGTGATACCGTAACGGCACTTGCTGAATTGGGGCGATGCTCAGGAGGGAATCTTGGAGCCGTTTTGCAGCCACAATACGGCAAAATCTTTTCTAGTGATAACCAGCAAGATGTCGTTGATAACCTTTATGGTGCCATCAGCAATTCCAAACTTTGTAACATTTAATTTCGTGAAAAAAGAGGTCAACTATGAAAAGCGTTTTTATCGTTTTAGGTCTATTCATATCGACAGCGGCATTTTGTAAACCCTATGGAATGGCAGGTTGTGGGTTGGGATCGCTTGTCTTTAGTTCCGACACAAAAGGAAGTCAGGTTCTCGCTGCAACCACCAATGGAACAAGCTACAGTCAACTGTTTGGCATCACTTCAGGAACATCAAATTGTCGGGATTTGGAAGCAAAAGTGGCTTTGCTGCCCTATGTCGATGTGAATAAGCAACAGATTTTGGCTGACATTGCAAAAGGAAGCGGTGAAAGCCTTGTTGGCTTAGGCCAAATGATGGGCTGCGGTGTAGAAAAACAGGCCCAGCTTGACACTTGGCTGAAAACAAACTTCGAAACGATCCTTAACAACAGCGAAACGCCTGGAGCAAGTACGGAAGTTATTTATAACACAGTTAAGTCTCAACCCGGTCTGAAAGACTCCTGCCAGATTTTTGGCTAGACTTTCCCCCAAAGAGCGCGGAGGCCCGTTTAGCAAGGAGCGTAGCAACGATCCCTGCTTTTGCAAATTCCCCCCTCTGTGTTACGTTCCCGACCCATGAGACAAAAACTACACATTCTTTTGTTCGTGCTGGGCATTGTTCTATACAATGTGAACTTGTTCGGGGAGCTATACTCAGACGCCTTGACACGCTTTCGGTCAATCGCACTGGATCTTCAACTTCATAAAACGAAACAGTGGAACCGCTTTTTGTACATCGAAGATGGGCAAGGCTCTCTTGTTGTAAACGAGGACTTTTTTGTCAGCGCAAAAGGGGCTAGCGATCCCCACCAGGAACTTCTCGACTCTCTCGACGCATTATTTGAAAGGACGGGGGGTGACAAACATTTTCTATGCCGCTTCCCGGCTCGTTCAAAATGGTTGATTTCAAGGCTTCAAATTCCCAAGAGTCTATTGTCAGACATTCGGTGTGAGGGCTACCAAAAATACCTCGAAATGGTTGAGCCAAAAAGTGTGTGGCTAGTCTTTGCCTCTTATCATTTAAAGGCCCCGGCGTCGTCTTTCGGGCACACCTTTCTTCGTTTGGGAAAACAAAAACAAGGGATCAACGGCAACAACGACTTACTGGATTACAGTGTGAATTTCGCTGCCAATCCCGATTCAAACAATGCGTTGGTCTATGCCTGGAAAGGCCTTTTTGGCGGATTTAAGGGAAATTTCAGTGCTCTCCCTTACTATTATAAAATTCGCGAATACAACGATTATGAGTCGCGGGACTTGTGGAACTACAAACTTGCATTGACAGAGGATGAAATCTCTAAACTACTCGATCTCGTTTGGGAGCTGGATCGGGCCCAATTCAACTATTACTACATCACCAAAAACTGCTCGTACTTTCTTTTGGCACTTCTGGACGCGATCAGTGAAGATTTTAACTTTCTTGATCGACTGCCTGCCTATGTCATCCCGATCGATACCGTGCGTGCGGTTCAAAGCAGGCCTGGATTTGTAAATTCCATCGTTTATCGTCCATCGGTTCGTTCACGGTTGTGGGAACATTACGAAAAGCTGGATGAGAAGCTTAAGCGTTCCTATCTCGCTCTTGATCTTTCACAAGCTCCTGCTTTTCCTGCTACACATGGGCATTCGGATCAGGCTAAACTTTTAGACCTTGCCCTTATTCAATTCGACTATCTGTACCCGAAAGAGATTCTCAACGGAAAAGGTCCGGAATATGAGGCAAAGAAAAAGTATCTTCTGGCACGAAGCCGCATTCCTTTAGCTAGCGTCGAAGAAGCAATCGAACCAAATGTGGACGAATTTCCCCATGAAGGGCATCCGGGAACTAAGTTCACACTAGGATTGGGTTACCGAAATTCGGGGGGCATGATCTCAGCACCTTTTATGGATTTCCGGTTTCGTGGAGCCTTTCATGAATGGGACGATTCCGAAAGGGGCCATTTTTTCTCAACCCTCGACATGTTCGATGTCGCCTTCCGTTATTACACGGACAATAAAAGTCTTCGCCTGCATCGCTTAACCCTGTTCGACGTGTTTAATATTCAACCTCTTAATCCACTGGATAAAAAACAATCGTGGAGAATCGAGCTTGGCTTGCATGATTTCAACGACGCGCAGTGTGAGCATTGCTATGGGCTGCGGTTGGGAATGGGTACAGGTTTAGCCGTCCAAGCCAATCACCACCGTTTGAAGCCTACACTCTACGCCCTGGGCGTTGCAAAAACCGACTTGTACCAAAGCGATGAAACAAAAAGGCTTCACACCCGTCTAGGTTTAGGTCCTCAATTCGGGTTATGGACCCGCTTACTTTCATCAAAAGATCATTTGATAGGATCCTACGAGGTTCTTTTCGATCCTTTTGAAAAGACAAAACCAAAAAGAAGATTTCTAGGCCAGTTGAAATATGGATATACGTTTTGGGAACGATATCAAGTTCAGCTCGCCTTTGAAAAAAGCGAGCGATTCGAACACTATCTCTTGAATGGTTCCTACTATTTCTAATTCAGTAAAATTTTCCCAATAATTATCGAAGTTATATTACAACTCAATGATAGAAGAAAAGATCTCGAAACGCGGAAATCTAGGAAATAATGGTAGAAAATAGACTCTATGAGAATAATGGAACTCTCTCCAGTCCCAATATATAAAAAACGATTATCAATGTAGTGAGGTAAAACAAACCAAAAATATGGCAAGGTCAAAGATGTACTGAAGATAGCAGCAGCAACGACCTTGGATAGACGATGATGAGTTGTCGTCAAAAAGAAAAAAGGAAATGTTCTTAGTAAAAAAAGAAGAACAATAAATTCTGATAAAATAGCGAGAAACAGCGATTTTAAAAACAGAAGCTCATAGTCCATTTATTAAGAATTTCTCACCGTTCCAAAATCATTTTCTTGAATGCTATATTTATTCTCTTGTACGTTTAACTAAACTAATCTTATATTGGTGAATCAAATCTCTTTTAAGAGCATAAATAAATGTTTCATGCTTAAGAGGGTTTCTATCTCTGACCAATCTCTCTGCGGGATTAAGTTTCTTTGTCAAGAGAATAAAATTTGGGTCTGTTAACTTGTCGCCATCATGCGCAAGGTTGTTAAGATCCAATGTGGCAAAGTAATCGCTTTTAACAAAATAAACAGCGTGGGAGTTAAACTTATACCCACCATTCAGACATTCATTATTTTTAATTTCATAAGCTTCGAGACCTTTAACGACTGGACCAGTAACGATGCCCACAAGTCTAATCTCTTCCGTGAACTCAGATAGGTTATTAAACTTAATGCATTTGGTGACGGTATGATGGCCCGGAGGGATAACATCGGCAAAAGCAAATGATGCACTAAAACAAAAGGTCATAGCAGGGATAGCAAGTGGCAAAAGCTTAACGATAAAATTCTTCATAATGTTCCCCTCGTTGATTAAAGGTCATCGCCTAGACTTTATTTCAGTTTTTTATCTCAAGAGCAATATAAAAATTAGCAAATTGTATTTGTAATGCGTAAGCCACTTGGGGCAAATAGGGAGAGGGGGGTTTGGGGGGGCGAGGGAACCGTCGCTCCCCCAGGGGATTTCTTGGAGGAACCAGCTGCGCAGTTTCCTCCAAACCACCTCCTTGCCCCAAGTGGCTTGCGCATTACTTATCTCCCGCATGAGGCTGTTGACTTAAAAACGAAGACCAGATAAGCTACTCTTCATGATTAGAACTAATCTTATTCTCGCAGCAACGGTGTTGACAGCTCAGGTTTCATTTTCCACGGATTCTCCCTCAAAGGAAAGTCCTCCTGTCATTGAAGAGTATGTCATTGACAAAGAAGATTCCAAAATGAGATTTGAAGTCGCTCATTTGGTGATATCAACTGTAGAAGGCTTCTTTAAAAACTTTGAAGGAAGTTTCACATTTGCACCCGATCGCCTCAATGCCGACATCGCAAAGAATCTTACACTTGACGTAAAAGTTGATGTGGCAAGCATTGATACGGATATCGAGAAGCGGGACAATCATCTGAGAAGCCCCGATTTTTTCAATGCAAAAGAGTTCCCCTTCATGACTTTCAAAGGGAAAAGCGTTAAGATCACTGGGGAAAAAGCATTTGATCTCACGGGAGATTTGACGATCAAGGGAACAACGAAGGCAGTTACCCTGAAAGTAGAGTACCTGGGGAAAGTTGTGGCCTACGATCGACAAAAAGTCGTTTTCAAAGCAGAAGCGGAGATCAATCGGCAAGACTTTGGGCTGAAATGGAACGATTTTATCGAAATTGGCCCGGCCGTTGGCGATAACATAACGATAAAACTCAGGGTTGGGGGCGTCCGAAAAAAAGACCTTTGAACGGTTACGTTTTATAACCTTTAGGAGATAAGAAATGAGAACAAGTTTTTTGGTTAGCATCTTTGCTGGAGTATCCCTCCTCCTTTCCCAATCAGTTCTTGCGGACGGCAAAAAAGACAAGCCAATGAAAATGGAGATGAAAGGGGCAAGCGGAGCCTACGAAAAATGTTGGGGGATCAATAGTTGTAACGGGCATACCGCGTGCGGAGTTGGGAAGCATGATATAACGGCTGCGAACAAGGCCTTTGGGGACAAGTATAAGAGTGCAACATCGCACTCCTGCGATGGAAAAGGCGCTTGCGCAGGAGGATCTGGAAACCTGGGCTGGTTGTACGTTGCCGAAGGAATGTGCGAAAAAATCGCAGGTGGTTTTATGATCACGGGGGAAGGAGAAAAAAAGCAAGTTCCCGAAAAATACACGAAGATGAAAATGGGCGAAATGAAGATGCCGATGCCAATGCCAGAAAAGAAGAAATAAATTGGACGCTATAGTGTTTAAGATAATCAATTTGGGGACAAACTTTTTGAAAAAAAGGTCCTCTTCACAAATTCTTTTTCCCAAATACTATAGGTCGTGATGATAGCGCGTCGCTCCTTTCTGATAAAAGGTAGCCTCGGAATAATTGCGATTCTCTCCCCTTTCCTTGTCCGACATTTTTCCCGTCAGGAAAGAAGTAAAGCTAAGACGGATCCTCTCGTTTCGATACCAGCCAAACTGTGGCTGGTCTTGTCTGCCGTTCAGGAACACTTGTTTCCCTCCGATGGAAACACCCCCGGAGCACAAGAAATCAAAGCTCTGAGCTATTTAGGAAGCGTCCTTGAAGACCCCTTGATCGACTCTAAGGAAAAGCTTCTCATCAGGGATGGAGCGCAGCAGTTGGAAGAGGAAGTCCAAAAGCGTTACGGACTGTCGTTTGTCGCTCTATCCTCTGAAGATCGTGAGAACGTTTTGCGTCGGTGGGAGCAAAACCCTGTCGGTGGGCAGTGGATTGCGACGATCCTTTCCTATATATTCGAAGCTCTTCTAAGCGATCCTGTATACGGAGGAAATCCGGAAGGCGTGGGATGGACGTGGTTGGAATTTCAAGCAGGTTTTCCGCGTCCACCGAGTTCCCGGCATTACCTTCCCCTCAGTCAAGCGTCTAAGGAACTGCACACCTATGATCGAAACATTTGATGTATGTGTAATAGGAAGCGGAGCGGGCGGAGGACCAGTCGCCCTGACCGTTGCGGAAGCAGGGTTTTCTGTTGTCGTGCTGGAGAAAGGGCCGTGGTTCAAAGAAGGTGATTTTTTCAAGGATGATCTCGCGTCCAGTTATCGCTCGGTGTTTACGCCTAATCTAAAGGATGAGCCGCATGTTATAGAGGAGTCCTCTGGCGACGAATGGAGCAGTGCATCATCTGGTGAGTCTGGAAAGAGCTTTTGGAACGGAAATTGTGTTGGCGGTTCATCGAACTTTATGAGTGGCTTCTTCCACCGTTTGAAACCTTACGATTTTACCCAAGCCTCCAGCTTTGCCCCCATTCCAGGTGCTAACATCGTAGACTGGCCTATTTCCTACGATGACCTGGAACCATATTATGCAAAAGTTGAAAAGGAAGTGGGCATCTCAGGCAGGGTCGTTGACCATCCTCAGGCGGAACCTCGTTCGACGAAGAATTTCCCCTATCCTCCGACCGTAGAACACCCCATTTCAAAACAATTTGATGACGCCTGTCAGGCTTTGGATTTGCACGCTATCCCAGTCGCCCGTGCGATACTCCCTTACTCTGACCAGAACAGGAAAGCTTGCTCCTATTCGGGATTTTGCGGGGGATACGGATGTGCTTCCGGTGCGAAAGGTAGCTCTCGCGCAGCACTCCTGGACAAAGCCGTAGCGACAGGTCGATGTACGATTCGCCCCCACGCGAAAGTATTCCACCTGGAAAGCGATGAAACGGGAAAGGTAACAGTAGCCAAATATTACAATTCTCTTAAAGAAGAGCAGCAAATAAGAGCCAGGATTTTCGTGGTCGCTTGTCAGGCTATTGAAACATCCAGACTCCTTCTTCTCTCAACTGGCCCCCGTCATCCAAAGGGAATCGGAAACCGCTTCGATCAAGTTGGAAAAAATCTGCTTTTTTCTACGTTTGCCTTTGGCTCCGGACTCTTCCCCTTTGAACACCTTTCCGAGAAAGAAGCCCAAGACCTGAAACGACAGGGACCTTTCGTAAATCGTTCTTTGCAAGATTGGTACATTTTGAAAGATGTCGAAACAGGGGAAGCAAAAAAGGGCGGGACCATAGACTTTCTATTTGCACACCCCGACCCCATTGCCACAGCGAACGCAGTCAAATGGGGGCCAGAGGGATTGGTGTGGGGGAAGGCATTGCAAAAACGCCTTCATGCCGTGTTTACAAAAAGCCGTCGTTTTGTCTTCGAAGTGTTCGGGGACTGGCTCCCCAATGATGACTGCTTTGTGAGTCTTGACCCTCTTGTTAAAGATGCTTGGGGGCTTCCCGTCGCCAAGGTTCGGGTCGGCAACCACCCTCATGCGTGGGAGATAGCCGGTTTTTTAGCACGCCGAGCCGAGGAAGTTCTCACTCAAATGGGCGCCATCGGTGTTTCCTCATCCGTCAACGTTTATCCACCCACTAACCTTCAAGCCGGCGGCTGCCGTTTTGGCAAGGACCCTAGCACCTCAGTTCTGAACGCAGACTGCCGGGTGCATGATGCAGAAAACCTCTTTGTCAGTGACGGAAGCTTTATGCCAACAGGAGGAAGTGTTCCTTACACCTGGACCATCTACGCAAACTCCTTTCGAGTCGCCGATAAAGTTGTCGATCAGCTTCGTGAAATCAAAAGTTCATAAAATCAAAGTAGATTTGAAAACGCACTCGTTAAAGCCATAAACCCAACCATAAAGGCAGCGTACCTTGCGTTTGTTGCAAGATGCATGACCACAGGGTAGCCACTTCGCGGTGTAACGAAATAAAGCAAAGTTCCCAACATTACGGAACTCAAACCGACAACGAGAGGAGCTTTCTCTTTTCCAACCGCGTTTTGCACGAATGCCTGAGCCTCTCCGCTGAGTATGGCGACGACCCCAGTTTGGACAAGGGTACTGGCAAGATTCCTCCTTAGATGAGACGCTCCAACAGAGAGAGTGCTGAATTGCTGTGCGCCGAGAGTAATGAAAACAACAGGTACAAGCGAAGGCGAAACACCAAGCGTTTGAGCCGCCTGCTTTCCAACATTCAGGAAAAGCATAGTTGTTGGCATGGTCGCCGCCGTCAAAGCCTTGCTGTGTAGAGTCTGTCCGCCTGTATCAAAATTCGCCAGTCTATACCCTGCTAAAAGAGCACCATTGCTAAGTGCGGCCGTAAGAGTGTGAGCACTTGGATTCATGCCTCCAACCCAGCCGCTAAAAGTCTGCGCTGCTGTTATAAGGGCGAACGTCTGAAAATTTTGAGCATCAACTACATGCTCATGCCCTACAAGTTGGAGAGCATCATGAGCGGGGTAAAATAGGATAAGAGACGCAGCCGCTCCAGGATAATTCCCTATTTCCCCACTGTTCTTTAATTCCGCATGAGCTGTAAGGACACCCGCCCGCATCAGAAACTTAGAGTATTCTGAGGCAAGACCTGAGTTATGCGGTACCAGAACTGCTAAAACGATGGGCACAGTCGGGACTATAAACTTCTTAACTGCGCTTGAAATTGGGGAGGCATTTACCAATTGACTGAGAATCAAGGAACCAAAAAGAATGAGGGAACAAAGTTTGCGTTTCATATCAATCCCTTTCGCTGTTCTATTTTGAGCACTAAGCAGAAATTCGAGGCATTTATATCATAAAAAGCAACAGCAAAGCAAATCTTGGAGGAACCAGCTGCGCAGTTTCCTCCAAACCACCTCCTTGCCACATGCGGGTATCTTGCCACGAGTGGACTAAACGACTATTCTGAAATGGCTGAGTAAGTACCGGAAGTTTGAAGGAAGGCACCCGATGAGCGCGTTGTATTCTGTTGTGAGTGGAGTAAGTTTCTACGTTCCCGAGAAAATTGTAACAAACGAAGACCTCACAAGGGTGATGGACACTACAGACACATGGATCCAGGAACGTACGGGGATTCGCGAGCGTCGCATTGCGGATGTGAATACGAGCACATCCGATCTGGGAACCTTGGCCGCAAGGAAGGTTCTTGAAAAGTGTGGAAAAACTCCCAGGGACCTTGATTTGCTGGTCGCCGCCACACTTTCTCCTGACTATTATTTCCCAGGCATCGGAGTGCAGATGCAAAATGCACTTGGTGCCTCATGCATACCTGCGTTAGATGTCCGCGGGCAATGCAGTGGATTTGCCTGGAGCATCGCAACGGCAGATGCGTTGCTGCGGACGGGAAATTACAGGTGCGCCCTCGTTGTGGGAGCAGAAATCCACTCGCGAGTCATCGAATTCAGCAATCGCGGACGCAATGTCTCGGTTCTCTTTGGAGACGGAGCAGGAGCTATGCTTCTGGAGCGGGGAAAAGAAAACGAGCCACCCACCAGCCACAATAAAGTAAGGGGAGTGATCGACTCCCTCATGGGTTGTGATGGCTCAGGGGCTGAATTCCTTGCCGTCAAAAGACCAGGTACTGCCCGAGGTTTTAAAGAGTTTATCAGCCCCGAGGAAGCAGAGAAAAAAGCCTACCTTCCTTATATGGAAGGACAGCAAGTGTTCCGCCATGCAGTGACGAGAATGTTGGAAGCAGCACAGACTATACTGAAGCGCAACGGTTTGAAGGCTCAGGATATCGACCTTGTCATCCCCCATCAGGCGAACATTCGCATCAATGAAACTGTCCGAGAAAAACTAGAACTTGCTCCCGAAAAAGTATTCAACACCATTGAGCGCTACGGTAACACCACGGCTGCTACCTTACCCATTGGAATGACGGAGGCAGAAGAGAGAGGCATTTTGAAACCAGGCGCTCTGGTTCTTACGCTAGCCTTTGGCTCCGGTTTCACATGGGGAGCTAACCTCATCCGCTGGTAAAGCTGGAAATGTGACTTGTCACAAATTGCGCAGTGAGTGCAGCACCGTTTGCGAAGTTCCGTTTCCACTGTAGGCGACCTTCAGGACCGACGCGGTTCGTGACGGCTAAAATAACATTCACAGAACGAGCATTGTCTATCAAAGCACGGGCGCACACATATAGTTCCATATTTTCGACCAGCTCATCCGGTGAGGGGAGCGTTTTGGCAATTCTCTCGTCAAAGTGATCAACACGAGAGATCGTCGGGGAGCAAAGGAGTTTTTTCACAGGCAATCCAAACTTTGGCAATGAGAAAATACCTGGGGGAAACTTGATAGGAGGGTAGAGGCCGTCCAGATTGTCGCTTATCCCCGTGCGGTAACAAGGAGGCACCCAATAGGCTCGGTCAATCGAAACCAGGTGCAGGTCCTCGAAGGGGTAAAACGACCCGCACGAGCCTACATAGATGACATCCTTTCCTTTAGAAGCTTCTCCAAGGCGCTGTTCCGCTCGTGCTGCGTGGATCGGCCCGACGCCAAGAAGAAAGAAGGAAGCGGGGACATTGCGCTTCTCCAACAATTCCAAAGTAGCTTGAGCTTCAAAGTGAGCTGCGGAAACGACTAGCAAAGACACTAGCCGCCTCGCTTGAGGAGCTTCAAGAAGGCATTATCAGTGGAAAGGATAAATTCGCCGCGATCTTTGAGAGTCTTTTTATAGGCGTCTAACGTTTTTATAAACTCAAAATAGGCAGGATCGGCCTTAAGAGCCCCGGCGAAAATCTCAGCTGCTTCTGCCTCAGCACGTCCCTTGATAGTCTGGGCTTTGCGGTAAGCCTCCGATTCAATCTGTTTCAGCTTCAAGTTGAGCTGACCTACGATTTTTGCCTCCTCACCTTTCCCTGAAGAGCGGATTTTAGTGGCAATCTTCTCTCGTTCAGAAATCATACGATGATAAACTTTCTGCTCCACAACTTCCTTGTAGGCGATGCTTCGGAGTTGCACGTCAATGATGGCGATACCGAAAGATTCCAATTCCCTACGCGCTCGACTGGAAATAAGCTCCGAAAGTTTTTCCCTTCCCGTCTGAATCGATTCGACATCGGTCGTCAACTCATCCATGGTCGTGTCGGACGAATCAGAAAGCTGACGTTTCTCAGCCTCTGAACGATTGTGCCGAATGTCTTCAAGGATATTGTTGGAATTTCTTACAGCCTCTATCAGATTGAAACTGGACACCGTGTCTTTGGTTACACCATCCAGAATGGTTCCCATGCGTAAGATCGCGTTGGGAATATCCCGTACAGCTTTGTAAAATAGTAAAGCATCGTGAATGCGCCAACGTGCTGTTGTATCGACCCAGATGAATTTCTTATCTTTTGTCGGGATCTCCCCACGTTCCCCATCCCACTGCAAAATGCGCTTATCGAAATAGCGAACTTCTTGAACGAAAGGAACTTTCCAATGTAACCCTGCCCTCGTAACGGGATCACCCTGTACTTTGCCAAATTGCAGGATCAGCGCCTGCTGGTACTCGGGGAGGGTAAACGTCGATGAGTCCAATAGAAACAATAAGACGACAATACTAATGAGCGAGAGAATATTTTTAACCATAGCAGTTCCTTTCGATCCTATAGTATTCAAGATAATCAATTTTGGGAAAAACTTTTACAAGTCTGTCATCCCGCGGCTTGACCGCGGGATCCAACTTATTCGAGGAAGGCTGCCGTTGGATCCCGCGGTCAAGCCGCGGGATGACAGTGGAGGGGAACTTTTTTTCAAAAAAGGTCCTCTCCACAAATTCTTTTTCTCAAATACTATGGCGATTCTCAACTGTTGTCTTTTCAGCTTCCTGTTCGGGGGAAGATTCACGCTTAGTTCCCCCGCCCATCGATCCAAAGATGGGTAGTAGTCCCTGAACTTTCTCATCGACAACCGTGATTTTGCTGACGTTGGAAAAGATTTCAATCATTGCGTCCAGAAAAAGTCGCTTTTTAGTGATTTCAGGTGCGGTTTTGTAAGCATTCAAGAGCGCGACAAACTTGGCACTGTCACCTTTTGCTCGATTGACCGTATCCACTGCGTAGGCTTCAGCCTCGGAAAGAAGCTTGGCAGCCTTTCCTTCAGCTTCGGGGATGAATTTGTTGTATGTACCTTTCGCCTGGTTAATCAACTGTTCTTGTTCTTGCTTGGCGATATTGATTTCGTTAAACGCGGGTTTGACCACTTCAGGCGGAGTGACGTTTTGCAAATGAATTTTGTTGAGCAGAATGCCCATATTGTAAGAATCAAGAACCTCCTGCGTCAATTTTTGTGCAGTTTGCGCGATCACTACACGATCTGTAGTCAACACATCGCTCACGAGTTTATCCCCCACGACGCGCCGCATGACAGAAATGGAGACATCGCGAATATTTTTCTCCACATTGGCTGCATTGAAAAGGTATTTGCGGGGGTCGGTGATCCTATACTGGAGGATCCATTCAACGACAGCAACGTTAAGGTCACCGGTGAGCATCAAGCTTTCTAGCCTTGCCAGTTCCTCGCTCAAGTTGCTGCTTTTACGGAAACCAAACTGTAGCTCGTGAATCCTTGTGACCTCGATCTTGTAGACCTGGTCGATCCCAAAGGGCAGTTTGAAGTGGGGACCCTCATCCGCGATATGGTCGAAGGCTCCGAAACGGGTGACCACTCCCTGCTGGGCAGTCTCAATCTGATAGTACGAAGTGAACAACCCAATTGCGGCGAGGATTCCCACGATAATGAGCCATTGTAATTTTGTGCTCCAATTCGGTTTCATCGGGATGGGTTCCCCTTCCTTTCTTCTACCTCGACCTATTTTGTTGAGGATTCGGTTCAAATCTTCAAAAACTTCGTCAATACTTTTACCACGTCGATCCGTCATAGTTCATCCGTTGGCTGGAAAAGAGAAAGGCCATCATAGCTGAGTAAGCCACTTTGGGCAAGGAGGTGGTTTGGAGGAAACTGCGCAGCTGGTTCCTCCAAGAAATCCATTGGGGGAGGCGACGCTTCCTCAGCCTAGTTCCCCGAGCACCAAGGTAAAGCTGGGTTTAACAGGCACAAGAGCTGGCACATGACGGGATCTTGCAGAGGACATTGGCCTCCGGGAGGCGCCGATGAACCACCGACATAAATCTCCCGACTTAAGGCCTCTGCTCCCGATCCGTCCACTACCTTCACGAAAGTCTCGCCGTCCTTGTGAGCTGTAAGTTTGCCGTCTGCCGTAATGCTAGCTATCTCGGGTTGTGAACTTGTGAAGCTGTAGTTCCCAGACCCTCCTATCGCATAGAAAGAAGAATTTCCACCGCTCTTTAAACTTAACGCGTTGGGAACAACGGTCAATTTGTTGTCGCGGATAAGTGTGAGAGCGGAATCTGCAACGACGCGGCAATGACACGCCGTTTCAATGGCAACCTTGGCACCGCTGGCCTGCAGGATGGCCTTTAACTCGACTGGTTTGTAGGATCGCCCCTCCACCATCGCTTGGGACGCTAGGAGTGCCACTAACCCTGCAACTAAGGGGGTAGCCATGGAAGTCCCCGACAATTCCTTGTACTGGTTGCCAGGAATTGTGCTGAGTATGCCAGCGCCTGGGGAAGAAAGGTCAACAGTGGCCCGCCCGTAGTTTGACCACTGAGGCTTCTGGTCGTTTACGTCTGACGCAGCAACACTTATGACGTTGGGAAGTCCAGCATTAGCGGGATAAACTTCCCTAACATCATTCGACTGACCGTCATTCGCAGCAGCAGCTACAAAGACGACATTAGCTTGATTTGCCCTTTCAATCGCTTCGATAAGTGGAGTTGCTTGTGAACGCGGAACGGCCGCACCCCAGCTTGCACTTATGATTTGCGCTTTGTTCAGAATCGCATAGTCAATAGCCTTGATTCCGTTCATCAAGTCCCCGGAACCGTCTGCGCCCAAGAATCGAATCGGCATGATGGTGATGCCGGGAGCAATTCCAGAGACACCCTTTCCGTTGTTCCCTGTAGCTGCGATGATGCCGGCGCAATGTGTGCCGTGTCCAGGATTTCGTGTGGATGTTTCATCGTTAGGATTGTTGTCGTTTCCGAAGAAGTCCCAACCGAGAGTATCATCGACATAACCATTCCCGTCGTCATCCTTCCCGTTACCCGTGATTTCGTCGCTGTTAGTCCAGATCCTGGGCTTCAGGTCTTCATGCCTCCAGTCGACACCGGTATCTATGACTGCGACAACTGTGTCTTTCTTCCCCTCCTGAAGATCCCATGCACTCTCCGCTTGCACCTTTTTCAAAGCCCACTGTTGCGCATAGAGTGGGTCGTCAGGAACGATGAAAGCATGAAGTTTGATGTTCGGCACCACGTACTCAACTTCTGGGCGTGCCTGGATGCTCTGCATCGTCTGCATGCTCTCCTGGACCGTGTCGTTCTTCATGAGAAGAAGACGACCGATCCGGTGCTCATCGACGAATTTCAAATCCAGATCCTCTTGAAGTCTCTTAGCAGTGGCGCTCACACTGAATGTGCTCTTTACTTTGACAATGTACTCGTCAGCTCTTGCATGCAAAGCCGTCATGAGAACACTGAAAGCTAGGCACCCGTTACGAAGGCAAAGTAGTCCTCTGGCCATAAACACTCCTTGGCTTGGGAAGTTTTTTCACTTCTAAAGTTGGGGATTATTTCTTGTCATAAAAATTTTACAACCGATGGGCCGTCGCAGCAATAAGGGTGACAAAATAGCGTGGTGAGTCAAAGAGGTGGTTTGGAGGAAACTACCCAGCGTCCTCCAAGAAAAGTCTCTCACCGCCTACCAATAAGCGGGCAAGCTTCATGCTCTGGCGCAACGGCACAGAGCCATCCTTTCCCCTGGTCAGACATCACTTCGACATCTTCTGAAAGTGCGAAAAGTGCATCGACCAAGGCAAGGTTCAGGTTGGGACGCGAACCAAACGACTGAGAGAATACAAGTGACGTAGTGTCGGGGCCTATAGAGATGCGCTGAGTTGAAACGCAATCTTCGAGGTCACTTAGAATAACCTTTTCCACTTCTTCTACAGGGTAAGGGTATGTTTTGAACGTTCCCGTGTGGTAGGAGAAAATAACGAGAGTATTACTGTCGAGGTCTCGCGAAAGACTTGCTTCGATTTGCCTGGCTTCCTGATAGTGAGAATTCCTCAGGTAATTTACAACGGCTGAGCTGATTTTGCGGAAATCCGTTTTCCCCTCAAATTGAAACACCAGATGAACATCGTCCGTAAGACCGTCATAACTGGGGCATTGCATGGAGGCCGCTTGAGAAGCATTTCCGAAACCTAAAATTACAAAGGAAACAGCGACCAGCGTGGAAAGTGCTTTTTGCATAGATTCACCTCGACAAAAGGTATTGTGAAAACAATATGTTATCAATTGTCTTCATAACAAAGCTAGCCTGCCGAGTCAAACCCGCTTTTGGCAAGGAGCTGGTTTGGGAAACTGCGTAGCTGTTTCCTCCAAGAAATCCCTCTTGGAGGAACAACGTTGGTTGGATCTTCAATCAGTATCGGATTCATCCAATTCGGAGGGTTCAAGAACCCAGGCATTTCTACCATATACAAAACCGGCGCTAGCAGTTTCCGTTAGTCTTGTCAGGGTTTCCTGTTCGTCGAACTCATTGTAGTCTTCGTCTTCACGCTCATCCAGGGGCCAAGGTTCTTCCTCCCCATCGTCTTGCCGAGGGACAGAAGGGAGAAACCACGCTGAATGTGGATGCTCGCCGTGAACTAAGACGCCGTCCTCGCTGATTTCGTAGTACCCTGTGGCAGGAAGGTCACCTGAGTGCATCAATAGCGGGCCGAGAAATCTATAATTCTGTGCCCTGGCTGCGATTGTACTCCTAACTGAGGTAGACCGTCGCAGATACCGCAGATGCCTTTGCAACTTTTGTAGGTCGATACCAAACACGGAAGAAAGGAAGGCTTCGCTCTCACCTAGAATTTCATGCCGATAGAGTAATACCGGCCCAAGCTCATCAAGCAGCTTTTCTTTACTAATGTTCACTCCGTCCGCTCCTAGACCCAGGTACCGTTCCATATAGAGAAAAAACTGCAAGGGGTGAACCCCATGCCTGTCGGTAAACCATCTGAGGTAAAGCCTGGGATCCTTCGCGATTTGTGCCTTGAAATCTCCAACGACCTTAGGACCCTTGGCGAATATGTCCGGATAGGCCCTGAGAGGAGGAAGCTCCGCTTTCTGTTTAGGAGGCCCATAAAACTGAGAAGGAAGGATTCTTGGTGGCAATTGTAAGCCTCTTAAATCAGGCGCAGAAAAACCAAGTGAAGAGGAAATGAAAGTCATTGCTATAATCAAACGTTTCATCGCTTAACCCCTATGTGTGGAATGGTCAATGAGCCTTGTATGACAGGGTAGACTGAGTTTCAAGGCAAAAAGGGAGAGGGGGGCAAACCACATCCTTGCCCCAAGTAAACTAAATGCTAAAGGCCAAGGATATGCCATGCTTCCAGACCCACTATCAGTAAGGTGCAGAGGAGAAGGGTAAATAGCCATAATTTTCGGGCTGGCAACTTGTATTGAGGCGTTAGCCGGAATGAGAAAACACCAAGATAGGCAACGGCAATGGGAAATAGCCCGTTCAAAGTTGCCTCGCCAAACCCTGAAGCGTAGCCAAACACCTCGACAAACAAATCAGGTTTCAAAAAACTGATGCTCAAGGGGAGAAGCACCGTTGCAAGACTTAGCATAAAACGAGACCACCCGTAGTTGGGAACCTTCCAAGAGTCAGACAGAAAATCCACCATTGACAGTGCGACGCCAAGAAGAGACGTGATGATCGCGAAAAATGAAAACGCAATGACAAGAAAGTTAAACGACTCACTGTTGTAAAGTTCCTTCACACTCTCCACCACGGGAACCCCCTGGGCGAAGGAACGGAAAAAGCTGTCCGGAGGCAGTGAGCCAAGGATAACCGCTTGCCAGGCGGTGTAAATCAGAAAGGGACCAAGTGTCCCGATAATCAAAACCAGGGCAATCGAACGTTTATCTTTATTCAAATAATTGACAAGGGACGGGACAACGTTGTGATACCCAAAAGCTCCAATCAAAATAGGAGCGGGCGTCAGCAATGTCGACCAATCGCTGTAGCTAAGATTAGCAACGGATACTTTCTGACTTCCCGTAAGCAACATCATAAAAAAGGTAGCAATTAACCCCACCATCAGTACTAAATTCAATCTATCCACAACTCTTGTGCCCCAGAAAAGGACGCCAATCAGGATGGCAGCTAGTATCAAAGCTCCCTGTTTAAAGGAGATTGGGAATCCCAACGAGCCGGTGAGCATTTCTGAAAAATACGGGACTCCTCCAGAAAAGTAAGACGTAAGAAGTGAGACATAGAGAAAAAGAAATAGGAAAGAACACAGCCACTTACCAGGAACCCCAAGAAAAAAGCCAGCGATTGTAGATACGTGAGGATTTGCTTCCTTCATCCAAAGGGTGGCTTCGGCCATAAATAGACCAGTCAGAAACATATAAAGCCAACAGGCTGCCATAACGAACATTGTAGGGAGAAACCCCACCTGTCCCGTAACGGAAGGTAAAGCGAGCATCCCTGCTCCTACACTTGTTCCACAGACGATCAGAGAAGATCCCAATATTTTTTGCCATGAATTCATCATGATAACACCCTTCATTTCGAATGATTTAAGCGCTAATTATTAGATTGTTCAGAGATAAAAGCGAAAGCCATCAATGGGAATGATGAAGAAGATGATGATGAGAGAGGCAAAGGACGTTATTTGAGGGTGAAACTGCGATTTGCTGTTTTCCTGTTGAGTTTTCGAGTCTAGTTTTCATAGAAAAAACCTTTTGCTGTCGATAGGCAACCAAGCTATCTAAAGAAGGAACGGGAGTAAAGGCTTTTTCTTTTTAGTGAAGTAATGCGTAAAAGCCACTTGGGGCAAGGAGGTGGTTTGGAGGAAACTGCGCAGCTGGTTCCTCCAAGAAATGCCTTGGGGGAGCGACGGTTCCCTCGCCCCCCCCAAACCCCCCTCTCCCTTTTTGCCCCAAGTGCCTTACGCATTACTTTGTCCACCTCTAATGAAGGCAAGATCATGGAACTGGATTCCGATGCATCTCGAAAACGGGTAGCTTTTCATTCACTTACGGTTGCCGCACTTGGTGTAGTTTTCGGCGACATTGGCACAAGCCCCCTCTATGCCATACGAGAGGCTTTCTACGGGCCACATGCGATAGCCGTAACTCCGGCTAATGTGCTGGGTGTTCTTTCGTTAATCGTGTGGTCAATGATTCTTGTCATTTCGGTCAAGTATCTTTTCTTTGTCATGCGAGCGGATAATAGGGGAGAAGGTGGTGTTTTGGCTCTCACTACTCTTGCATTTCCCGCAAAAATGCTGCGAAGCACCCCCTGGTTGCACGCTTTTCTCTACTTTGGCTTGTTTGGTTCGGCGCTACTGGTCGGGGATGGCATCATTACTCCTGCGATTTCCGTGCTCAGTGCCGTTGAAGGCCTTGAAGTAGCGACCCCCTTGTTTAGTCCTTACATCATTCCCATCACCTTGGGTATTTTGACAGTTTTGTTCTTGAATCAGCATCACGGAAGCGGTCGCATCGGTGCTGTATTCGGATATGTGGTGTTGGTTTGGTTTCTTACAATTGGTGCCTTGGGAGTGCGGGGCATCATAGACCAGCCAGAAATTCTGTCAGCTATAGATCCATCGAAAGCATATGAGTTCTTTTCCCAAAATGGATGGACGGGAATAACGGTTTTAGGAGCTGTCTTTCTTGTAGTAACGGGTGGAGAGGCGCTTTATGCGGATATGGGTCATTTCGGCAAGCGCCCTATCCAAACCGCATGGCTATTAGCTGCCTTACCAGGCTTGCTTCTCAATTATTTCGGTCAAGGTGCCCTGCTGCTTGCTGCGCCTGAGCATGCTGTCAATCCGTTCTATCGGCTCGCTCCCGATTGGGCTTTGTATCCCTTGGTGCTCATCGCAACGATGGCTACGGTCATTGCCTCACAAGCGGTTATCTCGGGAGTTTTTTCTCTTTCACGCCAGGCGGTCCAACTTGGGTATGCGCCTAGATTTCAAGTCGTCCACACTTCGAAGGACGAAATCGGTCAAATTTACATCTCTCACATCAATTGGGGGTTATTCGTTCTGACCTGCTGGCTTGTCTTGGAGTTCAGATCTTCCAGCGCACTAGCCTCTGCTTATGGCATCGCCGTTTCGGCCACGATGGTCATCACAACGATACTGGCGTGCTTGGTTGCTCTCAATCAATGGAAATGGGGAACAAAAAGAGTTTTCCTAATTTTTGTCTTTTTCTTTTCCATAGACGCAGTTTTTCTAGGAGCCAATTTTTCCAAGATCGCTGACGGCGGGTGGTTTCCCCTGACGGTTGGTGGAGTCATATTTACCTTAATGACAACATGGCGTCGAGGTCGACAAATTCTGGCAGAACGGTTACGGGAGAAATCACTACCAGTTTCCGAATTCGCTAAACAGATTGAATCCTATCTCTCGACAACGCGAGTCGAAGGAACAGCCGTTTTTATGACAGGGAATCCTGATGGTACCCCCAATGCTCTTTTGCACAATGTTAAACATAATAAGGTACTGCATAACACTAATGTCATAATGACAGTCATCACCGAAGAAGTACCCCATGTTTCTGCTGAGGAGCGGGTCGATGTTATTTCTTTAAAGAATGGTATCTACAAAGTAACGGCACACTATGGTTTTATGGAAAAGCCAAGTATCAATGACATTTTTCGAGCTTGCAAAAAGCACGATTTGAAACTGGGCTTGAATGACACCACTTTCTTTTTAGGACGTGAAACTTTGCTGGCTACGAATCGACCAGGAATGGCCAAGTGGCGTCAGCAAATCTTTTCCTTCATGTCACGAAATGCGGAACGCGCAACAGCCTACTTTGATATTCCGCCACAACAAGTCGTCGAGATCGGGATCCAAGTCGAGTTGTGATAGCCACTTGGGGCAAGGAGGTGGTTTGAAGGAAACTGCGCAGCTGGTTCCTCCAAGAATTACCTTGAAGGAAACCATCTGCGAAGTTTTCCCTCAAACTCCCTTCCTTGCTATTGCCCCAAGCGACTTACGTATTATAAAGTGGGCCTGACGCTGGACAAAGGAAAGGGGAACTCATGAATTTCTCATTCTTTCAAAGTGGAAAATTTTTCTTGGTTTGCATTTCTTTTGTTATCGCAAGCTGCGAGGACGGGGTTTTCAAGGTGCCCTTTATTGGCCTCAATTCTAAAAACGAAGAGGTAACAGCTGATCTACCATTCGATCCCCAAGGCCAAAAGCTAGGGCGGATGATTAAGAATATGCACACATCCACGGAGGAAGCTCTTGCCGATCATAAAGGGCCGGCTGGTCCCTGGACTTTAGATCGTGTAGATGTCGGGCTTCAAATTGCTGCCTCCTTTAAGGTCGGGCCATGGGGAGCAAAGGGTGAGCCTTCATTTCGTCTCTCTTTTAAAAGGAGAAAATGATGAGGCTCATATTATTGTCAAAAACACAAACGAAGTTTCTATCACTTACTCTATGGGTGATGCCTCAACTGGCGTTTTCAACAAACTACGCGAAAATCCCTGCTGATTGGTTCATACCCGAGCGGCAGGAAGAGCTTCGTCAGCCTCCCACCCACGAAGTTAGTTCTCCGGGTTTCGTCTTGGACACGCGAGACACATCGGATCATGACACGACCTCTTTAGAACGAGCGATCGGCACTGTTCTCGAAAGCAATAGCGCAGCACTGGATCGCGTTGAAGAAAAAGGCAAATGGCAGCTCACCAATATGAGAACATCTTTGGCCATTGGAAGTAGTGGAACCGTCGGCATCCTCATGCTAGAGGGTGAAAGCGCTGTGCATTTGAATTGGCGACGCCGACCCAAAGAGCAAGTTCCCGAATCGACTAACTTAGGATCCAATCGAACGTCTACTGACGTCGCAAACACAACGATGACTGCGGCATCGGAAAACGATACAAAAAACGAAGCAGAAGGGGAGCCTTTAGAAACTATCAATATGAGAGCAGGGATGGCGGAGGAGGATATCCTGAGAGCCATAGAACCTTCTGTAAGAAGCTCTCTTGCAACAGGTCGCATCCATAACGAGAAAAATTTTCGCGAAAATCTTTCGAGAACGGCAAAGGTTTTCTCGGAACTTATTCAAGACATTGATGATTCGGTTTACGACCTAAATTGGTATGTCAGTGGATTTCGACTCGACCTGATCGTAAGCGCATCAGGAGCAGTGCTTCCCTGGATGAAGGTTGGAGGGGATGTGCGTCTCAGGTTTATTTGGGATCGTATAAAGCGTATCGGATCTGCTGCCCATCCTGTCAGTCAAACTCCCCCCAAAAGTGGAATGAAAAAATTCATCTACCGCATCGCAGAAGATTTAAGTCTGGCTTCCGAAGATGCATTAGAGGGAAGCGGGTTTAGGCCAGATTTTATGCGTGTTGGCGTTGGCTTCTCTGTGGATGGTAACATCTATGTTGTTAAGTCAGGATTGGAGGCCACCTTTAGCCTTTTCTTCACGCGTTCGAAAAAACCACTTAAGCCGAGACACGAACGAGCAATCGATCATAAAGATGAGTACATCGAATTGGCGAGTGGAGAGTTGGAGAATGAACTCGCATACGCGAGACGTCACAAAATCAATTATGAAAAAGTCGACGATAATGGTCGTGGACTTTATCAACCAATTCACAGGGTGATGTACAAAATCAAGCGTTCCCACTTTCGTAAAGGTTTGGAAAAATCATTCAGGATCGCAAGATTTTTTATCAATCAGGTGAATCGACATTCACAGAAACACTGGGAGGTTTCTCGTGTTGAAACTATTTGTGAAATGTCTTTAACTGGTATATTTGGTTTATCACCTCTTACTGGAATCGCCACTACTCGGCTTGATTTTGTGAAGGATTAACTGATGAAATGGGTAAATCTTCAAAAGATCGCTGTAGTTGCGTTGATGGGAACATCAACACTTACATTTGCCTCAACTAAAAGAAGCCTCAGGAAACTTTCGGAAGAGATTAGAAATGAAGTAAACGTGATGGAGCCCGTTTTTGCTGAGCATGATGATCCAATTGTTAATCAAACGAAATCAGGCGGTGCTTTTTTTTACTTAAGTTTGCTGAGAACACGTATTCGCCCTAAGGTTAGTTTTTCTGTCACAGGAAACCTTGGCATAAAAGTCGCCCCCTGGGTCGAGTTTTACTATGTTCGCAAACCTCCGGAGGGATGGGCGGTGTACACGCCTCCGCTAGCATCGGAGTAACTAACGCAGGAAAACATCATGGAAAGCACAAACATTTACCTCCGCAACACATTGTCGGGAAAAAAGGAGCCTTTCCAGACTTTGGAAGCCGAGCATATCAGAATGTACGCATGTGGGGTGACGACCTACGATGAGAGTCATATCGGGCACGCTATGCAGGCCATTTTCTTTGACGTCATGCGGACCTATTTTGAACACAAGGGATTTAAAGTCACCTACGTTCGGAATTTCACGGATGTTGACGACAAGATCATTGACAGAGCAAAGAAGCTAGGCGTTTCGCCCTTGAAACTTTCCGAGGATATGGTGGAGGCGACTCGTCGGGATATGAAGGCCCTGGGAGTCCGTCCCGCCACTTATGAGCCGCGAGTGACGGAAACCATGCCCAACATTATCGCCATGATCCAGCGCTTGATTGAGCATGGTGCGGCCTATAAGACCCCCAAAGGGGACATCTACTATAAAGTCAGCAATAAAAAGGACTACGGAAAACTTTCCAATCGCAAGCCGGAGGAGCTACGATCGGGGACCCGAGACTTGGCGGAAACAGACAAAGAGGATGAACTCGACTTTGCGCTTTGGAAAGCCGACGCCAGCTCAGAAGCCTCCTGGGATAGCCCCTGGGGGAGGGGACGACCAGGCTGGCATATCGAATGTTCAGCGATGGCCAAGCTCTACCTAGGCGAAACCCTTGACATCCACGGAGGCGGTCGAGACCTGGTCTTCCCCCATCATGAGAACGAGATCGCTCAGTCGGAAAGTGCGAACAAAGTTCCCTTCGCTAAAGTTTGGCTGCACTCGGGGCTTCTTACCATCGACAATCAGAAAATGTCGAAAAGCTTGGGAAACCAGATTAGCATCCGTGAGTTCCTCAAAGATTGGCATCCAGAGGTCCTGCGCTTGGCGTTCCTGCAGAATCACTATGGGTCGAATGTGAATTTTTCTCAGGACGTATTCCGCAATTGCCGCAAACGCCTTTTTTACTTCTATGAATCGTTGAGGGAGCTGGACCATCGTGTGAAAGAAGGAAAGGAAAACGGGGATGCCTTGCCTCAAGAGGATCGAGAGATCCAACTTTTTGTGGACAATGTCGACGCAGCGATGCGAGACGATTTCAACACTCCCGTCGTGCTTGCGGAATTCAGTAAGTTTGTGCGTTGGGCAAATCAGAGGCTTATGGATCCGAAGAAGGGAGCTGCCTTCTTCAAACGTATTGCTGACACACTGCGTCAGACCGCGAAATTTCTAGGTCTCTTTCAGAAATCACCCGGTGAATTTATCGAATTGCACAAATCCAAAGTGTTGAGTGATCTTGGTTTAAGCGAAGACGAACTGCTCCAACAGATAGCCCTACGCCAAAAGGCTCGGGAACGTCGTGACTGGGAGAAAAGCGATGAAATCCGCGCTACACTATTGGAAAAGGGTGTCGTCTTGCATGACCGACCCGAGGGAACCCTCTGGACGATTAGCCCGTAGGAAGGAAGAAATGCGTCCACTCGGAGCAAGGAGGTGGTTTGGAGGAAACTGCGCAGCTGGTTCCTCCAAGAAATTCCTTGCCGCGAGTGGACGCATTACGGAAGGAAGACTATGAGAACGCTTCTCGAAAACATTGGAGAAATGATCACGCTCCAGCCTTTGACAAGCGAACAGCGTGGGCATTCCATCAAGGAAGAGGATCTCGGGCGGATTCATAACGCTTGGCTGTTTTGTGACAATAGCACCGTCGCGGCGCTAGGGCCGATGCCCGTGCCTGCGGATATCCGAAAATTCGCGGGACAGGTAGTTGACGCAAAGGGAGCACTCGTCTTGCCGGGGCTTGTTGATGCGCATACTCACACGATTTTTGGCGGCACTCGTTTTGATGAATTTGCTCAGCGTCTTAACGGAGCCAGCTATCAGGAGATAGCAGCAAAAGGGGGAGGTATTCAAGCCTCTGTCAAGGGAACAAGACAGGCTTCTGACGAAGAACTCATGAAAAGTGCCAAAAGACGGCTAACCCGTTTCCTTAGACGGGGGGTAACTACAGTTGAAATAAAGACCGGGTATGGACTTGCCTTCAAGCAGGAACTGCGCCTGCTCAAGCTCATCCAAGTCATCAGAAAAAATGTACGCATGGAAATAGTCCCCACGCTGCTCGCACTGCATGCCGTTCCTGCCGATGCCAAAAGTGCTGAAGCCTACGTCGAAGAGATCACGAAACGCCTCCTGCCTCTCGTGATTGAAAATAAACTTGCGCGCTACGTTGATGCATTCATAGAAAGCGGCTATTTTAGCGTCGAACAGGCAGAGCCGTTCATCCGCGCTGCCGAGAAAGGAGGCTTGGGGGTCCGTGTTCATGCGGATGAGTTCAGCAACAGCGGAGGAGCCGCAGCTGCAGCCAAGTGGAAAGCAGCAAGCGCTGACCATCTGCAACATGCAAGTAAAGAAGGTATCCAGGCAATGGCGTTATCCGGGACCGTGGCAATTCTCTTGCCCGGCACTTCTCTTTACACAGGGATTCCATTTACTGACGCTCGACCTTTTCTCGAGGCAAAATGCGCTGTCGCTATCGCTAGTGACTTCAACCCGGGGAGCAGTTTCTGTGAAAACCTCGCTCAACTTGCCAGCCTGGGAGCACTACACTGTCATTTGACTTCGTGGCAGGCGATCGCCGCTGTAACCTACGTCCCCGCCCTGTCCCTTGGGCTTGGCGACCGCAAAGGGGCACTGGAAATTGGCTTTGACGCAGACTTTGCCGTCTACAGAATGGCGAGTCTGGAAGAATGGCTCGCTACGATGGGACAGCGTTTACCGTCGGAAGTCTGGTTGAAGGGTGAGAAACTACATTCTTATTGATTTTTCTGAATATTTTCATATATTTACATCACGCAAACTAAAATGGAGAGGTTAGTGATGCTGAAATGGATGCTCTGTGGAACACTTGTAACATTGTCCAGCGTTGTATCTGCCAAGACACTCCCATGCGGGGAACCAAATGTCGAAAACGTGGAAAAAATAGAATCAAAACTTTACAAGTTTGTCATTTCCCAAACATGCCAGGTCGAAAAAAGTACGGAATGGACAGATTTAAAGGCTGGGATGACAAAAGTTTTAAAAGAAAACGGAGTCATAAGACAGACACAGACTGATGTCACCCACCAGGAAATGACTGGCGTAAAAATGGACTATTTTGAGAATGAAGCAGATACGGGGCATGGAAAAATTGCCGTCCGCTATGACCTCTATCTCGTGGGGAATGAAAATCGCGTTCTTCTTGCCGCGTCGTCTACGAAAATAAAAGCGACAAGTCATGCGGAGAATACGAAGAAAGTGGGACTCACCGTCGACTACATGAAAAATGACCAAGGAGTAACAACCCTCAAAGTGACCAAGGACATCGACGTGAAGCGACCCTGGATCGCTCCCGAGAGTGTCTTCAGGGACCAATCCATTCTTGGTATCACTAAGGACCTGAAGCGCATTGTCAAGCAACAAGAAGAGATGATTGACGAACTATGAAGTAATGCGTAAGCCACTTGGGGCAAGGAGGTGGTTTGGAGGAAACTGCGCAGCTGGTTCCTCCAAGAAATCCGGGGGAGGCGACGCTTCACTCGCCCCCCCAACCCCCCCTCTCCCTATTTGCCCCAAGTGGCTTACCCATTACACTACTCCCCGTGGTACAAACCTTACTAAAATTTCAGTAAGAGGAAGATTGAGCAAAAGAATCGCGTTGAGAACCCACGGGGCCTCTGCTTTCTGTTGCGGATCCAAAAGCCCCACCAATGCGAAAATCAAAAGGAAGTGTGTTAAATAAGCCAGGTAGAAGCTACGACTGATCGCCAAATGGCTAACCCACGTGAAAAGCCTAGTCTCATTCAGAAACCTTTGCACCAGGGGATGAAAGGAAAGCCTAACGAGAAAAGCCCAGAACAGGAAATGCCCCCAAAAAACGGGAGGACTTTGACGAAAGGTGTAACAGGCCCACCCATCCCCAAGAAGGGTATGAAAGTAGGCGTCTGAGAAGACAATAAACATACAGAGTCCCGGTCCCCAAATCAGCCATTCACTTTTTCGAAAGCGAAACGCACTCCCACCACTTTCTTTTAGTTTCTCGGCGAAAGTCTTTCCCCCGATCATTCCCAGCCAGACCAGACCTATCCACGGCAAGAGGGGCCAATCAGCGTAATCTTCCGGACAATGGCCAAAGAAAACTTCTCCCCACCAGAAAGGCAGGAGCTTTTCCACTGAAAAAGTCCAGAACGGCACGGATAGCATTGCTCCTGCGATCATGACGAAGAACCCCAGCCTTTTTGAAGGGAAGCGTAAGAGCGTTCGTCCTGAAACAATGCCCACAAAAAGGAGTGGGTACACGTCCCACATTAGGTGAAAGACCCCCTCCCTCAGATAAACACACAGACAGAAAGTCAACCAGGCGCCCAAGATGAAATACAATTTAGGCGCCAGAGAAATGCGAGCGCTGGTCCTTACACGTCCCCAACCGCATTTTCTTTCTGCTCCCCAGGAAGTACCGATTAAAAATGAGGTCAGGAAGACGATAACAAACCCAGAAAACGCAAACACACGTGCATACAGAAGGGCATAGGTCCAAATAGCCGTGGGAAGGGGATCGGGGGGACCAAAAGGACCTTTCCAGATCACCCATGTACTATGAAAAACGACGATGCCTACGAAACACAGGAGACGGATGAGATCCAGACCAAGAAGTCTCTGGTTCACGGAGGGGGCGTCCCATTTGGAGATTTCTCGGTTGGCAAGGATCCTCCCCGGATTCTATCCGCTATTGCCTGCCAGGCGGCAGCTGTCACCGCTTTTGCAGCAGTAGCGGGCGCTTGCGCAGCACCTAAAATCCTTTTCATGCTTATCATTTTGTACAAGACCGGGACGATCACAGCGACAGCAAGTGTAGTGCCAATGTAGGGGAGGTTTTTTCGGAGCCACTTGTGATAGTCCTTACGCGGTTTGGGAAGGATGACATCGCTGAGTTCCAACTGTGATAGAGTCCCTTGCTTCTCAAAAAGTTCAGGGTCGGTAAAGCTAAGTGCGATGCTATCTTTAAGTGTCCGTATATTTGAGGTTACCTGGGACAAAAGCATGGCAAGGCAACGCCCATCACATTTCGGATAGTCTTCCATCGCTCCTTTAATGCTATTGAGGAAATCGCGGTCATAAAAATTTTGTTCCAGCTTTTCCAACAAGCGGCCTCTTTCTTTTTTGACACTTAAATCCTCGTAGATTTTGGGGTGGTTGGGGTATTCACTCGTCATGAAACCGATAGCTTGCGCCTTCCCGTCGAGCACAGCTTTGGCAAACCGGTCTTTGCTGTAGTTCCACACGTCCCCGAGAAGGTTTTCACATTTGTCGAATTGATCGAGGGAGCAGGCGACGATGTCGGCACTATCAAACATTCCATTGAGTTCTGATAAATTGCCACCCACCTGATGGAAGAAAATTTCAACCGAGGAATTTTGCTTCACGTTCTTATTGAGAGACCTGATATGGGCCCCTAAACCCGTAATTGATTGGATCGCACCGCCTGCGTCAAATGTTTCCTTGTAGGAGACAGAAGAAAAGGAGAACTTGATGCCGACGTGTAATTTCCCGCCAATAGTGACGGCCGAGATGTATTCCGTTCCACATTTTTCACGGAAAAGCCTCAGATCGTCGTAGGGGATATTCACACTTGGGTTCTGTAGCATCAGGTTTCGCACACCAACATGATTTTTCAGAACATAGGTGCTTGTAAACTGGGTATCGCGCGCCCTTATGACAAATTTGGCTAGCTCACTTGTGGAGTTAAGGAAAATGGATCCTGGCACACTGAAATTAAGTTGCGACTGGAGTTGGCTCCAGCCTTCCATCTTGTTAAATTCCGCCACAAACTCGACAGACGGTGTTTCCCATGCTTCTCCGTTGGCGCAAAGAGTAGGTTTCTGCTCTAATTTCAACGCATCAAATCCATTGCCGAGCATTCCGGCGTAATTCTGTGCGACGGAAATTGCACTGAGGAAGAAAAAGTAAAACGAGAAGCCAACGCGGACATGTAATTTCATCAACGACTCCTCAGAATAATGTAGCCTAAGCTCGAAAGTAATGAGCCTTCATTTATCTACTTTACACTGACAAGACTGGTGAGGCTATGAAATAATCGTAATATTAATAGGTTATAAACCTAGCCTTCTTGGAGGAACCAGCTGCGCAGTTCCTCCGCACCACCTCTTTGCCACTCAGCCATGATATGATGAAGAGTATGAACGGGCGCTCTTTCCTTTTTTTAATTGCCGTGATCCTTGTGACTGCGTGTTCCCTCCGCCAGGAGGCAGAGCTTGTCTACGGTCATCGAGGGCCTGTCGATATTAAACTTGAGAAGGGAACGCCCCTCTTTGCTTTTCTTTCTGACAGCGCTTGCACTCTCGAGACGGCGTTACCAGACATGGGTAAAGTGAAGTTCTGGATCAATGGTAAGTCTGAGGACGAACTGGTTGAATTTGACTTCTCAGGAATTTCGGGCAAAGGCCTTGGCAACCCCTATGCCCTCGGCGCCTACATGGACTATGAATGGAACGAACAGTATCAAAATTGTTCACCTCTTGCTGCTCATGTGTTTCACTGCGAGGGATCCCGGGTTAGTGTTTCCGAGGGACGAGCGATCCCCTTCTGCAAGAGCGGCCCTTTCCCCAAGGATTCCTTGGAAAACATAGCCCTGGTCAGTATGGCTGCGCTCCTCCAGACAGGTCGCTTCTACGACATAGTTTCCAGCAAGAAATGGTCTCGCTCACTCGACCTCTTGATCCACCCCCGCTTTCTCCGTCATGCACAGGATGAGGCTGGAACTCCTATTGATGCAATCGATGTGGACAACGCACGATGGTCGGCGAGAGGCAGACCGGGGGGTGGGGATTTTACAATAGAAATACTGCCTCCCAGTGAAAGATTTGTTTCGTATTTTCGAAAGATCATTGCATTGCAACTGGGAGTGGTGGCGCATGAATTTTCACATCATTTCTTCTATAGCAGGGCTCCCGAACTGTTTAAGGTAAGTCAAGAAAGTGGAATTGAATCCTCGGTGGGCTTTCCCATCGCCTATCTTTCTCCGTCCGAACAGACACCTTCACGTAAAGTCGACCTTGGCATTGTGATTGATGCCATTAACGAAGGCTACGCAGACCTCATGGCCCACTATGCTTTCAGCTCAGGAAATTTTCCCTTCTGGACCGGCATAGAACTTGGTTACTTCAAGAAGGCACGTCTTATAAAAGAAGAGCAGACAGGTCACCCCACTGAAGTCAAGCAAATCAATAACGATGTTTTGAAGCATTTTTTTCGCCCCTATTTCAAAGGCCCCCGAGATCCGGATCAACCCAATCATCAAGATGTTCATACGATAGGGGCAATCTATGCCCATGCTCTTGATACACTTTTTAAGGAAAAATTGGGGGCAAGCGACCTATCCCCGCAGTCGAAAAACAAAGCTATCCTGCTGAACAAATGGATCGATCGCCTTAGGGAGCTTTACTTCGCACACGCGCCGAAATACAAAAAAGATCCTCAGAAATTTTTAGAGGACAGTGCTTTTGCTGCTGTTCAGCTCTGCTTCCCAAGCGAGGATGAAAGCAGGGGCGTACTGACTAAGGGACTTTGTGAAGTCATAAAAGCTAAATTCCCAGCCTACGTGGAACGATGGAAGGGTAGATATGTCTGCCAATAATCAGTCAGGCAATAAATCCCTCCTTAGGGGATGAAGTCAGCCCAAGATGTCGGAGTCTCATACAGCCTAAGGCGGGAAATCTTAAGATGCGGAGGAAACGCGTCTTTCAAACGCTGGAAACACCAGTACACAATATGTTCGGCTGTTGGGACAAAAGGTACCAGAAGTATTTTGAGCCTATCCCCGTGCTGTTTGGCAAGCGGCCCAAAAACTGGATCCTCCTCACTCGCCATGAAAGCATGGTCGACAAGTTCTAGGATAGATTTTGTGAGAATCTTTTTGACATCCCCAAAATCATAGACCATCCCTTCTTCACTTGTCCCCCTTGTCGTGATGACGTCACCTGCCAGACTTAATTCGAGGCGATAACGGTGTCCGTGGGGGTTCCGACAGTGGTGTTTATGATTGGGGACACGATGGCCCATATCCCATTCGACAGATTTTGTAATTTCGAGCATTACCATTCCCAAGGCAGACGCTATGCCTACCACGAAATTTCTAGGCGTTATGGAATGGCGCATTATAGTGAAGCTTGCCGAAATGGCAAGGCTAGGCGAGTGCTGCCTCGATGTGTGTCTTTAACTCCCTTACAGAAAAGGGTTTTTCTATAATCGAGGACACACCCTTGCTCTCTAGGTAGGGGATTTTCTTGGTCAATCGACCGCCGGAAATCACAATGATGGGGATGCGGCTGATCCGGCGGATTTCATTGATGAGGTCCAATCCTCCCAAGATGGGCATGTAGATATCTGTGATGACAATGTCGGGTTTAACTTTTTCCAAAAGAAAAAGGGCTTCCTTCCCGTCAAAACACGAGGTTATCTCGTAGTCATTCTTCAAAGCCAGTTTGATCAGCTCCGTCAGATCTTCCTCGTCGTCGACTATCAGTACCTTCGCTTTTTGCTTGTTTTTTTCATCCATGCTATTAACACATTCCATAAAAGGTCCATTAAGGGTTTACGTTATGACACAACTGGAAATAGCAAGCTTACAAGACACTAAAAGCCCAAGATCCCCCCCCCTTTCCCAGCGATCTATAGAGCAGGAGTTCGCGCAGAAGACACGAGACACATACGACGCCTTCGCTGGCAAACTACGTCATGATAACAGTGACAGGCACCCTCTTGTTCAATACGACATCCACTGGCAATTCAAAACCGTAGCGAAGAAGACGACTCCTAAGGGAGACTTTGTTCCGATCTAAGGTCTTTCTGAGCGCCTTCTTCGGCAACTGGATTTTCTTCTTGCTTAGCCTCATCAAGCTTAGCCTCATCAAGCTTAGCCTCATCAAGAGGAGCTTCCGCCAAACTGGGAGGAGAGTCTTCGTTTGGCTCATCTTCAAGAATCTGTCCTGTTTTGGCTTCATATTTTTTCTTAAGTCGGTCGTATTTGGCTAAAAGCCCGACATAATTCTGATTTGCCCGGCGCAGGTTCTTGGAAAGGTCCTTGATGAGGACTTGCAACCAGGTGGGAATCGTTTTTAGAAGTCTGTCGCGTTGCGTCTGATTAATGACTACACACTTTAACTCGGATTTCGTCGTCGCTGACGCACTACGTGGCTCACCTTCAAGGAAGGACATGGTTCCCAACACCGACTTGGGACCGAGCGTGGCGATCACGTCCTCATGCCCTGACTTGCTGTCACGGACGGAAAGCTCTATGGAGCCTTCCTGGATGAAGTACAGGTCGCCGCTCTTATCCCCTTGCTTGAACAGGCTTCTCCCTGCTCCGATGGTTTTAATATTACGTGTCATAATGAACTCTAACTATAGTGTTCAAGATACTTGAATTTGGGAAAAAAATTCTACGTGTCATCCCGCGGCTTGACCGCGGGATCCAACTTTTTCGAGGGAGGCTGCCGTTGGATCCCGCGGTCAAGCCGCGGGATGACAGTGGAGGGGAACTTTTTTTCAAAAAAGGTCCTCTCCACAAATTCTTTTTCTCAAAGACTATAAAATTTTACCACCTTCCTCATTGGCGGTCACCTGACCCTAAGGGATTTCGGTCGGGAATTTTGTGGAATCGAACGTGTAGTTTTGCCCGAGGCTCACCTTGTCCTGTCCCTTTCGCACGAAAAGGATTGCCCCCTCATGAACGGGATGACCGAGAGCGTTTTTCAAATTTTGCTCAGTACCATAAAAACCGACCACATGTCCTTTGATTTCCGCCTCTGACCCGTTTGCCACGAGACGGTCGTTCATTTTCAACCCCCACGCTCGACCTCGGTCCAGATAGGCCCAAGCACCGACGATCTTGAGTACGGAAGGAAAGTCTGAGCGCCGAAGGGACGAAGCTTCCTGCTGGAGCAGCTTCACAAAGTCGGGTGGCCAGGCAATGCGAAACTTGTCCCCTTCACGCGCAATCGTCCAAGGTGCGGGAGACAGACCTTCCGCAAATTTTGCGAACACGGCCTCCGCCATTCTAATTTGGAAAAGCGGACTTTGAGGAAAGGTCATCAAATTCTGAAACGTCCACTCAAGAAGAAGATGCCTTGTCGTACGGAACATCTTAAGGTCTCTGAAAAACAAATCGTGCAGAGCCATGTGGATTTCCCGCCCCAACGGGGGAAGGACGGTGAAGCCTTCCTGTATCAGTTGCTGTGCCAGTATGTTTGCCAGGCAGTAGCTGGAACCCTGGTCCTTGCGCGTCTGCAGAAAACGAGGGCGAAGGTCAAGTTGCAGGGCTGTGGAAGACGCAGCGACGGGAAGACTCAGAGCCTTTTTCATGTCCGCAGCGAGTTTTTCCAAAGCAGAAGAAAGATGTTCCGCCAAGCTTGCTTTGGGGAAGCTTTGATGGGAACTCCATCGGAGCTTCTGTGTTTCCGGATCATTCACGTTAAGGAACACGAGAAATTGATCACCAAGGGAACATAGAACAGGCTGCAAAGCTAGAAGCTGAGTTCCAACTTTCAACTGATCCGTGACGAGAATCTCCCTGGCCCACTGTTTTTGGTTGGGAAGAACGCGGGACGAACCCTTGGATTTCCTGAGAAAATCATCCAGGGTGAGAGGATTTGAAAACGTCGCTTCCGCCAGCTTTTTGCGTCCGTCTTCCAAGATGTCACTGGATGACCGGATGATTTCTGCCACAATATTCACATGGTGCCACGGAAGGAGAAAGCCCCGCGGTGCCAACGGGCGCTCCGCCTCACCCTGCGCCAGGAGGGGACATGCGCAGGCAAGAAGGGACAGGGAAAAGGTTGGGAATAACGTTCTCATGTTCTATCATCATGTTTCGGCATAGAACGCCCACTCATTAGGAGTTTGTCAGTCATGATGAATGCACTAGCACCCGCTACGGAAATGTCCCGAGGGGTTACGAGTTTTCTACGAGGACTGCGGTGGCTGAAAGCCCATCCTCGCTATTTGCTGCTCCTCTTTCTTCCCATGATCCTGGGAATCGTCCTTCTGATCGCGGGGTGGGGCGTTTTTATCAACTATAGCGATAGCGTCCTTAGCTTTGTCATGTTTGCAAAGCCAGAGTCGTTCTGGTGGGGGCTTCTTTATTACGTCGCTAAATTCCTGCTTTATGTTGTTGTTTTTATTATGGGGCTGGTGTTTTTTATGCTTTTCCTCAATGTGTTGTCCTCACCTGTGTATGATTTGGTATCGGAAGCGGTGGAAAAGGATCTGACGGGTCAAAAGAATGACGGCCTTGCGTTGTGGCAGTCCCTCCTGCTCATGAAGGAGGAATTAAAGAAGGTACTTTTCATATTTGTAGCATCATCGCTCCTTCTTCTTATTCCTGGTGTGAATCTTCTGACGCCGCTGATCACCGCTTTTTTCGTGGGCTGGGAATTTTACGACTTTAGCCTGGCGCGGAAGGGATGGTCGTTCAAAAAGAGGCTGGGCCAAGTCTTGCGCCATATGTGGTCCGTGACAGGACTCGGACTTTGGCTTATCATCCCGGGCGGTCAAATGATCTTGATGCCGTTGGCGGTTGTGGGTGGCACCATGCTGGCGGTCGAGGATATGGCAAAACGCTTAGAAAAAAGGAAGCAAGAATGAGCACGTTCGCTGTTGATGAAAAAGAAAAAGACAAGAAAAAAATTATCGACTTCACCGTCGCATCCATCGAAAAGCAGTTTGGCAAAGGTGCGATCATGCGATTGGGCAAAGACTCAAGCATGGCCAACGTCGAAGCAATTTCTACAGGCTGCCTGTCCCTGGACCTTGCCCTTGGCATCGGAGGCTTGCCGAAAGGTCGAGTGGTGGAAATCTTCGGGCCAGAGTCCAGCGGAAAAACCACGCTTACCCTTCATGTCATAGCGGAAGCACAGAGAAAAGGCGGCGTGTGTGCCTTCGTCGATGCTGAACATGCCCTGGATACAGGCTATGCGAAGAAAATCGGTGTCAACCTCGACGGCCTTCTCGTCTCTCAGCCCGACACAGGCGAGCAAGCTTTGGAAATCGCTGAAATGCTTGTGCGCAGCAATGCCGTCGATGTCGTTGTCATCGACTCCGTCGCTGCCCTCACCCCGAAAGCGGAAATCGAAGGAGATATCGGTGACCATCATGTCGGTCTACAAGCCCGCCTTATGTCCCAAGCCTTGCGCAAACTGACAGGGGTCATCTCCCGCTCCCGCTGCATCGTTATCTTCATCAACCAACTGCGTATGAAAATCGGTGTCATGTTCGGCAACCCCGAGACCACAACAGGAGGAAATGCCCTGAAATTCTACTCTTCCGTACGTCTGGATATTCGCCGCTTGGCGTCTATCAAGGAAGGAGAAGAAGCCATCGGTAGCCGTGTCAAAGTTAAAGTCGTGAAAAACAAAATGGCCGCACCTTTCAAAGTTGCCGAGTTCGACGTCATGTTTAACGAAGGGATCTCTAAAACCGGCGACCTCCTTGATCTGGCTGTAACCAAGGGCGTAGTGCAAAAGTCCGGCTCCTGGTTCTCCTACGGTGAAGAACGCCTGGGACAAGGCAGAGAAGGGGCAAAAACCTACCTGAAAGAAAATAAAAATACTTTTGAGAAAATAGAACGTGAGATGAGGAACCAGGTCGAACTACCCTCGTCCGAAGTAAAAGAAGTAAAAGAAGTAAAAGAAGAGATCAAAGAAAGTACACCCCCAACGCCCGAAGACAACAAGATGAAAGGAAGAGGAAGCAACCGACGGCCTGCCGAAGAAAAGGAAGCTGCAATCAACTAAGCTGTTTGTGGCAAAAATGGCTTTCTTGGAGGAACCAGCTGCGCAGTTTCCTCCAAACCACCTCCTTGCGACCTCCTTCATGTTAGAATAGAAACAAACATGCAGGCCATTGCTCAGACAATCATCCCCCTTTTTTTAATCCTAGGACTTGCTTCCACAGGGCGTGGAGACATCTTTGACTTACGCCATCTGCCCACAGGGAAAAGTGTCACTCTTGTAACGGCAGCAAGAACCAAACTTGCCCTAAACTCTCGTGTTATCCTCTCCGCCACTGACAGCCCTCAAACGGTAAGCTTCGGACTCGAAGGTCCCTCGAAAGCCCCCATTAAACTTGGCATCTACGACCGACATCAAGAACGCGTCCAATATATCAAGCTTCAAGGAGGCAAGCACTTCTGGTATCCCTTCAAAGGTCTTAGTTCCATACTGGTGATTGCCGAAAATACTTCTGCCAAAACAGATCATGGCGCCTACATTCTTATAAAAAGTGATAAGCCGCTCACCCTTTCTCCCTGATTTTCGAAACTTAATCTGGTACAAAATCGAAGTTCATTTTGTGGATCAACGGAGGAGTTATGGTGAGAAAGTTTGTGCTTATTTCGTGCCTGCTCAGTTCCTTCACCTTGCGTGCGGACTATAAAGGGGAAGCTGTGCCGGTCGAAGTGAATGTCGATGAAGCTAAATTGGCAAAACTAAGTCCGGAGAGCAGGGCGCTTATCGAGCAAGCGCTTGAGCTAATAAAGAAAGAACTTACCCAGTGGAAGTCTTTCGACGTTCGCTATCCCGAAAGCAAATTCGCTGAAGGTTCTCGTGTTGTAGAGCTAAGTTCTCTTTTCAGAAAGCCTGATGACAGCGAACTGGAACGCTTGGCAGTCGATGAAAACGGGAAGCAGCTCCCTTTGAGCGATGCGCAAATGACTCAGCTTCGCAAAGACGGCATTTTCGTTGTCCCCAGTAAGAAATACCCGGGACAGAATCATGTGTGGAAGTTAAGCCTCCTCCTTCAGAAGGGAGATGGTCCTATCACGGTCTCCTACCAGGAAGGTCAGGCATGGGCATTGGGCCAGTTCATCATCAGTGTTCCCGAGCGGTTCAGCGCCGATCAACCCTTCAGCGTGGGACGCGGGCTAAATAATATCTTTTATGGATTTCGGGGCATCCTTAGCAATCTTGTTGGGTTGGTCGAGGAGAGACGAAAGTACAATGATTATGAAATTGATAACCTCGTAGAGGAAGAAAAACACAAAGTTATCGCCGCTAAACTGGCAAGCTTTGAGCGGGCAGACGGATCTAATCTCCCCGTTGTGGATGCCCGACTCTATGACGAGAAACTGACCAAGCAGCTACAGCCCGTCGTCGATCGCATTCGAGACGAATTTACTGAACACTGGTTGAAAGAGAGCGTTTTCGCCAAAGCCAGGCTTCTTTCCGACCTTCAAGAGGACGGGTGGAAGGGTGTTTCGCTTGAGGAACAAGTACAGCTTCGCTTGGAAGAAAAGAAAGCGGCGGAGTACCAGCGCTTCCTTACGGAAGATGAAGAGCTGGAGTCCCTCTCTCCCGGGTATGGAAAACTTCTCAAAAACCATGATATCGCTGTCAGGCTAGCCGAACTAATCGAGGCAAAGCTTGTGACAATGATACAAATGCAGGAAGAAGTCATACGCTTCGGCATCAAAACGAAGCACCCCGTGCGGTCTAAAATACCCAAGTGGCTCGCCGCTCGGGTTCAAGAGGGGTCTTCGAAGTTTTACCGCGAAGTAAGATGGGACTTCCTGAAGCTCATCCCTCTTTATCTTGAAGAATGGGGCCTAAATCAGGAAGCATACATCTACTGGACCATCCTCGATTTCCAACAAAATGTCGAAGCAGACTATCGTCGTGTCCTTGCTGATCAAAGACAGCCTTCACGCACCTTCACCTTCGAAGAACGTATCTGGAACTCGGATCATTGGGGGAGAGAGGAATATAAATACGAAGACGAACCGGTTGTTTACTTCCCCATAACTCATAAGGCTAAAAATGTGACGACGAATGTACCGTTCTGGCGTTTGCAGCTCATAGCAAGTGAAACAAAAGCGGAATTCAAGAATGGTCTGTATAGAATCCTTGTCAGTAATCTTTACAACGGTCCCGTCGGGCTACACTCGATGTTTGGAAAGCAGCCGTTTTACGCAGAAAACAAAATGGTCCCAGAAACGGGCGACATCGTCCCTGACGAACATAGTCTGACAGGGACCTTCGCATCTCGTTGGGAAGCCATTTGGAAAAAAGTCAGGGAAGGACGGGAAACGTTCGAGGCAGAACCAGACACAGGATTCCTCGGTAAAAAGTACACCAGATGGCTCAATACATTTTGGAATTACGGAGTCAAAGGTTTCGGCGCATCCTCAGTGCTTGTCATTGGACAACCTGTTGTGACTGTCTTAAACCTGGGAGTTTCCGTTGGTCTTACGGCCGCAGCTCCCGTATGGGCGCCCATGAGTTCCATGTTCAAAGCGGTACTCTCCACAACCATTTACGATGTGAACTCTCCAGGTGAAGCACATGGACATGAGAACCACAGGTGGTTTCCTTTAATGGCACATACTGTTGGGGATATAGGCGTTGCCGGTCTTGGACAGACAGTCACAGCTGCAGGAATGGGCGCCATTGGGCACCCATTGGCAGGAGGTGTTTATGCTGCCTACAACAGCATTGCCACTACACTCCGTAAGGGATGGGATCATCTGCTTGCCACTCAAGTCATTCTTAAGAACGGTCGCCTTCCCGTCACGGATTCCTGGTTAGCAAAAAGAATTGCAGGGCCAGGCATTTCCTCGAATTATTTCTTTCAACTGCGCCCCGAAATTGCTCTGCTGGCACTGCAGGCTAAACTGGAGGCTTGGGAGCTGACACATTTTGGCGATGCAACAAGAGAAGCCATCGAACAACCTTACACCAAATACGAGACATTCTTCTCTAACCTGCTCGCAGGAATTGCTTCCGTCGATCCTGGAAAGAACCCTACTACTAAACTTTTGCTAGACCAGCAAGGAGCACGTCTCAAGGAATTGGAAGCCCAGCTTGCGGCACGGCACGGTGCTCTGCGAAAAATTTCCCAATTCCCCGTGGATCCGACCCTGATCCGCCAAAGTGAGGAAGACCAGCTCGTTACCCTGAACGCTTCGGAACGCCTGGTGGCAGCCTTCTACAGGGAACGGATAGTCCCCTATCTTTCAGAGACAAAGGTCGCGCAATTTTGGAATGCTCGCAATCTTTTACCCCATGATTTCCCAGGACTTACCAAAGCTCTCTACAAAGAGACTTTCAGCCCTGACTTTTTGATACCTCTGGAAGAGTCCGACGAGTACCTTGTCATCGAGGTTAAGGATGAGGCGGCTCGTCTTGTCTTTGCAGAGGTGATTCACTAACCTATTTGTGGCAAAGGGAGAGGGGGGTTTGGGGGGGCGAGTGAAGCGTCGCCTCCCCCGGGATTTCTTGGAGGAACCAGCTGCGCAGTTTCCTCCAAACCACCTCCTTGCCACAAGCGGAGTGAAATTACTTAATTTTTAGAGGTTGAAATGAAAGACACAGCGGAAAAGATCGGCCTAAGTGTGGCTGTCGTCATCGGAATCAATGCCATGATTGGCGCGGGGATCGTAGCGATCCCCGCTTTTTTGTCCCGTCAAGTAGGCCCTGCCGGTGTGTTTTCCTTTGCTTTTAGCATTTTCGTAGTCCTTTGCATGAGCCTTTCGCTTGCGAAACTAGCCGATCGCTTTCCAGGGGACGGGTGGAGCTATCGTTACCCCCAAATTTGGGGGGGCCACAAATGGGGCCTATTTTCAGCAAGCTCTTATTTGATCGGTGTCATGATTGCCATGGGGTTTCTTGTTCAGCAAGCTGGAGTTTGGGCACAGAATTTCTTCCCTAACATGTCTGCGATCACCATAGGAGGTGGGGTCCTCATTATCTTGACAGGACTCGTTTTGGCAGGGGCTGAAGCCTCGTCGTGGAGTCAGTACGTCATCGCTGCCATCGTCGTTTCAGCTCTGCTGGTTACGGTGGGAATCTGTGCCAGTCAATTTGATGCAGCAAACCTGACTCCCTTTTTACCTGGGGGGATTCGATCCGTATTCGCGGCAGCTCCCAAGGCAATGTTTACGCTTCTAGGTTTTGAAAGCATTGCCTCTCTTTATTCGATCGTACGAAAACCTGAGAAGAACATCCCTATTGCTGGAGTTCTTGCGGTCGTTTTCGTAGGCAGCCTCTACTTGCTCTTTTCTGGTTCCATCCTTTCTGCGATTCCGGGCGAAAACTTTGTGAACGGCTCGGACGAGACTCTCACTACCGTCATCAATCGTGTCTTCCCCCAATTCGAATTTCTTTCGTTCCTTTTGCTTTTGGGCGGACTATTTGCAATCATCGGCACTTTGCATTCTATGATCTGGTCGTGTGCAGTACTGCTCACAGATGTGCTGAAAAAAGTTCAAACGCCGACCGTTGTTAACTTGCTGGAGACCGGAAAGTGGAACGCAACAGTGTCCGTTCTCGTTACTGCCACAGTCATGCTTTTGTCGGCTCTTTTCCTGCATAGTGAGCTGATCTTGGATCTGTCTGTTTGTCTGATCGCCATCACTTACATTTCAGCAATGAGCCTACTCTTCTTTTATCGTGAATTCTGGGCAAGCGGCAGAAACATTCTCACCCTTCTGGCCATGCTTGGGGGTGTGACTCTGATCTACTTCTCACTCCAACCCTGGCTGTTTTGAGTTTTTGCTTGGGGTGAGCCACTATTTTGCAAATAGCTTTTCGGCCTTTTCCAATCCCTCGAAGAATTTTTGAAGGTCGCTCTCATTGTTATAAATGTAGGGGGACACCCTAGTTGTCGCGGCAACATTGAGAGAACGCAGAAGCGGTTGGGCGCAGTGGTGGCCTGCCCGAACACAAACATTATCAGCATCAAGAACGTGAGCTATGTCATGCGGATGAATCGAAGTGTGGTGGAAGGACAAGATGCCGACCCAGTCGTTTACATCCTGCAAAAAGACTTGGATCTTCTTCCTCCCTTTCAGCCCCTCGAAACACTGCTTGCCCAAAGCAAGGTCTGAAGCAAAAGCGGCCTTTCTATCAAAGCTTCGCAGGAAGTCGATCGCCTCGCCCAGTCCGATAACTCCCGCAACATGAGGTGTACCGGCCTCGAATTTATGGGGAAGCTCAGCCCAGCTAGCGCCCTCTATCGTTACCTTGGCGATCATCTCACCCCCTCCCTTGTAAGGTGGCATCGCATCAAGAAGTTCCTGGCGTCCGTATAACACTCCCATCCCGGTCGGTCCGCACATCTTGTGGCTACTGAATGCGTAAAAATCGCACGCAAGGTCTTTCATACTCACATCGAAGTGGGGAACGGCCTGTGCTCCATCAATCACGCTCACCGCACCCACTGATCGAGCCAGCTCGACGAGTTTTTTCACAGGGTGGATGATACCCAGCACATTGGAAACGTGAGCGAGGGCCACTATTTTTGTTCTGCGAGAGATCAGCTTTTGAGCCTCTTCCCAATCAAGGCGCAGGTTTTCATCCAAAGGAATGAATTTTACAGTCGCCCCCTTTTTCTTTGCCAGTATGTGCCAGGGGACGATATTGGAATGGTGCTCAGAGATGCTAAGGAGAATTTCATCTCCAGCTTGCACATGCGTGTCACCCCACGTGTTGGCGACGAGATTGATGCCTTCCGTTGTACCTGATGTAAAAATGACTTCACGAGGGTCAACGCCCCCTATGAATGAAGCAACGTTTTTCCTCGTATCCTCAAATAGAGACGTTGCCTGCTCCGCAAGTTTGTAAACACCCCTGTGGACGTTGCAATGTTCCTTTTCGTAATACCGTTGTATCCGATCAATCACCCGTCTTGGTTTTTGGCTGCTCGCAGCGTTATCAAGGTAGGCCGGTGGATTTGGCCCTGAAAACATGGGGAATTGCTGGCGTAATGAATGTACTTCGTGAGTCATATGTTGGCCCTTTTTCCTTCGGATAACAGTTTCCTAACTTAACAATAATGAAGGAAATCTCTACTAATTTTGTCGACAAAAGGAAGGGCATTCTTAAGGCTAATGATCTGCTTTATGTTCAAGCGTTTTGGCGAGTTCATTGAGGTCATCGGCGACTTCCTGAAATGCGTCACCTTTGCGCAAGAAAATCCGTGAAGTGTAATCACCCTGCCTAAGTTTTCCTATGTGCCGACGAAAGGCAACCGTAGGGCCCACCATGCGATGCGTGTAAATAATCGTGATGCCAACATTTATCAACAGAAACGCCAGGAAGAGCAGTGCTAGCCACCATTTGGTCTGTGACAGGTAGGCGACAAACAACTCCTTGATCTCCACTCCCAGACCCGATGCAGTGATGAACACGTCAACAAACTCAGAAAGATTCTGGTAAAGGATGTAAAGAATAAAAAAGCCAAAGGCTGCTGAAATCAAGATCGAATACAAACCCAGTTTAAGCTGGATCATAGGCTGGAGGAGGAAGTTTCTAAGCTTCCGCCGCGAGCGATACTCGGACCCTTCCATCGCGTGCTCCTTTTTGATGTGTTGAGCCTATTATATCTCAGAAGATGTGAGTTAGGGAGCAAAGAGGATTTCTTGGAGGAACCAGCTGCGCAGTTTCCTCCAAACCACCTCCTTGCCACAGGTCCTAGGTGCCGGTCACTGTAAGGTCTGCTCTCTGGTATCCCCCCTCAGCACAGAAGCGAGATAACGATCCAGTCTTTGCGCCCACAGATTGAGGATTCGCT
>JACPKR010000011.1 GCA_016186945.1 Deltaproteobacteria bacterium | reverse complement strand
AGAGTGGGTGTGCTGTGAATGTGGAGCAATCCATGATAGAGATATCAATGCAGCACTGAACATCCTCCGCATCGGGCGTGATGCGCTAGTGCCTGAAGTGGCCTAGGAATCCCCCGGCTTTAGCCGTGGGGAGGACGTCAATATCGGCGGACGCTTGATCACATCACAGGTTGCCGGTGATCGAAGCGGAGCGTTCCTAAGCGAACAAATGGGCAAGTTCCTTCTTATTTTGACCAATCCATCCGGCGATATCGCGGATAATGTAGGAAGCAGGGTGTGCTGGCTGCCAACCTAGTGTTTCCTGAACCTTGGTGGTGTCGCTCACGTAATAGGGAACATCGACAGGGTTCGTTTCAGGGTGCCGATGGATGACAAGCTCTTGTCCCGTGATTTCCTGACACAGTCTTGTCAATTCCAGAAGAGAAATCGAAGCTGCCAGACCCCCACCGACGTTGAAAACGTCCCCGTTTATGCGTTCTATATGTTCCGCTTGAGCTTCAATACAGGTGAAAAGGTCTGACGGGTGGAGAAGATCTCGCACTTGCTTTCCTGTTCCCTTAAAGCCCATGTACGTAAGTTCTTTGCCATAGATGTGATTTGCAACCCACATGGTAAACACGCCTTGATCAACTTTGCCGAATTGACCGGCTCCCGCGATCACCCCGCACCTGTTGATCACGGCCTTCAAGGAGAATAGTCGCGTGTACTCCTGGACAAGATATTCCGAGCACAGTTTAGTGCAGCCATACAGAGACCTTGCAGAGCGGGTCTCGAACTCTTCCGTGATTCCTTCCCCAGTTAAGCCTCTTGCCAACTTTGTCTCGTCGATGGCAAAACGAGACTTGCGTTCGACAAGAGGAATCTCCCGCAAAGCGTCGATGGCATACACGCGTGAAGTGGAGAGGAAGACGAAGGTTCCCGATTGCTTACGGGCAAATTCCAGACAGTTGAACGTTCCCCCTAAGTTTGTGTCGAAGACATAACGTGGATCCTGTCCAATTCCAGCATGGACACTTGGCTCGGCAGACGCCTCGATAAACAGATCAGGATGAATCCGCAAGTCCGTAAAATCAGAAGGTTGGCGAATGTCTCCATGGACGAACTGAATATTGTGTTGCTTGAACATGGGGAGATTAAGCTCGGATCCCCGGCGCCTGAGATTGTCAAAAGCAAAAATCTTGGATTGAGGGTAGCGTTCCCTGTAAAGCAAGGCTAATCTAGAACCCACAAAACCTGCACCACCTGTTATCAGGATATTCATCCCAAAACCTTTGCATCAAGGACGCGCGGACTTCAACATCTTAGCTAGAAATGTAGAGTGCTTTGAGCTTACTTGCAACGATGATCTCGGCTCCGCGGTATGCGTAAGCCAGCTGGGGCTTCCTGACCCGTCATTTTGAGGAGAAGAACATGCCAGAGCTTAGGCCCCTAGATCTTAAAATTCAAGACCTTCCAAAGAATATTGATGTAGATATTTCTTCAGCCCCTGGCGGGGATTTATCGGGAGTCTTTTCAACAATTACATCCGAAATTATTTATAATTCTCGTTATGATTTAGACGAGACCGATCCAAAAATTGAAATTAGAGAGATTGCGCGCAAGGATAATATAGCAACATTCTCGGTAAAAAAAAGGTTAAATTATTTTTTTTTAAAATTGGTAGCGAGAGAGAGACTCGAACTCTCGACCTCTGGGTTATGAATCTATCCTTCCGTTTTACCACTCCGCCGAGCGGATTGGCAAGGAATGGCAGCGCCGACATCTTTTCTAATCTGGTTTCTATTTTGTCAGGTGGCGTCTTGTCAATCTGCGACCCGCAAAAATAATTCCATTTTTATGGAGGAGCCGAGCGTCTTTTCCTGAGTTAGAAAAACCGACTCTTCCAGAGGCCACCCAAAACCACTTTGAAATGAATTGGCCATTCCTGAGATGATCGGAAAGGAATCTGAGGGCGTTCCGTCTCTTCTGAATTACCACTTTGACTTCTTTAGAAATTGCGGAGTGGGGTTCAATGCCGATCAAGATTTGAGGATTTGAAGACGACACAAGGTAGTCCCAACGATGATCCTGTGGATATCGTTGCCTGGTAGCTTCATCTAGATTGAGACTGTCGAGGATACGAAGATCGTTATCGAGAAGGTTGTTATGCGAACGATTGATTGCGTTTCTGCCACGTTTAACGCTAGCGATTAACTCACTATTTTCAACGAATGATTCGCCGAGACCCGGCATCGTTTTCTCCCCTACTTCTTCGAACGACCGGCTTCGAACTCGTTGACGGCCGCGCTCACCGCTTCTCCAAAGCGACTGCTAAATTCTGTTAAACCGCCCCATTCGGCTTCGTCTTTACTCGTCGACCCTGGATCGAGTTCCGAAATATCCACAGAGTTCACACGAAAGGTTTTATCTATTTTAAGGAGGTAACAACGATATTTTAAAGTAAGTGCGTGTTCCATGACCTCCTTATTGGGCCCATCTTTTCTAACATCGAAAGCCTCGCAGAGCAATTTTGGATCCTTGCTAGTCGATGCAATCCCGCGAATTGCCCACAGCATGTCTAAAACAACTGGTGAGTGTGTGGAAACGACGACTCTGTAACCACGCCACAGCAACTCAAGAACCAACAGCATAACAACCGATATGGCCTGTGGGTGAAGACCCATTTCTGGTTCCTCAATGACCACCCAATTGATGTCATGGTGTTTGCTCTTTCTTGTAGAGGGAAGCAAATTATAAAGTCCGAGTAATAGAGGAGTAAATTCTCTTTGACCTGAAGTCCAGGTCATGAAAGGAAGCCCACTTGTCTCATTTTTGTTCTTTCCGTCCTGATCGAAAGATAGCCGAAGCCGGTTACGGAGCCCATCTTTGTGTAGTTCGACTTTTCCCCCGTGAAATACAGCTTGTGTAATGAGATCTCGATATTGTTTCTTTAGGATCTTTTCAATTGGAAACAGAGCTTTTACTCTGCGCCCGCTGAACCTCTGATAAAGATCTTGACTGAAAAGGCGAGCAACTGCGGGCGTATCTGGGGTAAGTCTCTGGAATGGGGCTGGCCATCCCTCTGCCAAGAGCAATGCTCTATGAGCAGGAATGAAAAACATTTCCCCCTTCTTTTCCTTCTTTTGTCTTCCCCTTTGCTTTTTTCCCCATTTTTTTGGCTCAATCTTTTCGCCGTTGAAAATTATAGACGATTTTGCTGCATCCCAGGCCCCTGACATCCCCTGGCCGAAAACGACGTCTATGATGTTCTCCGGTGTGGATACATCATCGCCAGCTTCTTTCAGAGCATTTACAACCTCCCCGGAATCCATCGCCATTTTCAGCCACTGCAATATAAGACTCTTTCCGGTAGCCTGGGGTCCGACAAGGACTGTTAAATCTCCAAAGACGATTTTAGCCTCATTGATCTGGGCAAAGTTTTTCACTTCAAGTGATTCCACAATATTTCTCCCCAACTATCCCGAACAAATGCGAGGGATCTCGGTCAAACGCCTTAGATAGTTTTCTTGAATACCATATCAAAATTCGCCAAATTTTTCCAAGAGCATCCGCGAAGTAAAATTATCGATATGAAAGGCCGTCGCACTTCGTGCTCAACTTTTTGTCAAAATCCTATTTGACAACTGCCATCTTTCGACAGCTTTCCTTTTTTCCCCTCTAGCAGCAACGCCGCTTGTTCCAAAGATGTCGAAACTTGTCGAAAGAGCAGTTGTTCGGAATATTATTTTACGAAATTGGGAGGTTAAAGAAAGGTGTCGAAACTTGTCAGTGCATTCTTACACCCTCAGTACTCGTGTGCTCCGCGTGCTAGCTCCAGGAACACGGCCTCAAGCCACTTTCTCTTTTTAGGAGGCAACGTTTCCAAAGCACGTTGAATCTTCTTCCAAGACGCATCTACCGTTGCTCCACTCTTCTTCTTATGCTCAACCATACTTTTTGCCTCTGCAACGTCGAATAGCTCGGATACGGACATGTTAAGAGCGCTAGCCATTTCGTAGACAACCTTAACGCCCACGTTAGGAATCGGGCCTCTTTCTATCTTTGCGATAGTTGATTGATTACGGCCGGTCAGTTTTCCCAAATCGATCTGAGTAACTGATGTTACGCACTCCGTATATTTCTGCTAAACAATAGGGATGAAAAAACAGGATGTTGAGCTTTACACTGATTATTTGATTAGCAGTTTTGGCCCCACCACGGCAACAGGCTTGTCTTCGATGGTAGATGGT
>JACPKR010000015.1 GCA_016186945.1 Deltaproteobacteria bacterium | reverse complement strand
GTCAAACGACATATCGTTGTCGATACTTGCGGGCTACTAATGAAGGTAGTTGTTCATCCAGCTGACATTCAAGATAGGAGTGGTGCAGTGCAGCTGTTGAATAAGTTGAAGAACTTGTTCCCTCGACTCGAACTTATTTGGTAAATCGTCGACCTACCCAGGTGGGAGCAAGAGGAATATGATCTCGGACGACCTGCCAGGGGGTGTAGGGCAGCTTCCTTTGGTGGAGGTCTCGCACGAGTTGTCGAATATAGGTTCGGGGGTTGACCTCATTCAATTTGCAACTCTGAACGATTGAGAAAAGCACTGCTGCGGTGTCTGCACCTCGCTTTGAATGGGTCCTCCGAGTAGGTTGGGGCAAGTTGCCCGCCCCGACCCCTCACAGTCCCGTACTTGCAGATTTCCCGCATACGGTTCTTCAAATGAGATTTCCAATAAAGCTAAGATACTTTCCATCTCTTCCTTCGGTGATTGCGGGCAAAGGCAGCGGGTACTTCTCTATGAGACGATGGAATTTACTCCAAGTTATGTACCCATTATTGCTTCGCCTACTGAGCCACTTCTGCCAGATTCTACGAACCGCTCGGTAGTACTTCCTTAGACTCCGGAAGTTAGACCTGCGCCCGAAGTATTGGTAGTGTCCGCGCATCATCGCTCCGAGGGCCTTACTTTGAAGCTCAACTGGAATGTTCCGATTTTTGCGGCACCATTCCTTGATCTGTCTTAGGCTCCTCTGGAGTCGCTTAGATGCTGTTTTAACCCCAGAATTTTTCGCCCGAGGATCGATTGTGATCAGGGGAAAGGTTCCGACCTGTGGTTGTTGGTCACACGGTCGAGGAGATCGCCTTAGGCCTTATCCGCAAGGATTGCGTGTGCATCAAGTTCAGGAAGAAGAATATCAGCACCTTGAAGATCGTGCGCTTGACCCGGAGTTAAGAAGAAACCAGTTGGGTTTCCCGGAGCATCACACGTTGCGTGAATTTTGGTACTGAGACCCCCCTTGCCCCGCCCTATGTCTTGGCTCCCTTTTTTTTCAACGCACAGCGCTATGTTGATGGGCACGGACAATGGTTGAATCGATCATCGCGTACTCGTTATCAGCGTCTTGAGCGAGTGACTTGAAAATCTCTGCATTATTGGATAATTTGTAGTTAATCTTAGTAGCTCTCTTAAATCTTGGAAATGGAGTTGTCATGTTACTAACCGCAGCTATGCGAAAGTTTTTACCACCAGTTGTACATTCCTTGGAAAGGCGGCTGAGAGGATCTCCCTTTTGTGGAGTTGTTGATTCTCCCGACTTAGGCAACCATTCTTCTTTATGGGCAGATCCAGAGCGCATCAGGGGCTTCGAAAATGCTGTAGCGCTTATGCGCGAGAACCCAATTCCACCCAGCGATATTTCGTCTTACAATCAATTACTTTTGTTTTTCAACATGCTTTCCTCCACACAGCTGACGGTTCTTGATTTCGCTGGTGGCGTTGGTAACTCATACTTCCAACTAGAAAGATTCTTTTATAACAAAAATGGCATAGAATGGCATGTTGTTGATTGCCAGCCCTTAATTGAGGCAGGGCGAAATCTCAAACTGGCTGATGATAAGGTTCATTTCTACGAAAGGATACCTGATCTAAACTTCGACGTGGTCTTCGTTAGTAGCTCCATGCAATACTTATATGAGCCAGAAACACTCTTTGAAGCTTTCTTGAATCGGAAACCGCGATATCTAGTGTTTACGCGGGTACCACTGAGTGAGACAAAACCGTTCTATATGCTTCAAAAAGAGGGGAGGAAGGGTAAGAAAGTAACTTATAAAGTGCATTCTTTCCAATTCATATCCCAGTTTTTTGATCAGCGGGGGTACTCTCTCATTTATTGCAACGAAGCCCCGGAAGACCACTATGGCAGGAGTTGGTATAAGAATGTCCCTGTCCATTTGCAGGTTCGTAGAACAAAAAATCTTATATTTCATTGTCGTGAAATATAAAATTTGGCTCTTCCGCAGTTTTCGTGGGTGACTTGACCAGAGATTTGGAGGGTTAAGGAAAGCTTCCAACAGTTTTGGGAATACGAGAAGGCGGGATGGGCTGGGAGGTTTCTTGACCGATGGACTCGCCAAGTGATGTATTCGCGACTTGAACCTAGGAAAGAAGTGGCGCAAATGCTGCAACCACCACGAACTTATTCTCAACTGGTTCCGGGCCAAGGGTGAGATTTCTAACGGTATTGTCGAAGGATTAAATGGCAAGGCATTCTATCAAAGCAGGAATATTGATGTCAGAGACACCGTCTCCATACGTTAACATAAAAGGTTGATTGTTAATGACCTTCTCGGCCAATTTAATTCGGCTGCCAGTCAGTGAATCCAGCCCGGTTTCCAGTAACGTAATACTCCATGGATCTGATAAGCCACTTGGGGCAAGGAGGTGGTTTGGAGGAAACTGCGCAGCTGGTTCCTCCAAGAAATCCCTTGGGGGAGCGACGGTTCCCTCGCCCCCCCAAACCCCCCTCTCCCTATTTGCCCCAAGTGGCTTACGCATTACCTTTGAGATGTATAATAGTTCAAAAAGAAATTTTTAATGTAGTTTCCCTTGTAGCCCAAAAGCACGACAAATTCGTTAAATCCATAATGACCATAGTGTTTCATGATGTGCCATAATATAGGCCTATTTCCGATCGGAACCACTGGTTTTGGAATAACTGAAGTTTCTTCGGACATTCTAGTTCCAATCCACCAGCCAAAATTATTACCTTCATAAGCCCATCTTTCAATCAGCTATTTTGATAAGATCGACACCTGTATAGATTTTGTCACAGACAAATTGCATATGTCTATCTTCAAGTGCCGGATAGACTCCAACCCAAAACTTTAACCTTACTCAACGTTGTGGACCTGATAAATCAGGTGGCGCTGGGACAATGTTAGACCTATACTTGATTTTCACGAAACAAATAGGTTTTTCTATCAGGGAGAAAGATGCGGCTGCAGCAAGGAGTAAATGGTTCAGGTTTACGCGCTTTAGTTACCGGTGGTGCTGGATTTATCGGTTCTCATCTCTTGGACAGATTGGTGAAGGAAGGAGCTGAGGTGGCGGTCATCGACAATCTCAGCTCAGGGTCACTAGACAACATTCATCATCGAATCGATTTTCTAGAAGCAAATGTTAACAGTGTGGAAATTGAACGTTTTGTTTTTGACTTCAGACCAAACGTAGTATTTCACCTTGCTTTTAATACCAATGTTCCAATGTCTGTTAACGCTCCTGACGTTGAAATGGACAGCATAGCGGGTTCAATTAGGCTCTTTCAGGCATTGAAGGATTTGAGGGATCATCCTATCATTATTTTCGCCTCATCAGAATTTATATATGGCAATGCGGCTGTTATGCCGACGCCAGAATCTGAGACTGTTGATCCAATCGCGCCTTATGCGATTTCTAAATTTGCGGTTGAAAATTATTTGCGATTTTATAGCGAAGCATTTGGTATATCAGGGGTTGTCCTTCGGTTCGGAACGGTCTATGGTCCTCGTCAAAAAATGGGGGCAATGTCAGACTACATTGCCAAGCTTAGCAGCGATAATCAGGCTGAGATTTACGGTGATGGATCAAAGACAAGAGACTATATATTCGTTTCAGATGTTGTGGAGGCCTGCGTCAGGTGTTTGAGTCTAGGAGGAGGACGTTACTTTGATATATATAACATTGGAACCGGAGTACAAACATCTTTAAATAGCATTTACAGAATGATTGCTGAGCATCTTGGGAAATCAGCTAACCCAATTTATTTAGAGGACAGACCTGGAGAACAGATTCACTGTCTGCTCGATTGTCGTAAATTTTCGGAAAAAACCAATTGGCGACCGCGGATACCGATTTCTGAAGGGTTGAAAATGCGAATAGACGATTTCCTTTTATCAAATCGATAGGTAGTTAGGCATGCAAAAAGTTAGATTGATTCTTGCGGATGATCCATTACCGGCGCTATTTATGTCGAGTTACCTACTCGATAGCTGCTTAAGGAAGTTGAAAAACGTTACATTATATGTTGGACTTGATTTACCATTCAACTTTTCCACTTCTTGCGAAGAAAAGAAACGGCTTCATCTTGAAGCAACTAAATCTGTTCTAGCACCTTATTCGGATAAATGGGGGGATTGCATGGCTCCCCGCTATTTCACTGGAGATTGCAACTATTTTAGCCTTTTCTCTATATTAAAGGAACGAAAACTTCGGGGGCTTGAGCTTATAAAAATTAGACAGGTTCTCGAGTCCTTGAAGGTCGACCCAAGGGATGTTGAAGAAATTTGGTGCAGGAAGGGAAGCTTGGACGGGCATTTTTTCTACTTATGTAAGAATGCCACTGGGGTATCTTTTGAACATGGACTTCCAGATATAAAAAATTCCCTTTTTGAGGGAGTTTTGCGAGACCAAACAAGGGGACGTCTTGGTAGGGTGCCGAAGTATATTAGGCAACCCGTTAGGAGGCTTAAACGATTTTATTTCAAAAGTGTTGACAAGATCTTCCTTTATTTTACCGCAAACTTTGAAACAAGATTTAAGAAGAGTCTGTCTTTGCTAGGGCAAGAAATTAAGGCAGGAAACCCTTCAAATACCAAAATCGAGCTACTGTCACCCTCTTTGCTTCTCGATCGTACCGAAGAGATTGGTCGAAACAATCATTTGTTTGAATGCTCAATTCCTGAAAGATCAGGTTTGATATTGACTATGTTTCCGTATCCTAAACCTTGGTACGAATTCTCTAGAAATGATGTATTGAAGGTTTTCAATGCATTCGAAGACTACCTTCTTAGCGAGCTTGTTCCCTATTTTCAATCGAAAGGAATCTCAACACTTGTCTTTAAAAGTAAGCTTTTTTTTGATGACTATTCTGATGAGGGGATCGCTCGCCTTGATCGTCTTTCAAAGCTCTTCAAAATCGTATATTTGTCTGATTTGTCAAAGCACAACTATCCAACAGAATTCTACCTGCCATTCCTTCGTCCAAAAATATTGGTAGCTGCATACTCGACAGTCCTTTTTTTTGCAAAAAAAATGTACCCTGACATTGAGACATTGACCTACGATCAGTGGTTTATATCTCTAGCCACCAGGGAGAGGTACTTGCAGTTTAGAGAATTTTCCTGGTATAGAAAAGTGTTTAATGACCAATTTGGGCATTGCTTTCGGGATCTTCTGCCTACTGAAAAAAGCGGTCAGATTTCTCAAGTGCAAGAAAATTAGGGGCACTCAACGTCTAGGGCCAACAGCGCCTGACTTGTTCATAGAGGTCAAAACACTTGAATATTTCATCAACGTAGTCGGACATTGTCCAACGATCTATTCGCCTAATTCCATTTTCAATCAACTTGTTCCTGAAGCATTCATCAGTCAGTAGTCGCATTATTGCGTCTGCATATTCATCAGGCTTAAAGGGGTTCACTAGAACGGCACAACCTTCGAGTTCCTCCCTTGCGCCAGGCACATCGGAATTGATGACTGGGCAGCTAAGGGCTAATGCTTCGAGGGAAGGGAGATTTGAAGGTCCGCATAAACTTAGAAAGCTCATAGCTTTTGCGTTTTTGTAGAGTTGGACGACGTCATCCATGGGAACCAATCCAAGAAAATGGACTCGATTTTGCATTCCAAGACGCTTAGCAACGGAACTGACATGCTCCATATTTCCCCCGTCGGGGCCACTGAACACGGCATCAAGTTCTATTGAATATTTTTCCTTTAGCCTTGCCAGCCCATAGAGCACACCAACATGATTCTTATGAGGATAGATCTTAGCAGGGTAGTACACGAAATCACTTCTTATATTATATTTCGTTAAGATCTTCGTATCCTTTTTAATTGAAGCCCCCTCACGGGCAAATCTGGGAGCAGCATAAGGAAGGGGCAAAATCCTATCTTCTTCCAAGCAATAATGTTTGATTAGCTGCTCCTTACCCGTTCTATTTGCTGCAATAACATAAGTTGCCTTTTTGACGATCTCGTTATAAAACCGATGCCGTCTCTCGAATTCGCCATTAATCGTATATTCTTCAAAACCAGGGGTCACGAGCATCTCGATATCTAATACGGTGTAAAGGTAAGGCATGTTACAAGAGACAAAAGAGTTAGTAAGATAGTATACAAATTGAATTTGTTCGCTGCGAAGGTGTTTTTCGAACCAGGAATAGCAGTTGACCAGTCTGAAAGGCAAAAGCCAATCCTGGGCTCCTCTAATGAATTGCGATAATAATTGCCACCTAAGACTATTGGCTTTGAATTCAACTAGCCTCACATTTTGAGGCATTGTCCCTACCTCAAGTCCTTGGGGGTTATTCGTGTAGACAAGGAATTCATGATTTGAACCCGAGCTACGTTTTAAAAAGTGGTAGTAAAGATCATGCTCGAGGGTTGAAGCACCACCTCTACTCTCTGATAAGTTTGGAGTGAAAAGAGCAATCCGCATATGTGTTAACTATATTGAGATGAATTTTTTCCTAAATTGAATCTTTATACTCTCTAGCAACCGGTAGATTTTTCAATATACTGTATGGAAATAATAGACGTAGCATAGACTTGTATTTTCTGTAGATCAATGAACCAAGAAACCAATTTATCGGATAAAATAGCAGTCTCCAAATAAAAATGCTACCACGTAGTATCTCTGGGTCATCCCTGTACCGTAGTATTTTCGTGAGCGTAAGTGGAATTTTAAGGCAATTGCCATTTTTGTCTAGCCGATGAGTTGCGTCATGAAGGGTGAAGTAGTAGACACGGCTACTCTCTGAGAATTTATGCGACTTCGATAATCGCCTATTGTAAATTTCCTCATCAGCATATTTTCTCAGGCCAAGAGCCTCGCCTCGCTCATGGTTTTGATGAATACAAGTGATTTTCGTTGTACAATCGATTACTGGAATATGATTCTGAAGTGCTTGTTGTATCAACCAATTGTCAACCGCTGGCCGACCAACCAGGAATTGGGGCATTTCGAAATTCCACGAGGCAGGGAAAACCCAATAGTCCATTCCAGTAATTGGGTGCAGTTTCCCATTTCGATTTACTTCTTCTTTCAAAAAATCCAGAATTGAAGGGTGCTTGAAGTCAAGACATTCGACAATGTCAAGATTCCATCGTTGTCCCGTAAGGTAGAAGACCGATTTCTGGATTAATTTGACCGATTCCATAAAGTCATCTAATAGAATGATGTCAGCGTTGATATGAGCTAGAACTTTCCCCCGCGCTTGTTTCCTGACTTTCCTAAAAATATCGTCTAAGAAAAGAACACCATCCGTATTTTTGGAAACATTAGAGATACACTCAATACCATAAGTATTCGCAACGGATCCCGTTGTGGACTGCTCATCTTCAATTAGTATGATTTGTATTTGGTCACCCAGGCTTAACCAACTACTGATTGCATTTTGCTGGATAATTTTGAAATGACCTAGAAAAGGTCTTGGAGTAGAGAATATTGTAATCAAAGGGCTAATTTGACGCCTCGAAACCCTGAGTAGATATATTTCGTTGTTAGATCATTTTATTGATCTAGTCCTGATTGAATTTTCATCAACAAGCAGCAACTTGATACCGGTTCCTATTTTTCTTATACCAATTTATTGTATCTCTAATTCCTTGTTCAAGAGTTATTTTCGGTTTCCAACCCCACTTGACTAGAAGGCTGGAATCCATCAACTTTCGCATCGTCCCATCGGGCTGGGACGGATCAAACTCCAGCTTGCCACTAAATTCAACCTCTTTAGCAATCATTTCTGCCAATTCGCGAATGGAGACCTCATCACCGCCGCCTACATTCACGCTACACCAGTAAGGGGGAGTATTGAGAATTTTGTCAAAATCTGATTCAGATATTTTTTCAGCCATATGGACAAGAGCATCAGCGCAATCATCTGAATACAAGAATTCTCTCTGGGGGCGGCCAGTGCCCCAAACGGTTATTCTCTTTTCATCATTTTCCTTAGCTTCAACCAGTCTCCTTAGCAAGGCCGGCAAAACATGTGAAGTTTTGGGATGAAAATTGTCATGGGGACCGTATAGATTTGTCGGCATTGCCGCAAAGAAGTCTCTCTTAAATTGAGCCCTCAACGAACTGACAAGTTCAATTCCTGCAATTTTAGCGACGGCATATGGCCTGTTGGTGTATTCTAACGGACTTGTTAGGAGACAGTTTTCTCGAATCGGTTGAGGAGCTTCCTTCGGATAAATGCAGCTACTTCCAAGAAACACAAGTCGATGGACATCAAACTCATAGGCACCCCAGATTAGATTGTTCTGAATTTGTAGATTTTCATAGATAAATTCAGCTCTAAAGTGACTGTTGGCGTAAATTCCACCTACCTTAGCAGCGGCAATAAAAACAACCGAAGGTTTCTCACGACGGTAAAAATCTTTGACTGCATGTTGATCAAGTAAATCGAGTTCATTTCTAGCTTTTGTTACGATATTTGTGTAGCCTTTGCTCTCTAAATTTCGCATGATCGCACTTCCTACAAGGCCTTTATGACCGGCAATAAAAATTTTGTCCTTGTGAGTAAGGTAGGTCATTGGTTCCCCCAAAGATATTCCCGAGAAAGCACCGCTTGAAATTATTCACTAATTCAATTTTAGTTTCTAGTGAAAGATAGCAAGTTTCAAAATTAGTATTAGGAATATCCAAATTTCTTTGAACAGATCAAGCGGCGATGTTACACTTCCCGAAAGTTCAAAAAACTGAGGAAGGGATCAATGGCGAATCGTTTTGACCTCGAAAATAGAACAGCATTGATAACTGGTGGTGCGGGGTTGCTAGGACCCCAACACGGAATTGGATTGGCATTATTTGGTTCGAGAGTAATTCTTGTTGATATCCATGAGCCGCACCTGGAGTTGGCAAAAGAAAGAATCCTTTCAGAAGTAAGAGATGCTAAGGTTGACATTTATAAATGCGACATTTGCGATGAAGAGGGAGTGCTGAAACTTCATCATTTGATCGCGCAATCGGGCCAGCACGTTGATATTTTGGTGAACAATGCAGCTTTGAATCCAAAAATGGGAGAACCGGGGCAGGCTTGCCTTGGCAGCCTAGAGGAATACGATATCCAGTCTCTCCAGCATGAAATCTCTGTTGGCCTTATCGGATCAGTTATCTGTAGTAAGATATTCGGTAGTGCAATGGCCAAAAGAGGCAATGGTGTCTTGATTCATATTGCGTCGGATTTGGCAATTATTGCGCCGGATCATAGAATCTACTCGGAAACTGAAAGAATTGAGGACGTGACGAATTTCAAACCCGTCGGATACTCTATAGTCAAGAGTAGTCTCCTTGGACTCAGCCGCTATTTAGCAACCTATTGGGCCCACAAGGGAGTAAGAAGCAATTGTCTCGTTCCTGGCGGCGTTTTCAACAACCAACCGGAGCCTTTAGTTCGAAATATCTGTAAGAGAGTGCCGTTGCAGAGAATGGCTGAGTCACATGAATATCGTGAAGCCCTAGCCTTTCTTGCCTCAGATGCAAGTTCTTACATGACCGGACAACAGCTTGTCATTGATGGAGGAAGATCCTGTTGGTAACAAAATTCTAAATTGTCTTTTGGATCGGCGTTAGACCCAGCGTTGCTTTCGTGGAACGGTGAAATTAAAAAACAGTATAGACATACCTTGGATCTGACTTTAGAATCTGACTAAAGTCTACAAAATTGAACTGGAGGTATTGTTATCAATGGAAAACATCTATCGAACCACATGCCGTTTATGTGGATCCTCTAATCTCAAAGATCTTATTTCCATCGGCGAGCAATACATCAATGATTTTCCTTCCAGCCTCGAGCAAAAAGGACGAAATGGAAAATGTCCTCTGGATGTGATGATTTGCAGAGACTGTACACTTTTTCAGCTTAGGCACACAGCTCCTCAAGAACTTCTTTATTCGCGACATTACTGGTATAAGTCTGGGATCAATGACACGATTAAGGGCGACCTTAACGATGTCGTTGAAACTTCAAAAAGAGTTGTGAATTTCCGTAAAGATGACGTTTTCTTGGACATAGGTGCTAACGATGGAACGATGCTGAAAATCTTGAAGGGTCAAGCAATCCGTGTCGGCTGTGAACCAGCTGCCAATCTACATGATGAATTAAAAACAAACTGCGAATACATGATCGATGATTTCTGGAGCAAGGAAAACTATGAAAGGCTCAAGATTGGAAAGGCTAAAGTTATCACAGCAATTGGAATGTTTTACGATATGGAGGATCCCAATCAATTTATTAGGGATGCAGCCAAAGTATTGGCAGACGATGGTGTGTTCATAGCGCAACTCATGACTTTAAAACCAATGCTCGAGCATAACGACGTGGGGAACATCTGCCATGAACACCTTGAATTCTACACATATCAGTCGCTTAAATATCTTTTTGAAAAAAATGGCCTGGAAATTTACAAGGTAGCGGAAAACGGAATCAATGGGGGCAGCTATCGACTGTTTGCTAGGCATTTCAAAACGGGAAGTGTTGACTATCCTGAATGCTATACAGAAGATGAGCTTTTCAAGTTTGAAGAGCGTCTAAAGCAAGAACGAACAAAGTGTGTTGATTATATTCGGGAGGCAAACAGACTTGGAAAAAAGGTATATGCCTATGGAGCATCTACAAAAGGTAATGTGATTCTTCAATACTATGGACTGGATCGAACCTTGATTCAAGGTGTTGCTGATCGAAACCCTCAAAAGTGGGGAAAGTATACTTTGACGGATATTCCCATTGTCTCGGAAGAGGAAGGGCGCAGATACGCGGATCTTTTTTTGATCCTTCCTTATGGATTCATAAATGAATTTGTTAGAAGAGAAAAACGATGGCTGGAAGATGGGGGAGAGTTCGTAGCCCCGCTTCCAGAGTTTAGGGTTATAAGAGAAGGGGATATGCGTGCGTCTAAATGAAGAAGAATACAGACGATTCCTCAGCACAATGCCGATCGTGTGTGTGGATTGTGTTGTGCGCCGAAAAAGCGACGGAAAGTTTCTGCTCATCAAAAGAAAAAACGAACCTCTCAAGGGTTTGTATTGGGTCCCCGGGGGAAGGCTACTGAAAAATGAGCGCCTCGATGACGCTGTCAGACGAAAAATGAAAGAAGAAATAGGGGTTGAGGTGGAAATTCTCAAACACCTAGGGTATTTTGAGGAATTTTTTGAGAGAACTGAACAGAACGCTGATAGCGGTGTGCATTCCCTCAGTATGGTTTATCTCGTTGAACCAGTGTCGGAGACAATTGTTTTGGATGATCAGAGCAGTGATTGGGACTGGTTCGATGAATTACCTGAACAATTGGTCCACTATAAAACACTCTCAAGTGGAGGTTCTTTATGAAAAGAACTCTGATTCTTGGTATAAACGGGCAGGACGGCTCATACTTAGCAGAAATTCTCCTCCAAAAGGGTTATGAGGTACACGGGCTTATCCGCCGATCGGCGACCGGTAACCTCACCAATCTCGAGCCAATCTTGTCAAGAGTCATGCTTCATTACGGAGACTTAGCAGATCCAATTTCCCTAGCTCGGATTATCAATGAAGTTCGTCCGGAGGAAATTTACAATGAGGCTGACCAGGACCATGCGGGGATTAGTTTCAAGATTCCAGCTTACAATTTCGATATTACAGGATCAGCCGTTGGAAGGCTTCTGGAGATTGTGCGTCAGGTTGATAGCTCAATTAAAATATTTCAACCTGTGACTTCAAATATGTTTGGGAATACAACGATTTGCCCTCAAAATGAGGAAACTCCATTCAGCCCCATGAACCCTTATTCGTGTGCGAAAGTCTTTGCCCTCAATCTTTGCCAAATGTATAGAAAAGCCTATGGGATGTTCATTTCTGTTGGGATTTTTTTCAATCATGAGTCCCCCAGGAGGACAGAAAGTTATGTCACTAGAAAAATAACAAACACAGTATCAAAAATTAAAGCAGGACTAGCATCAGAACTGGTTTTAGGGGACACGAGCGCTCAAATTGACTGGGGTTACGCTAGGGAATATATGGAAGCCGCATGGAATATCATGCAACTAGAACAGCCGGACGATTTTGTTATTGGTACCGGGGAGGTTCATTCGGTTGAGGAGTTTGTCAATGAAGCCTTTCACTATATAGGTATGGATAGCAAAAGATTCGTGAAGTCCGACTCGGCATTATTGAGACCTGCTCAAAACAGCCTATTGAAGGCAGATAGCACTAAGGCAAAGAAGACGTTTGGATTCGAGCCAAAAGTCAGATTCAAGGAGCTTGTCAAGATTATGATGGATCATGACTTGGAAAAATTGGGAGTTAAGAATAATAGATGACATCGATAACTTTCATCCTCCCTACCTTTAATCGAAAAGAATATCTCTTCAGAGCCATTGAATCTAGTCTCTCTTGCCGATCAGATTCCTGGACGCCGTATGTTCTTGTAATTGATGGGTACAGCGATGACGGTAGTTATGAACTGTTGATATCTAAATACAAAGATAATACGCAAGTAGAAGTTGTTCAATACAATAGAATAGGGTTTCAGGACACAGCATTTTATGGTGTGGGGCTTGTTAAAACTGAATATGCAGCCTTCATGTATGACGACGATGTGATAACACCCGATTACATAGCGATGATTGATAAGATGATAAGCCTAGGTCATCGCTTCGTAATGGGATTTGGAAAGATGTACCCGGTCGAGAAGGTCATCGAATTTTCAAAATTGCATGATAAGATCAAGGAATATAACACAATTGACTTTCTGCTCAACTATTTTGGACAACATAACACTACCAAACACATCGACATGCCGGTAAGTCCCATCTGTTGTGTCGTGACATCTAGTTTCATGCATGATTGGGTAAAAATTGTTCGTGACTACTGTAGCCGATCAAAGATAAGAACATATTACATGCTAAAAAGAAATATCGGTCCGGATATACTCATTTTTTTAGCGTCGATTCTACGTTGTCGGAACAACGTTCTGGTTGCTGACGAAGTTGTTGGGCAATTCTCCTATCATGATGCGTCAATGAGCATAATATACGGTAGTCGCCATTTGGAAGTTGGTTACTGGCTGGGTAAGAGATGGGCAGTGGATCAACTATTTGAGCAGGGCCAATTGATCGCTGCTGAAAAAGCTTCGGCCTATCTCCTTGTAACGTGGTTAAAAATTCTTGTTCTGATGCTGTTTAGTAGACAGGATAGAAGTTGGTTCTTTCACTTTTACCTAGAAGGCTTGGGATTAGCGAGAATGGTGGCTTCGAAAGCTCGATGGAATCGTATGTTTCGCAAGATTTGTACTGCATTTGGCGGTGTTGTGATCCAAAAAATAAAGAGGTATCGTCTGATGCCCGTAAAGGGGTAGGCCTACTATGGAATATGCGCCGATTGCAGTGTTTGCCTATCGTCGACTTGGTCATTTGAGGCAAGCTTTAGATGCGTTGTTCAAAAATCCTGAAATAAAAAGGTCTAAGCTTTTCATATTCAGTGATGGTCCAAAAAATGAAAAACAAGTCGACGAGATTGGTTTGGTACGGGCTTATGTTAGTTGCTTGGATCATCCCGAATTGAAAATCATCTCTTCTGAAAGAAATAAGGGACTTTCGAACTCTATCATTAGCGGAGTCTCTTCAATTTTGTCTAAACATGAAACAGTAATAGTTGTTGAGGATGATCTTGTTGTAGCACCAAATTTTCTCGACTTTATGAATAGATCTCTTGATAGATATGCACCCAACAAGTCCATATTGAGTGTATCCGGATTTAGTTATCCCGTCGCTTATCCCAAAGACTTTAGCCAGGACGTAATTTTGACGCAGCGCTTTTCCGCTTGGGGTTGGGGGACTTGGAAATCCGCATGGGACAATACGGATTGGGAGATGAAAAACTATCAATCATACGCGAGGTCTTGGAGGCAAATAAGCAAATTTTCAAAAATAAGTCCCGACTTACCTTGGATGTTGCATCAACAAATATCAGGACAAATTGATTCGTGGGCAATTCGGTGGCTGTTCAAACACTTTGTGAAAGATGCCTTTTGCCTCATGCCAACAAGGACCCTTGTTAAAAATATTGGTCTTGATGGTTCGGGCACACACGGAGATAGTCTTACTGAAGACTCCATGCTTAGACAAGACTTAAAACCCTTTATGAATATCGAGCTGCCAGATTTTCCAATTTTTGATAGGATGATTGCAGAGCATATTAGGAAACTTCATGCTCCAGAAAGTTTCATTGGAAAAGCAAAGTCCTTTTTAAAAAGGCTTTTTCTAAGAAAGGGAGGCAAAAGTCTCGTTTTTGCCGAAAAGTTCAGTAATTCAATTCGTAAGAGATAGGGTTCCAATTTTGTTGAACATCAAAAAATTTCTAGTGAAAACCTTTGCTCCAATGAAATTCAAATGGTCTAGATCATAGGAATAATTGGCCGTGTCATCGGATGAGATAGGGTTAGCATTTGATATATCGTGGTAAGGAAAATTCGGATCCATAGTGCGATTTACAAAGAAACGATTGTCGATCTCCCACTTGCTTGCCCTCTCCGCAATGACCTGTCCGCATTTTTTGAATTGTTCGAGGGTACTATTATATTCATTCCAAATGGAATCCCCATACAGACTTTCTAAATAGGGGCTTTCGGGGATATGAACAACAACTAAATCCAAAGAATGTGTTTTAACAAAATGGCAGATTTTTGAAATCTTTTGTTTTAAGTCCGAGGTAAACACCCATTTTTCAATGACTCGTCTCCATTCATTTTGCGCCTTCGTGGGATATTTTTCAAAATAATTTGCTACATTAGCTGAATCCAATCCAAGGATTCCGCTTTCATTATCTCTAATGCCATTTTCTTCGTTGAGAAAGGATGTGTGTAATAGAGTTGGCTTTTGCTTCGTCTTTATATGAACAAATAGATCCTTAGCGAAGTCCTTGGCGGAATATTCATTCCTCAGATATTCCTTGTGAACAGATAGAGCCTCTTCTTTGTCCTCCATTTGTGCGAATTGACGAGGTGAGGCACCATAAATGATTTTCTTAGGATAAAACTTTTTCTGATCCATGAGGTCGAAAATTAGAAAAAGTGTTTCAAGATACCAACCACCCATTGTACAGGAGGAAATTACGTCATTAGGAAAACCCCTTTGGAGAAGGTTATAATCCCACGCTGCATAATTATGGGAGTCTCCTAGGACCAGCAGGCTAGGTTTTCGCCCTAGAAACGTTCTACAACCAAAAACACTACTATGGCGAAGATTTGCGAGATAGTCACGCTTTTCAAGCTCTGGGCCTGCGTTGTGATAGCGCTCCTTGGCAACTAACACTACGAGTGATATCCCGTAAAACAAAAAAATGAAGCCCAGAAAATGGAATTTTGAATTTTGTTTAGAATTTGTAATAGATAAACTCCGGAATTTCGCTGCTAATAAAAAAGACTGAAGCCAAACAGAGGAGAAGGACAACCATAGTCCATATCGAAGTTGGCACCCACCTTAGTAGGTCAGTAATCCTCCCATTGCGATCACTTCGCCAAAGGTTGAAGATTTCGCCTGTATTTGGCATAAAAGCAGCGATAATGATTCCAACAGACATTGCTAGTTTCGGCCTCATCCCCCAATCGATCGCCATTGGAGCCAACCCGTGATCAACAAACATGGATTTTAACATGAACCATGCGGAGTGAATTGATCCTGCTCTAAAAAAGACCCAAGCGACCATAACCGCAAAAAGAGTAAGAAGGTGGTACACCGGAGCGAGCGAGGGAATGTCTCTTGGAAAGACCTTTTTGAAACCATGATTTATGCAAAGATAGAAGCCATGGAGACCGCCCCATATGAGAAAATTCCAGCCGGCACCATGCCACATTCCCCCCAACAGCATTGTAATCATCAGGTTAATGTATCTTCGCGCAGAACCCTTTCTGTTCCCGCCCAATGCAAAATATAAGTAGTCTCGTAAAAATTTCGACAGAGTCATATGCCAGCGGCGCCAAAAATCAATGATGTTTCGCGCCTTGTACGGTGAGTTGAAATTTTCCGGCAATTTGACACCAAAGAGTTTCGAGAGACCGATAGCCATATCGGAATATCCGGAAAAATCAAAGTATATTTGCAACGTATAGGCCAACAATCCTAGCCAGGCGGTCGAGGTGCTTAGAAGGCCGACCTCACTCTGAGAAAAGATGTGGTTTGCGAGAGGACCTATACTATCTGCAATAAGAACCTTTTTTGCAAGTCCAACAGCGAAAATTCCTGTGCCCGCCAGCAAATTGTCATATCGTTGTGTACCTACCCTAAGTTTTTTGAGCTGACCAATTAAATCGGTATGGTGAACTAACGGTCCAGCTATCAGGTGGGGAAAGAAAAGGACAAACAGTCCATATTCCAGGAATGTATATCGACCGGAACCAATATTTCGATAGCAGTCAACCAAGTAGGCAATTTGGAGAAACGTAAAGAAACTAATCGCTAAAGGCAAATCAAGACCAACTCTTGGTAAATCTAGTAGGAAGATACGATTTAAATTCTCAAGTGCAAAATCAAGATATTTAAAGATGCCCAGTAATATGAGGTTGAAAGCTACACCAGCCTTTAGAATGAAACCTCTTGATTTTTGTTTCAGGTTGGGTTCATTTAGAACGTGACCAAAAGTAAAATTGCTCAATATTGAAAAACCGAGAATCAAACCATTACTTGCTCCATTCCAGAAATAGAAAATTAAAGAAAATATGACAAGTGAAAGTTGCAGGGCCGAAACCTGGGCTTGGAAGCGCGCTAAAAGAAAATAGGTTATCAGGCTCAGCGGTAAGAAACAATATATGAATTCAAAAGAGTTAAAGAGCATCGCGATCTCCAAAGGACCGCCCCAGCATAGGAAGGTAGATACTTTTGACTCTTTTGTTGTGCTCGGCAAGCGAGATAAGGTTGCTAGTGTTCGGAGATTCGCTTAGAAAAGTTTTCACCTGGAGAAAAAGTCCCGGCTTAAAGCTTCGGTCAAGTGTGTCATCAAGTTGGACTTCTTCAATCGTAATTGATTTGTGACGTTGCCTATGCAGTTTTTCTAAAGGCCTCAGAATATAGCGGGATTGACGTGTACACAATTCAAGGCCCCATCTGCCTGGAGATTCCCAGTTGGCGTGGTAAGAGAATAGAGATCCTTCATGAGACCTCCCTGATCCCACAAAACGGCTTGCGGTCGGATGCCACTCCAGACTTCCTGCAACCATTGACTGGAGAGTCCGAGGTTCACCTCCAAGATGGAAAGCAAGATCAATGACGTGGCTAGAATTGGCAAATAGCCAATTGTCTAAAACCCCCTTATGGGATATCGTGGGCACAACCGTGTGAATCCACTCGGTGAAGTCAAAATGGAAAGAAAGCAATCCCCCTTCTTCTACAATCCGTCGCCTTAATTCGCGAACCGAAGAATAAAAGCGCCTGTTGTACCCGACCCAGATACTCACAGATCTCTCCTCGGCCATTTTTGAGAGTTCATCTATTTCGAAGGCCGTTACTGCCGCAGGCTTCTCGACGAGAATCCGACGAACCCCGTTGGCGATCAGCTTTTTTGTACAAGAAAAAAGCTCCTCGACGTTGACAGCAACGATTGCTGCGTCAAAATCGCCTCTGTTATTCGCAAACACAATGTCAAGGTCGTCAAGATGCGGTCTGCAACCAGTCTTTTCAAAAAAAACCTCCGAACTTTCTCTCGATCGCCCAACAACAGAAATCTTGGGAACTTCAAGACCCTGGAGAACATGGAAGTATTCAATTCCAATCTTTCCTGGTCCGATCAACAAAACGTTCATTATTTGGTGCCCGAGTACGATTTTTTGATTATTGGCAATACGTTAAAAGTTGGATATTCTTTTTTAGATTAGAACCGAAAAAATGAGATGTCAAGGAAAAGGCCAATGATCGACTTGTTGAACAGGCTCAAGTATCTCTTGGACAAGCGGGATCAGAAAATACTCATTGGGTTTCTTGCTCTTTTGATCTCGAGTTCTTTTTTGGAAGTGCTCGGAATAGGGGTTGTGATCCCATTTGTTGCACTACTCAATGACAGTACTCTTGTGAACAGCAATAGATATTTTGGCTATATATATAATTATGCAGGATTTACGTCCTACGTGAATTTTATGATAGCGATTGGATGCTTTATGGCCTGTCTGTTTATTCTAAAGAATACATTTTTGATCGCTGTTCTGTCGATTCAGACAAAATTTATGAGTGCAATTCATAGGAAAATTGGAAAAAGGTTATTCGCATCATATCTCTTTGCAAGCTATGTATCATCATTTAAGAGAAACACTGCTCAGCAACTTAGAAACATCACAATCATATCGGCCATTGTCCATGGTATTTTGACTCCGGCTGTCGTCATAGTTACTGAACTGCTGATAACGCTTGTAATTCTTGTTGTGTTACTGAAGGCCAGTCCTGGATCTGCATTGTTGGTCGCGTCGGCGCTTTTAATAACCGGCGCAACCTTCTACCATCTCTTGAAGGACAAATTGAAAAGTCTTGGTTTGAGCCTCAATACGAACTCGGAAAACATGATGAAAACCTTGAATCAGAGTTTGGGGAGCTTTAAGGAAACAAAAATTTACCAATGTGAACAATTTTTCCAAGAGCAGTTTGTCAGGAATTTGGATGGAGTTGTAGCTGCTTTGCGGCTTCAATCGTTCTGGAGCCAGACACCAAGGCTCTATATTGAAACAGTTTTGGTCTGCTTGGTTTCGGGGATCATGATCGCAATGTTAGTCCAGGGATTGACTTCGAAAGATATCCTTATTTCCCTATCCCTTTTTGCAGGCTCAGCCATAAGGCTTCTGCCAAGTTTAAATAGGATAAGTTCCTCTTTGAATACGATTCGATTTTACATTCCAAGTCTTCACGAGGTATTTGATGATATAAAGAGTTCTGAATCCTATAAAGAAGTAAGCGCGCTATCACAAAAATCAATCATACCGCATTTTGAAAAAGAAATATGTCTGGAGAAAGTGTGTTTCTCGTACTCGCCGGAATTGCCAATTCTAAAAAATGTGTCTTTAACGATAAAGAAGAATGAGTTCATTGGATTTGCTGGAAACTCAGGGGCAGGTAAAACAACACTTGTTGACGTTATCTGCGGCCTAATACCTCTAAAGTCTGGTAGGATGATGGTAGATGGCGTTGATGTATGTGATGATTTGGAAGGTTGGAGGAGGTGTGTCAGCTATATTCCACAACGAATTTATCTCCTCGATGACACCATAAGAAACAATGTAGGTTTTGGAATAGAAAGTGAAAATATTGACGATGAAAGGGTATGGGCGGCTCTGCGACTGGCGCAAATCGACAAATTTGTTTCAAGCCTATCAGGAGGACTCTACGCTGGTTTGGGGGAAAATGGAGCAAGAATCTCTGGTGGGCAAAGACAAAGAATTGGAATCGCTCGAGCTCTTTACCATGATCCTGAGGTTCTTGTTATGGATGAAGCGACATCTGCCCTAGACAATGAAACTGAGAAGTCTTTCATGGAGGCTTTAAGTAATCTAGCAGGAAAACTGACCATTATAATAATTGCTCATAGGCTCTCGACACTTAAAAAATGTGATGTTATATACATGGTAAATGAAGGCGAAATAGTCGAAGCTGGGAACTTTGAGTGTCTGTTTCCCCCAGTCAAGGCAAGAGATAAGGAACCTCATAAGAATGGGGAACAGAGACTATGACCCGAGTTGTTATCGTTGGAGGTGGTCAAAACGGAAGCCGGCACCTTCAATCTCTTGCTGCTTCGAAAGAAAAGTTAGAGATATTTGTTGTTGATCCGAGTAGATCAGCTCTAGACACATGCAAGCTGCGGTTCGATAGCGTTAAGGGGGAGACTCAGTCGCTTCTTTTTCTAGAAGAAGATTATCTTTCACTTCCTAAAAGTGTTGATTTGGCAATTATAGCGACAGGTTCGAGACACAGAAAAGCGGGTCTTGAGAATTTTTTTGACAAGAGCAGTGCGTGTTTTCTTATTCTAGAGAAATTTCTTTTTCCCAATAAATCTGACTATGCGGATGTCTCCCAGCTTATTCAACGCAAAGGTGTCCATGCTTGGGTGAATTGTAATTTAAGAACAATGCCGATTTTTCAATGGATAAAGCGCCTTCTCAAACTCGATAGCAAGCTAGTGTTGAGGATAAACGGATCTCGTTGGGGACTTGGGTGCAATTCCGTTCATTTTATGGACCTTTTTTCTTTTTTTGTCGATCGACACCCTGATTGTTACGAGATCCTCAACATTGACTTGGATGAGAAAGTCATCGCATCAAAAAGGGTTGGATATATCGAATTTAACGGTAGAATTGAAATCGGTTGTAATGAGGACAGACTAGTCCTCGACAGCGAGCCAAATGGAACAAAGCCTTTAGTAATTTCAATCGAAAATGACGTCAACAAGTGGACCCTTGTAAAAGGCCTCGATCAAGTGTTGGTTAGTCAAATAGGCTCTAAATCAATATTGAAGAGGGCGGTTACATTGCCATTGCAAAGTGAAATGACAAGCAAAATTCTGGATCAGCTCGCAATAACCGGAACATGTGATCTTCCGTCATGGGACATAGCGTTTTCATATCATCTTGCGTTCATTGAGTGGGTTTTAAGAGATTTTGCTACCAAGGGGCACTCGTTTGAAGATCTCATGGTGACCTAGCATTTGAGACTGACCCGAAGGCTCCCTAGGTCATGCAGTCAATCTATAGTGTTCAAGATAATCAATTTGGGGCAAACTTTTTGAGAAAAGTTATTTCCCCAACCCCCTTTTCAAAAACTTCAGTATTTGAAGTTTTTTGGGGGGAGGTGTGGAGGGGAACTTTTTTTCAAAAAAGGTCCTCTCCACAAATTCTTTTTCCCAAATACTATAGAAACAAACGTCTTGTAAGACTTTTCTTGTTAGACCTTCAGGTGTTTTTTTGGATTCTTGCCCAACAATGACATTGCTCAAGTTGTCTTAAAATTCTTTTCACCCCGACTCCTCCCAAACTGAAACCACCTAAGGATCCATCTTTTGCAACCACACGGTGGCAGGGGATGATGATGGGGATCGGATTATGCCTGCAGGCCATGCCTACGGCACGGGCTGCGTTTGGATTTCCCAATTTCTTTGCGATCTCGGAATAGCTTAGGGTTTCTCCGTAGGGGATAGCAAGGAGAAGTTTCCAGACTTTCCTTTGAAAGGGTGTTCCCTCGACATGGAGGGGAAGGGTGAAGGTCGTGCGTTGGCCGGCGAAATATTCGTTGATTTGTTGGATGACAGTTTTCATGGAGTCGTGATCCGCTTGGGGAGGGTGTGAATTGCCCTGCTTGTTTTTCCCATGAAACTCTATGTGTGTGATGGCACCGTTACGGCTTTGGATCGAAAGAGTTCCAATGGGAGTTTTGAGGCTATCAGACAAAACTTCGTCACTGCTGAGATTGTTCATTATGGCACCCGCGGCAAACTCCGAAAAGATCCAGGCGGTGAGAAGTCAAGGTGAAGCCGTGATCCTCAGCAACTTTACTCTGTAAAACTTCGATCTGATCGTTTTCGAATTCCTGGATAATGCCACATAGGGAGCACACCATATGATCGTGGTGGGTGCCTGGTCGTTTAATCTCGAAAATAGCCCGCCCGTCAGTAAAAGAATGTTGGGTGACAAGGTCTGCGTCTCTGAGAAGATTGAGTGTGCGGTAAATCGTAGCCAGCCCGATCTTAAACCCCTTGCCACGCACGCGGCGGTATAAGTCTTCCGCATCGACATGCCGGGCAAGTCTTAGGAAGTGCTCGACAATCACCTTCCTTTGTTTTGTCTGTTTAAGTTGTTGGCGTGAGAGGTGAGCATCCAAAGTGTCCCAAAACCACTGTAAGTCGCTGTTGTCTTCCATAAAAGCCCTCAAAAGTATTCAATGGCAAATCGGAGTATTCTATAATGTTCAAGATAATCAGTTTTGGGAAAAACTTTTTGAAAAAAGTTATTTCCCCAAGCCCCTTTTCAAAAACTTCAATACCTGAAGTTTTTTGGGGGGAGGCGTGGAGGGGAACTTTTTTTCAAAAAAGGTACTCTCCACAAATTCTTTTTCCCAAATACTATAATAGGATGACAGGGGGGGGCAATCTCAGAATCAAAAAAATAGGCTCTACCTATGATATCGAAATGACGATTTTGCCGCGCACATGGCCGTTTTCAGAATAAAGGTGGGCCTCACGAATTTCCTCCAGCGGGTACACGCGGTCGATCACCGGATGGATCGTGTCTTTCTCCAGAAGCTTCTTCAGGAACTGCAAATCCTTCAAGCGTTGCCGTAAGAGTAAGACCTTAGATTTTTGCCGGCGGAAGGGAGATAAGAGATGAGAACCCGCATTCGCCCATTGCGGTAAGGTCGTGACAAAACGCCCTTTCTTGGAAAGTAAGGGCTGACAATGCGCAAATTCCTCTTTACCCACAGTATCGAAAATGATGTCGTAGGTTCCATCCAAATCCCGCACCGTCTGACATGTATAATCGAAAGTGAAATTAGCCCCCAGCTCTTTCAAAAAGATCTGATTTCCAGGCCCCGCCGACGCGGTCACCTCGCACGAGAACGCCTTCGCCAACTGAACGACAAAGGTCCCCACACCACCCGCACCCCCTAAAACGAGAACCCGCTGCTCCCCGACAAGATTCGCAGCATACAAACCCTGAAGAGCTGACACGCCCGCTAAAGGAACCGCCGCACATTGCTCAAAACTTAGATTCGCAGGCATGTGTGCTAATAAATGTTCTTTTACCACCGTAAATTGTGCGTAAGAACCCTGCGAGAAGGAGTCTAGCTCGCCAAAAACCTTGTCGCCGACCCGCAGCCGACTCACTTCGGAGCCGATCCCCACCACCTCACCAGCAAGGTCGAAGCCCAATATTTTGGGAAAATGTATGCCAGAAATGAATTTCAAATCGCCGCGGCGAATTTTCCAGTCAGCAGGGTTGACAGATGCCGCCTTTACACGGACAAGAACTTCATCTTCCGCTGGTTCAGGTATTTTAACTTCGGTGTGAAGTTCCAACACATCCGCTGAGCCGTAGGAATATATGAGGGCTGCTAACATAACGATCTCTTATAGTAATGCGGAAGCCGCATGTGGCAAGGAGGTGGTTTGGAGGAAACTGCGCAGCTGGTTCCTCCAAGAAATCCCTTGGGGGAGCGACGGTTCCCTCGCCCCCCCAAACCCCCCTCTCCCTTTTTTCATATTCACTTGAGAGACACTTGCTAAGCCATTATAACGTAACATGAAGAATATGCTAATAAAACCAAATGGGCTTAAAAGGATATGAACTACACCGAAGAACATATACGCTCGCTTGACTGGCGGGAACACATACGCCTCCGTCCCGGCATGTATATTGGAAAGCTGGGAAGCGGAAAAGATGCTGATGACGGCATCTACATCCTTGTTAAGGAAATTCTCGACAACGCGATCGACGAATACATCATGGGCTTCGGCAAGGAAGTTCACCTTCGTGTCAGCGCTCAGGAAGTCAACGTGCGCGACTTTGGACGAGGCATCCCGTTGGGGAAAGTGGTCGACTGCGTGTCAAAAATCAATACCGGCGGGAAATACGACTCGGCGGTTTTTCAAAAGTCAGTCGGCCTTAATGGGGTGGGAACGAAGGCCGTAAACGCCCTCTCGCGGACCTTTCGTGTCTGCTCTTTCAGGGATGGAAAACGCAAGAGTGCCACCTTCTCACAGGGGAAGATTACAGAGGACAAAGCCTTGCAAAACACGGGCGAACCCAACGGCACCGAAGTGAGCTTTCTCCCCGACGAGTCGATTTTTCCTCACTATTGCTTTCAGAATGAACACCTCATCGAAATGGTTCGCAACTACACGTTCCTCAACCGAGGACTAAAGATCATCTTCAATGGAGAAACGTATGTCTCCCAGAATGGCCTTCTCGATCTTCTGAATCACAAGCTGGAAGGTGAAAGCCTCTGCTACCCCATCATCCACCTGACAGGAAAAGACCTTGAAGTCGCTTTCACCCACGGCAACCAATTCGGTGAAGCCTACTACTCCTTCGTCAACGGTGCCCACACAACCCTGGGGGGAAGCCACCTTACCGCTTTTCGAGAAGGGATCGTCAAGACACTCAAGGATCACTATCAGAAAGATTTCCAGGCGGTCGATGTTCGTTCAGGCCTCATCGGCTCCGTTAGCATCCGCGTGGTAGAGCCTGTCTTTGAATCACAGACAAAAACCAAACTCGGCTCTTCTCACATGGCACCCGACGGGGAAACAATCCGAGCTTACGTGCTCGACTTTCTGAAGCAGGAACTCGACAATTACCTTCATCGTAACCCCGAAACTAGGGACGTCCTGCTTAAAAAAATCCTTCAGTCCGAACGTGAGCGGAAAGAAATCGCAGGCATCAAGAAATTAGCGAATGAACGAGCCAAGAAAGCCAACATCTTCAACAAGAAATTACGAGACTGCCGCATTCACTTGAACAGCAAAAACCCGCTGGCCGAAGCTTCCACACTCTTCATTACGGAAGGGGACAGCGCGAGTGGCTCCCTCACGAAGTCACGAGATGTCAGCAGCCAAGCCGTCTTTAGCATCCGAGGAAAGCCCCTCAACTGTTATGGCCTATCCAAGAAGATCGTTTATGAGAATGAGGAATTCAACCTCCTCCAACATGCTCTCAGTATCGAAGATTCCCTCGATGATCTTCGCTATAACAAAATCGTGATGGCTACCGACGCCGATGAAGACGGGATGCATATAAGGCTCCTCTTATTGACGTTTTTCCTCCAATTTTTCCCCGAACTTGTGCAACGCGGGCACATCTATGTTTTGCAAACCCCTCTTTTTAGGGTGCGGAACAAGTCCAAGACTTTCTATTGCTACAGTGAGGAAGAGAAACAAGAAGCCATCAAAAACCTTGGCGGGAAACCAGAGATCACTCGATTTAAGGGACTTGGAGAAATTTCCCCAGATGAGTTCGGCCAGTTCATTGGCAAGGACATCAAACTGGAACCCGTCACCTTGGCTAAAGGTGGTTGGGGGGAAATGCTGAAGTTCTACATGGGTAAAAATACGCAAGACAGACAGGATTTTGTGATTGGGAATTTAAGATGACAGACGAATTGAAATTCAGAGAGGAGGGGACTCCCGCTGGAGAGGGAGACGAAGAAGGAACGGAACCCTCAGACAAAGGCGTCGCGCAGATGTATAAACGCTGGTTTCTTGATTACGCCAGCTACGTCATCCTCGACCGAGCTATCCCTGAAGTGGAAGACGGACTGAAACCCGTCCAACGCCGCATCCTCCACTCCCTCTGGGAAATGGACGACGGGCGTTTCAACAAAGCAGCGAACGTTATCGGGCATACGATGCGTTACCACCCCCACGGAGACATGGCGATCTGCGATGCCCTCGTGAAACTTGCGCAGAAAGGTCTGCTCATCGACATGCAAGGCAACTGGGGTAACCCACTCACGGGAGACCAGGCTGCTGCGGCTCGCTATATTGAAGCTCGGCTTACCCCCTTCGCCAGAAGTGTAGTCTTCAGCGAGCACATCACCCCGTGGCAGAACTCCTACGATGGGCGCTCGAAGGAGCCGATCGCGCTGCCGGTAAAATTCCCCCTCCTCCTTTTCCAGGGAGCAGAAGGAATTGCCGTGGGACTGGCAACTAAGATCCTCCCCCATAATTTTTGCGAACTTGTCAAAGAGTCGATAGCCGTTCTGCGTGGGTATAAGCCCAAACTCCTTCCGGACTTTCCCAGCGGGGGACTTGCCGACTTCAGTGAATATAGCGACGGAGCACGGGGCGGGAAAATCAAAGTCCGTGCGAAAATCGAAGTCCTCAACAGCAAACAGATCGTCATTCGAGAAATCCCCTACGGCACCACCACAACAAGCTTGATCGACTCCATCCTGTCGGCAAACGATAAAGGCAAGATCAAGATAAAGAAGATCGAAGATAACACAGCAAAAGATGTGGAAATCCTCATCCACCTCGCCGCAGGTATGTCTCCCGAGCAAGTCATCGCAGGTCTCTTCGCCTTCACCGACTGTGAAACGTCCATCTCCCCTAACTGCTGCGTTATCGCGGAAGGAAGACCCCTCTTCTGTTCTGTGAGCGAACTCCTCACAAGAGCTACAAACCGAACGAGACAAATTCTAAAACTCGAACTCGAACACGAACGACACGTCCTTAGAGAAAAGTTGCACCTGGCCACACTTGAGCAAATCTTCGTCGAAGAACGCATCTACCGAAAAATCGAGACATCAGAGAGCTGGGAACATGTGTTGCGCACAACCGAAAAAGCGTTGAAAGCTTTCCACGAACAATTGGTGCGTGAACTGACACAAGATGACGTTCTGAAAATCCTGGAGCTGAAAATCAAACGCATTGCCAAGTTCGACCAGGAGAAGAACAAGGCCCTTATTGCCGAACTAAAAGCGAAATTGGAAGAAGTCGAAAAGAACCTCGCAAGCTTGACAGCTTTCTGCATAGCCTATTTCAAAGACCTGCTGAAAACATATGGCAAATCCTTCCCCCGCAAAACTGAGATCGCTACCTTTGCCCAAGTGAAGGCAGCGAAAGTTGCCGTTGCGGATCAGAAAGTCTACATCGACCGAAAGGAAGGCTTCGTCGGTACCAACATTAAAGATGGAGAACTGCTGGGGGAATGCTCGGAGTTCACAGAAATCTTGACTCTCTCACAAGCAGGAGAACTCAAAGTCCATAGGGCAAACGAAAAAACATACGTGGGGAAAAACGTACTCTACGCCGACTTTTTTAAACCTAGCGAGCGTTGTATCTTCCACTTGGTCTACCGCGACGGACGTGAAGGGCCGGTCTTTGGAAAACGCTTCGACCTCATGTCTTACACTAGAAATCGCCTCTACGACCTCACGCGCGGAACCAAAGGCAGTCGCGTTCTCTATTTCAGCAAGAATCCCAACGGTGAACAGGAGAAGGTCCAAGTTCTCTTGAAAGATAACGGACTTCTTAAGGGACCCGGGAAACTTCACCTGGACTTTGCAACCCTCGCCATCAAACCACGAACTTTAATCGGTACCGTGATCACCCATGAAAAGGTAGACAAAGTTGTGCAAGTCCTCCAGGGAGCTTCCACCCTCGCTGCGCAAAGGGTTTGGTTCGACAGAGAGAAAAACAAGTTGAACAAGGAGGGCGAAGGCATTTACCTGGGAAAATACTCAGGAGAAGAATCTCTCCTCGCTGTATACAAGTCGGGAAGTTTTGAAATTTTCCCCTTTGACTGGGACCATCACTTTTCTCCCGATCTTCTGGAAATCCAGTTCTTCGATCCATCGCAGATTTTGTCAGTCGTGTATTTTGACGAAGAAAAAGATGACCATTTTGTGAAACGTGTTGCGGTGGGGGAATTTGAACGCGGGCGTTATGATTTCGTCCCCCTGCGCAGTAGCGCTAAGGTTCTCGTCGCTACACTGCGGGAAGACCCAAGAGTGACCGTTCACTACAAGGGCAATCGTAACACTGCTCAGTCTGAAGAAACCTTCCGTATTTCCGAGTTGATTGAAGTCAAGGGCATCCATGCAGCAGGAAATCGACTGGCAAGGAAACCCGTAAGATCGGTCTCCCTCTAATTGCCAAGGGCTTTCTTGGAGGAACCAGCTGCGCAGTTTCCTCCAAACCACCTCCTTGCAACAATGGGGGGAGGAACCAGCTGCGCAGTTTCCTCCAAACCACCTCCTTGCAATAGTTCATAACCTAAGATATATCAAATATCAGCAGTTCAGTTGGGAGTTTTCTTGAAAGAGAAGATATTTGGCACCACCCTATACATAGGTAGTGTCCCGATGGAAACCCGTCTGGGAACCTTCACCTGTCACACCTTTCAAAACTTGATTCACAAGGGTTACATCTTAGCCCTTGCTTTTGGAGACTTGCAGGCGAAGGAGCTTTACACGCGCGTGCATTCCAGTTGCGTGACGTCAGAGACACTGCGCAGCATGGACTGCGACTGCGTCCACCAGCTTGAAGGCGCCATGGAGACGATTGCGAAAAAGGGGCACGGTATCCTCTTCTACCTCATCCAGGAAGGCCGCGGGTGCGGGTACGTGGGAAAATCGCGAGCCTGCATGATGGTGCAGTACCACGACGACAAGATCACCACGTTTGATGCCTATAAAGAGCTGGGTATGAAATCTGACTACCGGGACTATCGGAATATTTGGGAAGTGACCCGCATGCTTGGCATTGAAGATGCCTCGTTTGTCTTGCTAACCAACAATCCCGACAAGATCAAGGGAACCCAGGAGTCCGGGATGAAGATCGCAAGGGTGGAATCCATTGAGGTTGCCCCCAGCCCCTTCAACCAGTCTTACCTTAAGTCTAAACAAGAAATGGGGCATATCCTTTTCAACGCGAAGAAGAAAGTTTCGCGGTATAAAATCCCCTTTGAGAAAGTCAAACCGTTCACCCCTTCTCCGCTTCCTCTGTGCTCCCGTTACATTCATTGCGCCAGCTACTATCTCCCTATCAAACCAGTCGACAATCAGATGGAATTCAAAGAGGAGGAACTTGGAAAATTAAGAGCTAAAGGAGTCTCCTGCACGATAACGGCGAAACTTCCCTCAGATAATTATCTCGTCAAACTTGACGACAAAGATCTGGAAAAAGTGGACGTTCACCCTTACTGGTTCAAAGTGAACATGTATTATGATGTCGTCTCAAGCTCCGATTATATCGTTCTAACGTATGGAGACCTCGAGACGCGAACCCCGCTCGTGAGAGTCCATAGTGAGTCGCTGTTTAATCGCTTTCCCGTGTCGATGAAACCGTATCGAGAAAAGTATAAAAAATCTCTGGAAGCTATCGTTAAAAACCAAAGTGGGGTTATCATCCTCCCCTATCGCGATGGACGGGGAGCAGGTCTGGGAAGCTTCGTCCTCAACCAGACGCAAGACGCCCTTACAACAGGAACCCCCATCGACAGCAGGGATTACGGCGCTATTGTCATGCTGCTGGAAGCTCATTTGCCTCAGAAGGAACTTTCGATTCTATACAGCCAATCGTCACGGGTTCATCTGCGAGAAGCTCTTGAAAAACAAGGTTTACATGTCAAGGAATGGATCGACCTGGAAAAGAAAGACGAGGACAAAGGGCACGACATGATCGCCCGCCGCATCCACGATGCGCCTCATTACCTCCTCAACCTGCAAAGTTATTCGTTCTACCTTGACCCTGATACCGAGAGTATCGTAACAGGGGTGGGCAGCTCAGAAGCCCATGCCCTTTATTTGCTCTACCTTTTGCGGAAGTTTCGTCCCAACGTAAGAGCAAAGTTTTTACCAATGACAGCCTTTTCCCATGAAAAAAAGAAAGGGGAGACTCTGATCCTTATCAGTCAGGGCTTGTCCCCCAACGTTTTGGTCGCTTTGGACGCATGGCAGTACCGAGATGTCAAACTTCTGACTTCCGTAACAAGCAAGAACCAAGATGCCGGTAAAGTAGCAGTTCTGGAAACGTTGAGAAACAATCGCAGCGACGTATACAATTTTCCCCTGGAAGATGAATACACCACCCTGATCCGAACGGTAGGGCCACTGGTGGGTTACTACTTCATTTACAAACTTCTCCACCCGGCCTCCTACATGTCTCTGTCTGAGGAGAAACGGCTGCATCAGACTTTGATGGCCGCAGGTGCGAAAGTCCCCAGCAGGGATTTTTTCACTAGCCTGCAAAAAGATCCCCATATTGTCATCCTAGTGAGTTACCCTCTCAATCTGTATTTTAAAAACATCCTAAACAAACTCGAAGAAGGAGCTTTTCTCCCCTCGGTTCGACTTGTTGACTATTTGGAATTCTCCCACGGGGCCTTTCAAAACGTAGAGTATCAGTTCCAAAAAGGGAGAGTGAGCCACTTTGTCCTTATCAAGCAGTCGAAAGTCGACCAAGAAGCCATCCCTCGCGTGAAGCTCATGTTGGGGGACAGATTCCCCATTTGGGAACTTTCCTCCGAGCTGCCTGAAGACCTGAGCATCCTCGAATATGAAATGGTGTTCAACCACTTCGTTCTTAAATGGATGGAGCTGATGGCGATAGATCAAAAGAGTTGGGCAGGTAAAGAGCGACAGGCCCTTCTTTATGAGTGGCAGCCGGGCGCACCGCACTAAAAAGAAAAGGTCGCGCTTACAGGACAGTGGTCGGAACCTAAAACATCGTCATGGATTTCCGCAGCAACGAGGTGAGAGGCGAGCGATTCCGACATGCAGACGTAGTCGATCCTCCAGCCGACATTACGGGCACGGGCATTCGTGCGGTAACTCCACCAGGTGTAATGCCCCCCGTCCTTGTGAAAAACCCGGTAGGTGTCCACGAAACCAGACTTGATGATCTGATCGAAACGTGTCCGCTCCTCATCCGTAAACCCAGGACTGCGCTTGTTGTCCTTGGGACGTGCAAGATCAATCTCCTTATGTGCAACATTCAAGTCCCCGCAAAAAATCACAGGTTTTTTCTTTTCCAGCTCCTTGAGGAAACCTAAAAAAGCGATATCCCACTTGTCGGTCCGGTAGCTCAATCGTTTCAATCCCGCTTGAGCATTAGGAGTGTAAACATTCACAAGGAAGAAGTTTGGAAACTCCAAAGTTAGCAGACGACCCTCACGGTCATGCTCTTTGAGACCGATGCCATAAAGTACTTTCTGCGGCTTTTCTCTACTTAGAACGGCAGTGCCCGAGTACCCCTTTTTATCTGCGGAATACCAATATTGCTCAAAACCAGGCAGTTCAAGTGAGAACTCCTCACCGTTCGTCCTCGTTTCCTGCAAACAAATGATGTCGGGCTGCACGTTCGCCACGAAATCATAGAATCCCTTTTTCAAGATGGCCCGGATCCCATTCACATTCCAGGACACCATGACAAAGCCACTTGGGGCAAGGGGGTGGTTTGGAGGAAACTGCGCAGCTGGTTCCTCCAAGAAATGCCTTGGGGGAGCGACGGTTCCCTCGCCCCCCCAAACCCCCCTCTCCCTATTTGCCCCAAGTGGCTTACGCATTACTTTTTCCTTCTGAAAAGCTAACAGGACTTCCCCAATTTCTCAGCAAGTCCCAGGTAAGTCCGAGGGCTAAGTTTCAAGAGCCTTTCTTGAAGTGGTTCTGACAGCTCTCTCATTTCGCGCACTGTCCGCTGCCAGTCCTTTTGAGACATTTGCTGACCTCGGGTGAGACTTTTGACCTTCTCATAAGCGTCGGGTGTTCCGGAAAGGCGAAGGGCGCTTTGCAGGGCTTCGCCCAGAACTTCCCAGGATTCGTTCAGATCGGCGGCAATCGTTTCCGCGTCGGGGGACAGTTTCGCCAGACCTTTGTCAAGGGAACGCAAGGCTAGGTAACAATGACCGAAGAGAGTGGCAAGGGAACGCATGACGGTCGAGTCGCTCAGATCTCTCTGCCAGCGCGAGACGGGAAGCTTCACAGCCAAGTGTTGTGCTAAGGCGATGGCGAGGCCGAAGTTTCCTTCGGCGTTCTCAAAGTCGATCGGGTTGACTTTGTGCGGCATTGTGCTTGAGCCTACTTCCTCCTTCTTGGTTGTCAGCTTGAAATAACCAAGAGCGATGTAACCCCAAATGTCACGACACACGTCAATGCTGATCGCACCCATGTGCGAGAGGAGATGGCAGAGGTTCACGATACTGTCGTGCGGTTCTATCTGTGTTGTGAGGGGATTGAACGGTAGCCCGACGTTATGTTCCACAAAGTCTCGTGCAATTTCCTCCCAAGGGGCATCTGGTAGGACAAACACGTGGGCGTTATAGTTTCCCACGGCTCCGTTGAATTTTCCCGTGTGCTGCAATTGCGCAAGAGCCGCGCGGATTTTCTGAAGCCTGGAGGTGAAGATCGCAAATTCTTTTCCCAAGCTGGTTGGTGTGGCTTTTTGCCCATGTGTCCGAGCGATCATAGCAAGACCAGCGTGCTCTTGTGCGAAGTTTCGCAACTTATCGAGCACGGAATCGAGTTGGGGGAGGAGAACTTGCTCCGTCGCGTCCTTCAACATAAGCCCGTAGGACAGATTGTTGATGTCTTCCGAAGTGCAGAGGAAGTGGAGGAAGCTGGTTGTTTCCGGGTCGAAGCCATTTTCGTTCAATATGCGCCGAAGGGCAAGCTCAACGGCCTTCACGTCATGTGCGGTCACGGCTTCTATGTTTTTCACCTGCTCGACGATGGAGACGAGAGGATGTTCCTCCGTTATCTCTTCCTTAAGGCAGCGTTCCAGGAAAGAACGTTGGGGGGAACTCAACATCACGGGAAGCTTCAAGACTCCCTTCTGCTGCCAGCGGAAGAGGTGTCGCAGCCACAGGATTTCAATCCTGGCACGGTAACGGATGAGCGCACCTTCCGAGAGATAGTCAGCCAAGTCTCTTACCTGTTCACGATAACGTCCGTCAAGGGGGGTGAGAGCGTCCCAGGTTTGCATGGTTACTTCCTTATGCAAGTTACTTCCTTATGCAAGTTACTTCCTTATGCAAGGAGGTGGTTTGGAGGAAACTGCGCAGCTGGTTCCGCCAAGAAGCCCCAAGCGGTTTACGCATCACGTTTGGTATTGTATTGTAGGCACCTAATCGTTGGGTAGGAGAAAATTCATGGGAAAATTGTCAGTCATCATCGGAACGCAGTGGGGGGATGAGGGCAAAGGCAAGTGGGTGGATAAGATCGCTCACGATATTGACATTGTGTGTCGCTTCCAAGGTGGGAACAATGCTGGCCATACGGTCCATGTGGGGGGGAAAAAGCATGTATTCCACCTTCTCCCGAACGGTGTTCTGCATGAGGGAAAAATCATTGCCCTCACGTCGGGTGTCGTCATTGACCCGAGGGTATTGATGCGGGAGATCAAAAATCTGCGTGAGCATGTCTCCGTGACTCCTGAGCGCTTGTGGATTTCTACTCTGGCCCATGTGATCACACCCTGGCATGTGTACCTCGATACAAAGTCTGAAGAAAGCGCGAAAAACCCCATTGGGACTACGAAACGTGGGATCGGCCCGACCTACGCCGAGCGCGACCTGAGAAACGGCATGCGGGTGGAAACAATGGCGCGGCCTGAGAAAAGGAAGGAATGGCTGAGCAAACGAAAAGAAGCCGACCCTGAGTTTAAAACATTCTATGATCAAAACCCGGCCCTATGGAAAGAGTTCGAGGTGAGCGCCGCGTTCATTGCAGACTACATTTGTCCTGCAGAAGAAAAGATTCGCAAAGGACTCAAGGAAGGACAAAACGTCCTGTGCGAGGGAGCACAAGGGACCATGCTGGATATCAACCACGGGACTTACCCCTTCGTGACGTCAAGCTCAACTCTTGCAAGTCAGGCGGCTGTAAGCCTCGGGATTGATCCACGGAAAATCGACAGAATCTTAGGCGTGGGAAAAGTTTATGCGACCCGAGTCGGTGAAGGCCCCTTCCCCACTGAAATTCATGATCAGCTCGGGCAAGTGCTTCGAGAGCGAGGAAATGAATATGGGGCAACAACAAAACGCCCCCGACGCTGCGGGTGGTTTGACGCCATCGCCATGCGCTTTGCAAACGAAGTCAATGGCCTCGACGGTGTCTATTTGAACAAACTCGACATTCTTTCCGGACTCGAAACTATCAAGGTTGCCGTCGCGTATAAACACCCGACGCTTGGTGTGCTTAACGAATACCCAAGTAGCAGTGAAGTCTTGAAAGAATGCAAGCCCGTCTACGAAACATTCAAAGCTTGGCAGCAAGATATTCCTCGTCAAGGGAGCTTCTCTAAACTTCCTGGCGCAGCGCGGGACTTTCTCTTGAAGCTGGAAGAGTTCTCCCGATGTAGAATTCTAAGTGTCGGCACGGGAGTCGACCGCGAAGACTTCTTGACACCTTAGTCTAGCAATCAGGGAGGGGATGCGCGAAGGGGAGGGAACGTCCCCTTCGCAAGATATAGTATTCAAGATAATCAATTTGGGGAAAAACTTTTTGAAAAAAGTCTTTCCCCAAGCCCCTTTTTAAAAACTTCAATATTTAAAGTTTTTTGGGGGGAGGCGTGGAGGGGAACTTTTTTTCAAAAAAGGTCCTCTCCACAAATTCTTTTTCTCAAAGACTATACATAGGGAGAGACTGCATGCATTTCTTGTTTTCATCAATGGTACTGTGTAGTTCCTTCATCGTCGCCTCTGAGGGTATAGCCTGGAACCTGCGGGACTCGCTTTCCGGGCGTTCCTCTTGGGAAACTCCGATGAAGAACCCACCTTTGTCTCCCCTTGCGCAGGAATTTCTATCGGAAGCCCTCGAAGACCTTCCGGGGGTCATCGACTCCCATGTGCATGTGGTGTGCAGAGAAAAAAAGAACGGTTGTTATGTACATCCCGATCTCTTTTCCCCCTTGAACCATCCTGTAAAATCCTGGAAGGCTAAAATTCTCCTCAGCGCAATGGGGGCCGAGGACGATGATGAGCCGGACGAATCTGCCAAGGCCCGGCTTTTCGATCTCGTCAGAAACTTCCCCGGCAAAGCATACACCCCCTTCCTCTTTGCGTTTGCGGCGACTTACGATGCAGAGACTCAGGCTAAACGCCTGGACCGCACAGGCTTGGAAGTTAGTAACGAGTATATGCTAAGGCTGGCGAAGGAACTTGGAGATGCTATCCCTGTCGGGTCACTTAACCCCTTCCAAGCAGACTTAGAAACAGCATTCGAAGCACTTAAAAAGGACGGCGTGCGGTTTCTGAAACTTCTTCCCAATTCCATGCATATTCCACCTGATGATTTGCGTTGCGAGCGCTTTTTCGAACTCCTAGCCAAACACCAGTTCACGCTCATCACTCACGTCGGTGACGAGCGCAGCGTGGAAGGCGGAGGGATCGAGAACCGATTCGGGGCGCCGATGGCATATGAAGCCTGGTTGAGGAAATTTCCCACACTTCGCATCGTCTTCGCTCATGTGGGGTCAGAAGGAGAGTCGGAATATAAAGGCAAAAGCAGCGACAATGTGAGCTGGGTACTTCACCTGATGAAGGAGTTTCCTCAACAGACATGGGCCGATATTTCAGGTTTTACCGCAGCACCCATGAGGACTAAGTTCCTGCAAGCCATCTTGAAAGAAGAGAGTGTGCATGCCCGCTTGCTCTACGGAAGCGATTACCCACTTCCCGCAACAAAGCCACTGCTGGCAGCCTCGCTTTGGACCATGTATTTGCATGGTCTCCTTGGCGGCTGGGCCGACTTTTCCAGGACTTATAAAGCGGCCCTGGAAATTTACAACCACAATCCACTCGCGGCAGCTTTGGTCATTATGAGAAAGGTCTCCTACTCGGGAAAAAAGTTCCCTGCCTCAGTATTCTACGACAACGTTAGAAATTTATTGAAAATGAATCTCATCTAATAAAATTATTAGAATTCCACCCCCATGAATTTCATTAGAACGTCATTTGCACAAAAATTGTGCAAACAGAAGCCGCCCTTTAAGCACCGAGCTTTGGTCACTGGACGGACCGAGTTATCCCCAGGTGTTGGGGATAAGTCAATTCTATTAATATTAAGAAAGCGATTAGAAATTAAAGGCTCAGGGTATGTTCATATGAGAATGAATGAGAAAAAATAACGTCATTGCGAGAAGGGCGAAGCCCGACGAAGCAATCCAGGTTATTTGTCGCTTACAAGGGGAGCAAATTTCAGCCTGGATTGCTTCGCATTCGCTCGCAATGACGGAAATTCTCTTAACCTTTTCTCACAGGCCTTGTTAAAGGTTAGAGAGAAACACTCTTAGCGGAGTGCTTGAAATTTTAGTCGCACCATTACGGTTAAGCTCGGCATTATAATAATTATGTATGCCCACTATAGCTTCTTCCTTGTTCAGGACGGAAGCCCCACTACTTCCGCCTTCGGTATCACAGGAATAGCGGAATTGATTGCCTTTGGACTGCTCGAAGAACCCTTCGACACCACAGTAGCTTGACCACTCCAGAGGGCGCATCGACGGATGGGAGAAGATGGAAATCGTGTCACCTACGGCAATCTCGTGCTCAAATTCGACCTTAAGGTGGCGGGGAGGAACGGGATTGACGCGGAGGATGGCGTAATCTCGTTCCTGATTTAATTCTATCGCAAGTACTTTCACGCATTTCGAGCCGAGGTAACCTGCATCTTGAGTGTAAGTCACTCCCCATTTGATGTCGTAGCGCCGTGATTCACAGGAGCCCGCGGACCGTATTCCGTGAAAGGGGCTGCTAACGAAGCAGTGGCCCGCAGTAATCGCAATGCCGTTCCCTAGATGGGTTACGGTGCAGCCAACATTCATGCGGCCGATGGCTTCGACGATGGGGCCCGTCTTAGCATAGATTTTTTCTAAATCGTTTTCGTCGATGATGCGGTCTGAGCTTGAAGCCGCTCCTGCATCGACAGCAAGTAGGGTGACACTGAGGCATAAGCCAACCAAGAAGGCATTGAGTCGACTTTTGAAGGACATTTTGGACTCCCTTTCCTTTTGTTGTGATATTTGGTTGTCTGGCCAATTTATTTTATTGAAGCCTGGAAGTTCAGCGGCTGTCAAGAAAATCTGCAAATTTGTCGTTTATGAAAACACGGCTGGAAATCTTCACTGATAGGCGTGTTATAATGGAGGAAGCTTCTTATCACTTCATAGGATCGGATGTATGGCTAAAAAAATTTTCGTGGGAAATTTAAGCTGGAATGTTCGTGACGAAGACCTTAACGATGCCTTCAAAAAGTTCGGCAAACTCGTTGAGGTAGTTGTCATTATGGATCGACAAACTAATCGCTCAAAAGGGTTTGGTTTTGTAACCTTCGAAGAGGCGAACGACGCGCTCAACGCAATCGCAGAAATGGATGGAAAAGACTTACAGGGCAGACCGCTGCGCGTCAACGAAGCTAGCGAACGCGAAAAAGGTGGAGGCGGACGAAGGGGGCGGGAAGGTTAACAGATCCTTCCACCTCCGAGGCAGACGTCCCCGTCGTAGAAAACGACCGACTGCCCTACTGCGATAGCACGCTGGGGAGTATGAAAGCGTACCGACAACTTGCCTTGAGACGTTTCTGTCACGAAGCACGCTTGGTCTTCTTGCCGGTAGCGTATCTTTGCCATGCAACGAAGGGGGAAGACAGGCGCAGAACCAGACAACCAGCTCAGCTCGTCAGCAGTCAACTCGCTAGCATATAACTCGGGATGGTCATGATCTCGCTCGACATAAACTATATTGCGCGCAAGATCTTTCTTGACCACGTACCAACGTGCGCCCGGTCCTCCTAAACCAAGATGTTTACGCTGGCCTATCGTGTAGAAGGGCGTCCCCTCATGCGTTCCCACTTTAGTTCCGTCAAGCATGGAAAATTCCCCTCGCTTGCTTTGAATGTATTGACTTAAAAATTCCTGGAACCGTCGTTCACCGATAAAACAAATGCCTGTACTGTCTTTCTTCCCGTGCGTGGGTAAGCCGAACTCGCGTGCCAGGCTGCGCACTTCACTTTTCAAAAGACCCCCGACAGGGAATAGGACCCGATCAAGGATCGTCCCGTCGATAGCATGAAGGAAGTAGGTCTGATCCTTTCCCGGATCCCTACCTTTTAATAGCTTCCCGTCCTCAAGCTGGCAGTAATGGCCCGTGGCGACCAGGTCGGCCCCCAGACTTAGAGCTTTCTCAAAGAAAACCTTGAATTTTATCTCACGGTTACAAAGAATGTCAGGGTTAGGGGTGTAGCCTTTCTGGTATTCTTCCACAAAACGGGCGAACACCTGCTCTCGGTATTCTTTCGCGAAATTAAAGGCATAAAACGGAATTCCCAACTTGGCACAGGTCGACGACACGTCATCGTAATCCTGAGCGCTGGTGCAGCGACCCGACGCGTCCGCCTCCTCCCAGTTCCGCATAAACATGCCAATAACTCTGTAGCCTTGCTGTTTCAAAAGCAAAGCTGACAAGGAGGAATCCACCCCTCCGGACATGGCTACGGCTACGGTTTTATTCATCTGCCACTTGTAGCTCTTTTTGCAGAGAAATAGCAAGGTTTTGCAGAAAAATAGCAAGGAGGTGGTTTGGAGGAAACGGCGCGCCCCCTAGCAAGGAGGTGGTTTGGAGGAAACTGCGCAGCTGGTTCCTCCAACATTAAAGTATGAGGCGAAGTCAGCCGAAAAATCTCCATCTAAAGTAATAGAGGTGGAGGAGCCGGTGAACTCAAAAATTTCACTGATCTTTCTTTG
>JACPKR010000014.1 GCA_016186945.1 Deltaproteobacteria bacterium | reverse complement strand
TGTTGCGATGGTCTTATAAGGCGAGCCTTCTAATTCCTCTTTGTCATAATGTTCGACATCCATTTTTGATTTGATTGAAAAGAGGGACACCTTTTTCTTGATGTCGAAAACGATTTTGTTGGCGGAAAGCCTATTCTCTCTTAGAACAGTTGTGTTATGGGAGATTTTTTCGAATTCGAGTTTGCTGAAAATATTTTCTTTAGAGTAGAAATCGACCCTCTTGTTTACGAAAAAAGCAAATTTTACAATGAGAAGCATACTGTTAGGTTCATTTGCCACCTTGGCGAAATCCATCTCTGAAAAACTGGCAGACGCTGACCGCAAATTTTCCGGGAGTGTGGCCAGTGACGAAATTTGAGTGTACCCCCTTCCAAGCATCGTTTCGTTGACGACGAAATCAAGGTCCCTCTCTTTTAACAGAGAAGCTTGCGAATAGGTGGCATGACAAAGGAATAAAAAGAAAAACGTTATCAAGCTCAATAGTCTTAGTGAACGACCCCTCAAAGCACTAGTTACTGCATGCGTAATCACAATCAACCCCCTCTGCAAAGTATGCGTCAATTTGACATAAAGCCCAATGAAAATTACGAAATTCGAGTTCAGTTAAACTGGTATCGACTGTAACAAACGGAAAAGATTTCGGTCAATGGTTTTGTCTAGCTGTAAGGTAATGCGTAAGCCACTTGGGGCAAGGAGGTGGTTTGGAGGAACCAGCCGTGCAGTTTCTTCCAAGCCACCTCCTTGCAAATAAAGTGGGTTACGGATTAAAATAAATCTATAACTCAACTCATGAAAATGGTTTAAGAAATGCTAAAAACCTTGCGGCACATCCTTTTTGCAAGTCTTGTCCTAACTTATGCCAGTTTGGCAAAAGCGGTGGTTGTGACATTGCCGTCTGATTTTCCGGTTGCCTCGGAAGTCAGAAAACAAGTGCAATTCTGGGAGAAAGTCTTCTTCAAGTACCCTTCCGACTCGGCTATCATCCATGACCGGGAACACCCCGAGCTTATTGTCGATGTTGTCGACTTTGCCTTCCTTGCCAGAAAAAAAAAATTAAAGAATTGAGCGATCGAGAAAAGGAAAGGCTAACCGAAGCCTATATCGACCGATATAACCTGGCCATCAAGCGTTTCAAATTGGAGAAAAAGGACGCTCTCCAATATGGCGCGATCGAGAAAAGAATATGGAGTGTCTATGGCTCCTCTTCCCAAACCCTCGCGAAACTATTCCTAGGCCAAGTCAGTCTGCGCAGTCAACTCGGATTGGCTGACCGCTTCATCGAAGCAGCTTATCGGGCAAAAGATTACCTACCTTATATGGAAAGCATCTTCGACGAATATGGCGTCCCCCCCGTCGTCACTCGCATGGCTTTCGTAGAATCCATGTTCAACATCAAGGCCAAGTCGAAAGCAGGGGCCGCGGGCATCTGGCAGTTCATGCCCCAGACAGGCAAAAGATACCTGCGCATCAATGAGCTAGTGGATGAACGTCTCTCCCCCTTCAAAGCGACCAAGGCAGCTGCTCAATTCCTTAAGAACAGCTATGGGAAATTGGAGTCCTGGCCTTTGACCATCACCAGCTACAATTACGGACTTAATGGTATTCTCAAAGCAGTCAACAGACTCAACACAAGAAGCCTCAATTCCATCATCGAGCTTTACGAAGCCCCCAACTTCCAATACGCAAGCAAGAATTTTTACGCTGAATTTGTAGCTGCTGTGAACGTGTACAATACCCTAGTTCTTCTCAAGAAAATTCCTCGTCCAGAAGATGCCTCAAATGTGAAGGCTTTCGCACTTAAAAAAAGACTGTCTGTTGACGAACTGGTGCTTAGCTCAGGAGTCGATATAGAAGTATTCAAGAAATACAACCCGTGTATCAGAGACAAAACATTCTCCAGTTACAAACATGTTAAGCTTCCTTTTCCCTACGAAGTGTTTCTGCCTTCCAAACTCGCAAGTTTCGTGGAGAATCGAGACGAAGCCCACCTGATGTCGAGGTAGGAGGAGAGGCTGTTGTGACACTACTCCCCCCCTTTTTCTTCGGCCCCTATTGGGTGGGTATGAGGGCCTTTACCAGATCGTCGGCAAGCGCGTTAAGTTTGTCCTTGAGTAAATGCATGCTAGGTTTGTCGCTTTTATCAAGATGAGAGAAAACCGACACATAGACTTTCACTTTAGGTTCTGTCCCCGAGGGCCGAATGGAAAGTTTCGCACCCTGACAGCAGAATTGCAGCACGTTTGAGGCAGGAAGTGTAAGTTTTTCTTTGACAACCCAGTTCCCATCCTCAAGGTGTCTAAGTTCCCCTGTGAGATAATCCCTGATCGTCTCTACGGCCAAGCCCTTGATCTCTTGCGGAGGATTGTCGCGAAGCGTCCTCATAATCTCTGCAATTCTCTCCTCACCCTCCTTGCCGGGCAAGGTAACCGTTTCCAGTCGCTCCTGATAGACTTGGTGGCGTAAGTAAAGCTGCTCCAACACATCGACAAGACCAAGTCCGTTAGCCTTATAGTGAGCCACCATGTCTGCAGCTAAAGCACAGGCTAAGACAGCATCTTTGTCTCTAACAGACTTGCCTGTCATGAAACCGTAACTTTCCTCCGTCCCACAGATGAACGATTTGTATGGTTTCAGCTTGCCAGATTCATATGCTTCCACTCTCTCCGCTATCCATTTGAACCCTGTCAGTGTTTCCTCGCAGGCAACACCGTAATAATCAGCAATGTCTTTCTGCAAATCTGTCGTGACGATTGTTTTGATCACAAGTCCGTCTGTAGGCAAGTTACCCGTTCGTTTTAAGGAAGACAGGACATATTCGAAGAGCAAGCAGCCAATCTGGTTTCCTGAAAGGATTTGCCAATCCCCCTTTTCATAAACCACAATCGCCAGCCGATCACTGTCGGGGTCACTTGCCAAAACAAGGTCGGCCTTTATCGTAGAACCCAACTCCATCACTCGGGCCAGGCTCGTCGGATCTTCCGGGTTAGGAGACGACACGGTTGGGAAATTTCCATCAGGCCGAGACTGTTCCTCGACAATCGAGATATTATGGAAACCAAATCGTTCCAAAAGGGGGGGAATCGCAAAAATTCCTGTTCCATGTAAGGAAGAATACGCGATTTTGATATCCCGTTTTTCTGAGGAGAACATAAACGTGTCGGTTGTCTTGAAATAGGCTTCGTCAAGCTCCTTACCCACCAAGCTGAATTGTTGGCCCGCCACAAGTTGCGGAAAGGGAATGTGCGGAATATCTTCATACCGTTTTATCTCGCTATAGAATTTAATGACGTTTTTGTCATGAGGGGGGACTAACTGCCCACCATCAGTCCAGTAAACTTTAAACCCATTGTATTGCGGAGGATTATGACTTGCGGTGATGCAAATCCCTGCATGGCAGCCGTAATGTCGGACCATGAACGACAAGAAAGGCACTGGTCGCATCTCCTCCGTAATAAACGAATGAAATCCATGCCCGGCCAAGACTTCAACGGCTGCATGCACATAAATTTTTGAGTTATGCCGGGAATCATAACTTAAAGCAATTTTGACATCCTGATCCTTATAAACCTGCTTTAGATAAAGGGCCAGGGCCTGGGTCGCTTTACGGATATTGTAAACATTCATCCGGGAGGTGCCCGCACCCATGATTCCTCTCATGCCTCCCGTCCCGAATTCGAGGTCTCTGTAAAAGCGGTCGGTCAATTCCCCCTCATCACCCGCGTCGATCAGTTTAGCAAGTTCCTTTCTTGTCCGTTCATCGAACACCGTCGCACTTGCCCAGTACTGTACCTTGTCCATGAGGTCTTTAGAAAGCTTCATCGGTTCCTCGAATTTTCGTTATAAAACACCTCCTTGAAGGTGACCGTTTAGAAAGTTTACAACGTGCCCAAAATACGCTCAAGCAAAGGATTTTTGCCAAACTGTTACGACATGGTAAAATGGAAGTGAAGCAGACAAATGAAACAACGACCGCCCTGACGAAAGAGGATGTGCTCCCCCTTTTTTGTCAATCAAGCGGTTTTCACCTGGTGATGAGATCAAAGTGTTTCAACACTCAGGAAAACGTCAATTCTACTTCGACTATATGATGCTGCGAGGTAGGTTAAAGCTAGGAAAGATCGTTCATCCGTGGTCTCTTGTCACAAACATCGTCATAAGTCTCGGGTGGGGTTGGTGGAAATGGTACCAGCGCGCCTGCAATGAAACCTCCCTGCATTGTGATTTTCCCCTCCACAACAAAGGGGATTGGCGCATTTTCATCCCGGGCCTTCATATGCTGAGCATCTATCGCTTAGCCCGATCTATCCTCCTCATGGAAGTCAGTGATGCGTATCGTCGCACGTCACCTTTGATTGCCGCCCTACTTGCTGTTTTCCCCCTTGCTTCGGCAATCTACTTACAGCAGGCGTTGAATCACCACTGGGTCTCTCACGTTGTTCATGAAAACGTCACTTCCCTACACAAAAGGAAGCAAACACAACATCGAGAATCTCCTCTGTATCAATTCGGCCAATGATGGAAACTAAAGCTCGGGCGGCCTGCTGTAATTCAAAAGCCAGGACTTCGTCAAAACCACCTACGTGAGCTTCTGTGTAAAAACGCCGGAGAGCTTCCAAAGCCTCCTCAACTGCCCGCTTGTGCCTTGCGGAACTCAGAAACGGCTCATCCTCCAATTTGCGAACATGCTCATTTACTTTTGCCACGATCCTGTCCTTAAGTGCCTCGATCCCCAATCCTGTGCGACAAGAAATCTCCGCGTATCCTGTTTTCAGAGATTTAAGATTGTTCACTAAGTCACATTTTGTCAGAACTTGTAAGTAAGCTGACGGTTTTACATCTTCCACCCACTGCTTCCATTTAGCCCATGACTCATCCCCGGCCTTTGCTTCTGCCAGAAACAAGACGAGATCCGCTTCTCGGGCAAGAGCGTAAGTTCTCTCAATTCCCAGTTTCTCCACTTTTTGCGTTGAGTCTCGCACACCGGCCGTGTCGATAAGGCGAATCAAGCGCCCATTGACGAGGCATGCTTCTTCCAGATAGTCGCGGGTCGTTCCTGGCTCTTCAGTGACGATGGCTCGTTCAGTTCCAAGAAGGGTGTTCATGAGGGTCGATTTTCCCACATTCGGTTCCCCGAAAAGTGCGACGCGTAAGCCCTGGGAAGCCACTCGTCCATCCTCATAACTTTTTTCAAGTTTCTGCAAGGAGGCAAAAATTTTGTCGACCCGTTCAAGCACCGAAGCTCGATGAGCTTTCGTAGTATCCCCCTCATCTGGAAAGTCTATGGAGGCTTCGAGCCAGGCCATTGCCTCCTTCAATTGACGATCCAGCTCATCCACAAGTTGTTTCAACCTGCCCGAATAGAGATGACGTGCGGCTAGCCATTGTTGATGCGAGCTGGCACCAATCAGTGCGTTGATACCTTCCGCCTCGCTGAGGTCGATTTTTCCCGAAAGAAAAGCTCGTCTGGTAAATTCTCCCGCCTCCGCAGGACGAAAACCTAAGCGGTAGAAAAGAGCCAGAGCCGTCTTTACAATGTAAGGACTCCCATGCACGTAGATTTCGACTGAGTCCTGCCCTGTGTACGAATGCGGACGCTTGAAAATAACTGCCATGCAGTCATCCAGAACAGTCCCATCGGTAGGATCGAGTAAATCACAGTGGGTGAGAACTCTCGCCTCCCACGGGGTGGAGGCTTTCTTCATGCGTAGACAGGGGACAAGCAATTCGTGGCAAGCTCGGCCTGAGGCCCTCAATATGGCAATGGCGCCGTGCCCTTGCCCGGAAGATAGAGCGACGATAGGTTCATTGTCGGAGTGAAGTTCATTTCTATCCATTAGCTTCGTTTGAAAATTCCTTGGTCGGCAGGATCATAAGTTTGCGATTTTGCCCAACCCCTACCGATTTGGTGTAAACCCGTTGGTCTTGGTCGAGTGCCATGTGAATAATTTTTCGATCATAGGGACTGCGGTAATTTAGGACGACAGGTTTTTGGTTTTCATGAACTTTTCTGGACAAGTCTTTGGCCATCCCTATCAAGTCTTTCTCCCTCTTTACGCGAACGCTTTTGGCATCGACGAAAATACGAAAGGGCAGTTCCTGGCGGAGGTGCCGAGGCTTCTTTCGAATAATATGCTCCAACGCTTCGGCTAGAAGAGAGGACTTTCCTAACTGATCCGCGATGGAGTCATCATTTATATCCAAAACTAAGCGTTCGTTGTCGAGATCGGCTCTCACCTTCACCTTCCTGCCATACATCTTATGACAAAGGGTTGCGCAGAATTCCCGTAAATCTTCCTTCAACTCACGGATAACTTTGTCATTCAAAAGTGTGGGCGCCCTTTCCCGTTCCTCGTTGCCGTCTTTTCTACGTTCCCAGGCTTCTATACAAACCTTCTTCCCAAACAGACCAAACAAACCAGCTTGTTCTCGAATAATCCGATAACTCATCTCACCTTGCGTAACACCGAGTTGCCCTGCTGCTTTGACCATGGCGAGTTCCAGTGATTTTTCCTCAACTCTCAGTTTCATCGTATTCTCCTTGTCTTTGCCATGTTAGGAAAGCCTTCTGTTCAACCATTGCTGCTGTGCGATGGAAACGACCGTGTTTGTCAACATATAAAGGACCATACCAGCAGGTAAGGTCAACATCATGACTGCAAAAATCAAAGGTACCATTGTCATTATGCGCTCCTGCGTCTTATCCAAACCTGTTGTCGGGGTAAGTTTTTGCTGAGCAAACATCGAAACACCTAATAGAATCGGCGTGATATAGTAGGGGTCGGAACTCGACAAATCAATGATCCAACCGTAGAACGGCGCATGTCGAAGCTCGATAGAGGTCGAAAGGACGCGATAAAACGCGAAAAATACGGGAATCTGCGGAAGAATAGGCAGGCAGCCTTTCATCGGGTTCACTTTATGAGTCGTCATGAACCGCATTGTTTCTTGCTGAATCTTTTGATTGTCTCCCTTATATTTTTCACGAATTTTGTTCATCTCAGGTTGCAGCTTTTTCATCTTGTGCATGGAGATGGCCGCCTGACGGGTGAGCGGGAAGAAAAGTATCTTTAGAAAGAGAGTCATGATGATGATGGCAAGTCCCCAATTGCTCACAAGGTCGTGAAGAAAGCGTAAAGCTGCAAGAAGGGGGTTTGCAATCTTGCCGAAAAATCCGAGGTCAAGAGTCTTCGGTAACGCTTCGTCATAGGACGCAAAGAAGTGTGTCGACTTTGGCCCAAACCACGCTTTGTAGGAGACGACAATTTCCTCACCAGGTTTTACCGCTCCCTGCTCGTTGTCTGTAAAAATAGAGAAACTACAAGTTTGCCCCTCACCCCCCGAGTTTTTTAATATCGAGTAAGATGCTCGCTTGGATTGAGGAAGCAAAACAGTAAGGAAGTAGTGCTGGTCAAAACCTATAACCCCTAGGTTGTAATTCTGCCCCGTGTGAACAATCGTCCCTTGCTCCGATTTTTTGCAAAGGTCGATTGCATCAAAGCGTTCAATGTCCCCTGTATGGGCGACCACCAATGACGGACGTCCTGTCGGCATTCCTGGCAGAAAACCTCCCCCTTCCTTAGGGGTCGGGAGTGTATTCTTCATCATGATAACCGAGCGCAGTTCCTCGGGGACCTGCCCTACGTTTTTCCACGAAAAATCGAGGCTGGCCCCATATCCTGCCTCGTCCATTGTCACCCTGTGGCTAAGGAGCCAAGGGCCCTCCTGACGGGAAAATGTGAGGGAACGGCCTTCTCGTTTGGCCTGAAAACCAAGAGAATCTCGGGCCGTTGTCGTCAGCATCGGATGAATTTTGAGCGGATGGGCGAGAACGTCCATCTTGCCTGTGTGCTCCTCGTTCTCAAACTCTTTCAGAACAATGGAGGCGATGGCTCCCAGGCTTTGGTCGAATGTAAAGATGGAGGTATCATTTTCAATGCGTAATTGGTCAGCGTCCAAATAGGTATAGCTCAGCTTCGCTGCCTCGCTTGTTTGAGCGGGAAAAAGAGACTGAGCACTTTCCTGCGGACGAGGAGAGGAAAGTTCCTGCGACACATGTGACACAAGAGCCTCTGGTTTTGGCTTTTTGTGAAACCTGTCTGGATACCTCTGGTTGAGATAATACTCATAACCGATATAGGCAAGGACACAAAGGACGATAGCTAGAATAGTGGTACGATCGAGTTTCAAGGTAAATCCTCTCCTCCGGCAAAAAGTGGGTTGCACTTTAAAAGTCTTACAAAAATTTTGAATAGCGCCCGTGAAAGCGCATCTTGCTCCAAGCAAATAAGCGCATACTCAGAGCAGGTGGGGTAAAAACGGCAGCGTGGCCCCAGCAATCGAGACACGAAGCGCCGGTAAGCGTGAATCATACGCACAAGCATATCTGTAGTCAGTTTTGTCAATGAAAACTCGCTTCACGCCAACTTTCTCTCAAGCCATTTGAAACTTCTGCTAACTGCAAGAGCGATCTCGTGATAGGTGTCCTCAGTCGCTGTCTTCCTTGCAATGATCACAATATCTTGGGGAGTCTGGATGGATTGAGCTGTTTGGCGAAAGATGTTCCGTAACCTTCGTTTAATCCGATTTCTGACGACCGCGTTCCCCACGCGCTTTGAAACAATAAGCCCTAAGCGCGAGATGCCTTCCTCGTTGGGAAGGCCCCAGACAACGACCTGCTGAGCCACAAATTTCTTCCCCGTTTGCAGGACATTTTTAAATTCATGCTGAGTTTTCAATCGCTGCTGTTTGGCAAGTTGAGTCATCGAAATGCAAGAACTACTTTTGGTAAATCGTTGGAGTCAACCGTTTGCGCCCCTTCGCACGTCGGCTTCTGAGAACATTACGTCCGCCTGGAGAGTCCATGCGCTTTAGGAAACCGTGGGTTCGTAACCGTCGTTTATTACTTGGTTGAAATGTTCGTTTCACTGTGAATCCCTTTTGTATCGTCTGCTACAGTTTGTTATCATGCAACAAGTTAAAAAATAACGCTTTAACCGTTAAAAGAAAGCCATGCTAGCAGATTCGCCCCCGTCCCGCAAGGAGGGGTTCAATGGCGTCGTAACCCGGAAACTGTTTTTGGCAAATAAGGGAGAGGGGGGTTTGGGGGGGCGAGGGAACCGTCGCTCCCCCAAGGAATTCATGGAGGAACCAGCTGCGCAGTTTCCTCCAAACTACTTCCTTGCCACAAGCGGGCCTGGTTTCCATAGGAAAAATTATGCATACCTGGATTGAAATTGACAGAGAAGCTCTCGTCCATAACTTCATGCTCTATGCCGAGCTATTAGGCGAAGATCGCCTAGCTCCGGTCGTGAAATCAAATGCTTACGGCCACGGTTTAGCAGAAGTTTACCAGGCCCTCGCTTCTCTCCCTCTCTCCTGGCTATGCGTCAACTACCTGCAAGAAGCCTCCTTATTACGCCAGCTGAAATACCAAGGTCGCATCCTAATCGTCGGGCCGGTTCTAAAGGTTGATCTCGAAGAGGCACACAAACTAAGAGCCGACGTTATCATCGGGAACCAAGAGACTCTGGAAGCCTGGCGCCTCATGGCCCCCCGACCTAGCATGCACTTGAAAGTCGACACCGGCCTTTCCCGCCGAGGGTTTCAGCCGGAGCAATTGCCAAGTCTCGCGGAAGAGCTTAAGCCTTACCGCGAACAGTTCGTGGGCCTCGCCACTCATTTTGCAAACGTTGAAGATGTCTCTGAAACTTCGTTCGCAATGCTCCAGCTGCAGCGCCTTCTGGCTGCCCAGGCATTGTTTAAGCAGGAAGGATTTCAGCTCCTCACCCATGCGGCCTCCTCCGCTTCTTCCCTTCTACTCGAACCAGCGCGTTTGGACCTTTGCCGGGTCGGCATCTCTCTCTATGGACTGTGGCCTTCTCGGCTGACCAAACTGTCCTACCGCGGATTTTTGGGAAGGGATACATTCGACCTCCGCCCCGTTCTGAGCTGGAGAACGCGTTTGATGGAGGTGAAAGTAATCGAGAACGGGGACTTCGTCGGCTACGGTTGTACCTTTAAAGCTACGAGGAACATGAAGGTCGGCGTTATCTCCGTCGGCTATTACGAAGGCTACCCCTGGATTGCAGGGGGAAGAGGGGCGTACGTCCTTATTCGAGGCAAGCGCTGCCCGCTTCTTGGCAGGGTTTGCATGAATATGGCGATAGTCGACCTTGAAAACGCACGGGGCGTGAAACCTGGCGATCAGGTGACCTTGCTTGGGAAAGAAGGGCAGGAGACCATAAGTGCCGAACAGCTTGCCTCTTGGGCAGAGACGATCAACTATGAAGTTGTGACGCGCCTTCCTCCTAATATTCCAAGATGCGTAAGCCACTTGGGGCAAGGAGGTGGTTTGGAGGAAACTGCGCAGCTGGTTCCTCCAAGAAATCCCTTGGGGGAGCGACGGTTCCCTCGCCCCCCCAAACCCCCCTCTCCCTATTTGCCCCAAGTGGCTTACGCATTACCCTCAGGATTAGTTCTCGATCGGTCGCAGTTGGGTGACGCTCACCTTTCTTACTCCGAATCTGCTAAAGTCGACGACTGCTTTGGCGACTCCAAGAGCGCTCTCGATGCGGGTCACTCGCCCGCGTCCATAGGTTGGATGGAAGACGAGAGACATCTTGGTATGGAAATCGGCAGACGGCTTTGTGTCGAGGGCACGTCGAGAGGTGGGGTCGAAAAATTCCAGAGGAATTTCCTTCAGAAAGCGCGACAAGCCGTTGACCATGTCGTAAGTGAAAATACGCCTTCGCTCCGCAGAGAGGAGGGACAATCGTTGTTTTGCTCGTGTCAGCCCGACATAGAAGAGGCGTCGCTCCTCCTCTAATTTCTCTTTGTCTTCCAGATTGTGAGAGTGAGGGATCAGTCCGTCCTCCACGCCTACAATGAAGACTCGGGAAAATTCCAAGCCTTTCGCTGAGTGCAAGGTCATCAGGGTGACACCGTTTTCGTATTCCTGCTCGCTCCCACTTAGGGATACGTCGTTCAACCAGTCACGCAGACGAGCTTCGGGGTTAGCCTGCTCATATTCCGCAAGTGCTGTTCCCAGTTCGTGTACGTTGCCTACACGATCGGTGTAGGAATCAGCATATTTCTTTTGAATGTAAGCAAGGTAGTCTGTCGCGTTCAAAACTGTTCGTAAAACTTCGGAAAGGGCGTGTTTCTCGTCTGATTTCTTGAGTTTTTCAAGGAGTTCACGCAGTTGATTTAACCTGGCTGCCAGGCGAGGCTGTTGCTGGGCAATATAAGGCAATGTGTCTACGAGGGGGACGTCTCTTGTATCGGCAAGTTCCTCCATCAATTCCAACGCCTTTTTCCCGATTCCTCGCGCAGGGACGTTGATTATCCGTCGAAAGGCCACATCATCCTTTGGATTTATGATCAGGCGGAAATAAGCCAGTAGATCTTTAATCTCCGCACGATCATAGAAGCGTAAAGCCCCATAGATGCGGTAGGGAATATTTTGCTTGCGAAGCGAATCTTCCAATTGACGCGACTGCGCGTTGGTACGGTAGAAGATGGCGACCTCGTCATGAGGAAATTTGTAGGTTTCTGCTTTGATCTGTTCCGTTACCCAGAAGGCCTCCATCGCTGCGTCAAATTCCTGGTGATAGGTGATGTGAGGGCCGGCTTCGTTTTGTGTCCACAGGGTTTTTTCAGCTCTCTTCTTGTTATTGACGATCATCGCAGAGGCTGCGCCGACAATGTTTCCTGTACACCGATAGTTTTGTTCGAGTCGGATGATTTTTGTTCCTGCGTAGCGTTTTCCGAAACCAAGGATGTTGCTCGGATCAGCTCCTCGCCAGCTATAAATAGACTGGTCGTCGTCACCGACAACGATCAGGTTACGTTTTTCATTCATAAGGTGATGGATGAGGGACGCCTGTGTAGGGTTGGTGTCCTGATATTCGTCGATCAGGATGTGTTGGAAACGAGCCTGCATGAGATTGCGAATCTCGTGATTTCGTTTCAAGAGCAGGAGCATATTCATAAGCAGGTCGTCGAAGTCCATCGCGTTGCTTTGCGACAAGATCTCCTGGTAACGACGGTAAACAGCAACGCCCATGGTGGGGAAAAAATCAGCTTGCTTTTCTGCTTCGTCAGGTAGCCAGCCTAACGTTTTGGCACGTCCGATGGCGGACAGAAAGTCACCTGTGATCCCTTTATCAATCTTTACCTGCATCTCGGTTAAAACGGATTTGAGAACAGCTTTGGAATCCTGGTCGTCGTAAATCGTAAAATCAGCGGTAAAACCGATCTCCTTCGCAAATTCCCTCAACCATCGGGCGCAGAGCGAGTGGAAGGTTCCTATCGGAACATATTCACCAAGGGGGCTCCAGAGTTTGACCCGCTCTTTCATTTCCCCTGCTGCTTTGTTGGTAAACGTCATAGCGACGATCGAACGCGGGGGCACCCCCGTTTCAAGCAGATAGGCGATACGTGCAGTAATCACCCGTGTTTTACCGCTCCCCGCTCCCGCAAAGACGACAAGGGGGCCTCCCTCGTGCAGGACAGCTTCTTTCTGTGGCTCGTTCAATTTTTCGAGAATGCGATCAATAGCCGGGGACATGGGGGACATCGTTTTTCCTCATTTCAGATAAAGGGGGTATCGTTACTGATATAAAATAATTTGATTTTTCTTGACAAATCTATTGAGCAGCATAATTATAAGAGCATGCTTCTCAAGATCACAGACGCTGCAAAGCATCTTGGCATCCACCCCGATACTCTTCGCCGTTGGGCAA
>JACPKR010000031.1:5783-16563 GCA_016186945.1 Deltaproteobacteria bacterium | reverse complement strand
AGCGGTGGGGAAACACCCGTTCCCATCCCGAACACGGAAGTTAAGCTCACCAGCGGCGATGGTACTGCAGTCTTAACTGTGGGAGAGTAGCTCAATGCAGCCCTGCTTATTTATAAAAAGCCCTCGGTTGGGAAACTAACCAAGGGTTTTTTTATTTCAGCCGGATTTTTTGGAGGCACCAGCTGCGCAGTTTCCTCCAAACCACCTCCTTGCCCCAAGTGGCTAATCTTCGAGTTTAAGGATTGACAGGAAAGCTTGCTGGGGAATTTCAACACTGCCGATGGATTTCATGCGTTTTTTCCCTTCTTTTTGTTTCTCAAGAAGTTTTCGTTTCCGCGTGATGTCGCCCCCGTAGCATTTTGCGGTAACGTCCTTGCGAAGAGCGGAGAGAGTTTCTCTAGCGATGACCTTACTACCGATTGAAGCTTGGATAGCAATTTGAAACATATGCCTCTGTAAGTTTTCTTTGAGTTTTTTACAGAGGGCGCGACCTTTATAATATGCCTGGTCTTTGTGGATAATGCAGGCAAGAGCGTCAACAGGAGCATTGTTCACGAGAATATTCAGTTTTACGAGATCGCCTTCGCGAAAGTCAATCAGTTCGTAATCCATGGAGGCATAGCCACGAGTAATGCTTTTCAATTTATCATGGAAATCGAAGATCATTTCGCTCATGGGAATTTCGTAAGTAATGATCACTCGTTTTTGCGAAGTGTATTCAATCCCCTTTTGGGTTCCTCGTCTTTCCTGGAGAAGTTTTAAGATGGACCCAATGAATTCCTCGGGGGAGTGAATTTTCATCAACATGTAGGGTTCTTCGATCCGTTCAATTTGACTTGGATCGGGAAGTTTGGCCGGGTTGTCAACGACTAATGTTTCCCCTTTTATTGTGAAAACGTGGTAGACGACGGAAGGGGCCGTGAATATGAGGTTGAGTTTGTATTCCCGCTCGAGTCGTTCCTGAATGATATCCATGTGGAGTAAACCCAAGAAGCCGGCTCGAAAACCGAAACCCAGGGCGTTTGAACTTTCCACCTCGGTTGATAAAGCGGCGTCGTTGAGTTGGAGTTTTTCCAGGGATTCCTTAAGCAGGGTGAATTCGTTGGGGTCGACGGGGAATATTCCACCGAAGACCATTTGCTTCACCTTTGTAAAGCCAGGCAATGGGCTTGCCGCAGGACGGCGTGTTTCAGTGATTGTATCGCCGACCCTCATATCGGAGATAGTCTTGATCGATCCTGTGATAAAACCGACCTCTCCACTGCGCAATTCATCGACAGGGGTCGGCTTAGGGGTCAATTTTCCCAGAGAGTGAACTTCGAAAGATTTCCCTGTCGACATCATTTGAATATGTGTGCCCCTGCGAAGGGTTCCCGCTACGACACGATTGAGTGAAACGGCTCCAAGGTAAGGGTCAAACCAGCTGTCGAAGATCAGTGTTTGCAAGGGGTCACTGTCTCGCTGCTCCGGCGCGGGGATGCGCGCAACAATCGCTTCGAGGACTTGCTCCACCCCTTGCCCCGTTTTGGCACTGATGGCGAGTGCTTCTGAAGCTTCGATTGCCAGTTCTTCCTCTATTTCGTCTCGGACGCGTTCAACGTCAGCTCCTGGAAGGTCGATTTTATTGATGACAGGGATAAGGGTAAGTTTGTGTTTGGCCGCCAGGTTGACGTTAGCAACGGTCTGTGCTTCCACGCCCTGCGAGGCGTCAACGATGACGAGGGCTCCTTCGCACGCCGCCAAGCTTCGCGATACCTCATAGGCAAAATCTACGTGCCCCGGCGTGTCGATGAGGTTTAGCTGGTAGGTCTTACCATCCTTGGCTTTGTAGGACATCATGGCGGTCTGTGCTTTTATAGTGATGCCACGTTCGCGTTCCAACTCCATGTTGTCGAGGTATTGCTCTTTCATCTCTCGCTTGCTGACGGTCCCCGTCAATTCCAGCAGACGGTCGGCGAGAGTTGATTTTCCATGGTCAATATGGGCGATGATGCAAAAATTCCGAATGTTAGTCATTGAAAACCTAATAGAGGGGGGATGAGGAAAGGCCTGCCCCCCGGGGCAAGGGATCCACGCTATCCTTAAGAACTAAAGCTCTACGACCGAGCTGACAACATTTTTCTGGGAAAGTGAGTGTTTAGCGGCCTCTGCTGTCGCGGCGGAGGCAAAGATTCCATGGCGGATGCGAAAAACCACCCGTCCCTGATTGTTTAAAGGGGTGAAGTAGGCCTCAATACTTTTTTTCTCTAGTTGTTCCAGGGTCTGGTTGACGCAGGGCTTGTCTTCGCATAGGGCTAGCTCTAAGGTAAATTGGGTAGGCGGCGAGCTTAGCAGAGGGCGTTCCTCAAGGTCTGGAAACTTCCCCACTGTCTGGTAAAAAAGCGGGGTGGGTACGTGTCGGCTCTGCTGCGTGGGAGGCTGAAAGAGTCGGGCCAGTTCCTGCTCGTGAGACGACAAAAACCAGGTGGTGGCTGAGAGAGCGGTCAGGAAAACGATAAACGTAAAAAAATACTTCATCAAAATTGGTGCCTATAGTGTTCAAGATGATCAATTCGGGGACAAACTTTTACAAGTCTGTCATCCCGCGGCTTGACCGCGGGATCCAACTTATTTGAGGAAGGCTGCCGTTGGATCCCGCGGTCAAGCCGCGGGATGACAGTGGAGGGGAACTTTTTTTCAAAAAAGGTCCTCTCCACAAATTCTCTTTCCCAAATACTATATATTATAATCGCGAAAGAACGCTGAGGGATAGTGTGTTGGAAAAGCACAACGACATAATATTAGAGAACGTTCGCACCCATAATCTGAAAGGAATCGATGTCCGCTTTCCCTTGAACAAGTTGACTGTCGTCACAGGTGTGTCTGGGTCGGGAAAAAGTTCTCTGGTTTTCGATACTCTCTATGCGGAGTCCTACCGTCGATTTGTGGATTCGCTGTCCAGCTATGCCCGTCAGTATTTGAAAGCGTTGCCCAAGCCGGAGGTGGAGGGGGTTTCCAACCTTCCTCCCGCCATTGCCTTGAAGCAGAGCCGCCCTCGCACTAACCAGCGGTCGACAGTGGGTTCTCTCACCGAATTGAACCACCTCGTTCAGACTCTTTTTACACATCTGTCGAAGGTGTTCTGTTACTCCTGCGGGGAAGCAGTGGAAAAAGACACGCCACGGTCCATCGTTGAAAAAACGATAGAAACACTGCAAGGAGAGGAAATTTTCGTCACGGCACCGTTACATGTTTGGAAGGGGTTAAAAGGGACTGCTCTTAAAACTCAGTTGCAGGAGCAAGGTTTTGCGCGCGTATGGGAGAACGGACAGCTCAGTTCTCTGGAACACGCTAAGGCTTCAGAAATCCACAATCTGCAAGTGATTGTGGACAGGTTGAGTCTTGCCTCGGAGGAAAAGGGACGGCTCACGGAGTCTGTCTCTCTCGCTTTGAAGGTAGGCAAGGGCTTTTGTAAAGTTCTTGCGGGAAAAAGGATGCTTGCGTTTTCGTCGACTTTGGAGTGTTTGAAATGCGGAATCGCATACCTACCTCCGTCGATGGCTTTGTTCTCATTTAATCATCCCCTAGGGGCCTGTGACACGTGCCAAGGGTACGGTCGCATTTCTGAATTGGACTGGGATAAAGTTTTCCCTGACTTGCGACTTTCGATTGCCAATCAGGGGATCGCCCCTTTGAATTTTGGGCGGCATGTCGGGTATTATGATGACATTCGGGATAGTGCCAGGAAGAAGAAAATAGATATTAGAAAGCCCTTTGCCAAATTTACTTCCCAGGAATGGAGCTGGTTAAAGGAAGGGGATGGCAAGTTCGGGGGCATGAACGCCTACTTCGAGTGGTTAAATAGCAAGAAATACAAAGCACATTATCGCATTCACGCCGCGCGCTTTCACCGTTACGAAACCTGCACAGTATGTGAGGGAAAACGTTTCTGTCGGGAAAGTTTGGCCTACAAGGTAGGTGGGAAAAACCTGGCTGAAGTGCATAGGCAGACGGTTAGCGATTTCGACTCCTGGTTGAGATCAGAAGTACTGCTATCCAGGGACGGAAACATTTCTCCTCCTGGATTGGAAGAAACAATTGACGAAATCCGCAGCCGTCTTCACTACCTTATGAAAATCGGAGTTGCTTACCTCAGCCTGGATCGGGTGACCCATTCTCTGTCTGGTGGTGAATGGCAGCGTATTCATATGGCAAGTTGTATAGGAAGCTCTCTTACCGACACACTTTACTGCCTGGATGAACCGACATCAGGTCTTCATGCGCACGACAGCAGGAACCTTCTTGAGACGATCCACGAATTGCGCGACCAGGGCAATACGGTAGTTGTGGTAGAACATGACCGCGTCGTGATCGACGGAGCCGATAAGCTTATCGCACTTGGCCCCGGTGCTGGGCACCTTGGGGGGCACATCGTAGGGGAAGGTGGGCAGGAGGTGGACCCCTACCCAGAAAGACAAGCCAAGGAGTTTCTCAAGTTTCTGAGACTGACAGGTGCGAAAACTCATAACCTTCAAAACATCGACATCGAAATCCCCCTTGGCGCGCTTACAGTTGTATGTGGCGTCAGTGGAAGCGGAAAAACAAGTCTGGTCCAGCATACTCTCTACCCGATGTTCAAGGACCAATACAAGATGGCCCTTATTGATCAGAAGGGTCTTGGAAGGAGCAGCCGATCGAATATTGCCACCTATCTTGGAGTGTTTGAACCGATTCGCAAATTGTTCGCGAAACAGGAAAGGGCGAAGGAACTCAAGCTCGGTCCTGGCTCATTCAGTTTCAATATTCAGGGTGGGCGATGTGAAGTGTGCAAGGGTTTGGGAACCGTTACCGAAGACCTCTCGTTCCTGGGGGAGGTGACTGTTGGCTGTCCTCAGTGCGAGGGTCGCCGCTTCAGTGCCGAGCTTTTGTCTGTCAGGTATCGAGGTAGGAACTTGCTCGACGTTTTAGGCTTAACAGTAGCGCAAGCACTTGAAGTTTTTTTCGATCATGCGGAGATTCGGACAGCAATGCAGGCAGTGCTTGACTTGGGTCTGGGTTATTTGACCCTGGGGCAGGCAACAAGTTCCTTCTCAGGGGGAGAAGCACAACGTCTGAAGCTTCTCAGTTTGTTAAAGGAAGTCGAGGAGAAGGAAAGCAAGACAAAGTTCCTGATTTTCGATGAGCCTACGACGGGGCTTGCTGATGCAGATGTTCGGACTCTCTGGAATCATCTTGCGTTTTTAACGCAGAGGGGCCACACCGTGCTTGTTATTGAACACCACTTGGATATGATTCGAAATGCTGAGTGGCTGATAGAATTAGGACCCGGTGCAGCAGATGCCGGGGGGCGGCTCGTCTATCAGGGACCGCCTGAAGGACTGCACGACATCGAGCTGTCGAAGACCGCACCATTCCTTCGGAAAACAAAAGGATAAACATGGATAAACAGGACTACTATAAACTTCTTCATGTGAATCGAGAAGCGACTCCGGACGAGATCAAGTCGGCCTACAGGAAGGCTGCCATGAAGTACCACCCGGATCGTAACCCAGGCAATCCAGAGGCGGAGGCTAAATTCAAAGCTGTAAGCGAAGCTTACGAAGTGCTAAGCGATGAAAGGAAACGAGACATCTACGATCGCTTTGGGCACGAAGGACTTTCCGGTCGTGGTTATCACGGTCCAAGGGATGTGGAGGATATTTTCTCTACCTTTGGCAGTATCTTCGAGGACTTTTTTGGTTTTAGTGGAGGAGGACGTTCGCGCACCCGTGCCCGGCGCGGAGCAGACCTTCAGTATGAGCTAGGGCTTGAATTCGAAGAAGCTGTATTCGGGACTGAGAAGGAAATCTCTTTTAACCGACAGGTGCAGTGTGGAACTTGTGACGGAGCTGGTGCTCGTCCCGGTTCCAAACCGGAGACATGCACGACCTGTGGAGGGATGGGACAGGTCAGGCGGAGTCAAGGATTTTTCAGCGTATCGACCACTTGCCCGTCCTGCCAAGGTCAGGGGACTGTGATCACTGACCCCTGTAAGAAATGTCGGGGACGAGGAGTTGCGTCAGAAAAACGTAAGCTCACTGTCAAAGTTCCCGCAGGAGTGGACACGGGCCTACGATTGCGAGTCTCTGGAGAAGGGGAGGCTGGAAGTCAGGGAGGGCCCGCTGGGGATCTCTATGTGGTTCTCAATGTGAAGGAAAGTGCAACGTTCATACGGGATGGCTTTAACGTCCTCCTGGTGCAAGAGATCAGTATGTCACAGGCTTCCCTGGGATGCGAAATTCAGATCCCCACTTTGGAAGGAGAACGGACCATCAAGATTCCCTCCGGTTCGCAACCTGGACATCGCATAGTGCGTGCAGGCGAGGGGATCCCCCATATTCGGGGGGTGGGCCGAGGGGATTTCATCGTCGAACTGCGGGTGCAGATTCCCACCAAGTTGACTAAGGAACAGAAAGCTTTGCTGGAAAAATTTGCCGAACTCTCCGGTGAATCGAAGAGAGACGGAGGATTTTTTCAGAAAATGTTTCGCACTATAATGTTCAAGATAATCAATTTGGGGACAAACTTTTTGAAAAAAGTTATTTCCCCATACCCCTTTTCAAAAACTTCAATATCTAAAGTTTTTTGGGGGGAGGCGTGGGGGGGAACTTTTTTTCAAAAAAGGTCCTCTCCACAAATGCTTTTTTGAAAATTTTGCCCCACTGTCATCACCTTCTTCTTGCGAGTCGGTACAGATAGACGAGTGTCAATGAAACGACACCAAGAGAAATAAGTTCAGCTGTACCATGGTCCCAAAGAGGAAGGGCAAGGTTCACGCCGCCTGCGATAAAGCACGCAAGGATGACGCCCATGATCGCCTCTCCTGCAATAAGCCCGGAAGCCATGAGTACGCCCCGATCTGTCTCTGCACTTTCCTTCTGACGTTTAGAAACAAGATGGTGGAGGAGGCCCCCGAGGAAAATGGGAGTCGTGAGCGAAAAAGGGAGGTAAATTCCAATCGCAAGGGGCATGACATGGAGACGAAGTGAGCTTCCCCTCCGTTTCAAAAAAGCGTCCACAACTAAAACTACCCCTGCCAGGATAGCACCCATGCCGATCATGTTGTACGGAAGGCTATTGCTGACAAACAATCCGTGGGCAAGACTGGCGAAAAGTGTCGCCTGGGGAGCTTTCAGGCCCTGTCCAATCCCATAAGCAGAGTGGAGAAGAGTTAAGACTGGCGCTATCACAAAAGCGGGGATGATGACCCCAATGCTCTGTGCCATTTGCTGGTATCGAGGACTTGCTCCCACTAAAGCCCCTGTCTTTAGATCTTGGGAAAGGTCCGCAGCAGTAGCAGCAGAACAGCAAACGATTGCTGCGACACCAAGGGTAATCATGATCGCTGTGTCCCCTTTATAACCAAGGGCTAAGAATAATGCTGCCGTCACAAGTAGAGCAGCAATGGTAATGCCCGACACAGGGTTGTTCGAAGAACCCACAAGACCAACGATATAACTTGAGACAGCAACAAAGGGAAACGCCAAGGCAATCATGACTAGCGTTGTTAAGAGAGACAAGCCCCAGTGGTCTATTAGGTAAACATAAAGTCCAAACATGATCGCAAAACACACGGTAAGGATGATCCCCATAGAGAGAAGGCTGATGTCAGTCTCGGTAAAGGGGATCGCGGCTGCACGATTTCGGTTCCTGTAAGAAGTTCCGAGATTTTGCAGACCACCTGCGAGACCTTTTCTTACGGAAACGATAGAGGCAATCCCCCCCACCAACATTGCGCCCACACCGAGATAGCGAATTTTTGTTGACCATAGCGTCCAGGCTGCGTCAAGGGCAGGCATGGCTGCCAGTTCATCGGATAACGCCATGAGAGGAATAGCAATCAACCAACCTACTACACCTCCCAGAAAGATCGTTGTTGCGATGCGAAGCTTGACAATATACCCCACCGCAAGGAGTGCTGGGGAAACGTCAAGGCCGACGAAAAACACACGGTTGGAAGCAACAAAGGCTGCTTCCACAGAACCCACTAACCAGTGAAGTCCCGTTACCAAGAATTTTACAACGGCCCCTAGCGTTAACCCTTTGAGGATGGTCGATAGACCCGCTGAGTTGCCACCTTCGCTCGATTTCAGCACAACGGCACAGGCAACTCCTTCCGGATAGCTCAGCTCCTTGTTTTCCACTATGAGAGCCTTGCGCAAGGGAATCATGAAAATCACACCAAGCAAGCCACCTGCTATCGCGATGAAGGTCGTCGGCCAGAAAGCGAAATCGGTCCAAGCTCCTACAATAACAAGAGCAGGGACTGTAAAAATAATACCTGCCGCTAAAGACTCTCCTGCGGAAGCCATCGTCTGAACAATGTTGGCCTGCAAGACCCCCTTCTGCTTTAGCAAACCATGTAAGATGCCGGCCGCTACAACAGCAGCGGGGATTGAAGCCGAGACGGTCATCCCGGCGTAGAGACCTAGATAAACATTTGCGGCCGTCATGATGATGCCTAGCACCGCACCTAAAACCACAGCGAGGACTGTAAATTCCTTCCTTTGCTCCATATCCACCTCAATTTTCGTTGGTTTTAAGTATAGCAAGGAGGTGGTTTGGAGGAAACTGCGCAGCTGGTTCCTCCAAGAAATCCCTTTGGGGAGTAACACGCTAAAATCTTTGACAAAATATATTATTTAGACTACCTCTATTTATGTAGGAAATGTCGTTGCAGTTGCTCTGGAAGTGGAGGGTGCGAAGAAGTTTGGGAAGGCTGATAGTTGTAGCGGGTTTTGGGAGTTGCACCCTCCCAACTCCTTTTTTATTTCTCCGGGCCAATGTCTGTAGTACACCTTCCGCATGAAATCTTCAGACTATAAACTCCTGGACAGTGGTAATGGACAAAAACTAGAGCAAGTAGGCCCCTACCGACTTGTACGACAAGCTTTGCAGGCTGTTTGGCAAAGAAAATTGCCGGCAACGGAATGGCGCAAGGCTGATGCTGAGTTTGAACGAAGTTCAGACGGAAAGGGGACTTGGACGAAAAAAAATCCTCTCATGCCTTCCCAATGGGTTGTGGGGAAGGAACCCAGACTGAAGGTACAGCTCACCGACTTTGGGCACCTTGGTATATTTCCAGAACACGCCCAAACGTGGAACACACTCGCCTCTTGTATTGCGAAAAACCGATTGTCAAAAAAGCCATTCAAATGTCTCAACCTTTTTGCTTATACGGGGGTGCTTACCCTTCTTGTTGCCGAAGCAGGGGCTGAGGTAGTTCACGTAGACGCATCGAAAAAAAGCGTGCAGTGGGCGAGTGAAAATGCGCAGGTGTCAGGTTGTGCACATTTGCCCATCCGTTGGATTGTTGAGGATGTGAGGAAGTTTGTCGCGAAGGAACTAAGACGGGGCGCCCGCTACCAAGGCATCATCCTTGATCCGCCCACGTTCGGTCGGGGAGCGAAAAATGAAGTATGGAAAATCGAAGAAGACTTAAGCCCCTTGCTTAAAGATTTGAGAAAATTATGTGCGGACGATGTCTCATTTGTCCTTTTGACTTGTCACACGCCTGGTTTTACCCCCCTTGTTTTGAAAAACCTGATCTCAGATATTTGGGATACGAAGCATGTGCAATTTGGCGAATTGACGCTCGAAGAGTCCTCCGGTCGTCTTTTTCCCAGCGGCTCCTACTGCCTTAACTTGTCGACGGGTAGCGACTCATGAAAATAAGCAGTGTACAAAACGAGAACATAAAAAGGGTCGCAGGACTTCGCGAGTCAAAGGGTCGCAGAGCGTTCTCCGAGTTTGCGGTTGAAGGTCTGCGAGAAATTAGAAGGGCCTGGGAAGCGCGTTGGGAACTTCTGGAAGTTTTCGTCTGCTCCGAACTCCTTGACGACGAGGGGGAGAAACTTCTTGCAGCGTTAGAAGCTGCGTCCCCGAAGCGCTTCGAAGTTTCCCATCCGTGCTTTGCTAAAATAGCGATGCGCCAGGATTCAGGGGGCTTAGTCGCCGTGTTTCGTTTTGCAGAGAGGAACCTTTCCCGCGTCAAAGTCCCCGAAGTGCCATTCCTACTGCTTCTTGAAGGCATCGAAAAGCCTGGAAATGTAGGTGCCTTGATACGGTCCGCAGACGGTGCTGGGGTTGATGCTATCCTGACGATGGATTGTCAGGCTGATATCTTTCATCCGCATGTCATACGCACAAGCCTGGGCTGCTGTTTTTCAATGCCAGTCGTTGCAGGTACAAGGGAAGAGATGCTGGCGTTTTGCCGGCGACACAAGGTGACAATATACGCCGCGCTTTTGAGTGAAGACGCAGTGCCTTTTACGGATGTGTCTTTCGACAAGAGACGGGCCCTCCTCTTGGGTAGTGAGGACCGAGGCTTAAGTGAGTTCTGGAGGAAAAACAGCGATGCGAAGATCACCATTCCCATGCGGGGCCACGCAGATTCTTTAAATGTAGCCGCAGCGGGAGCTGTCCTCCTCTATGCTTCCACAACAGTTTGACGTTGTAACGGGGTGCTTCAGAGCCTGGGTCCCGCGGTCAAGCCGCGGGATGACAGGGGGTCAAGCCGCGGGATGACAGGGGGTCAAGCCGCGGGATGACATGGCTTGGCGGAAAATGTCGGGTGCGGATGACAGAAAATGGTCATTAGGGTGGCGGACGAAGGTTCGGTAATATCAGAGAATCCAAGAGGCCCTCATTTTGGTCTCAGAGATTTTCTTTATAGTTCTTATCGGCGAAACCGTTTGTCATCCCGCGGTTTGCGGCTTTGTCATCCCGCGGTTTGCGGCTTTGTCATCCCGCGGTTTGCGGC
>JACPKR010000031.1:0-5736 GCA_016186945.1 Deltaproteobacteria bacterium | reverse complement strand
TGCGGCTTTGTCATCCCGCGGTTTGCGGCTTTGTCATCCCGCGGTTTGCGGCTTTGTCATCCCGCGGTTTGCGGCTTTGTCATCCCGCGGTTTGCGGCTTTGTCATCCCGCGGTTTGCGGCTTTGTCATCCCGCGGCTTGACCGCGGGATCCAACTAGAGACGCCTTATGAAAAACCCTTGCGTATACATACTGGCAAGCAGACGAAATGGGACCTTGTATGTTGGTGTCACCTCCCACATCGTCAAACGTGTTTGGGAACACAAAAACAAATCAATCGAGGGTTTCACTGCAAAATACCAAGTCGATAAACTGGTCTACTATGAACATTTCGATAATATGACTAATGCAATAAAACGTGAAAAGCGTCTGAAAGAATGGCCTCGAAAATGGAAGCTAGCCCTGATCGAAAAAACCAATCCGTCGTGGTTGGATTTGTACGAGGCTATAATATAGAAGAGGATAATAGCAGGATAATAGCAGGAGGAAGTGGACCCCGCTGTCGAGACATGATGCTATGATATTAGGAAAAACATCATGTGAGGCATGCCGATGCGAAGTCTATGCTCGTTCGTTACCCCCCTCCTTACCGTTTCAATTGCTTATACTGCCGAAGGACGCTTCTACCACACGGACGCAGACGAAGTGGATCGTGAGGAACGATTAAGCAGCGAGTACTTCAACGACATCAATAGCTATGACTACCCTTACCTGTGGTCCCGATACTTCGACGTAGCTCAAATAGGCTACAGGGTGTCGGCAGGAAGTCTAGATCTTGCCCGCTTCGCCTTTCTGGAGACCATCAAGCTCGGCTCTTCCCGAGAACCTCAAGTTGTCGATCTGCATTTCTTACAACAAAGGGATGAGAGTCTGCTGGAGCAGAATTTTTTCCAGGAGCTTCGTCTTACATTGAATACCCCCATGGGTCCCTATTTTTCTCTGCTGGCAGATGGAGGAACCTTCAAGAAATGGGCAGATATGGGCGGAGCACTTGGTTTTCGCCAGAGTGAGAACCGCTACTTCGAAGTCTTCTATTGGAGCGTGGACCACTACTACAATTCGAAAGTGGAATTCGTCGAAAACTCACGTGACCCGAAATACCTGAGAACCGTGGGAGCGAAAACTCGCTGGACGCTGTGGGGGGACAGTGAGGTGCAAGCCACGCTGGAACACGACCAACCCCTGGTATGGTACAGAGGCAATCAAGGCTACGTGTACGAATACCGAAAAATCAAAGAGCATGTCAAATTAAGATCCCCTACATGGAGGGCCAGCGCACTTTATCTATCATGGGAACGAGAACGAAAAGCAGAAGCAAAGGAATGGACCTCGGTGGGTTACCGAAAATCCATGGATCGTTTTGCGGAAACAGTCGAGCTTGGACTTCTAAGGGAGAAGGACGACAAACTTACGAAGTTCTTCGTGCAGTCCATCTTTCGACACGCAGACTACGATTATATCGAGGGTTCCGCACAACCTGAACGTTTCAGCCCCGATTCTACGCGGCAAGAGTGGGCGCTTGCGTTTACGCGAAACCGCCCGCTGTCAAGCTTCGCACGCTGGCAGTGGGGATTGTTCTACAACCGCATGAGATTCGATGTCGACAGTGAATATGAACTGGACAGGGAGTTGAAAATTCAGACAGCCTTCGAACTTAACTTCTCCGACAACGCGATCTCCTTCTGGAACCTCACCTGGGACCTCGACCGACTCTGGGACCACCGAGGAGTCCCCTTCCAACCCTGGGGGGGAGGTCAGGCATCGTTTCTCATGACGTTTTAGATGTCTATGGAGATGGAGGAATATACTTTTCTATAATCCAGAGTTGGGTGGGGCCAGGGTTTGTCGCTTTGGTTTCAACCTTAACAGCCCAAGGGTCCGAGAAGTAAGCAGTCAGATACTCTGCTACTTCCCTTGTGGGCCCCGTTCTGAACATGAAAACATAATCGTCTTTGGCTATTACGTCCCATTGCGCATACTCCCACTTACCTACTTCGGTCCATGTCGCGGTTTTGAGAAGGTCGCCGCCTGTATGAGAGTGTTTTATCCTTACGGCGTCGTTCTGGACTAAGCCCCCGCAAGTCTTTTCGTCCCATCGCCAAATATCGACGTCATTTGCTCCTTTACCAAACTCATTCGCGAAGCGCCACTTTTGCGTGAGGTCGCTCTGGTACGTTCTTGTGGTAACAGTCCTTGTGCATTCATAAGCATCCAGATACCTTGCTTTATCCGTACCATAATCAACCATATGTCGAAGGTGCCAGTCGTCGACGGCTTTCCATTTCATGACATCCTCTCGAGAATCGGGCATTGTTCGGATTATAGCTTTGTAATCATGGTTTTCATAGCCACTCAATGCGCTCCCTGAGGATTTTTGCACGATCTGGTAGTTTGAGGTTATCAGGTCTTTTGTAAAACACCAAGTCTGACTTGCGTCAATTTGAGCGGATTGAATCACAGCCAGCCCCCAGTAGCCACTGTCCTTAGAGTAAGCCTTCAGGAACCAACCAGTCCCATCTGTAGTCTCATATTTTAATGATTTTATTTTGTAGCAATTCGTTTTATCTTCGCCATAGGCATAGTGAAGTCTCCACTGTTGACGACCCTCAGCGAGAGCGGCTATGCCACTAGAGGTGTATATTTGTGTTTTTCTCCAGTCTTTATCTGCGCCAATTAGATCGGTTGAGAATTGATAGTGCAAAGTCATCAACCTTGCTGGGGTTGCTTTTGCCCACTTTATGGTGTAAACACCTCCATCTGCAAAGTCATTGAGCGATTTATTGCAGTCTCCAACTAAATTTCCCCATGTTCCATCTGCCTTGCACTCAATCTGTGGGCTACCGTCCCATGGCGAGATACAGGTTCCTGTCACTGTTGTTCCCCAGCCAGTGCTTTTCTTCTCCCATGTGCCATGATCCAGAGGGGTGCTTAACCCCGAGCAGATCGCCCCGCAGTCTCCGGAAACTTCCCATCCGTGGTCGGTGCATTTCGCTGCAGGTGGGTCTGAAGTTCCTGTAGCTCCAGGATTACACTCTCCAACAATCGTTGGTGCAGAATCAGGGAGCAGTTGTGCTGATAGTCCGGGAGGCCATTTCCAAGAACCATAAACAAGGTTATAGGCGCTGTCGAGATCGGCCTTTAAGCAGCCTTGAACACAGGTTCCGTTGCTCACCCATAAGGCGGCACTCAGAGCTGCGTTCGGTGTGCAGCTTGCTGTAGGGTTGCCAATGAAACCTGCATTACAGGTGCCCTGAATGGGTTGTGTCTCGAACCAATGTGCGGACGTTCGTTCCCACACCCCGTTTGCAAGTGAACTAAGGGTAGAGCTAGAGCATTGCTCTTGTCCATCTGGCGTACATCCACCTGCTATGCGGTTCGCCCAATTGCCCTGTCGGCACGCGACGGAAAAATCCCCGTAGTAACCTTTTTCACATACCCCTGTTGCATATTGTCCCGCAGGAATGACTGCATCTTTAGCTGTAATCCAAGTGCCGTTTGCGGGCGGAGTCTTGTCTAAATTGGTGCAACTCGACTCGCATCCAGGAGTAAATCTCCAGGTGCCATTTACACAAGTCGCAGTGGGTTGTGAGGGGAACGGCTTAAACCCCTCGTTACACGTTCCCACGATGGATGCGCCCCAGTCCGCCGAGTCGGTGTCTGTAGGCCAAATTCCATGGAGAAGTTCGACAGAGGTTTCTAGATTCGTACAAGGAGCCTGGCCCGTAGGTGTACATCCGCCTGTAATCGTCCATGAACCGTTGGGTTCACACTTTGCTACGGGCGATCCATCGAAGCCTGCTCCACACGTTCCTGTCAACGAGTCTCCGATTTTTGCACTTTGCGATGCGAAAGTCGCTGTTAGGTTTCGCTTTGCCTGGTCTAGATTCGCACATAGCCGTTCCGTACAGGTATTTTGCACGGCCCCCCAAGTCCCGTCTAAGCAGGCGATAGTTAGATTCCCATCATAGCCTTCATTGCACGCTCCTGTAATGGAACTTCCGTCATCAGCACTCGTCGTTCCTTCGGGCCACTTGCCATTTTCCACAGGAGTCAGAGTTATGCACGATTTTCCTTTGGGCTTAGGAGGAGCGCCATCGTCTGCGGTCTCATCCTCTTCCTCACCGGGAGCACTTGCTCCTTGTCCAGAGGCATCGTCTACTTTCGAGCCTCCTTCCTCCGTCATTGCCGTTGCGACGGGTTTGTCAGATATGCCTGTCCTTGATTTTCTTTCCTGGGGCTTGGACTCTTGACAAGCGGCAAGGAAAAGGAAAGAAACTAAAAATATTAATGCCTGCATTACATACCTCCCAATCAAGCTTTTTTCGGTTTCTTTTTTGATGAACTTTAGGGGACGAAAAAAAATTGGCTCACCAGCCAAATTTCTGTTGCTGTCTCATCGCCATCCTGCTATAAACACGGTCTTGTATTTCAAAAACCCCTTTAAAACTGGGAGGATTTCATGAAAAGGTATGTAAATACCTTAGCCCTCGTCGTCGGTTTGGCGTTGCCAAACCTGAGTTTGGCCAAAGAACAGCAAACAACAGCCTGCAGCCCTCATTCAGAAAAAACTCTCTATCAAGCCGTTAGAAAAACGTTTCCCAATGCTGTTCGGAGTGGCCTTTTTGTGGAAGGAGTTCTCTTCTCCGCGTTAGCGCTTACCCATGCCGTAGCACCTCAAGTTATTTTGGTGAAAACAGGTGCCGCCTTTTTAGGTTACGGGGTTCGTTATGCATGCAAAGAGTATTTTGAAGCAGATGCGAAAGTTTGGGTACCTGGCCTTGGCTATGTTTCCCTAAAAAATGTTGCCTGTGGTGCCTTAGGTGGGTCGTTGAAGTATGTAGCGGGAGGATGGACCCTGGACCCACTGGTTGTCTTGACAGGAGCGTACAACAACGCGGCTTACGAGTTGTTGGGTTCGCTGTTTGGCCCAGATCCTGCGACCAATTTTGCGGTCAGCTCAGCGATTGAAGTTCCGGAGTCAGTGGTAAAAGGTGTGGTGAGCGCCCGGAGGGCTGGGAAAGAAGCTAACAGCTATGTTGACGCCAGCGACGGTGCCTATGGTTCTTTGATAGTGATTCTTTCTCTACATGCTCTTGATCCGGTCTACGGTCCCGCTGTAGAAAAAGCAGTGTCATCTGGTTTCGAATCAGTTGAAAACTTGGTGGGAAGCAGTGACTGTAGGGAAGAAGTAGAGGAACTTTGACTGCAAGTGATTTCTTGGAGGAACCAGCTGCGCAGTTTCCTCCAAACCACCTCCTTGCTACAAGCGTTCTTGGAGGAACCAAGTAAAATAAATCTTGCCTTTCTAAAAATTCTACGTTCTACTTTCCATAGACATTCTCAATAAAGGCGAGGCGCAAAGTTGCTAATAACAACATTTGCACCTCTAAACAACAACCTAAGTAGCTAGGAGTCGTCTGATGAAGACAGTAGCATTCACGCATCCACTTACAAGAAGAATCTCCCACGCTGACATCGAAAGTTTGCCGCTGGCCGCCACCACGATCAAAGTTTTGAAAACTTTGTTTGACCACTACGACCAGGACGGCCTGGACGGGCTTTCGATGTCACAAGCCAAGTTGGCGTCTGAGCTGGACCTCAGCACGACGACGATTGCCAGGGCCTTGCGCCAGGCCGCTGAATCTGGCTTTCTGATGATCTTCGACACCTACATCAAGGGAGTTGGGCAGGCAGCCTCTCGATATTTTTTCCCTCAGAGCTTGATTGTCAGGGAGTT
>JACPKR010000030.1 GCA_016186945.1 Deltaproteobacteria bacterium | reverse complement strand
CACCATGATAGGCATGCCCTGTATGATGGTAAAAAGTGGATCAGAACTTTTTCCGAGGAGTTAACCAGCCTGCAGAGGCTGGTGCTCGAATTGCTGAAAGTCTCACCTGCCGCCTACCACTAATAAGGATCCTACGACACGGCGGGGGAGAAAAAACTTACACCGCCAAAGTGCGGAATGAGGGTTATATCAGCAGGCTTACCTAGAATATTTAGATGACATGCCCCTGATTCAGGTAGGGAAACTCTTGGTAAAGAATGGTTAAAACTTTTTTGACGTCGGGCTTATTTCTTACAATAAGTAATAGAGTATCATCTCCAGCGATCGTGCCTAAGATCCCTGAACGCTTTGTATCCTTCGGTGAATAGCTGACGTACTTTTGATCTAGGAAATACCCCAATGCGGTTGCTTGACCGGGTTGTGTCTGTAAGATGACCGAGCCGAAGTCCGAAACTTGAACATTCAAAACAATGGGTAAATGAGATGGGACGAATGATGTTACTTTGTACACCCCTCCAACTTTCGCTATGCCAAGTTTTTTAAGTCTTCTGGAAAGTGTCGCCTGTGGAATCTCATGCCCTCTTTTGGCAAGGGCCTCTTGAAGGTCGCTTTGTTCATATATTTCAGAGTGTTGTATTATATCTAAAATAAGCACCTCTAAATCTCCTTCGTGCACTGATCCCACCCCTTTTCTTTAAAGACAACGATTTGCGTATATATATCCAGCAAAAATGGAATTATATGCAAATTCTCTTGACAGCGCAAGGAGACCCTGTCTATATTCAAAAACTTGCATATAAGTGAATAGGAATTCATATGAGTATGATCAATAAAACAAAACAGCTGCTAAAATTGGCTATCTTTTTTTTAATTTTAATCACCGGATGTCACAAGACAACATCTCCACAATCTTCACAAGACTTGACGTTTGGAGTTTCTGCAGAATACCCACCATTTGAATTCCAACAGAAGGGAGTATTAAAGGGTTTCGATGTTGAACTGGCACAGCGAATAGCTAAAGAGCTGGGTGTCGGGGCACGTTTTGAAAACATGCAGTTTAGTACCATCCTTCCTGCATTAGATAGTGCTCATGTGGATGTAGCCATTTCAACAATTGCAATAACAGAAGAACGTTTGAAGAATTTTGATTTCTCAGACAGCTATTATACTGAAAGTCTTGCTATAGTTTTTCCCGCAGTTCAACCCATTAAACAAGCATCCCATCTAGCTATAGAAAAAAATCATAAGAAAAAAATAGCCTGTCAGCTAGGCACAACGATGGAGATTTGGTTAAGGAAGAATGCACCCGACGTTGACATCCTTTCTTTGGACAATAACAACTTGGCGATCGAAGCTTTAAAAGCTGGTCATGTTGATGGGGTCTTTATGGACAGTGTACAGGCTAGTGTGTTCTCCCAAAAAAACATGGGTCTTTCTTATGCTGTTATAGCGTCTTCAGACAACGGCTATGGCATGGCTCTCAAAAAAGGTTCTCCTCTGAAATCAAAGATCAATGCAGCACTAAAAACTTTAGAGAAAAGTGGGGAGCTGGAACAATTGCAAAAGAAATGGCTTCAGGGAGATATTTCATGGGCAATGTAATCTCGGAAATGCTTTTTATAGGTCAAGGTCTCTTAGTAACTCTGGAACTTTTATTTGGGGGACTCGGTATCGGTATAACGTTTGGGGTTTTATTTTCGATTCTTCGCTACAAAGGAATTGCGAGCATTCTCATTCAAAGGCTTATCTCTTTACTGAGGGGCACACCTCTGATTCTACAGTTGAGCATCGTGTATTTCTCAACACCAGCATTTTTAGGATTTAAGCTGAGCATTCTTTCTGCAGGTATTTTAACGTTTGGCCTCAACAGCTCGGCCTACATCGCAGAGATTTTAAGATCAGGTATCGAGAACTTAAACAAAGGTCAATTTGAGGCTGCGAAGGCATTAGATATTCCAACCTTTTATATGTGGAAAGATATCGTCCTTCCGCAAGTTCTAAAAAATATCCTGCCTGCCATGCAAAGTGAAGTCATTGCCCTCCTCAAAGAAACAGCACTTATTTCAACGATCGGAGGATTGGATGTGATGAGATCAGCGCAAATGGTATCAGCGGAAAAGTTCACGTATTTTTTACCGTTATGCATAGCGGGTGCTTATTACTATAGCCTTGTTCTTTTGATAGAAACCCTCGGCAAGAATCTCGAGAGAAGAGGCTCCTATGCTTAGAATTCATGAACTTTCGATACGATTCGGCAGCACCTTAGTTCTCGATGGCGTTAGCCTTGCCGTCGAAAAGGCAAGTATCGTGGGTCTTGCTGGAGCCTCTGGTGGTGGAAAATCAACCTTGCTTCGTTGTATTCAAGGGCTCGAGGTCCCAACTTTAGGTACGGTGCACAGCGAGGGAAACGTGGGTTTTATGTTTCAAGACTTTCAACTTTTTCCGCATATGACCGTGTTGCAAAATTTGATTTATGCACCAAAGCTTAAAGGTTCCACATCATATCTAGAGAAGGCGCAATTGCTCCTTAGCACTCTCGGGATTGAGGATAAATCTAATGCATTCCCCCAAACCTTATCTGGTGGACAAAAGCAACGAGTCGCCCTAGCAAGAGCTTTAATGATGAATCCAGAGATACTGCTCTGTGATGAACCCACATCAGGCCTGGATGCATCGAGTATCTTCGAAGTGGTGAGCCTTCTCAAATCGATCAATGATGAGGGGGTGACCATGTTGATCGCTTCTCACGATCGATATTTTTTAAAAACCATATCAAATCGCATTGTTGATTTAAATAAAGGTAAAATCGTATGAAAAAAGATATCAAAAAAATTGTACTTGCGTACTCTGGCGGCCTCGACACATCTGTGATGATTCCGTGGCTCAAAAACAACTATCGAAACACAGAGATTATTGCGGTGACCGTAGGCCTAGGACAAAACGAAGATCTCGATGCTATTAAGCAAAAAGCACTCAAAAGTGGTGCTGCATCAGCTTTTGTAATCGATGCTCAAGAGGAATTTATCACAGATTATCTTTGGCCTCTCGTTAGATCTGGAGCTTTATATGAAGAGCAGTACATTCTAGGTACAATCTCTCGTCCACTTATTGCTCAAAAGCTCGTAGATATTGCGTTACAAGAAAATGCTGAAGCTATTGCTCACGGTGCGACCGGCAAAGGTAATGACCAGGTTAGATTTGAGTACACCATCAAGTCCATAGCTCCACATTTACAAATCATAGCACCATGGAGGTCTTGGGAGATTAAGTCGAGGCAAGATGCTGTTTTATACGCTACAAAACACGGTGTAGAAATGCCAGTTTCAAAGACGAGCCCTTATTCGAGGGATCTCAATATTTGGTATGTTTCACACGAAGGAGGAAGCATCGAGGATCCAGCAAATGAACAGCCCGAAGATGTGCTTCTTATGACACGCAATCTCAACAAGACGCCCGATGATTTTGAATTGCTGACTCTTGATTTTGAGAAAGGTCTTCCGGTTGCGATCAACGGTGTTAAAAAAACACCTATCATGCTTTTGAAACAACTCAATGAAATAGCTGGTAAACATGGTGTCGGAGTTTCGGATATTATTGAAAATCGTCTCGTAGGGATGAAAATCAGAGGTATATATGAGGCTCCAGCAGCAGCAGTGATCTATAAGGCGGTTCACAGACTTGAGGCTTTGTGCTTGGATCGAAACATGCTCCATCTCAAACAATCTTTGAAAGCACAATATGCCAACCTTATTTATGAGGGACGGTGGTTTTCTCAAAGTAAAGAAGCGTTCGACGCTTTTTTTACGACAACGCAAAAACATGTTACGGGCTCTGTGAAAATGAAACTATACAAAGGTAATATCATTCCTGCAGGTGTTACTTCTCCCTATAGTTTGCACAATCCCTCATTGGCAACTTTCGAAGAAGATGACGTCTATAATCAGTTTGATGCTGAAGGCTTCATCAACCTGTTTTCACTTTCTGCAAAGGTCTATGGAATGGTGCACAGCGCAGAAGAAAGGCTAAAGGTAAAAGTATGAGTAACAAAGCCTGGGGAGGACGATTTAAAAAACCATTGGATCCACGAGTTGTGAAATTCAACGCATCGATTTCTTTTGACAATATTTTATATGAATTCGATATTATTGGCAGTCAAACTCACGCAAAAATGCTTGCCAGACAAGGTCTCATCAGCAATAGCGAGGCCGAGAGCATTTGCGAAGCTCTTAGTGAAATTCAGGATGAGATCAGAACATGTTCTCACGTATTTGATGAATCCTGCGAAGATATTCATATGTTTATCGAACAACTTTTGACGCAAAAAATTGGTGATGTCGGGAAAAAATTACACACTGGTAGAAGTCGCAACGATCAAGTTGCTCTTGATTTGAGACTCTACGCGCGAGACGCAGGAGGAAAAACTAAAGAATCGCTTCAAAGCTTGCTTCTCGTTCTCGAGGAACTAGCTCAGTCCCACAAAGACGACAAGATGCCTGGTTACACTCATCTTCAGCAGGCACAGCCTATCTACTTGGGAGCTTATTTTGGAGCTTATATCTCGATGTTTAGACGGGATTTGAATCGACTCGACGACTGGGCTGAACGCATGAATTTTAGTCCGCTGGGAGCCGGGGCTCTTGCGGGAAGCAGTCTGCCTTTAGACAGAGGTTGGGTTGCAAAAACGTTAGGTTTTAATGGGCCTATTGAAAATACGATAGATGCAGTGAGCGATAGAGATTACGTGATTGAATTTTGTAGCCTGGCTTCGATTGTTCTCATGCATCTTTCGCGTTTGAGTGAAGATTTGATTTTATGGGCAACACAGGAGTTTCATTTTTTAACACTAGATGATGGCTTTTCTACGGGATCTTCACTCATGCCGAATAAAAAGAATCCTGATGTTTTAGAACTTATTCGTGGTAAGAGCGGTCGTGTCTTTGGCCATCTTATGGGTATTTTAACAACCATGAAAGGACTTCCGCTGGCTTACAATAAAGATATGCAGGAGGACAAAGAATCTTTTTTTGATACGGTCAATACATTATTGAGCTGTCTTGATATTATTGCTCCCTTCCTTAAATCCATAAATTTTCATACGGATATGATGGAAAAAAATGCAAGATCTGGCTTCTTAAACGCAACGCAAGTTCTGGAGTCTCTCGTGTTAAAAGGTATTCCTTTTCGTGAGGCTCACCACCAAGTCGGTATTTGGGTTGCTGAGGCCCTAGACAAAGGAGTCACCCTGGATGAAGTGATTGAGTGATTCATAGGTTCTTTGAATCCTCCGAAAAACGTATCCGAAGCTCCTGCGACACCACAGTCTTTTGGGGTACAGAAGGAATATCGTGAACTACCTCTTCCTAAAGGAAGAAGGCTTCCGGCTTATGCAGCCTTATTTTTTGACGCTTCATCGCCACGTGCGTAACGAGCATTTCTGCTATCACGTCTTATCTGCGGCTCCACGCCCACTACTCGATATTGTGGTCGAGCAACACCGTTCCAGTGTTACTCTACTGTAATGATTTTAAAGTTTGACTCAAGCGCAAAATAGAAGGCTGCATTAATGAGAACGAAAAAAAATCTGCTCGCTAACTCCCACCTAAAGAGGGGAGATTGCGCTCGCGTTTTGTTCAAAACTTCATTTCACTTTTAATAAAGTGTGCGAAGTCAGAAATGTCTTCGCGAGTGGAAGCTTTTTCCAAAGATGACATATACTCATCCCTTCGTTCATTTCGAATCACTGTCCATTTATAACCGCCGGAAATCAGCATAAAGTTCATAATGAATCGACCTATTCTCCCATTACCGTCCCAATAGGGATGAATATAAACGAAAATGAAATGACCAAGGATTGCTCGAATACCGGCGTGGGATTCATTTTTAAGTAAATCGAATAATGTTTCCATGCAATCAGGAACAGCATGATAGGGCGGAGGAACGTGCCTTGATCCTGTAATATAGACTGGACTATCTCGGTACCCAGCAAGTTTCTCTACTTGGAATAAATTAGCTTTTAATAGTGGAGTGAATAGTTCTCTGTACCAGGTTTGTAGATCTTCTTCTAAGATTTTTGCTGAATCTACCTTATTTAGAACTTTAGAAATGCTTGCGATCACTGACTTAAATGCATTTTGATATCCCTTTGCCGCTAACGCATCTTTTTGCAGTCTGTCAGCTTCGATGTTGTCTGGGTCCCATTCCCCCGATTCAATTCGTGAGATAAGATCCTCAGTTACCTGATAACCCTCGATCGATAATGAATGATAAGCATCTTTTCTGTAATTTTCTTGAATGACACGAATCACATTTGCATTCTCGCCGTGAATACCGGGAGGTTTTTGCATAATTTCGTCAACGACCTCTCTCATTGCATTCCACATCAATCGAAGTCGACCTACATAAGGTGATACGATTCTCTCCTTAAGTTGAGGCTTGTAAGCATCATAGGGATTCACATCTTTAATGTTGTAGCCAGCCGCTACTAGGTCTAGTTTGATTTGGTTACTTTTTTGTTCCTCTCCTAGATATTTAAAAGCACCAACAATTCTTTCAGCCGAAGCGATTGAATTTTCTCTCAACAACGTCCTCGAAATTTCTGCGACAGAGCTTGTCGATAGTTTTAGCACCAGTTCTATATTTCGTGGCGCCCTCCTAAAATAGCTAGGTCCAATCCGACAAAGAGCTAAAGGAATCGCCATTATTCCTATTTCGTTTATCTCTTCCAGATTTTCTGGAAAATTTGAATCCCTAACGAGGACGATTGACGTATTATGTGGAAGTTCTAGGACAGAATTGCTAGCTTTTTTTGTATGAATAACTATTTGTTTTGGGATGGTGGTTTCACCTGCGTGTAGATTTAACGAAGATTCAGCAGAAAGACAAAATTCGCCTCTTCCGAAACGAAATGAGAGATAATGCCTTACAAATGACCAAAATCCTCCGAACCACACCGTACTGCCGCCCCTATTATCCGGAGAAGTTAATAAATACCATCCTCGCATGACTTCCATTAAACAGCCTGCTGCCATGAGTCTCTCTCGGTGCTTCCTTTCAATTTCATTTGATTGGAGAATGCCATCTTTTGCGATGAAATTTGCTTCTTTTAGTGATTCGGCCAATAGCTGATGAGGCCTTTTTTTAGGCACATTCGCTCCGATTATTGTTGAGCATGACGTTATTATAGTCTGAGAGGACCTTTTTTGAAAAAAAGTTCCCCTCCACGCCTCCCCCCAAAAAACTTTAAATATTGAAGTTTTTAAAAAGGGGTTTGGGGAAATAACTTTTTTCAAAAAGTTTGTCCCCAAATTGATTATCTTGAATACTATAGTACTTAGGGAATCCAAGAATTAGAAGTTAATGTTACAAATAATTAGAAGTTAATGCAATCTATTATTAGACGTTAATGTTACGCTTTCGACGAAATCCTTTGCCTGGTTCCGGGTAAAGCCTTGAAAAATTCCCGTCGTGGTAGCAAAGACAATTGGGGCGATCCCAACTTTCCAGGCAGAGGATGCGACCATCCTTTCTGATTTTGGGAATATTGTAGGGCGCATGAAAATGACCGACGACAGCGTGATGCCCAGGAAATTGATCTGCCCACTTTGCGATGGCACCTGTGATGGATCCATGGGGGACGTTTTTGTAGGTCCCCTTTTTTCGAGAATGCAAGGCCAGGCTCAAGCAAAACCGGTCGAAGAGATGAGGGGGAACTAGCTTGGCGATCCCTTTCGCAACTGAGGAACGAACAAATTGAAGATAGAAGCGGTAATGCCAGGGGGCGTAGACGCGGTCGCCATGAGAAAACACAAGCTTCTCATGAAAACTCAGCTCGAGGATTCTCTCCTTCTGTTCTACAAAATGGACGCCCTCCCATTTCAGATGAGAGAGGAAAAATTCGTGGTTACCCTGAAAAAAGATAACCTCTGTCCCCTCATGTGCCAGACGGGTGAGAGTCTCGCCGATCTTTGCAAATTTTTTCTGAAAATAAGCGGAAGCACCAAAACAGAAATCGAAAATATCGCCCAATAAGACGAGATGGCGCACCTTGCCGGGAGTGATGCTCGCCAATAGTTGAAGAAAAAGTACCCCTCGCTCATCATTTTCCGACTGCAAGTGGATGTCGGAAACAATGACAACACTGTCCTCTATGCGTTCGATAGGGTGATCACTCAACAGTTGCTTTTTCCTTTGGCTGATCTTATTCATGGTAACGGTAATAGTCTACGCTAACATACTAATCAAAATAACTTGCAATAAGACAAGGTTTTTGATTACTTATTTGTTCCGGTCAAAGGGATGGACCATTAGGGGAAAGTAATGACAGACAACATAGAAGACAAGATAAAATCAATTATCGTCAGCCAACTAGGCGTTGAGGAAAGCGCCGTCGCTCCTAAGGCGAAATTCATCGAAGATTTGGGTGCCGACTCTCTCGATATCGTGGAACTGGTGATGGCGATGGAAGAAGCCTTCGGTATCGACATCCCAGACGAGGAGGCGGAAAATATCCGCACTGTCTCCGATGCGGTCAGTTTTGTTAAGAAAATGGGCGAATCTTAAATTCAGCGGTGACAATGTCATACTATTTCAAAAAAATCGGGATAGCCTCCGACCACGCTGGCAAAGATCTCAAATTCATGCTCATCGACTTCATCAAGCTTCTCGAAGTTGAAGTGGTCGACTACGGTGTCTCTGTCGAAACTGACAAGGCCGTGGATTATCCCGACTATGCCAGTCTTGTGGCCGAGGATGTTTCCAGGGGCAAATTGGATGGTGGCATAGCGATTTGCGGGACGGGGATAGGCATGGCGATCGTGGCGAATAAATTTCCCAACGTGCGTGCCGCGTGTGTGTGGGACGAATTTTCATGCCGGATGAGTCGCGCCCACAATGATGCCAACGTACTCTGTCTCGGGGGACGAACTGTCAATTATCATCGCGCAGCCGATTATGTAAAAATCTGGCTCTCCACACCATTCGCTGGTGAACAACACAAAATCCGCATCGAAAAAATAACAAACCTCGATAAGAAAAGAACTTCTTCCTGATCTTATGAGGACAGAAAGCAGGGAGGGGATTTATGCAACGCCCGTGGGACGCGATCAAAGTTACTGACCCTGAAGTTCACGAAGCGATCGAAAGGGAACTGGACCGGCAAAACTACGGCCTGGAAATGATCGCCTCCGAAAATTTCGCCCCATCCGATGTCATCGCCGTCATGGCCAACCCCATGCAGAACAAATATGCAGAAGGCCGACCTGGAAAACGATACTATGGCGGCTGTCAGGAAGTCGACAAAACCGAAACCCTCGCAATAGATCGCGCTTGCTCATTGTTCGGCGCCAAGTTTGCGAACGTCCAACCACACTCCGGTGCCCAAGCCAACGCCGCAGCCTATCTCGCTTTACTCAACGCTGGAGATAGCATCCTGGGCCTGGACCTCTCCCACGGTGGACACCTGACACACGGTTCCAGCGTCAATTTCTCGGGTATTCTTTATAAGTCGCACTTCTACCAAGTGGACGCCTCCACGGAAACCATCAACTACGAGCGCCTTCGGGAAGACGCCCTTGCCATTAAACCCAAGATGATCATAGCTGGAGCAAGCGCATACCCGCGTACCATTGACTTCGCAAAATTCCGGAAGATCGCTGACGATGTGGGCGCCTACCTTCTCGTCGATATGGCCCACATCGCAGGGCTGGTCGCCACTGGTCTTCATCCTAACCCCGTTCCTCACGCACATGTCGTGACGACGACAACACACAAAACCTTGCGAGGGCCTAGAGGCGGTCTCATTCTGTGGAACGACGACGCCTTGACTGTAAAGCTTAATAAAGGCGTCTTCCCCGGCACACAAGGTGGCCCGCTTGAACACATCATCGCTGCCAAAGCAGTCTGCTTCAGAAAGGCACTCGACCCCTCCTTCAAAACATACCAAAAGAAAGTGGTGGAGAACGCAAGGGTGCTGGCGAGTGAGCTGCTGGCCAACAGCTTCAAGCTCGTCTCAGGCGGTACAGATAACCACCTCATCCTCATCAATCTGTCGGACACAGACGTTACAGGCAAAGACTTTGAAGAAGCCCTCGAGCAGGTCGCGATCACCGTTAACAAGAACACCGTTCCCAATGAGAAACGTAGCCCCTTCGTCACCAGCGGCATCCGTGTGGGCACCCCCGCTCTTACAACACGAGGATTGGGAACTACGGAGATGAAGAAGATCGCGAAAATCTTCCACGACACATTCCACCACCTGAAAGACGATGCGAGCCTGGGAGCCATCCGCAAGCAAGTCATCGACCTGGCAACACAATTTCCCCTCTATCCCGAATGGGCTTAAGTTTTTCTAAAAACGGCAAAACGTTTGCGGAAAGAATCGTGGTGGCAGGAGGAGGAGGAGGAGGAGGAGGAGGAGGATGAGTGAGAGTACCTCTGTCTGGTGGCAATGGTGGCGCAGGCGGGTGTATGACAGGTGGAAATAACGGCATTTACCTATTTTATGGAAAAGGGGGAACCCAGACCGCAGGGGGAGCTACTGGTGGAAACGCTACAGCCGGCTCCTTAGGTTTAGGTGGACTCGGCCAAGCATCCTCCGGCTCTTTGGGCGTAGGCGTTTTGGGCGGAGGAGGGGGCGGTGGTTACTACGGAGGTGGTGGGGGAGCGTCGTCAGGTGGCGGTGGTGGCTCGAGTTTTATCGACTCAACAAGTAATCTAAAATTGGACGACAAAAGCTTTTGTAAACCCGGAATCAGAAGTGGAAGCGGGCAAATCCGCATCTGCTGGGCAGAAGACCCCTCCTGCGACACGCCATAACTTGGCTTCTAAATCAGGGCAGAATTTCCGTCATTGCGAGCGAATGCGAAGCAATCCAGGCCGAAATAAAAACCTTTAAATTTAGCATACTAATGCATATTTATTATTGATTATAGTATTCATGATAATCAATTTGGGGAAACCTTTTTGAAAAAAGTTATTTCCCCAAGCCCCTTTTTAAAAACTTCAATATTTAAAGTTTTTTGGGGGGAGGCGTGGAGGGGAACTTTTTTTCAAAAAAGGTCCTCTCCACAAATTCTATTTCTCAAAGACAATAGTATGATCCTAAGAGTCATAAGGTAGCCTTGCTCCCCAATGGAAATCCAGGTAAACATTATCAGTCTTTCTTTCCACTCAAGGATTTTGCCATGACTACAATGGTGTACCCCCCTACAAGCCAAGCCCTTGTCAACGTCGAGCGTGCCATGGAGGCCATCCGAAACCGGCAGATGGTTATCATGACAGACGACAAGGAGCGGGAAAATGAAGGAGACCTCGTCTTCGCCGCGGAAGATGTCAGCGCGGAAAAAATCAACTTCATGGCGAAGGAAGCGAGAGGCCTCATCTGCCTGTCCCTAGAGCCTGTCCTGGTGGAGCGACTGCAACTTCCCATGATGATCGACCATAATAAGGCCCTCGCCAGTTTGGGAACCGCCTTCACTGTCAGTATCGAGGCGAAAAAGGGCGTCACCACGGGAATATCCGCTGCGGACCGCGCTCAAACCGTCCGCGTAGCGATCGACGATCGGACCACTCCTGAGGACCTCGTTGTTCCAGGCCACATTTTCCCCCTGCGTGCAAAACAAGGAGGCGTGTTGGAACGCGCCGGCCAGACAGAAGGGTCGGTCGACCTCTGCCGCCTAGCAGGGAGAAAGGCCGCAGCCGTTATTTGCGAAGTCATGAAAGACGACGGAAATATGGCAAGGTTGCGTGACTTGGAAATCTTCTCGGAGAAACACAATATTCCCATCCTCAGTATCGCTGATTTGATCGCTTATAGGCTTTCCAAAGAAACCCTCGTCTCGGAAATCAGACGCACGACTTTGAAGCTAGGAGACGTCACAGTACAGGCCGTCTGGTTGGAAAGCTTGATTGACAAAACGATTCACTGTGCTCTCGTCAAGGGAGACCCTTCCAAGGGAGTCGTCGATGTGCGTGTCCATCGGCAAAACCCCCTTGCTGATATTTTGCCCCATCAAGGTTTCACCGAGGCTTTGAACGGGGGCCGCTGGAAAGTGGACTACGGTCTGAATATGCTGATGCAAAGCCCCCGTGCGGTCTTCCTCTACTTGGGAAATTCCCACCCACGGGCCATGCTGGAAGCCCTCGATCCCCAAGCTATGGATCCAAGGCTTTACGGCATCGGGGCTCAGATTTTGAAAACCCTTGGCGTCCAGACGATGAACTTGCACGTGAGTTCCGAACGTCACCTGGCTGGATTGCATGGGTTTGGGCTGGAAATCAAAAATACCCACCTATTATCTGCAAAAAGAGAGAGGGAGCCTGGGGAGATCCAGAGAAAAGCCTGCTCAGAGCCTGCTCGCAAGGGTGCTCCTCCCAGGATGTCGACATGAAAAGCATTCTCATCATCGTCAGTCAATTCAACGAAGCCATCAGCGCCAAGCTTCTACAGGGAGCACGGAAAACACTTTTCATGAACGGCTTCTCAGAAAAAGACCTTTGCACACTCAAAGTCCCGGGTGCCTTTGAACTTCCTGTCACCGCAGCAAGGGCCGCCGCTCAGGGAAAATGGGATGCCATCATCTGCCTAGGCTGCCTGATCCAGGGTGAAACTCCGCACTTCGAATACATCAGCCAGGCTGTGGCGCAAGGGTTGACACGGGTCTCTCTTGATTATCGCCTGCCCGTGGTTTTCGGTGTCCTTACGACCTCTACTTGGGAGCAGGCGGCCGCTCGCGCCTCACTAGAAGACGAAGAGACAAACAAGGGCCGAAAACGAACCATCGCCAATAAGGGCAAAGAAGCAGCCGAGGCAGCCATTCAAATGATCGAAACCTTCCAGGAGCTAGACCATCTTGTCATCCAATAAACGCCTTGCGAGAGAATGGGCACTGAAATTCCTCTACCAGTGTGAGATGGAAAAACTTTTTTTCTTTTCCGAAGCAAAATTGCATGAGTTTGCAAAGATTCAGAAGATCCCAAGCGAAATAAGCGACTTGACGTCGTCTCTTGTCAAGGGAACCTTCGATAAGCTTCCGCAACTCGATGAGGAAATCGGGAAAACGTCCGCAAATTGGGCAATAGATCGCATCAGCATTATTGACAAAATCATCCTGAGACAGGCACTCTACGAACTTCTCTTCACCGAAACTCCTCCGAAAGTCATTTTGAATGAAGCGATCGAGTTAGCGAAAACCTTCGGCTCCGAGCACTCAGGCAAGTTCATCAATGGAATCCTCGATACTCTGGCTCGTAAAAGCGGCAAAGTGTAGAATACACGTAGGCCCTGATGAGGAGGAGTCATGCAAGATCAAATTAACCCACCCCTTGGAACTCTGAATTTTGATGGTATCCACGGCGATGCTATACCGTTGGTGGAAGAACCCGCAACGAAGGATACCCAGAAATGCAAGATCTACCTGCTTAGTTCCGACTCCGAAGCAAAGGAGTGTCGCTTCTGGGTCGGCGTCTACCGAGAAGGGTCTATGACTCCTGCCGAGCTGGTTCAACAGAAAAAATTCTCAGACATTCTGACAACGGCCGTTACAAAAGGAATCGCTTGCAAGGAGCACCTCACCCTCGCGCATTCCGAAGACGGACAAGCCAATGTTCTCTACCTCGCCCCCATCCAAAACGAGAAAGTCGTCGACTGCGAAATTTGGTTAGACTCCCTGACGCAGGCCATCTGCAATTGGGCTCCCGAGGCCCCAGGATTCTACCTCGCTCCGGAATTGCTGGGCAGCGACCTGGCTGGGAAATTGCTGATGCGGATTCTAAAACCGTTGATTCTTAAAAACCAATTCACTAATTTCTACCTTTTCACAGGATCCCACGGCCTGCATACCGTTTTGAACCTAGCTCTCAAATTGCGTTCGAAGATGCAGGAGGAAGATAGAGACGTCCTAGTTTTCCACTGACTTGCAACCTATTTGAGAAAAAGAATTTGTGGAGAGGACCTTTTTTGAAAAAAAGTTCCCCTCCATTGTCATCCCGCGGCTTGACCGCGGGATCCAACGGCAGCCTCCCTCGAAAAAGTTGGATCCCGCGGTCAAGCCGCGGG
>JACPKR010000020.1 GCA_016186945.1 Deltaproteobacteria bacterium | reverse complement strand
GCCAAGCGACCCGGGACTTACAACAGAGGAAGAAACGCCGGATGCGCCAAGTACTTTTACTGTAGCTTCGACAGAAACACCTCCCAAGGAAGGTGAAGGAGTAGCCCCGGCCGGTGTTGCGGCAAAGGGTAAAGAAGGAGGAGAAAAGAAAAAAGAAACCCGCAAAGTTAACCCCACCCTCCTCGGTCTCGGTATAGGCTTTGTTCTCGGCGGAGCAGTCATGGGGGCCTATCTCGGTGTTGCCGCCTACAGAGAGATCGATCCTACGGACTTCAAGAAAGTGTTCACAAAAGGTATCCCGGCAGGGTCTAGGACCTACGTCTGGCACGGACGGCAGATCGATGCTGCGATGAAAGATCTGGATAAAGCCCTCGGGAAGGGCGAAAAACCTGATATCGAAACGAAAACTCAGAAGCTAAATCGCACGATCGACGCCCTTGGGGAGAAGGTTACTGCGGCAGGGGATCTTCCAGAGGCGAGTGCGCGGTTGCGTGAGTTGCGTACAATCGCGAGGATTGAGGATCCTGAGGTTCGTCGGACTTATCTTTCGAACCCCGATTGGGACGTGGTGCGTGCAAAAACGCTCGTGAATCTGAACGAGGACCTGTGGAAAATTGGACAAGACGCCAGCTCGGGCAATTGGAAGTCGCAAGAGGACCTAAAAAAACTAGCGACGGAGGAGGGTGAGTACAAGCGACTCCTTGCTGAGTACTATGCGGTTCAAAAGAAACTTCCGGGAGGCGAGTTGCGAAGGGCTGCGGATGACCTAAGAATGTTCTATGGAGGGGAAGTTGATGCGGAAGCGGTAGAGACATACAGGCGAACAATCGATAGCAAAGCCAACGAGTTGTCTTTAAGCAGAGGCGCCGGTCCCGCGGCCGCAGCGAGCGAAGAAGTCAAACAATCTCCACTCAAGAGAGGGTTCAGTCGGGGGGTGGCGGGTCAACAAGTTGCTGCTTTGGATTCTCCTGGCTGGAAGAGGGCGGCTGGTCCTGCCGTGATGATAGCTATGATGTTAGGGGGAGCAGCGATGATTGCTGCGGGTTCAGCGGGTGTCGGGGCGCAGTTGGCGGCTGGGACGGGTTCCTGTGGGGACTTTGCTTCTTTGGCGTTGGCGCATGAGACGCAGCTGAAGGTAGACCTGGATGCTTTGTTTGCGGCTGAGGAAGCTCGTCCGTAGGGATTTCTTGGAGGAACCAGCTGCGCAGTTTCCTCCAAACCACCTCCTTGCCGAAGCCTCTTACTTACAAAGCAATTTTTTTTGTCTGCTGAATTCGATCATTGATCCATGTTTTGATGACAGCCTGACGGGGAATGCCTAAATGGTTAGCTTCCCTATCAAGCTCATCGAGCATCCACTGAGGGAAGTCGACAAGAATTCTTCGGATCGCCAATTCCGTGTTGAAATGTTCAAGAACATCTTTTTTGCCATCGTCTACTAATTTATCGAGTTCATGGGCTGAAGTTTTTTTAGTAATTTTCTTCCTAATCACTTAAAAGTAGCTCCTTTTCATTATTCCTAGAGTGTCGGACAGAAATGATACGAATCACTTCTCGTCTCGTTGTGAATATTGCTGTCCAATACTTACCGTGCCATTGTGCGATCAGCAAGAATCGTGGCTCCGTGGTATGTTTAGATTCGATCGTAATAGAAGGAACCTTCCAAAGATTCTGTGCTTCATGAAAATCGATCCCGTGCTTTTTCTCATTGGCTTCGCTTTTTCTGGGATCAAATTCGAACATGATATATTGAATATATCACAAAAATATCAATTGTAAAGTTACTGTGCTTGACTGGCCGTAATGCGTAAGCCACTTGGGGCAAATAGGGAGAGGGGGGTTTGGGGGGGCAAGGGAAAAACCTGCCCTGAGCAAAGCGAAGGGTCGCTCCCCCAAGGCATTTCTTGGAGGAACCAGCTGCGCAGTTTCCTCCAAACCACCTCCTTGCCACTGGAATATCTCAATGCAACCCAATCAATTGATGACTGATCGCATGTTTACCATCTTCGGCGAAAAGCATGACATAGGGGCAATCTTCCAGAGCAGCTACGAAGAAGTTGGGAATCCTTAGCTTCGCTATTTCCGAAGATTGAATAGGTGCCAGTACTACCTTTCCCCGGGGCTGCGCCTGAAAGGTTCGATGTTTCCATGCTAGCAATCTTCCGACCGGGTCCGTCAAGATGAAATTGCGCATGTAGTGTTTGGCATCATAGTCTGGATGGAGGAAGTCCACCTCGACCTGAAATCCTTTACCCTTCGCAGGTCTTTTTAAAGATGCCCTGACATGGTGCTCTTGAAAGCAAGTGTCTAAGGTCTTGTACTCCTCACGACAGGATCCCGCCTGAAAGAGAGACTTCGCCTTTTGAAAAAAATTCGACACCTTCCCTTGAAAAGGGAGTAAGTCTTCACGCAAGGACTTGGGAAAAAAGGGGCTGTCCAACGCTGACTGATCGAATCGAAGCGGGTCGAAGGTGTGGCGGTAGACCTTGGCTTGACCCGCTTTTACTTTCCTTACAAGGACGAAATATTTCCCTGAATACAAAGGAACATTCTCAAAAAGTACGTAGGGAGGATAACCCTGGACCGTGCGCTCCTTAGAAGAAAAGTAGCGGACACCCAGTGACTCCTTGCCTTCGTCAGCAAGAACGACTCTATCGACAAAGTCATCTGTTTTCTGCGGCAACGCGATAAACAAAGCGATCGACCCTCGACCGGTCGTCTGTGATCCCTGCAACCAAAAGAACACTTGTGTTTCCAGAAGGCCAACAAGGCCAACAGCATCTTCACTCAGCTTAATATCCAAGGCATCTGTGCAAACATCACTCTCTCCTTGCGCACTACACAACTGCGTCCATACAAGGGGAAGAGCAAGAGAGGCAAGGGTGCCTTTCATCACCTGTCGTCTTCCTCTGGGGGAATTAAGAAAATCGAAGAAAGGTTCGCGCATAGAGTGTTCCCATATTCCTGTAGGCTATAATCATAGGGTATTTCTCAAACTCGGTGAATTTATCTCCTTCTTCCGCAAGGACACTGCCCATCAAGTCTGTCAGGATGAATTCTCTCAAGTCGTTGCTCGGGTGAAAAGCTCCTCCGCTGGAGAAATTCCAGTAGTCACCTTCCCAGACTTCGATGTCTTCCCTTCTAAACTTGGGAACAAGGCTAGGTGCGACAAGCCCCCCCACCGGAGCAAATTCCCCAAACCCGACGATCGGCAAGTCTCGGAATCGTCTCTCAAACTTCACGGGACCAAGCCTTGGGGACTTGTAAACGTCAGCCCCCCATTGGAACACGATCGCAAAAAAATCGCCTTCTTTCAAAGGTAGATGGTCCAGATATTGAATTCCCAGCTGATCGGCCTTAACTTCGATCCCGGGGAAGACAGGCTTATAGGCAAGCGGTTCCCCATTTTCACGGACAAGGTAGAAGCCTCGTAAATTCCCGTGCACATATTTGGGAAGACGAAAGGCGAAAAGAACAGACCCCGATTTGCCATAGGTCCTGGAGGCCAGCTCCAAGTCTTCCGGAGCTATGCGGATTTTGTCTATTGCCACGAGTCCCGATGCGGGGCATTCACCCTCAGCATCAACGTTGGGAGGCGGTTCAAGCAACGCTTCCGTATCGCTGCTCCCTTCAAAGGGACGAAAGCCTTCCGTTTCTGGTGGTGCTGCTGGCGCCTCACTGGATCCGCTCTCCCCCCCTCGGGGATAGCTCCGCAAATCTTCTCGCCTCGCTGTTCTCTTGCAAGCTTGGAGAAAGAGAAAGGGACTCAGGATCGAGATGATTCCTCTTACGAAGTGTCTCCTGTTTTTTTTCATATAGACTTACTTACTGCGCGGTAGGAAACCGACAGATTCCCGCACTCGCTTCATGGTGGCTTCCGCAACTTGCTGTGCTTTGTCGGCACCGTTTTTAAGAACAAGGTCTAAACTACTTTGGTCAGAAAGCAATCGATTTGCCTCGTTACGAAGGGGTCGCAAGATGGCTGTTACGAGTTCCCCCACTTCTTTTTTCACGACGCCGTACATTTTCCCTGTGAAGTGCTCCAGCACAGCCTGCGGGCTTATATCGCTCAAAGAAGCGTAGATTTCTGCTAAGTTTCTAATACCGGGACTGATGTTATCGGGATTGACGGAAGTTTGCGAGTCGGTAACTGCCGAGTTTATTTTCTTGGTAAGCTGCTTATCGGAATCATCGAAAAAAAGTACCCCGCTAGGGTTAGTGGCCGACTTACTCATTTTTATCGCAGGGTCTTGGAGATCCATGATGCGGGCGCCCGTGGTTTTTATCGCAGGTTGAGGGATGACAAACACATCGTTCCCAAACCTTCGATTGACCCTTTCCGCCAAATCGCGGGTTAACTCCACATGTTGTTTTTGATCGTCACCGACGGGCACCAGATTCGTGTCATGTAGAAGGATATCGGCAGCCATGAGGACGGGGTAATCGTAGAGACCCACGCTTACGCTTTCCTGCCTCTTACTTTTGTCCTTGAACTGTGTCATCCTCCCCAACTCTCCAAAATATGTGAAACAGTTCAGCACCCAGGTTAATTCCGTATGTTGCGGAACTTGTGACTGCAGGAACAGGGTACAATGTTCAGTGTCCAGCCCAGCCGCAATATAGTAGGCGAGGGCCTTATAGACATTCGCCTTCAGCTCCTTTGGATCCTGGGGAACAGTGATCGCATGGAGGTCTACGATTCCGAAGGTACAGGAGTAACGTTTTTGCTCCGCAACCCAATTCTTAAGCGCCCCTACATAATTGCCCAGGTGTAAGCCGCTAGTAGGTTGGATTGCAGAAAATATCTTTTCCTTGTCATCCCGCGGCTTGACCGCGGGATCCAATTTTTGGTTCACTGTAGGCTCCTAAGTCATGCTTCTACTTGGCAGACATCCGTCTGTGCTACAATAGAAGTACCTTCAAACATCACAATCGAAAATCACAAAGCGTGGGGTATAGAGTCATGAGAGCATTTTTGTGCTTAAATTCCATCCTCCTGTCAATTCTGACCTTTTCCGGCTGCAAAACTACGTCGGAGCTCGATCCACCAGATATTACGGAAGATCAGCTCGAGACAAAAGAAGCTTTCATCCTTTCCTATGAGGAAAATCAGATTGCCGATCCACACAATAGCGACCTGAATGTGGAAAAATTTGCCGACCGTGACGATGTCAGGAAATGGATCAACTACTATACGACCCGCGGGCGTAATGAATTTCAAGATTATCTTAGGCGAGGGGAAGCTTTCAAGAACTACATTGGGAAAATCCTGAAACGTTACGAATTGCCTACCTACTTCTACTATCTTGCCATGATCGAAAGTGGTTTCAAAATCAGTGCGCATTCCAAAGCAAATGCGGTGGGGTTCTGGCAATTCATTGGGCCGACTGCCACGCGTTACGGCCTTCGTATCAATCCTTATATTGACGAGCGTCGCGACCCCATGCGCGCTACGATTGCTGCCGCCAACTATCTGCGCGACCTTAAGAATGTGTTCAATTCCTGGTTCCTTGCCATGGCGGCCTACAACGCGGGGGAGTCAAGGGTCATGAACCTCATCATGAACGCTGGCACAAGAGACTACTGGCAACTCTGCGATAGGAACATTCTTCCTAGAGAGACACGCGGGTATGTCCCTCGTTTCCTTGCCGCAGTAATCTTAGGGGAGAACCCTGAAAAATACGGATTTCTCCCGGTGGAGACTGCGGAACACCCTAAAATGCTTGCCGTCAGAGTTCCCTCCCCCGTACGACTCGATAAAATCGCAGCCAAAGCCGGCATAACCCTTGCGAAACTCAGGCAGTACAACCCCCACATTCGTCGTAACTACACTCCTCCTTCTTACAGGTTCTACCGCATCTGGGTTCCCGAAGGAGCTTCGGTCGATCCTTCTATCGTAGAGTTGGCTACGGCCCCTATCCAAACTCTTGTACCTCGCCAGGTCAAGAAAGACTACCGTGTCAGGCATGGAGACAGCTTGAGTAGCGTTGCGCGAAAATTTCGGATGAGTATAAGGAAGCTCAAAACGCTAAATGAATTGAAGACAACTATGATCTATGTAGGCCAGGTTTTAAGGGTGGACGAAAGAAGTTAGGGAAAGGATCCCGCGGTCAAGCCGCGGGATGACAGACAGAAAGGATCCCGCGGTCAAGCCGCGGGATGACAGACTTTCAGAAAGGATCCCGCGGTCAAGCCGCGGGATGACAGACTTTCAGAAAGGATCCCGCGGTCAAGCCGCGGGATGACAGACTTTCAGAATGGATTCACCGTAACCGTTCTCCACTCACCATCTTGGCCTCTGAATTCGATGCGAATCCAACCGGCTGCTTTCGCCTTGGCGACTTGCTTGGTGAAGTCACTGACGTCACATTTACCCCAGAAAGGAGCATTGCAAACGCGCTTGCTGTTGACGCGGCTGATCACATCGCCTTGTTTCAGACCCATCGCATGGAACAGCCCCCCTGCCTGGACTTCTGAAGACACAAGGATAACCTGATGGTTGCGGTGACCGAACCCACGATCGACATTGGCAACACGGAAGTCGGCGCCCCACTCGTATGAGCCAGGAGCCTGATCTCCACCTCTGCGACCTGCTAAAGGTGCCATGTCAGATGAGCTGGAGCCAGCTGCTTTGATAGCATGGCATGCCGCTGCTGATGACGAACTTTCTGAGGATTCGCTGCTTTCGGAAGATTCACTCGTTGCACTTTCAGACGACGCGCTGCTAACTGATGTGTGGTGCGAGCAGAAGTGAGACACTGGCTCAACTCGTCCGCCTGTGCAGCTTTTTGTCACACCTGTTCTTGTCCACGTACAAGCACTTTCCGAAGGTTCTACGAAACGTCCTTGTTGTTGAAACTGCTGTCCTTTTTGGGAGTCACATTCTTCCCAAGTAGAAGCGAGTTTTTCTTTGCAATACTCCGCTTCGGTAGAGATCGCAGCAAGTTCTTTGCAGCTGTTAAGTGTGACAGCGACTCTAGCAGTTACCTTCCATTGTTCCACGACAGGGCAGGTCCCCTGCTGCTTTTGGCCGGCACCCCCGACAGACCACCAGTCAGACTGGTATTTTCCGTCTTTAATGAGAGCCTTGATGGAAACTTCCGCATCGTTACCGAGGTCGAACGTTTTTTCGCCGATGCCAACCCAAAACTCACGTGTGTTGCTACACTCGAAAGATGAAGAGAAGGTCCACCCTTGCTCGACATTTTCATTCTTACGGCATTGCTCCTTCAATTGCTCGAGGGTGTACCCACCAGCAGTTTGTTGAATCTGTTCCTTCGCTACAGACTGACCCGCCCATAGAGTTACGGAAACGACTACGCTACTTAACCAATAGTTTCGATTCATATGTTTTTCCTTACAAAATGTTGTTCAAAATTCAAAGAGAGTTAATTGTACCCAGCGCAGCCATCGACAACTTCAACAGTCTCAAGCACGCAAGCCCCTGCGCTGTCCTGCTGTGCGTCATCTGAAGATGATGCAGACGATCCGCTCTGGCTCGAAGAACCCGTTACTTTCTGCTCGGCGCAATATTCACGGACTTCGTCAGTGCAGATAAGTTTCAAATTGGCGGGAGTTAGCTCATCACACTCCTGGATTGTCTTGGGAATACCGAATCCTTTGGGAACACTCAGTTTCATTTTCTTGTACCGCTTGCAAGTAACGTCATGCCCAGGCATAGATCCTGTTGTGACTACACCCACTGAGCGATAACGACCGGCTTTCGTAGTTGTCTGTGCTGTTGTCGTTTCTTGATTGGCAAGAGTACGGTGATCGATTTCCTCAACATAGTACGTGTTGGACCCTGAGCAATTCACAACGATTTGAAAGGGCTTTCTTTGTGAATCACCGCGGAGTTCTTCACACTGCTTGCGGACTTCATCGAGTCCCTGGACAGTTTCATCGGAACTCGCAGAACTTAGCGACTCCACACTCGCACTGGTACCACTCGTACTCGTACCCTCGCTAGTGGAAGACGATGAAGTATCATCCTCTGCATAGGCCGTCCCTAACCAAGGACAAACCAACAGCATCGACGTTAAGACTACTTTTTTCACGACCATAAATTCCTCCGTTAATGTAAAAAAAAATTATTAATGAACAGGCCCAGGCGACCCATTAATTAAACGAACTAATTTGATGAATCAACAAATTTCGCTTTGTAAAATGGAATATATTTATTGAATTCATCATTATGAGATTTCATTTCCATTCCTTTTAATGGATACGTAACTGTGTCTGGGTGATCGCGATAGGATTCTTTGATCCACTGGCCTGCGATGACCCGAAACTTCCCGTCGACGACATCTCTTTTGTCGACATAGAGTCGGTAATCATAGGACGGTGCGATGTAGTCTGCTTGCGACGTCAATTCGTCCGTTTCTTTTGACCGCTCTTTGATCAGAAAGGCACGTGATTTCACGTTGAGGACGTAGTCATGATCAGGATCCTGTTCGATTTTCCAACGATATTGGAAGAGAGGTTTATTCCAGACCTGCACCCCCGCAACATCGTCGATAATGATCGCTCGTTTTTCATCACCCAGCACTTTCTCGACAATCTTGTGGAAGGCTTCTGGTTTGATGTCCTGGTAAGTGCCATCTGTCTCTGCATCTCCTCTGTACTGCCTGCCATAAATATTTTTGGGGTAGTGATGATTAGCGAAGGTAAGAAGTGCTTTCTGATCCGCGATGGAAAATTTCACGCCTCCCACTACTTTTTCTGCCTTTGGTTCATCAGTTAGAACAGCCGCCTTTGCCACAGCGTCGCAGAGACCTTCCCAACCGTCATGGCGCATACCTTTGTAGCGATCCTCTTCGTCGTCAGCGACCCTCGAAGGGTGACCGAGTGCTTTCATCGCCTGATCGAATTTGATCAGGGGTGCCGAGTCTCCCCTGTAGAGACTATTGTCACCGAATGGATACCAATAACCGCTCCAAGGGGTTTTCACCTGCAGATGGTGGGTGACAGGCCGGCCGCTCTTCACTTCGCTGACATTGACATAGAGTTCTCCGAAATCGGTGAAGACTCTGCGGACCTCCTGCAGGGTTATGGGATGGTAGACGCTTGTGAACTCTGGACTTTCATAAACTTCGTGCTCGGGGTCCAGTTTAAACGACCTGACGGTGCTAGCTTGGCCTGATGCGTGAAACCTTGTTAATTCCTCCTCAAGAATGCGTCCCAGGAGTTCATACTTCTGGTTAACACGCCTTATTTCATGAGTATCGGAGATGCCCTCAAGTTCTTTCAGATGATTTAATTTCAGCTGCGCCTGGGCATAGCTCGCGACATCACTGTTTTGTTTGCCTTTATTCCTTTCTTGCTCCAGGCGTGCAATATCAAGCTTCCCGTCGGGGGGCATAAGTTTATCTGCTATCTTATCCCCTCCGCAGGCTGCACTGATCAGGAAAATTCCGATGGACCATCTCGCTCGAGTCATAGTTTCCTCTGTTTTACAGGAATCCAATTACAAGATGTGCTTTATGACACCTGCTAGATGAAAAAAGGTTAAGACCTTTCCAAAATGTTAAAGGCGCCATAAAATTGAAGTGGGCCCTTTGGGAAGGGAGTCGGCATTTGGCGAGGTATCATGTGCATAGGCTCGTAAAATCGCTATGGCGTTTCGTAAGAAAACTCCTGCCTTTTGAGACCAGGTCCGAGGAGACCCACTTTGCGGTTACAGCACTGAAAGACTCTCGGCGACACCAACGTTTCTCCGTCTCACATCCTGACTTTGCTTTTGTTATTACCAGTCGTGATGATTGGCTACCGGTTGCAAACCTAAGTTTTGAAGGCTTTGCCGTGTTTCTGTCGGGGAGTGACCGCGAGAAACTTGTTCCCTCCGGTCATATGAAAATCCACGTCCTGGGTGAGGAGACGAAAGTCTTTGCCACGCAAGCTTACACCGACGATTCCATTGCGGGCTACAAACTTGTCCATGAAAACTCGGACAGCATTATTTTCCTTCGAGGAATCATCGACTATCTGAAAATGGGGACCTCGCTTCAGTTCATCAGCAAGGAAATGCTGCGAGAGGAACTTCGTCACCCAGACTGGCTCTGTTTGCGAGGAGAAGGCCCCTGCGACTTGCAGATAAAGGTGAACGCTGATAAAGAAGTCGAGCAACTCTTCCTGAACTTTCGCCTCGAAGAGAACTACTTTCAAATCGATTTCAAGAATGGGCAAATTAAAGTGGGTCCCGAAAAATATCGCACGCCCCCTATGGACGTGGTTTTGAAGAAGGGCCTTATACTCCTGCTCGGTGTCCAACAGCCACGGATCGTCCACTGCCTCGGAACTTTCTTCAGGATAAGCCAGGATGCCTTGACCGAGCTTAGAAGCTCACCACCGTAATGCGTAAGCCACTTGGGGCAAACAGGGAGAGGGGGGTTTGGGGGGGCGAGTGAAGCGTCGCCTCCCCCGGATTTCTTGGAGGAACCAGCTGCGCAGTTTCCTCCAAACCACCTCCTTGCCCCAAGTGGCTTCCCTCATGGACGTTTGGGGAGGCTCATAGAAGGCAAAATATTCGCATACTTCCTGTTCAGCACCCAAACCTTCGCTTCTTCTTCCGCTTTCTTTTTTGCACTCGCACTCATGCCCTCAATATTGATGGCATAGAAGAAGTTAGCGTCCGCGAAGCCTTCATTCGGGTTCTCAGGCTCTATCTCGTAAAAGGCGATGTCATCACGACTGAGAATCTCGACAAGTTTGCCAGGAAGGAGATACTGCTTATTGATACAGTTGTTTGCCATGAGATCAGATTGTTGCCCCGGGATCCCCGAAGCATCGGTGGAAAATAACGGTGACTCAGTGGTATTCGTAGCAATATCGCCCAGGCAGGCGTAGCCAGGGTAGGGTTCTGCACGCCAAATAACCAAAGTCTGCTTCTGATAGAAATCCTGAAGGTTGAAGTTACTCCCCCCATACATCATCGTTTGACTGTCAAACATTTGTTCCGACCCCGCAGCTACGGTCGCACAGATCATTGTGTCTTCGGCAGCGGGGAAAGCACCTGCAACAGCGGCCTCGCCTTGCCTTTTGCAAGCTTCGAAAACTTCTTCGGTCATGGGGCCATCCTTGTGATAGACGCGCGTATATTTTTTGGGAGGAGCGATCACAGTACATATTGCAGGGGGCTGTTGATTTTGAGGACTGCAATTGTCACCTGCGTCAAGGTATTCCGAAATGACTGCAGTTTTGTGACGAGGCCAACCCAAAGTAAGGCTTAGGGTGTGACCAAATATTTTGAATTTGTCCCCGCGCTCATAGTCGTGTGTAGCGGCTTCAGGCAAGGGCTGGTGGACTGAGATTGTTTCCGCCTCGTTTCGTTCCCAAACGGGGTTTTCCTTATCATCTACGTCCCGACTCCAGAGAAACTTGTCGACAACTTTCCACATGAAGGCGTCATTCGGCTTCGTCAGATTTAAAAAAACCGGTCGGTATGCATCAATCTTCTGGACGAGGAAAAGTTTTTCTTTGTCCTCGGGAGCTTTCTTCTTCCTCTTTATATCAGGCACCTGCCTTCCAAACTTGTCTCCCAGGGCTGCAGACTGGTAGTCGGGAACGGCAGATTCGGCGTCGGCGGAGTAAGGTTCTTCCTTCTTCTTTTCCTTGGAAGGCAGGCACTCGCTCCCGCTCAACGAGGACCCAGGCGGACATTGCGTCGCCTTTGCCCCGCTTATTTTAGGCAAGTCAAGGTTGGACGGCGAACACGCCTGCACGAAAAGCAGATAAGCGATTGTAATACTGGCATTAATTAAGGTCCGCACCGATCCTCCCTCATTTCCTCACGACATTGTTTCGGCATGAACCTAGTCTTACCTTAAGCCTAATTTTGCCAGCCCGGGCAGGTTCCGCCGCATAAGCATTGCTTGCAAAGCCTTCCCATCGCCCAAGTTTTGATGTAATTACAATCATCTCTCAACGTTAGGAAACGAGTTCAAGAGCACTTTTCTTTTTTATTTCAGCTTCTTGAAGTTTCTAAACTCAACTCTCTAGGAAAGGAGAATGCTTTGAAAAAGGCAATGTTTAAACTATCTTACCTTGCAGTCTCTTCTGCTCTAACCTTGGGCGCTAACGCGTTTGCCGAGGAAATGACCACCGAAGCTACAAAATTCCACGCTGCGGTTGGTGAAGGCCAAACGCTTCCCAGGAACGTCGGCCGTTTCCGATTGGTGAATTCTGCAGTAACAACAAGCAGAGGTTACGACAAAGACGGAAAAGAAGTTAAGGGAGATAAAAAATCTACTGTTTTCGGCACAGCGGTAGTTGCGGAATATGGGTTGCTCGACCCACTGTCCCTTCAAGTTGTGGCACCGATTTTTTTTAACAACTCCATGAAAGATAAAGAAGCTAACAAGACATACAAAGGTCAAACTGGTCTTGGAGACATCGAAGTCGGTGCTCTCTACAACTTGTTCAAAAATGACACGGTCACAGCTTCCACAGGCTTAGGTGTTCGTTTCCCAACGGGTAAAAATGAATTCAAAACAGCCGAAGAAGCACAGGCTCTCGTAAGAACTGGTAGCGGGTACTATGACCTGGGACTCCGATTCAACGTTGACCTTGAACCAGTCAATGGCGTCGTCCTCTCATGGCAAGACCAAGAAGAATGGGGACTAAACAAAGCTAAGATGACTTTGCCAAAAGAACTCGGTGGAGCAAAGGTAACATCTGAAAAGACAAATCTCAGCCGAAAAGGTTTCGTACAAGCTGCTTTTGGACTGGGTGCTGCCACGGATGTTTTGAAAGCTTTTGTCGTCAAAGGTCGTTACAGCTACGATTACGACTCAGCTGTGAAGGCAACAATCGAAACACAAGATCTTGGTTTGACCACAACACTGGAAAATCGCAAAGATAGTGGACTTGTGCATAAGTACGGTGTAGGCGCCAGTGTTGACGGGCGTGGGTACAACTTGCCACTTGCTCTTGATGTAGACTACGACCGACCTTTTGCTGGACGTGATGCTGAGTATGTTTCTGACACGTTCACAGTTGCGCTGAAATCTTACGTACGCTTCTAAGCTTACGTCTCGTCGATTTCTTGATTTCTTGGAGGAACCAGCTGCACAGTTTCCTCCAAACCACCTCCTGCTTCTTGCTTCCGATCTAATATAACATCTTGATTTTATTCAAAGTATTTGACATCCTTAGGACAGATTAGATGGAGATAAAATAATGTCCCAGCGGTCGATCCGACTTTGGTGTGCTCTTTTGTCTTTAAAGGCATCTCTGTTGTTCGGATATGGCATTGTGAAGCTAAATCCGAGATATGAGAGGATGCTGTTACACGACGACGCAGCAGTCTTGGGTGTGGGAATATACGGGATCGTCTCGCTCACTCATGCATCCCTGCTGGAACCTTCGAAAGGAGAAACCCTCCGTCAGGTTGTGCTCAAAAAATGGATAAAGGGGGATGGGCATCATCAGGCATCAAATGAATTTGACGTGATGATGCGCTTATCGTCCCAAAGTCCCTATTTTGCGGAGCCTATCGGCATCATATCGAAGGGTGACGTGCATGAAAGATCGTACCAACTTGTCATGGAGTACGGAGGGCAAGACCTACAGCATTACGTCATGGAACGTGGAGGCACGCTTCCGATCCCAGAAGTGATGCGAATAGGATATCAATTGGCACTTGCTCTTGAGGTGCTTGCATCAAACGAAGTGTGCCATAGTGATTTGAAACCGGCGAACCTAACCATCCGAGATAACCAAATAAAAATCATCGACTGGGGAAGTTCTCGAGCTTTAGGAATCGCGCAACGGACGATGGATGGGACTCCTATTTTTAGCTCGCCAGAGCTTATAGAGGGACAAGCATGCTCAAAATCTGACATGTTTTCAGTAGGTCTCATTCTGTATTTCCTCACTACGGGAAAATACCTGCCGGAAGAATTAAGGGGGACACCGTTTCCAAACAGCTTTTCCGCCCTTTTTTTCATGGCTAACACGGAAGATCCGGAGCCATCTTATGCTGGCTGTTTTGCGAAAACACTCGCTGTCTTTCAACTGGTCCCTGAGTTAGCTGCGTGCAAGGACAAAGAAATCGGGTTTAGGAGCTTTCTAAGAAGCATGGTGCATCCCACTCCTTCTTTTCGCCCCAGCCATCGAGAGGCTATTAGCTTCTTTGCATCGCACCTCCATTAGCGCAAGGAGGTGGTTTGGAGGAAACTGCGCAGCTGGTTCCTCCATGAATTTGCCTCGTCATGCGGACATTAGGTTATTATTGCCTACTTGCGAGTCTTTTTTTTTTGAAGGTCCCGGGCTAACCTAGTTTATAGAAGCATACACTTCACTTTTCAGGAAGCTTATGGGTTTACGTATCGCTACCAATGTCTCGTCGCTCATCGCGCAACGGCATTTGCGAAATACCCGGAAATTGCTCGACACTTCCATCGAACGGCTGGCAAGTGGGTATCGTATCAACCGTTCTGGTGATGACGCTGCTGGACTCGCTATCTCGGAAAAATTACAGGCTAAAACTCGTGGTCTTGTGCAAGCCCAGCGCAACGCTTCGGACGGTGTCAGTCTCATTCAAGTTGCGGAAGGGGGTCTGAACGAAGTCCAAAACATCCTCATCCGCCTCCGTGAGCTTGGTGTTCAAGCAGCAAGCGATACCGTAGGGGTGAAGGAAAGGCGATATCTAAATGAGGAATATCAGGCCTTGAAGGAAGAGCTTGACCGTATCGCAAACGCTACGGAGTTTAACGGAACTTTTCTCCTCGACGGTACGGGAGGCTCCCTCGATTTCCAGATCAATACGGAAGGTTCCAACCTACTCGGTGTTGACCGTATCTCTTTCGATGCTTTCAAACTTGACATCAATGCTGATAAACTCGGGCTGGAAGATGTCAATGTATCTGATAAATTCGCAGCACAAAGAAGCTTGAATATAATCGATGGTGCGATTGAGGAAGTTGCTTCCTTGCGTGGTGGATTAGGAGCGGTTGAAAGCCGCTTGAACTCGACGATTCGCAATATCAGTATTTCAGTGGAAAACCTGTCTGCAGCACGTTCCCGTATCAAGGACGTTGACATTGCCGACGAAACATCCGAACTTGCCAAGAACAACATCCTCACCCAGGCAGGAGTTTCCGTCCTAGCGCAAGCCAACGCAATTCCCCAAATGGCTCTTAAATTGCTGGGTGGTTAGCGTATGCCAAGGAACGCTCTCCTTTACAGTTTCCTATATTGAATCTAATCCCCAGACAAAGCAGCTATCCGCAAAATCCAGAATTTTTGAATCCGGCAAAATTTTCCCTAGAGCCATGGCATGTTTCGTCACACGTTTCGCCAGCGGGTGAAGCTGCTCGCTCCAGTCTTTCTCAAAATCGGGAGGGGTAAGAAGCATAAGCTCCGTGAGCTTCGTCTGAACGAATGCTTCCCGAATGAGTCCCAGGAGACAGGAAGGGTCAGAGGCCCCCCATTCGTGGATGACCCCGACCATGTCTGCCCCTTTCCCGACAAGGCCATAGCCCTGAAGTTTGTCAAACACGGAACATGTTATGAGAAGTAAGTCGGGAATGTGAAGCAAGGATGCAAATTCCTCACTGTTGCGTTCCAAGGTGTAGCGGGTTGCGTGGCGTGCGGCTAGGGCGGTCTCGCATCGTCTCGCATTCCAGAGGAGTTTGTTTTCCACGGCAAAATTTGCCGGGCCTTTGAATTCATCGAATGCGTTGGCACCGAACACCCATCGGTATTCTGTGCCGAATGCTGCGAAGCCTAGTTTTTGATAAAATTGATCTAGGTCACTCCACAGTATGAGAGCTTCGAGTTGCTCGTCATGTGCTTTTTCGAAAACAAACTCGAACAGAGTACGCATAATCCCCTGACCTCGGTACGAGGGGTGCGTGGCAACGTTGCCTATCAGTGCTATGCGAAAGTTCTGCTTCGTCCGCGCGTCTATGAGGGAGCGCGGCCACATATTTGCATGAGCCGCAAGACGCCCATCGTTAAGGGCGCAGATGCTGAATGCCCCGTGTTTGGGGTTAAGAACAATAGGATATTCGTGCGTAATGGGATAACCCATGTAGGGATCGCGAAGCGAACTTTGCAGGAGCTGGGATCGTTGCGCGCCCCACTCTGGTTGAAAGAACTGGGTTGTAAATGGCATTGAGACCCCTTCTTGGCTTAAGGATATTTTAGCCTTATGAACATTAATTTCAATCCAGGGCTTAAAGCAGCGGGCGTTGATGAAAAGATGGTCGAGAATTTGATCGAGGTGCAAAAAGTTCCTGTCGAAACCGCAAAGCAAAGGAAAACGAAAACTGAGACGGAAAAAAAGGAAGTTGAACATTTGGGGCAGCTTCTCGGAGACCTTGACACAGCCCTGAACAATCTTAAAACACGGTACGATTTCTACAAATTGAAGCTTGACTCTTCTCATCCGGACATCATCGACGGTGCCGTCGTTTCAACGGCCATGCTGGGCAGCTATGAGATGGAGGTCCGGGCGCTAGCTAAGGCGGAGAAGGAGCTGGCCTATGGGTTTCCCGACAAGGACAGCACGCCGGTGGGTTTTGGTTTCATGCTGATTGAACGAGATGACGGTGAGGAAGTGGAAATCGTTGTTGAACCGTACTCGACACTGGACAAAGTTGTGAACCAGATCAACGATGCGAATGCCGGTGTCCGTGCAATGATAATCAATACTAAGTACCAACCCGATCCCTACCGTCTACTTGTCATCAGCGAGCAGTCGGGGCATGAGGCGAAAGTTTCGATAGACGAAGATACGACGTTTTTGGAATTCAAAGAGCAGGTTTCCGGAAGAAACCTTGACATACTTTTTGAAGATGTTCCGATTACGGACAGCGATAATATTCTTGAAGACTTGCTGGATGGCGTGACGTTAAACGTCCGGCGTTCTGAGCCGGGAACACGTGTTCAGCTAAGTGTCGTCCATGACATAGAAGCTACTTTTGAGTCCATAAAGACCTTTGTTGAGAAATACAACGAGGTCGCTGGTTTTATCAATGGTCAGTTCGTGGAAGACCCTGAGACAGGACAGTATGGAGTTCTTTCGGGGGATTCGACGATTAAGTTTGTCATAAGGCAACTACAGACGTCTCTTGCCTCTTTTCCGAAAGGAGGGGAAAGGTTTAACACTCTTGCTGAGATAGGTATCACGACGGACCCCAAAACAGGGCGTCTCAATATGGACCAATCTAAAGTGAAAGCGGCACTTGCCGAAGATTACGATAGTGTTGCTAATCTCTTTATACATTCGCGTGATTCGGTAGGTGTGGCAGAGGCGTTAGCGCAGAAGTTGAAAAATTTCCGCGACCCTGGATTTGGAGCGATCAAGTCAAGACTGCGGGGCCTCGACCGAATCATAGAGACCCAGGATAAAGAGATTGAGCGACGTCAGCGCCAGGTGGAAGACAAGGAAAAGATGATCAGACGTCAGTTCAATCGCTTGGAAGGCAAGCTGTCGGACTTGCATGGGCAAAGCGATTTCCTCAAGGCGCGTTTCGCTCTGGATCAGCAGAAATAGCATAAGGGGGTGAACACGTGAGCAATCCATACCGTCAGTACCAAAAAACCGCAATTGTTACGGCAAGTCGTGAAAAAATCCTCCTCATGCTTTATGAAGGAGCTATACGCTTCGTCAAGCAGGCGATAACAGCAATGAGAGAGAAAAATGTTGCTGAAAAGGGTCGCTGCATCAGTAAGGCTACTGCAATCATTTCCGAGCTGATGGCGACGCTTGATTTCAAAGCCGGTGGCAGTCTTGCTGCCGATCTGGAAAACCTCTACGTGTTCATGATCGACAAGCTCATTGAAGGCAATATAAAGAACGATATCAAGAACCTGGAAAGTGTCGAAAAAATTCTGAGCACTCTCTATGTTGCTTGGAAAGATGTTGTTGAAAATCCACGAGAAGACGGAGTTCCCTCTCCCACACTGCAACCACAGGAATTTCAACGTTTTCAGGAAGAAAAAGGCGCCCCTGCGACGCCGGCCAAAAAGAATACAAGTTCCCCCACGGACATGACAAATCCCAAATTCAACACGATCGTGTAGGTAATGCGTAAGCCGCCTCCCCCGGATTTCTTGGAGGAAGCAGCTGCGCAGTTTCCTCCCAACCACCTCCTTGCCCCAAGTGGCTTCTCCCTTCTTTCAATTAATGAGTTTTTGCAACAATCCTTCCCACGGGACTCTGGCGTGTTAACTTGAATATGTTCCACATTACTGGGAGGATGACATGGTAGCCCAAGCACTTTTCACCGGAGTAACGGGTCTTTCCGTCAACTCGGACAACATGTCGGTAATTGCCAACAACCTTGCTAACGCTAACGCGAAAGGGTTTAAGCGTGACCGTGCGGAGTTTGAGGACATCCTTGCGCAAGACTTGCGAAGTGGTGGTGCGCGCTCGCAGATCGGACGCGGGTCGCGTCTGTCGAGGGTGAAAACCCTTCACACCCAAGGTGGTCTGCAAGTTACCGACAACCTGACAGACCTTGCGATTCAGGGAGGGGGCTTTTTCGTCGCCCTGCGCCCTGGCTCAAACGTGCTCGAGACGTCAGGGAAATATTTCACCAGAGTAGGAACGCACGGTTTCGACAAAGATGGTTACTTCTCTGACCCCAACGGTGGGCGCATCCAAGGTTACATGGCGAATGACGCAGGACGCTTGTCCTCACGTTTGACTGACATCAGAATTGAGACAAACACCCTTCCTCCCAAGGCGTCGGCAAACGTCTTTCTCAACATCCAGCTGGATTCCCGTGCCGATGTTATCGAACAGCCGTTCGACGCGATGGAACCTGATAAGACGAGCAACTTCAGTACGTCTCTTACTGTATTTGACAGCCACGGCCGAGCCCATTTGACGACTGTCTATTTCAAAAAGACGTCGGCTGACCTGGACGCCTCTGATTGGGAATGGCATGCGGGGGTGGATTCAAGGGAGGTGACAGATCCGAGTGAATCCGATCTTAAGTTTTTCGCAAATGGTAAGATCTCGTTCGACAAATTTGGTCTCCTGGCTACCGAGGAAACAGCTACATCCGAGGTAAATTTTTCTCACGGTGCCTTCCCAGCTCAGGTCATCAACTTCGATTTCGGTCAGAACGTGGGAGCGGAGCAAGGTCGCGGGGTGAATGTTTCCACCTCTATTGCGGGATCCTCCTCGGCAATTTTCAACCAGCAGGATGGTTACGAAGCCGGTCAGATCAAGACTTTGAACATCACTACTGATGGCAAAGTTGTGGGGATTTTCACGAACGGGATACAGAGGGTTCTTGCCGGTATCGCTCTTGCAACCTTCCCCAATGAAGACGGTCTGGTGAAGGGGGGTAAGAACCAGTTCCTGGGAACGATTGAGTCCGGCCCAGCGAACGTCGGCTCGCCTGAGACAGGCTCTCGTGGTTCTCTTCTCTCATCAACCCTGGAAGAGTCCAACGTTGATCTCGCGGGTATGTTCGTGGAGATGATCCGGACACAGAGGATGTTCCAGGCCAACTCACGTACGATCACAACTTCCGACACCCTGGTCGAGGAGATTGTGAATCTGAAGAGATAGTGTTTTTCTTGGGGGGGCGACGGTTCCCTCGCCCCCCCAAACCCCCCTCTCCCTATTTATGTTCAAGTTTTTCATGTTCCCGTACAATGATGTTCTGTACGCGCTCGGTGTACGCTTCCACACCTTCATTTTCATGGGCATAGACTAGCGGTAGGACTTGAATGTGCAAAACAGCATCGCTGGGGCACACGCCACCTTTTTTCAATAGCCGGCCCGCACCAGAAAGGACGACCGGTAGCACCGGGACCTTCTCATCCAAAGCAAGCTTGAAAGCCCCGATTTTGAACGGCTTAGGCTTGCCGTCCAGCGAGCGCGTACCTTCCGGGAAGAAAAGGACGGGAATCCTCTGTCGAAGGCGCTCGGCGCAAAGCTGTAGTGCTTCCTTGTGACTGTCTTTGTCCCCTCTCTTTACCGGAACGTAGCGACAGATCTTCATACACCGACCGAGAAACGGAACACGAAAAATTTCCACCTTACTCAACCAGACAAAATGAATACCTAGCAAGTAGATCGTGAAGATGTCAGTCGCACTTTCGTGATTCGCGACGATGACGTACGCAAGGTCGTCTGTAGGAAGATTTTCCCTGCCGTTGATGCGCACCCCCCAACCCGGTGTAAGAGACATGATCGCCCGGCCCCAAAAAAGGCCAAAGCCATGAGCCACCTTGGCAGGAATGGTCTTGCCAACAACTTTATAAAGAAAATCTAAAATGATAAGCGAAAAAGTAGTCAAAAGCGTCATGATAAAAAACATGACGATGAAATAGCCGCACTTGAGAAAACCCATCACTCAGCCTTTTTCATAGCCTTTTCATTTGCATTGGGCATGTCGAGCGGGAGAAGTTTAGGCGTCGAGCCAAATTTCTTCTCAAAATTCTTTCGCTTTTTAGCAGCTTTTGCGAGGTTTAAGATTCTGCGGATTTTAGCTTTTTTTGTTGCCGATGCCATGGAAGCCTCTCATTTGGGCACTCTAGTCGCTCTCTGCCCATCGCTATGCGGCCGTCAGAGATGACTAGTCAGTTACTACGATACGCCTTAAGATTATCGGACGTGTTGTCTTTTTTATCTAGAATCCGGATTGTTTGCAAGGGAGGAGTTTGGAATGGAAAGAGCATTTATGAGGTCAGAAAAGATTTTAGCAGCCCTTATTATCTTCATGTTCCCCGTCTTACTTTTTGCCCAGGGAGAAGATTACACCCCCCCCTCTTCACCCGAGCTTTATGACCCTGACGAGCCGGTTCTCCCTGCCTATGTTCAGTATAAGAAGGTCAAGAGTCACCCCTACTTAGGTCTTGGACTTGGTTTTGGACAAAGTCGTCATGCAGGGGGAGGCGGCTCGCCAAGGTTGGCGTGGGATATCAACGCTGAGGCTGGTTACGTCAAATCGCTGGGAAGCTGGACCCGGATGGATGTTGGCCTCGACCTCATGTCCGGCCAGATAGGTGACTCCCGCGGCGATCTGCGGGTACTGTTTGGCAGCGTTGCCAAGATCGGCTACGGTTACAATCTTGCAGAAAATTTGCACGCAGTGGTCCGTTTGGGAGCCGGTATGGCTCTCGCTAACTTCGAAGGAGAGGACGATCAGGGAGTTGCTCTGACCAAAGAAGACAGCCTTCTTGGGACTGTTTGGCAGTTAGGCTTCCACATGATTGTTCCTACAGACTCGTCTTTCGATATCCTGGCAGGAGCAGTGTTTTCTCAGTACGCGTTCAACGTCGGCGACACAGATCGACCCGATGGGACCACATTTCGTGTTGATAGCTATGTCCTAAATGTTGTTGAAGTCAGGTTTGGCGCGCGTTGGAGACTATAACGCACAGGGAGTTCACTTCTGTCGGGATCTCTCTAGCTCACGCGCAGCTTCCTGGGCCTTTTTCGCTTCGCGTTTGTCGTAAAGCTTTTTTCCGCGGGCGAGGCCGATTTCGATCTTGATCCTCTGGCCCTTGATGAAAACCCGAAGGGGAACCACGGTAAGTCCTTGTTGCGTGACAAACTCGCTAAGTTTCTTTATCTCGCTCTTCTTCAATAGCAGTTGGCGGGGCCTTTGCGGTTCATGGTTCTGTATATTACCGTATAAGTATGGGTTGATATTGACTTGACGGAGAATGGCTTCGTGGTCCTTGGAAAAATCCACCCAACCGTCACCGAGGGTAATATTGCCTGCCCGGATTGACTTGACCTCGGTCCCGAGCAATGCGATACCGGCTTCCCACTTTTCAAGGATTTCGTACTCGTGGAAGGCTTTGCGATTCGTTGTAATGGTTCTCACACCAGGCTTGTTTTCTCTGTTCATAATATTCATCCGTTGGGAATTCGAGGCAAGGAAGTGGTGAGGACGCATTGGCTGGACAGTTTTCCCTCAAACACCCGTCCTTGCAACAAAAATGATAGGCAGGAGAGGCTTTGATGGTCGAAAAAAAAACCGCTTTCCTAATCCTCTCACTTCTTACCTTGGGTACCTTGGGCGCAGTCTACATTTATAGTCTCGTTGAGCCGAGAGAAGAAAGCACAAATGAGCTGACTCCCCCCCCTCCTCAGCCTCCTCTTGTAAGTCCTCCTATACCCGAATCCTTGTCCCCTTCCCAGGACCATCAGATGTCTGTTGCAGAAAAAGCAATCGTGCAGAAGGTCCGAGCCTACTTTGTCGCAGGCGATTACGGACACAGCCTATCTCTTGTGGAAAGCTCCCTTAAGGAGACTGGACACAGCCCTATTTTATATTCATGGCTTCAAAATCAGCTTGACCCGATCTTGATCGCGTTGGGTTGGCTGAATTTAAAAACGGGCCTCTGTGAACAGGCGATCGAACTTTTCAAGCGTGCTGAGGCCTTCCGTCCCTCTCAGGAGGCTGCTACGGGGCTGGCGTATTGCCACCATGTGCGTAACGAACTCGATGCGGCAGAAGAGAAAATACTGTGGCTGATCACAAACCAGAAGGAACTTGACTCGAATGTATGGGAGATTTACTCCCAGGTTCTCGAAAGTAAAGGGAGGTACTCAGAAGCTGCGAACGTGCTTAGCAAGCTTCGGTATCGGGGAGACAAGCAGATCTCGCAAAGGGTTCAGGCTTTGCGGAATAAGGCAAGGCGCGCCCATCGCCTACAAACCATCAACACAAGGCTTTTCCTAATCACCTTTGAAGACGGCTACCGAGATGTGGCAGAAAAAACGCTGAGTTTTTTAGAAAAGGCCCTAGATGATTTGATGGACGACTTCTCTTTCCGCGAACCTCGTCGGGCTATTGAGGTTCTACTTGATCCCCCCGATCATTTCGGAACACTAAACCCGACCTCACCTCAGTGGGCGGAGGCGCTTTACGATGGGCGGATTCACGTCCCCGTCAAGTCGTCACCAGATCTTCAGCATCTAAAAACAGTCCTTATACATGAGTTGATCCACGCTCTCTTTGGTCAAATGACGGGTTTTCGCCCCCTGCCCAGTTGGTTTGAAGAAGGGATCGCGCAATTCGTCTCAGAATGTCAGCCACAGTGTAAGCCCTTTAGTTTTTCCCATAATGCAGAGTCTTTTCTTTCTATTGCCGTCCTTAACACTCCCTTTCATCAGTTTGGGAATATTCAAGCTGAGGAGGCCTATCGCCAAAGTCTGTACCTAATCATGACCTTGCATGAATGGAGAGGACGGGATGGTCTTCGCAACGTGATCGAGAACATCAAGATAGACACTTCGCCAGACTCCAACGCTCTTCTAAGCCCTCTGGATCTTTCTTTCCGTGACCTTCACTATCGAGCTGAGCAACTCTGGAAACGAAGATATGTGATTCGACTTTGATTTCTTGGAGGAACCAGCTGCGGAGTTTCCTCCAAACCACCTCCTTGCCACAAGCTGCGCAGTTTCCTCCAAACCACATCCTTGCCACAAGGGCCTACTTGAGTTATGACATTTGGGGATTTTTTGCTCGTTCACAGACAGGACAAGACTCGGAAAGGCTCTGTACACATGCGGGAGACCACTGCGAAAAAAGGCGAACTTAATAAGTTCCTGACCACAGTGCGATCGGCATGTTCTTCCAAGCATTGGTCGCAAGCAGTGGAACTGAATCGACGCTCTGAGTTTTTTTCAGAAAAGCATGAGAACGATGCTGTCTCGTTTCGTGTGTCGGAATCGGGGAAAGCGCTGAGTCACAAGGTTTCATTATGGCTGAGTGACGAAGATTGGAACTGCGATTGCAACGGTAAAGACGACCCGTGTCTGCATGTCCTGGCCGTAGCAATTGAATTGAAGAAAACCGGCGTCGATCAAATTTCGTCGATAAAAGCCAAGCCAGTCCCAAAGATCAGTTATCGTTTCACGCGAAAAACAGGCTTTTTGTATTTTGAACGAATGATCATTGATGAAGACGGAAAATCGTTTCGTTTATCCACTTCTATTACGTCGCTTGCTTCGGGAAGAGTGCCCGGCCCTAAGGTTGTGCCGGGAAAAGAAGATCTTGCGGTCGATATCCTCCTTAAAGGCTTTCAAAATGGTCTCGTCCCTCCTTCCCTCATGCCCAATCTGATAAAGGAATTGCAGGTCTGTCAGAATATTACGCTCGATGGTGAACCCGTCCTATGCAAGGGACTAAGGACCGGATTCATCGCTCGCGTGGAAGATGTGTCAGGGGGTGTCCGTTTGTTCGGTTTGCAGGACCCGAACATTCATGAGACGTTTCGCAACGGCGCAGCCCTCATGAAAGACGGCTCGTTAAGACCCTTCGGTCATGGGAAGTTAAGCCCCGAGGAAATTAAGATGTTGGCCGAGGGTCATCGCTTTGGGTTGAGAGAAATACCCGAACTTGTGTCACGACTCCTCCCTCAACTCGAGCAAAAGCTGGGGATTGAAATTCAGTCCCGTAAACTTCCTCAGCAGATCAAAGTTCCCCCCCGGCTATTAGTTGAAACAAAGGCTGATGGAGCTAGACTGCAGGTCATACCTCTCATCGTGTACGGGGATCCGGTTGTTGCAAAAATAATAAGCGGAGAAATGGAAATACTAGGTGATCAAATCCCTATTCGCGACGAAAAGGAAGAAAAAAGACTGCAAACCTTGTTGCAATCCGAGCACACCCTGTCTGTTGGAGAAACGAAGGCTTTTTCGGGCACAGAGGCGTTCTTCTTTATGCAGAAACTTTTCAATGCACACGTGGATTTGTGCGGAAATGGAGTTGCGAAATTTTCTTTGCATACCCCTCTCGATGCTAAATTGAACGTTTCGACTGTGGGCGACCAAATTCGTTTCGACATGCATTTCCATACAAGTCAGGGTGGTAAAGTCGATTCGCTACGCGTACTGGAAGCTTGGAAAAATGGTGAACAACTTGTTCCCTTACTTGACGGGGGCTGGTCAGCCCTTCCTACAGACTGGCTCAACCGGTATGGAGACACGCTCCATGATCTTCTGTCGGCAAAGAGCGAAACTGGGGAGCTTCACTACTGCATGGCCAGAGACCTCCTGACGTTGTGCGAAGGTGTTGAAAAAGATGTGCCCCAAGCATTGATCGAGCTGCAAGAATCGCTAGAGGATTTTTCGGGCATTCCGCAGGTTGAAATCCCAAGTGATCTGCAAACAAGCCTGCGCAAATATCAGCTGGAAGGCGTCTCATGGCTCACCTTCATGAAAAAATGGGGCCTGGGGGCCCTGCTTGCTGATGATATGGGGCTTGGAAAAACCTTGCAGGCCATCTGTGTGCTCGCAAAACCGTCGCTTGTTGTTGCACCTACAAGCGTAATCTTCAACTGGGAAAGGGAAATCAACCGTTTTCGCCCGAGCTTGAAAGTTTGCGTGTATCACGGTCCTAAACGTACGATCGACAACGACGCAGACGTTGTGGTGACTACCTATTCGCTTCTCCGCATGGACGAGGTGTTGTTATCCAGGTTCTGGGATCTTGCCATTCTCGATGAAGCGCAGAACATCAAGAACCCGGAATCTCAAGTCGCCCATGCAGCCTATGCCTTAAAAGCAAGGTCTCGCATTACCCTCTCAGGTACTCCCTTGGAAAATCGACTGGAAGACTTATGGAGCCAGTTCCACTACCTGAACCGCGGACTTCTGGGAAGCAAGAGAGAATTCATCAACCACTACGTTCGCCCTATGTCCCAAGGTGACGGAGACATCGCCGCAAGGCTTCAAAAACGATTGAAACCTTTCATTCTGCGTAGGTTAAAATCCAAGGTGGCAGCGGAGCTTCCCATGCGTACCGATACCATCCTTTATTGCGAGTTGGATGAGGATGAGCGAAATGTCTACGAGAGCCTGCTTGCCGCTACACGCTCCGAGGTTTTACAGAAGCTCAACCAGGGTAAAGATATGCTGCAGGTGCTGGAATTACTTTTGAGACTGCGCCAGGCTTCTTGCCACAGAGGCCTTGTGCCCGGACAGGTCGCAGAAACATCCTCAAAAGTTGAGCGGCTGTTCTCTTGTCTTAGGGAATGCGTTGATGAAGGAAACAAAGCTCTCGTGTTTTCTCAGTGGACTGGTTTCCTCGATCTGATTGGAAACGCTCTCGCAAAGGAAGGAATCTCGTTTGACCGTATTGATGGTTCGACAAAAAACAGAAAGGCAATCGTTGACCAATTTCAAAACCAGAACGACCATCAAGTCCTTCTCTTGTCACTGAAAGCCGCAGGAACCGGGTTAAACCTCACCGCTGCCGACCATGTATTTATCGTAGATCCCTGGTGGAACCCATCGGTTGAAGCACAAGCGGCCGATCGCGCACACCGGATAGGACAAACAAAGCCAGTTATGGTCTACCGTTTGGTGGCCAAGGATACGGTGGAGGAAAAGATTCTCCTTCTGCAGGAGAAAAAGAAAGCCCTTGCTGAAGCAGTCGTAAGTTCGGGAGCTAAGGCACTACAGATTACAAAGGAAGACCTTCTATCGTTGTTTGCATGATAGCTGAGGCCCTGCTCCCACTCCCACATCCAAGTACCGCAAACCCTTCGTCAGAGGGTCTACATTCCTACTGTCCTTTTCCTCGTAAATCAGGTGGACATTAGGCCCAGCGTCCAGGGTGAAATAACAAGCAAGGTGCTCTTGCTGCCTTACTTTACGAAGTGTGTCCAAGAACCTATGGGTGTCCTCCCCCAAATATACGCACGGGGGACGGGATTGCTTCATGACTTCGTGCATTTCCAAAGCTTCTTCTTCAAGAAGAGGACCGAGTCTGGAGAGATCTTTTCTCGCAAGGGCGTCTTCAATTCTCTTGCCGCGCTCCTCCAAGACTGCTAGCCGCTTGGCAAATAAGGGACTTGTCCAAGCGAGCTTGTGCCCATCTGTCGAACTCAAGGATTTTCTTTCCGCAGAAAGGATAACGATACGATCCCGTAAAGCCCAATGAGTTGCAGGAAAAATTTGGCTAACCGTTTGTTGATCGACAGATACACCTCTGTACCAGCGAACGAAGCCTCCCCAGAAGCTGCGACAAGCACTACCAGAACCGTAGCGTGCCAGGGACGCTATAGCACCACGAGTGTAGCCTTTCTCCTCAAGAGCTTCGAAACTGTCCGACCTCGTCCAACACGCTAAGGCAGAAAGAGTGAGCGCACCTAACCCACTCGCACTGCTTGCGATTCCACAACTTGCGGGAAAGTCGTTGTGCGAGCGAATAAAAAGTTTCTCCTTAAAGCCTAAGTTCTTACCCAGAAAATCCAGATACATGAGTGGCTTTTGAGCAAAAGGTGCGTCTGGAGGAAGTTCCAACCCGGCGAAAGAAAAGCAATGCTCCGGCCCTTCCCACACTTGAACCAAGGTCTCGGTGTAAAGATCGAGGGTCATCGACAGCGAATCATTAGCGGGCCACTGTTCCCTTTCATTACTCTTGCCCCAATATTTTAGGAAGGCAATGTTCGTAGGTACTTTTGCAATGTAGGTGTCAGTCATCACTGCTCTCAAGTTCAACCCCTTTGCTGCGAAAGGACAGAGGAAGTTTGTACCAGCCCTTACTTCTGAGCACCTTGTCAGCAACTTGGATGCTGTCGGTTTCCCCAATCAGAAGCAAAGCGTCTTCTCCTCCCGACCCTGTTGTTTTGTAAGTAAACGTCCTGTGACAATGCGGAATCTCTTCGAGTTCCTGCGTAAGGGCTTTGGGCACGTGCGGAGACGGTGCGAAAAACTCGGTATGCCGACGATTCGCTTGAAAAAGTTTCTCTAAGGCTTCAGTGCTGTTAATCTTAAAAAACTGTGCGAAGGATTCAGTCAGGTCTTTGGAAATTACACATAGATCATCCTTAAGACGATCCTTTTCCAACCAGGCAAGCGTTTCTTTCATGATAGACCCGGTGGGAGCCCCCTTTCCTCCCGCATAAATGTGGATGAATCTGTGAAAGGAAGTCTCCAAGCCTTGGCGTGAGTCCCATGTACCAGGCCAGAAGCCCTTGGGTTTGTAGCGCACCAAGCCACCGACTAACTGAGTGAGGATGTCATAGCCGGACGCAGAGCCTTGCAAAGTTTTTTGCAGGTCGAACGCTAATTTGGCAGCTTCCCATTGAGCATCTTTCGTGAGAGAGCCAAGCTTGTCGCTGTGAAGTTTGAACGACAGGAACGTTCCCAACGCCACAGCAGATGAAATTCCTCCCCCCCACGTTTGACCTATCTCCGACTCGATCGTGACAGATAAGGGCCGGCAAGGGAAACGACGGAAAGCCTGCTTTGCGGCGATCAAAAGCAAGGCGTCAGACGAGGATGTCGTTAGGTCTCCTTCAGATAGCGAGAGCGGGTGGGGCCACAATTCAGTAGTAAAATGGAAACGCCCGTCCTTGCTTCGTTCCGTTGTGTATCGGAGTGTACGGTCTATGGTAAAGGCGAGCGCGTCTTCCCCAAAAAGGACGGCATACTCGCCAGACAACATGATTTTCCCAGGGATTGTTAATGTTTTCATTGTGAAGGAGGCGGCTCCGCAAAAAGTCTGTAAACCGATTTCCCTATTTCGGCCATGTGTTCCCCTGTAGGTTTGAGGCATTCTTCGAAGAGATAGATGGGGTTTACCATGTTTGTCATCTTAGCGATGAAGTTCAGAGGACCAATTTCCTTAAAGCCGGTTTTGTCGGCAACAAAGTCTCCCACGGTTCCATCGGCGAGGCCAAAGGTAGCCCGAGCTGCAGTTTTTCCTGCTTCGTAGGTGTTTTCAACATCGTCCCCGAATTCACCCTCATGGAAATATTCGCCGGCGCTTCCTACGGCCGGGGCTAGATCCTTGTCCACAACATCTTTTGCGCCGGTCTCTTCGTATTTTCTTGCAACCCCTTTCCCTGCAGCATCTACAACGGGGGCGACTTCTTTATTGTAGGCTTCCCGGGCGGGTTCCACCAGTGCCTTGTCGACCGGTTTTATGGTTTTACTATCAAATGTTCTAGCCATTTTCTCCCATTTCTCGGGGTTGGCCAAGTCTACTAAAGAGTCGAGGTAAAGGATGATCTTATCCTCAGGCTTAGCGCGCTTACCGTCGAAACCGCTGAACTTTGGGTTGACGTAGTAGGAGTATCCGATACCAGATTTTATAGTAAGAACGTCAGTGCTTAAAGTCGTCAGATTATCAGCGAGAGAAATGGAATTGCAAAATCCTGCACCCGATTCGATGAACTTTGTTATGAGCGTGCGGGTGAAAGGAAATGTCTCAGCGGGTTGCAAAGTCTTATCGTGGAAATTTTGCATGACATCTCTAAATGCAGGCCATGTCAATGCGTCCTTGAAAACTTCCAGCGAGAGAATTTTACTGTAAAGCAGGGCTGCCATCGTCTGAGCTTTTGTAACGGTCCGCCCTCCGGTCTGAGAGACTGCAGCCGCATCTCGTTTTACGAAATTGCTAGCACTAAGAGCTGCGTCAATGAACAAGAGAAACGTAAAAATCGTGATAATCTCGTAGACATTGGGGCTGTCTTTGACTTTCTGCACAATAAGTTTGTCGATCGCGTCCAGTTCCGCGTTCACTTTATCCGGTGTTGTCACATCCCCCCAGTTGACCTTGAAGAGATAGTTTACAAAGTCTACAAATTTTGCTGGGTCTACCCCAATACTGAAGGCCAGATCCATTTTGGGGACAGGGATGTAAATCGTGAGAAATCCCCCTTCGTAGTCGGGAGTGTTACTACAGCCAATCGTTTTGATGATGGATCGAGTGGTTCCTACAGAAGCACCTGTTCCGATACCAAGGCTTAAACCCGGTGCACAGTAGAATCCAAGTTCACCGGCGGACTTGGGGGGTCTGTGATAAACAAATTCCGCAGTAAGTGCGAGGCTTCCTGAAACATAGTATCCCGCACTGGCTGACACGGCGAAACCGATCCCCAGTCCTTTCGTGAGAAATCCAAACGCTCGTGCAGCAGAATCGGCGGCGGCTTCAGCAGATTTTTTGTCCATCTTCATGACTGTTTCGAAGAAGGGGATGAAACCTTGCTTTAAGGCAGAAGCAAAGACATCACCTCCCACATCTGTTGGGACTTCGTCAACAGATGCCTCCGCAATACCGAGCACTCCTTGAGGAGGGATGGGAATTTTCCTCGCCTCGTCGATGTCCTTTTCATCCTCAAGATACTTTTTCTTGAGTGTTTCCTTACAGATGTTGGCGAGCATTTGTTTCGCTTTATCTTCGGGAAGGGCGAGTTTTTCTTTTTCCTCTTTAGGCAATTCGTTGAAGTATTTGTCAGCGGACTGGTTACATGTTTTCTCTATCTCTTCGATGCTTGAGAAAGTGACGTTTTCCCCGATCTTCCCTTCTGCTCCTGTCTTACTCTCGGCCTCCCCTTTCTTTTCCTTTTCCACCCTGTCTGAGTCATAGCCTAAGGAACCCTTTTTTCTAGGTTCCTGGGCCGTCTCCTCGGCGCAGCTCACCAAGAGGAGGAGTGAGACTGCCAAGGGCTTGATATAATTTGAAAAAGCAATATTCATAGCAGAACTTTCCAATTTCACCCGGCTTTCGTGTCGGCATAATGCGTAAGCCACTTGAGGCAAGGAGGTGGTTTGGAGGAAACTGCGCAGCTGGTTCCTCCAAGAAATCCGGGGGAGGCGACGCTTCACTCGCCCCCCCAAACCCCCCTCTCCCTATTTGCCCCAAGTGGCTTACGCATTACCTTTATCCGAGTTTTTTGATGAGTTCTTCGAGGAGCTTCATAGACAGTTTAAGAAGGGAGGAATTGTTACGTTTGTCGTCTCTCCAACTTGCCACAGCAGCGAAGTCGTTTTCCTTAACTCTAAGTTTCACAAGAAGGGGGGTGAGGTTTTCTCCCAGAAAAAACGTCCATTCTCCTGGAGGCTGTTTGACGGGAATCCAAGCGTCCCGGGTGCTTTCCGCAAAAAAAGGACGGGTGTTTTCCGGAGGAGGCGAAGAAAGGGGATGCTCCGCCTTTTGGCCTCCCCATTGAAGGACGAGGGAGGGAGGAGCCTTCTCATCGAGTCGAAAGACGGCACCGTCAGGGATCCCCGCGTGTATAAAGCCGTGTTCTGCTGCCGCCAAGGCGTCGCTGGAGAAGGAGAGGTTTGTAATCGCTATTGCGTGGTTTAGGTAGCCAAGCGCAGGGTCAACCTGGAAGGAAGGCGGGCTGGGCATTTCAGCCGGGCTTTCTATCTCAACCTGGCTTGCTGCTTCAGCGGCGACTTCCTCTACTTCTGGTTCGGGGGCCATTTCAGGAGGAGGAATTCGCGTTTCGTCAATTCCCTCCACAAGGGGGGCTGCTGCCTCCTCTACTTCGGCGATTGTCGTCATTTCTTCGTGTGCGGCCTTTGTTTCCTCTTCCGGTGCCATCTTTTTGTCACCGAGTAGCTCGTCCATTGTCATGTCGGGGGCTAACTCTTCTGTCAGTCCGGGACTTTCTTCACCCTCTTCTTCAGCTTTTCGCAACGAGGGTTCTTCACTTTCAGCGAGCTGCATGGCGTTTTCGTCATTCGAGGCAGGAGCTTCGGGGGCAGCGGATTTTTGAACTTTCTTCTTAACTTTCTTTTTTCGTTTCTTTTTTGCAGGGGTGGTAGGGCTTGTCTCACGAAGGGGTGGGGGGCTAAGCTCAAAGTCCGGGATTTGCTTTTGCAAAGAACGAAGAATGGCTGAGAACGTTACAACCACGGGCTTTATTTTCATGCCTGTGAAAAAGCGTAGTTGTTCCATCACGCCTTGGTCAAGAGGGTCTGCCATTGCCACGGTTAGGGAATTTCCCTCGATGCTCATGGGAATGATTTCAAGATTTCTTATAAAGGGCAGCGGGAGGATACTTTCCGCGCGGCCCCGCGGTTGTATGACCAGCTTGCGGTTGAAGGGAAAATTAGTCTTCTTGGCAATATAGCGAGCAAGGTTTTGCTCGTTCAAGGCGCCGCTTGCCACAACGCTTTTAGCAAAGGCGCCACTGTTACTCCCCGAGGAATGGGTGAGCATTGACCCTTGTTTCGGGGTGAGGATGCCGTCTGCGATCAGGAAATTGGCAAGGTTGGAGCTTCCCATCGAGATCCTACCGAAATTTGCTTTGAAAAGGTTCCTTTTGCTTATAGTATCACAGCTTGTATGCGCTTGTGGCAAGGAGCAAGGAGGTGGTTTGGAGGAAACTGCGCAGCTGGTTCCTCCAAGAAATCCATTGGGGGAGCGACGGTTCCCTCGCCCCCCCAACCCCCCCTCTCCCTTTTTGCCACAAGCGGCTACGATCAGTCCTTTGCAAAGGTAGGAACGTGGATAAAAAGACACTAAAGCGTTTAAAAAGACCTGATTTTCTGCAGGAACTCTTCTTCTCTAGCGTCGAGTGGGTGAAAGACCGAAAGGTCGTCGCCTTGGTCATCATGGCAGCTTTCCTCTCGCTTCTAGGGGCAGCAGGGGGCTGGCACTATTATTCGCAATGGCAGGGCGAAAAGAGGAAGGCAGAGCTGCTGACCATCGACCAAGTCTTCGCGAAGGAGGCGGAGACTTTCGCGCTGGCAGAAAAGGAACAGCGAGATGAACTTGCCACACTCAATGCAGACCATAAAGCCTCGCACTCCCAATATTTAGAGTTTTTCCAAAAATACACATCGAAACCAGAAGGCTGGAGAGCAGGGCTGTTTGCTGCTAGAATTTTCCTAGATGAAAGGAAGCTGACAGAGGCCGCAGATATTCTTGCAAAGATACTGTCGCATTCGCTTGGTGTCGATTTTTATCAGGTACAGGTTCGCTTGATGTATATGGGGGTTTTGGAGGACTTGAAACTCTATGAAGAGGCTTTGCAGGAAGCGGAAACGCTTCTGCGAATCGCAACAGATGAGTTTATCCCCCGAGCACTTCTTGTGAAAGGTCGCTTGCAGTTCTTCTCCGGACTGAAGGAAGAAGCCGCTCAGACATTCGATCTCATCATTACCAGCCATAGTGCGACTCCAGAAGCTCGACAGGCTCAAGCAGTGAAAGCTTTGTTGTGATAGGACCACAATTGCTTATGAAGTGTTTAATTCTCTCCGGAATCTTTCTTTCTGCTTCCCTTGCCTCAGCAATACAGCCATACCAGGGGCAGCCTTCTTACCTTCCCGACTTCGTGAAAAGGCAGAAAAGGCCCTTTCGACTGGGAGTGATAGAGCTTTCTCGCAAAGTTGATCGAGACAAGCCCTTAGGCGCCATAGACTTTGCGGGGTGGGCCGAACAAGGAGGTATCCTTGTGGGTGCCCCTGACCATAAGCGAGTCATTGCCTTTTCTTTGAGGAATGGACAGACGCAATGGGTTTTGCCTACCGATGAAATTCTAAGTGCTCCTCCCCTTGTTCTCGGTGAGTTTGTTTACCTCGGCTTGCTGGATGGGACCTTAATGAAGGTGGATATTCACAGCGGTAAGACAAACTGGAAAGTGAAATTAAATTCCTTTGCTTCCCGAGCCATGGTTAAGGACAACTACTATTTGTATGTTGTCACAGCAAACCAGACAATCTATGCGGTCAATCTTCAGGAAGGTCGCATCGAGTGGCTCCATGACCCCGAACTGCCGGAAGGAATACGGCTGCAGAATTTGGTCCCCCCCGTTGTTTATTTGAATAAGGTTTATCTTGGAATTTCTACCGGCGAAATTTTGTCTCTTGATGCCAAAAGTGGCGCGTTGCTTTGGCGCCGTAATCCGCAGGACCAGGGCGGGCGTTTTCACGACGTTATGGGCAAAATGGTCCCCCTTGGAAAATTGCTAGCGTTCTGTCGTTACGACGGTTTGGTGGGAGCTATTTCCTTGGAAACAGGAAACGAAGGATCTCTGCTCTGGTCTGTGAACGAATTAACCGGGTCTTGTGCGGACTCTGATTTTCGGGAAGGACGATTTTATGTGGGAACAGTCAACGGGGACGTCGGAGTCATCAATATAACAACGGGAAAACCGCTGTGGATTGAAAAGCTGGGGATTCCAGTCACATCAATTTCTGCCGCGGAAGAGTATATACTGGTCGCTTCGTCCGAGGGAGATATCTTGGCGCTCAACACGACAGGTTCCTTGGAGTGGCGAGATTTTATCGGGGGACGGGTAGCGACACGTCCGATCTTTTTCGAGCAGAGTGTCTATTTCTCCACCGGACTTAAAAACCTATACGGTTACCGTTTGTAAAGCTAGACGAGCTTATCCAAGCCCCGTTTTTTCAGCTCGCTAACAATTTGCTTTACGTCCTGCGCTCGTTCCTTTTTACACACAAGCACACAACCTTTATCGACTACGACGATAAGGTCCTCAATCCCAATGCTGGCTACAAGGTAAGAGTCAGAGCAAATGATTGAGTTTTTCGTGTCCAGGAGCACGTTGTCACCTTGAACAACATTGCCCTGAGCATCTTCGGGAATAACTAGAGGGAGTGCGGTCCAAGCACCGATATCCTGCCAATCAAAACCGCACTCCACAACCGCGATGTCTTTACTTTTTTCCAAGATAGCGTGGTCAATAGCGATCTCAGGCAGGTTTTCATAGAGGGGCAAAAACTCAGCGTCAGTGAGTTGGGAAAAGGTACGACCCTCGGATTTCAACTTGTCGGCATACGTCATGAGAGGATTCAGGAGGACAGGGAGGAACTTCTCGAATTCTTGCAAGATTTTGTCTACTTTCCAAACAAATAAACCACTGTTCCAGTAAAACGCCCTCTCAGCAAGATACTGTTCGGCAAGAGTGCGTCCAGGCTTTTCCTTGAAACTAAGAACTGAAAAACAGTTTGCGACCTGGGGGATATTGAGAGAGCCTCCTTTTTGAATATAGCCGTAGCCGGTTTCTGGAGACGTAGGGATGACGCCTAGGAGAGCTAGATAGTTTTTTTGAGCAACGACGATAGCTCTCTTTAATGTTTCCACAAAAGCGAGTTTGTCTCGAATAACATGGTCAGCGTGGAGAGATATCATGACTGCCTCCTTTTCTTCCGGATGGAGCAGCTTAATTTCCAGTGCTGCCAGAGCGAGGGCCGCAGCCGTGTTTCTTGCAAGAGGTTCTCCGAGTATGCTTAGGCATTTTTTGCCGACGATTGCGGAAGTCTTTTGCTTCTGCAAAGCATGGGTGACTATGAGTCTGTGGTCGGACGGAATGAACCCGTCGAGACGTTCCAGCGTCAGTTCAAGCATGCTTTTGTCGGGGTGGCTGATCTTGCAAAGCTGCTTAGGTAACAGTTTTCGCGATCGTGGCCAGAACCTGGTTCCACTTCCCCCTGCGAGGATAACTGCAAATACCGGTGGGTGATCTTTTGTCACATTCAACTCCATCATGAGTGGCAAAGAGGGTTACTGTAGTGTTCAAAAATTTGGGGACAAACTTTTTGAAAAAAGTTATTTCCCCAAGCCCCTTTTCAAAAACTTCAGTATTTAAAGTTTTTTGGGGGGAGGTGTGGAGGGGAACTTTTTTTCAAAAAAGGTCCTCTCCACAAATTCTTTTTCCCAAAGACTAAAGGACCGCATTTTACCACAGCTTGGTGTTGGGCACGAATTACGAACCTAAGGGTATAATCAAACTGAAATGAAAGCTTGGGAGTGAAACTATGGCTGCTTGGCGTCCGTATTTAACTCTGCTATTTTTTGCCCCTATCGCCCTTCTGGTTGAGTATGCCGAAGCTGCCGAAAAGAACAAGCCTTCGCTGAAAGAAACAATTGAGAAACATAACAAATTTTTTCAAAGCGTAGGAAAAATTGACGAACCCCTGAAAGATGATGATCCTCGGGTGCGTATTGGTCTGCGCCTCACTCCCTTTCAGTCTGTAAAACAGGATGGGGCGGGCAAGAAGGTCGCGAGTTCCGTCGCTGGGGCGACCATGCGTTATACGCTAAGGGCCAAGCTCACCAAGCCAAACCATTTTTATTTCAACAAATTCCACGTGCAGACCGTACCCTTTTCCTGGCGGAAGGAATCCAAGGTTTATCAAGTTAAGCTTGTCATCAACCAGCGTTTTGATCCGGGGGTTGAAGAAAGCCTTGGCACGATGGAGGTACGAGGAACTCTAACGGGCACGTCAGACATCCTGACGCTTGAGGGCATGTCTTCTCAAACATTCCGCGATAAGTGGGGAGAACCTGTCTTGAGTGTGGTAGCTGGATTTCCAGGCCCGAAAGAGTCAGCAGAGATCAGGGTGGCGAAGCCGACTTCCCCATAAACAACCTTTCGTAATTTTTCCAAACCTTTTCTTTTGCCTCGTCAGGCTGCCATCCGCGCAATCCTGCAATCTGCTCGATCGTTTGACATACATGGGCAGGCTCGTTACGTGTTCCTGGCTGGGGGGATAAATAAGGCGCGTCTGTTTCCGTCAGGAGACTTTCTTCTGGAAGTTTTGCCGCTAACAGTTGGAAAGATTGGACACGGGCGATGTTGGCAGGAATCGAAAAGCACCAGCCGTAGGTTTCGGAAGCTTGAACTGCCGCTTTGATCTTACCGGTGTAACAGTGGAGATTTGCCTTTCGAACTTTATAATGAGCGAGGATCTCTAGAATTCTCGTTTCACATTTGCGACTGTGGACAATCACAGGGATGTCGTTTTTTTGAGCAATACTCAGGAGGGCGATGAAGACTTCTTCTTGTCTTGGAAAGGTGTGGGGGTCCAGGTGATAGCCGTCCATTCCGCATTCACCGATTGCGATGAGTTCTCCCGCTCTTGCCAAGTCTGCGATGAAATCGATTTCCTGTCGAACTGAGAAGCGCTGGAGGGGGAGTTTGAAGTCAGGCGGCAAAATTTCGTTGACCGCCTCAATAGGGTAAATGCCCAGTGCTGCTTTCACAATGGGATATTGTTTTGAAAGTTTCAGGATCTGGCGATTGGATTGGGGTTCGAGGCCATTGACTACAATGGCCCTCAGGCCCTTTTTTTCCGCTCTTTCGATGACAGCTTGGGTGTCGTCTTGAAACTCAGGGTGAGTGAGGTGAGTGTGAACATCTACGTAATATGCCATTTCAAAAACTTCAATATCTAAAGTTTTTTGGGGGGAGGCGTGGAGGGGAACTTTTTTTCAAAAAAGGTCCTCTCAAAAAATTCTTTTTCCCAAATGCTATAGCCATAACACAGAGCGGGAAAAAGAGGAACAGAATTGCCAGTGAGAAGTCTTCTCCCTGATGGGATGCTATACCTGCGATTTTTCCGCAACGAACTTTCACAGGGTCCTTCTTTTGTGGTTCTGGTTTTTCTTCTGTAGTCAGAGTATTGGCATCTCGCGAGGCTTTCAGAGTTTGCGGATCAGCACAGTCTACGTTCTTCAACAGGGGCTTGAAACCTCGCATTATAGCGCTTTCGTAAATCACGCAGGCACTGTTCCCTGCATTTTGCTTGTAGTCCATCAGCATGAGGGAAACCAAGAAGTGTTCGATTCCGCTGTTTTTAACCAGGAGATCGAGAGAGCTGAAAACAGTTTTCGTGACGGTTCGTGGTTCTATCTTGCTGTGAAGATCAAGAAGAAACCCTGAAATAAGCTGCCCCTTCAAATGAGGGTCGAGTTTGAGATAGGAGTCGCCTTGAAATACCAGAGGGTTGTCACCTGTTCGCAAACACTGTCCCGCAACGTAACAACCGCTATCCGCATCAGGAACGCAGATCGACTCCCCTAGACACGTGTCCCCATGTTTGCTGAAGGTGAAATAGTCGGCGAGTCCTTCATGAAGGATAAGAGATTCTCCCGTCGTTTCCTTAACCGTTCTAAAGATGACATGGTGTCCGAATTCATGGGAGACTACGTCCGAATCGATCGCAAGATTCTGGAATACAATATTGTCCCCGTCCCCGATAATGATGATAGGTCTCTGTAACGAAGTTCCGTCAGAAGGTTGGTAGAGTGCATTATTTTTTGTATCATTGATCGTAGCGTGTATGCGTACTGTGAGAGGCTTCCCCCCTTCCCACGTATAGCCAAGTGATGCAAAATAATCATACATGCTACTGACATGGGCGAATACGGATGCCTCGGGAAAATATTCGCTGTCAGGAGAGAAGATGAATTCATGGGTGTCTGATCGCGCTCGGGAAACGCCAGAACTCGATGGGGAAGGGTCCGTCGTAAAAAACTGGCTCGTCAAGGTGCCATCTCCGATCAGACCAATTAGAAACGTCTGAAGCTTGGACTCTTTGGGATTTGCCTCGTAAGCTTGCACCTTGCCCTGGACGTCTTCACTCAGATCAAAGAAGAGTCGGGACACTTTGTAAGTATGTTCCGAGTCCGCCCAAGTTTCATAGGGAAGGGAGTTTATGCTAAGGATGAGATTCCAGACGGGGTGAAGAGTCCCTTCGTTGGGAAAATAACAACGCTCCTTTTTCAGGACTTGAAACGAAGAGGACGAAGTCTGGCTTAAACTGGCGAGGGATCGTTGCACACTTTCAGACGAATCAGGCCAGTCTGTGGAAAAAACCTCGGTTTCCACCGCAGGTAAGTCCCCTAGCAAGATGGTCATGCCGGATATTGAAGCTGCTTTGACCTCGTTCAAGCAAACCGGAATACCATTAGCAGTAAAGGTGTATGTGAAGATACTATCGTTGGTGAGTTGTAGGTTCGGTGACTGAGTTGAACTTTGGATTTTAATGTGCGCATTGGCAATCTTTTCAGCTAAGTATTGAGTGATGGCCTCATCAAACGTAATCTGTCCATCAGCGTGAAGAGAAAAAGACTCGATGTCAGGAAGGTGGAAAAAGAATTTGTGGAGAGGACCTTTTTTGAAAAAAAGTTCCCCTCCACACCTCCCCCCAAAAAACTTTAAATACTGAAGTTTTTGAAAAGGGGCTTGGGGAAATAACTTTTTTCAAAAAGTTTGTCCCCAAATTGATTATCTTGAATACTATATAAAATTTCTGCATGAAGGTTCCGTTTTTATCAAGACCCACCATGGTTCTGATCGGAATTTCTTCAGAAAAATTAAGGTGTTCAGAGTGTGATGGTTTATGGAGGTAGAATCCAAGGGATATCCTGGAGGAAGCAGCTGCGCAGTTTCCTCCAAACCACCTCCTTGCGAGTGAGGAGATGAACGTATGTGGGACCTTTTACGAGTAGCCATTCGAAATGTCGGAAGAAACAAGCGTCGGACCTTGATCACAATGGTGACAGTGTTTTTGGGCGTTGTCGTGGTAACAGGAGCGAGGGGATTGCTAAGTGGTTTGCAGCTGGAGTTCAAGTCAGCCCTTGCACAGAAAATTCACGGAGACTTGCAGATTCACAGACGCGGGTACCAGGACAGTCTGGAGTCCAACCCTTACAAGATCTTGATTCCCTACAATGATGAGCTTGTCGAGAGGTTCACAAAGCGTCCTGATATCGCAGCAGTCGCCCCTCGGCTTCGCATTTTTGGACTTCTCAATCATCAAAAAAGTCAGTCCACGGCTCCCGTGATGATCACGGGGTATGATCCCGAAACGGAGTTGATTGTTTGCCCGCGCTTTGCCTCCGCACTACAGGAAGGCAGACTCATCGACAGTACACAGGAAGAAGAAACAGTGAACGTGCAGGATACTACGGTCGAAGAAGCGACGAGTTTGTCTGACGAAGCGTCTTTAGAAAACCTTAAGCCGATCAAATACATGCCCAAGGCGAGGGGTAGGCATCAGATCCTGGTCACACCAAGTTTGATGCGTGGTTTGAAAGCAGAACTGGGGGATGAGGTTGTGGTCCTTTTGCAAGATAAACAGGACATGCAGCAGGCAATCATAGGTGAACTTGTCGGAGTCGTTGATTATGGAATGCCAAACGTTCAAGCTCGCATGGCTTGGATGGACTTTCGAACCCTTCAGGGAGCAGCCGGCGTCCGTGGGGAAAGCTCCGAACTCGCCATTCTTGCGGAAAAAGATCAGAATCTTGATACAATAAAAGCACAGTTGGGTCAAAGTTTAGGGGGAGACTTCGAAGTGGAAACCTACCTTGATATCGGTGGATTTTTCCGCGACATCATGGGTCTTCAAAATGCGATTTTTAGCACCGTCGTATTTATCGTTTTCTTGATTGTCATCTCAGCGATCATCAACACATCCCTCATGACCGTCATGGAAAGGACGCGGGAAATTGGAACACTGATGGCCCTGGGCTATCGGCGCATCCATATTATCTTTCTATTTGTAAGCGAGTCGATCGTTATCGGAGCTTTGGGAGGGGCGATGGGTCTTTGTGTCGTCCTTGCGTTGCTGTTCTACCTGGGGAACACAGGAATTCAATTTCAATTCCCTGGGCAGAAGGTCGACGTTGTCCTTTATCCTCTTGTCAGTGCGCTGTTTGTAGCGGAAGTCCTTTTCCTGGCAATGTTTTCTGCTGTAGCAGCAAGCTTTTTCCCTGCCTATCGGGCAAGTCGTATGCGTCCCGTAAAGGCACTCAGTACAGTGTGAGGGTTGGATGGAAAGGTTAGCTTTTTTATTCCTTCTGACAGCAAGCGTGGTAGGGGCCACTACACCCACAGCTAGCGACGTTGTTGCCGGTGTTGAGAAAAATCTGGCTCCCGACAATTTCCAAGCTTTGTATGCTTTCACGAATTACCGGACTGACGGAACGGTCATGAATTATGAAGTCAGGTTTTCGGTCAAGGATGTCGATCATGCGCACGGGTATTTTTTGAAACCTGAACGGGAAAAAGGACGAGAAATTTTACGCCTTGGGGATGCTATTTGGACATTCATTCCCGGTGCAGGCCGCATCGTTCGTATTGCCGATCGAGAAAGTTTTGCGGGTGGCGACTTTTCGAATGCTGACGTACTGCGTGTAGACTGGTTGAAACATTACAAAGCACAGTTTGCATCAGAAACGGAAAAACAGTGGATCATTGATCTTAGCGCAAACTCTTCCGATGCAAGCTACGCAAAGATGCGCTTGTGGGTGGAAAAAAAGACCGCCCAGCCCTTGCAACAGTACTTCTACGATTCCAAGGGAACCCTCCTCAAGAGACTCCTTTATGGTTCGGTACGTGACTTCGGGAAGCTAAGCAGGCCCGCACGATTGATCATGGAAAATGTGTTCACAACCCAGAAGACGGAATTGAAGGTGCTTGACATGAACTTCAGCGTGAACATTCCTGAGAATCGCTTTTTTGTTGATAGGCTGGGCAAGTGAGATGAAGGCACTTGTCATCTTTTTCCTTATTTTCTTCGCTAATATGGCTGTAGCAGACGATCTGGAAGAAGCGTCAGGACTTCCCGATATCGAGATGGATGAGGCTCCTCCATCGTCGTCCTTTGGAAAGGTCAGATCGTACATTTTGATGGAAGGGCTTCAACGAAGAAAGGGGGGACTGAGACAATACGAATTCCCCAACGGTGAATTCAGTGGTTCTCTCGACTATAGTTTTCCTTCAAAAACGGACCTCTTCCTAGATGGTCTCCTTACCTTTGATGAAGCTGGGGACAAGTCGCGACTGTTCATCAACCAGGTCGGTGTCAGACAAAATTGGCAGGATAATTTCGTGTTAGCCGTAGGCAAAGAGAGGAGCAGGAGGGCACCTGGGCTGATCATTTCACCGAGTGATCTTCTTTTTACCCTGGTCCCCCTGCCAGGTCAGCGAGAAGATAGACAAGGGGTCTGGTTGACGAGACTGTCCTTTCAACAACAGCACAGAAGTTACGACTTGATCCTATTGCCGGTCGATAGGGTCGATGAAGCGGGGCTTCCCGGGAAAGATGCGGAGTATTTCGGAACGACCCTACGTACTTGGCACGAGTTAGGTCTGATAGACATGGGATTGTCGCTTGGTTCCTTTGATACGTTCAAAGCGGGACTGGCGTTACAGACCCTCGTAGAAAACAAATGGAAATTTTACTACGAAGGAGCGTACCACAGTAGATACGAACGGCTCGATGCCTCCTCAAAAGAAAAGGCGTTTCAGCATTTATTGGGTGCGGGATATGAAGGAAGCACTGATTTTGGGATGAGGGTTGAGTATTTTCATAACGGAATCGGTTTCAGCAAGGCCGAGTTTGAAAATGCTCGACAGCAAGTCCGTTTTTCATCAAGTTCCCTCAGTTCAACCGCGATTTTAACTCCCTTCATCAGGCAGCAGTTTTTAATATTTTCTGCCAATGCCCCGGAGGTGTTTCATCGGTATAATTTTTTCGCGGCGATCGTGAAGAGTCTTGAGGACACAGCCCAGATGAGTTTTGTCCGTGCGGAGTACCTTGCGAACGATTGGTTTGTTGCCGGAGCCTCTCAGCTTTTCGTTCACGGGGGAGACGAAAGTCAATTCGCAGGGCGGGCATTTAACACACAGACGAGCTTGGATCTAAAATATTCCTTCTAGGATGAATGATGATAGACCTACGAAACGTTCACAAGAATTATGAGACAGGAAAAACTGTCGTGCACGCTCTGACAGATGTTTCTTTCAGCGTGAAAAAGGGAGATTCGATCATTGTCCGTGGTCCATCGGGTTCGGGAAAGTCTACACTTTTAAATATTCTAGGTCTTCTGGATGAGCCATCTAAGGGCAGTGTATACCTCAAGGGTAGCGAGGTGTCTTACGAAGATTTTGATAAGTTGGCTATATTGCGAGCGCGAACGATTTCTTTCATTTTCCAGTCATTCAATTTGATTCCGGTTTTGACTCTGGAGGAAAACGTGATGATTCCTCTTATGATCCGGGGAGACCTGACAAGGAGAGAAAAAAAGCAGAGAGTCGATGAATGGGTCGAGAAGACGGGCTTGAGTTTTCATCGGCACCATAAACCGGACGAACTCTCGGGAGGGCAAAGGCAGCGGGTGGCGATAGCTCGAGCAATGGTGACGAAGCCGGAACTTGTGATTGCAGACGAGCCTACCGCCAATCTTGACTCGGAAACGGCAGGCTCCATCCTCGACTTCATGAAAAAACTGAACGAAGAGAAGGGAACCGCTTTTGTCTTTGCAACCCACGATCCGATTTTCAACAGATATGCAAAATCTATTGTCGACCTGCATGATGGTCAGATTCTTAGTAATGCGTAAGCCACTTGGGGCAAATATGGAGAGGGGGGTTTGGGGGGGCGAGGGAACCGTCGCTCCCCCAATGGATTTCTTGGAGGAACCAGCTGCGCAGTTTCCTCCAAACCACCTCCTTGCCACATCCTCCAAACCACTTCCTTGCCACAAGCGAGAGGCATCCCGTATAATGTTTCTAAATTCCCAAATTAGGAGAAAAAAATGAGTGTCCTTCGTAAAATCCTTCTTCTTGTCATCATCGTTATGGCGCTGCTGATTGTCGGTGGGTTTTTCCTGCCGTCGGAATATTCCATGCAGCGGAGTACGGTCATTAACGCACCGATCGACCGGGTGTACAACCTTGTCGCCGATCTTTCCCGGAACGAAACTTGGTCACCGTGGAAAGCCAAAGATCCGACCGTTGAAATCACCTTGGGCGAGCAAACCAGCGGGCCTGGTGCCTCGTATACTTGGGTGAGCGAAAACTCCGGCAAGGGCAGGCTGACGATTACCGAGCTTATCCCAAACTATTCGATTAAAACTTCGCTCGACTTCATGGATCAGGGCACGCAAGCGGAAGGGTTGTGGCAATTTGAACCTTCGCCCGAAGGGATACATGTCACCTGGATGATGAAAGGTGATGTAGGACGCAACATCGTGGGGCGTTACTTTGGACTTGTGATGGACATGATGGCGGGCCGTGATTTTGAAATGGGCCTTGCGAATCTGAAGGAAATTGCAGAGAAACAAAGTCCGGGGACGGAGTGATCGTCCCCTGTTAACATTTGAAGGTTCTGGCATGGCCAACAATCCTCTTCTCAATAACCCCGCCCTTCCACGCTTCAGTGAAATTAGTCCGGAGCACGTAGAAGCTGCCCTGGACGAGCTTCTTCCCCAACTGAGTCGTGAGTTTCAGACGCTTGAAAAAAAGGCGGAACCTAGCTGGGAAGGACTCATAGAACCGCTGTGCCAACTGGAGGAAACCCTCAACCTGTGCTGGTCTCCGGTCGCCCATCTTAACTCGGTTGCAAACAGTAGCGCTCTAAGGAAGTCTTACCAGACGGGGCAGAAGAAAGTTGTCGACTTCAGCCTTCGCCTTAGCCAAAGCCGTCCCCTCTATGATGCACTCTTGAAGATGCAGAACGGTTCCGTATGGGAAACCCTCGACGAATCCCAAAGGAGATGCATCCAGGGCCGCGCCCTTCATGCGAAGCTGGCGGGCGTAGGTTTGGAAGCTAAGGCAAAGGAAGATTTCATCGCCCTCAGCAAAGGACTTTCCGAACTCGAAACCCAGTTCTCCAATAACGTGCTCGATGCTACGAAAGCATACGCCCTGGTCCTTAAGGATAAAAAAGATTCCGAGGGCCTGCCGGAAAGCCTTCTTAAAGTCTCTGCACAGAACTTTAAACGGCGCTTTGACGAGAGAAAAGCGACACAAGAGAGGGGACCTTGGCTCATCACGCTTGAAAGTGCTGTGGTCATTCCCTTCCTGGAGAACAGTAAAAGGCGTGACTTACGGGAGCAAGTCTACCGTGCTTACATAACGAGAGCGTCGGACGGATCTTACGACAACACCCCTTTGATGTCTCAGATCCTCCAGAAACGTCAGACGCTTGCCAGGATCTTGGGTTACGAGCGGTACGCAGACGTCAGCCTTGCTGCCAAGATGGTCCAGTCAGTGGACACGGTCCTAAAGTTCGAGGAAGACTTGCGTGTTGCTGTTTGGGAACGTGGGAAGGCTGAGCTGGAGGAATTGCGCGCTTTCGCCAGGGAGGCGGGAGAAAGCGAGGAGCTGAGACATTGGGATCTAGCCTACTGGGCTAAGCGTCTGCAGGAACATGTATTGGGATTTAAGGAAGAAGAGCTGCGTCCCTACTTTTCCCTGGACCGTGTGCTGGAGGGACTCTTTACACTTGCTAAGGAATTGTTTGCTGTAAGGATTGAAAACGCAGACGGGCAGGCTCCGGTTTGGCATAAAGATGTCCGATTTTTCAAAATGTTTGATGGCGGGGGCCAACATCTCGCGTCGTTCTATCTTGACCCTTTTTCTCGACCTGAAAACAAGCGAGGGGGTGCTTGGATGAACGAGTGCCTAAGTAGGGTTGAAAAAAAGGGGAAAATAACCAGTCCCGTCGCTTACCTTGTTTGCAATTTCACCCCTCCTGCCGGAGATACACCTTCTCTTTTAACCTTTCAGGAAGTTCTGACCTTGTTCCATGAATTTGGGCACGGTCTTCAACACATGCTGACGAAGGTTCGCTACTATGATGTCTCGGGAATTCGGGGCGTGGAATGGGATGCGGTGGAACTCCCCAGTCAGTTTATGGAAAACTGGTGTTATCATCGTCCCACCTTGGAGAGGTTGGCGAGGCATTACAAAACGGGAGAGGTTCTTCCCGAGGAGTATTTTGCAAAGCTTGCTCGGGAGAAAACGTTTCGAGCAGCCAGCCAGACTTTGAGACAGATTCAATTCGCCTTGATTGACTTGAAACTTCACACTGAGTTTGACCCTTTCTCGGGACGATCGGTCTTTGATGTTCAGAAAGAAGTTGCCTTGAGAACATCACTTTTACCCCCCTTGGAGGAAGACCGTTTCCTATGCAGTTTCTCCCACATCTTTGCGGGTGGGTACGCTGCGGGTTATTACGGTTACAAGTGGGCTGAAGTTATGAGTGCCGATGCATTTGCAGCTTTCGAGGAAGAAGACCTGGATGACGAGCAGGCGGTGAGAACCATTGGACTTCGCTTCCGTAACACCATACTGGCCAAAGGGGGAGGACGCCATCCTCTCGAAGTCTTCATTGACTTCCGGGGGCGCGAACCCATGCCTGACGCCCTCCTTCGTCACCTCGGCCTAGGCGCGTGACGATGTTTCGCGGGATTTTACATAAGCTTATCATTACTGCGGATGAGAAAGGTAAAGCAATTTATACTCTTCCGTTGGAGGATGCTCAGGTTTCCTTAAACAGCCTTGTGGGGGAGAGCCTTTCGTTGCGCTTTCTGGGGACCATAAGCTGCACGTGTTGTGGAAGGGAAATCCGCAAAACCTATGATGGGGGTTACTGCTACGTTTGCTTTCGTCGCATTCCCGAGGCTGACTTTTGTAGCTTTAAACCTGAGACCTGTCATTTCCAGTTGGGAACCTGTCGCGACCCTGAGTGGGGACGTCGAAACTGTTTGATCACCCACACAGTTTATCTTGCGAACTCCTCCGGTTTGAAGGTTGGGATCACACGTTCCCACACTGAAGAAACTCGCTGGCTCGACCAAGGAGCTGTGCAGGCGCTTCCCATCGTGCGGGTGACCGAGAGAAGGCACGCTGGGATTGTCGAGACCTTGCTTAAACGATTTGTGAATGACAAAACAAACTGGCGCCTCCTCGTCAGTAAGGATGCGCAACCCATCGACTTGATCCAGGAGCGAGACGATCTTTTGAAATCCTTACCTGAGAGGGTTCCTATCGAAGTCGTCGATGAGTCTGTACGCAGCTTCTCTTACCCCGTGGAACGATACCCCGAAAAAACTTCGACCTTTGATTTCAATAAAGACCCTGTGATTCATGATCGGCTCATTGGTATCAAAGGCCAGTACCTCCTCTTTGAACGAGGCGTGATCAATGTAAGAAAATTTGGCGGCTATCATGTCTCCTTGCACGCAGGTTAAAATAGAGATCAGATGAAATTTCTTCTCGCAGTACTCCTTTTCTCCCTTACGGGCGCTTGTGCCACCGTGTTTACAGGGACACAGTATATTTCCGTTGATTCGCATCCCCGCGGCCTACCTGTGTATGGAAAAGATGGCGAACTCTTGGAAAAAACTCCGTTTGCCGTGAAACTTCGTCGGGATTGGAACCTCACTCTTTACACAGGACCAGAGCACTCCAAGGAGCATAAGGTATCTTGCGGCATCAGTTGGCTAGACTCCGTCTTAGGCAATGGCTTTTTTGCTTTCTTTCACCCGCTTTTCAGCGTTGCTGGGCTGGGGTTAGACTTGTTGACAGGAGCAGGGTTGGAATGCCCCTCACACGTGTTTCTCGAAACAGAAGAGAAAGGAGAAGGCGAATTTTGTAAGCGCTACCTGCTGCTTCCTCCCTATCATGAAAGTCTGATTGTTTCAGAAACCATTCTGAGTGAAGGGAGGAGAATACTGGAAACATCAGCCAGTGCCTGCGACACCTTGGTCAGCAATGAAGTTGCAGACGAAGTTTTTTCCTATTTCGGAGTTAGAAACAAAACAAAGAGACGACACTTCCCACAAGATTTTCTTAACCTGTGGGCTTATGAGACAGGCGCAAACACGCTCGTGGATTTTGAAATTCATGAGGGCGATGAGGCCTATGCTGTCACTATAAAGGTGAAGGACATCTATAGTGGAACAGAAGACGAGGAGGTCAAGTTTGAAGTCCCCCGATCTTCGCTTCCCCTGGGTGAAAAGAAAGGCTGGTTTGGGTTTGCATTCACGGATTTTCTTCTCAACGCCATACCCAACACAGTCAGTGCAGGACAAAGCCTGATTCCGAATCGTTTTGAGCCGTTGGAAGATGTAGTGTTGGAGGGAAAGAACGCGAGGACGGTGCCTTTCGTGGAGTTGTTTTCCATACGAAACCCGGGAAGTATGGAACCGTGGGCCTTGGACTACAACTTTGGCCCTTCTTTTCAGTTTTTCTATGAGGCCCATGACTTTGCGGTGGAAACAGATTTCGGAGAGGACGAAACTCTCACGTGGGTTTTGTTCCGGATCTTCGTCAATTTCCAGCTAGAGGGGATTGTACACACCCCAGCAGGTGCGTTCACTCTAGGTATCGGTGGCGGACCAGCATACCTCTACGGCAAGACAACAGAGCGCCTACTGCAGAATAGGGTGACTTTTCTCCCCGCCGTAACACTTGGCTATCGAGCGTTTTTCAGTCGGAACTTTTTTGCATTCGCAGAGACGATTTTCATTTTTGAAGAAAACTTAGAGGACGATCTTTTAAGGCTGAGCGGCGACCATATTCGACTTTCTTTTGGTATTGGCTATTTCTTGCCACTTCGCCCGCAACGTTACCTTCTTTTTTAGAGTTCTTGGAGGAACCAGCTGCGCAGTTTCCTCCAAACCACCTCCTTGCCCCGCCTAGGTTCCTAGGAACGCACGAAGGGAAAGGATGATTTGAAAGCCATCAAGGACCCCGGTCTGTGTCAAGACTTTGGTAGGCCCAGGATCATCATTTTCCTTGTCGAGTTCTTCTTTACGCTCTTCGTCCGATCGGAAGGTCTCGACGCGCGAACGGTACCGGGAGTAGACAGGAATAGCGAAGCTTAGAGACAGCATGAGGCCATCGTTACGTGTTAAAAGAAGTTCTGGATTATGGCTGTCTGGTCTCTGTGACTTGACCCACGAGAAGAAAACACCAAAGCTTGTTTCGACAGCGACAACGCTGTTGCGGTAATGGATCACTGCTTCCGTCTTGTCCAGAATTTCCGCATAATCAGCGCGACCTATAGATTTACCTGCAAACTCTCTATACCCCAGCCCTGCGAGAAGGCCAAAGCTTGTCGCTTCTCCTCGCAAGGTTAGGTTCTTGACACTGCTACCTCCGATGAGGCTTAGCCCGCTTGCGTTGTAATCGACCTTTACGTTTCGGTAAATTATGTTGTAAGGGCCGAGCAAGAGTTCTGCGTTTACAAAAAAGAAGTAGAGTGGCTGGATCTTACCGTAACCTAGAGAAAGGCGGCTCCCCACACCTTCTATTTGATTGTCTTTTGTGCCTTTCAAATGGTGCTGAATACCTGCCGCTTCCACAACCCAGGCGCGCCCTTTGTAAGGAATTTCAGGAGCAGGCTCTATGTCTTGGGAACTAGCCAAAACAGCTTGATCGAGGAAACATACGGACAGCAGTAGGATCATTAAGGTCATGCGGCTGGGGCTTTTCGTTTCTCCATTTTTTTAATAATCACTATAGAAAGTTCATACATCAAATAGAGAGGAATGGCCATTCCGATTTGTGAAAGCGGATCTGGTGGGGTGAAGATGGCGGAAATGATCAGTATCAGAATAATCACAAAACGCCTGTACTGGGACAGGAGTTTTGCAGACACTAAGTCAAGGGTCGCTAGCAAGACGAGAACCAAAGGCGCTTCAAAGACAATTCCAAAACCAAAGATCATAATCATTAAGACAGAAAGGTAGTCAGAGATGGTAATGATAGGACGACCAACCTCCATCCCCAGACTCATCAGAAATTCCAAAGCCAGGGGAAAAATGCCGTAGTAACTGAACAAAACCCCCAGACAGAAAAGGACGATCGACGCAAAGATGAAAGGGAGTACATAGCGACGTTCCCCTGGGTAAAGCGCCGGTTCGAGAAACCTCCAGAATTGATAAATCCAGACCGGGCAGGAGAAGATAAACGAAGCCAGCAAGGAAACCTTTATCGTTGCGAGGAACACTTCCATAGGTCCGGTGAAATGGAGGACGTCAGCAGTGTCGGGAAGAGCGGCAGCGAGGGGACCTTTGAGAAAGTTAAGGATCTGGGAGCTGAAAAAAAGAGCCACGAAAAAAAGTACAAGGATGGCGAGAAGCGATTTGACCACTCGTTCGCGCAGTTCACCAAGGTGTTGCGAGAGCGACATCACCCTTCCGTCGCCTATTAATGTTTCTTCTGCTTTTGTGTTCACTGATGGGCCTCCAGCCAATTTTTCCCATATCCTATGGAAGCGTCCAGGGGGACAGAAAGTTTCATCGCTCCTTCCATACCCTCTTTGATGAGTGGGCAGAGGGTCTTCAATTCATCGGGGGGACACTCAAATACCAACTCGTCATGGATTTGCAGAAGCATCTTAGCAGAGAGGGAGCGTTTTTTAATCTCCCGATGGATCGCGATCATAGCGAGTTTGATCAGGTCAGCGGCGGTCCCTTGGATGGGCGAGTTAATGGCGACGTTTCTTGCGTTCGCTAGAACAAGGCCGCTTTGGCGATCCAAGCCTTCCAAGGGGCGCTGTCGCCCCATGAGGGTTTTTGTGAAGCCATGTGTAGTGGCGAATGTTATGGCTTCGTCCATATATTCGCGAATTTTCGGGAAGCTTGTGAAATACTTCGCGATAAAGTTCCTGGCCTCTTTCACAGAAATTCCTGTCGTCTGGGACAAACGTTGGGGGCCCATGCCGTAGGCGATCCCGTAATTGATTGCTTTAGCGTTAGATCGTTCCTCCCTACTCACGTCCTCCAACGGTTTCTCAAAGACGGCAGCGGCCGTAGCAGCATGAACATCTAGCCCAGTGGCAAACGCCTGACTCAGGTTTTTGTCACCGGTAATGTGAGCGAGGATGCGAAGTTCGATCTGTGAATAGTCGGCAGAAACAAGCAGAAGCTCGCCCTGTCCTTCAAAGGCAGCTCGAATCTTACGACCCAACTCCGTACGAATCGGGATGTTCTGCAAATTAGGGTTGGAAGAACTCAGGCGCCCTGTAGCCGTACCTGTCTGATGAAAGGTTGTGTGGATGCGAGAATGTTCGTCAATCATGAGAGGTAGGGTGTCTGCGTAGGTTCCCTTCATCTTCATGATGGTGCGGTATTCCAGAAGAAGCTTGACCAGAGGGTGTGCGGAAAGAGTTTCCAGGACGGAGACATCTGTAGACAAACCACTTTTCGTCTTCTTAATTTGTTTTACACCGAGTGCTTCATGGATCTTGAGTTTTTCATAAAGAATGATCTGTAACTGTTTGGGAGAGTTGAGGTTAAATTGCTCTCCGGCGAGTGTATGAACTTCCCTCTCAATGATAGCGGCTCGTTCTGAAAGTTCACCAGAAAGTTTTTCCAAAGTTGCCGTGTTAACGCAAATGCCAACGCGTTCCATGTCGGCCAAAACACGCACGAGTGGCATTTCGATTGTCTCGTAGAGTAGCAGGAGCTTATCCTCTTTTTTAAGCCGGGGGAGGAAATGCTCATGAAGACGCAAGCAGCAGTCAGCGTCTTCACAGGCGTAATGCGTCAGAAGGGGCAGATCGACTTCCGACATGGGTTGGTCTTTTTTCTTTCCCATAAGAGCGGAAGTAGGAATTTTGCTGACGTTGATGAATTTTCGGCTGAGGGCATCAATGCCGAAGCTATCGGTCGCATCAAGCAGGAAACCTGCGATCATCGTGTCGCCTACAGGGTCGGAGATAGTAACGCCTAAGTTGGCAAGCATATGCATGTCGAACTTCAGATTGTGGGCAACTTTCAGTTTCTCCTTGTCTCGCCAGATCGGGTCAAGCGTGTTCAGAATGTGCCTCGCATCAAGGTTTTGCAAATGCTTGTCGAGGAGGGGAACATAAAATGCCTTCCCGGGGGCAACTCCAAAACTTATGCCGATCGGTTTATCATTGACAATACTTAACCCCGTGGTCTCAGTGTCGAAAGAAAACACAGAAGTACTGTGCAGGGCATTCATTAATTCACTGAACGTGTCGGCATTATTGGCAAGTTTGTAGTCGCGCTTCAGTGGATCCTTGACGTGAGTGCGGATAAGTTCCTCTGTGGATAGGAAGAGCGGCTTAGCTTTTTTCGACCGCCCTGCGCTTGCCCTTTTTCCCTGGAGCCGTTTCACAAGGGTGCGAAATTCCATCTCTTCAAAAAACTGGATCAGGCCATCGTTTGCGATCACCTTCTGCCAGTCGCAGGCCATTTCATCGAGGGAAATGTCCAAATTGAGATCAGTCTTAAGAGTGACAAGCCGCTTAGAAAGAAAGGCGTCTTCCTTATGGGCACGAAGATTTTCCTGCTGGCGTCTGTCGGTAACGTCATCGAGGTGCTCGTAAAGGTTCTCCAGGCTGTGGAATTGCGCGATGAGTTGTGCAGCGCCCTTGTCGCCGACTCCTTCTACGCCAGGGACGTTGTCGCTGTTGTCGCCCTTTAGTGCGAGGACGTCGATCACCTCATGCGGTTTGCAATGGAAATAATCGAACACGCCCTTTTCGTCGATACGTTTAATAAGCCCGCCCTTCTGTGGGGAGTAGATGGATACCCTGTCACTGATGAGCTGCATGAAGTCCTTGTCCCCTGACACAATGTAGCTGTGCAACTTAGGAGTGGAGAATTGAGCAACAAGAGAAGCGATAATGTCGTCCGCCTCGAAACCTGCAACACGAAAGGTTTTCAGACCGAACGCGTCGAACATGCGAAACAGATAAGGCATCTGCACACTCAAGTCCTCGGGAAACTCCTTCCGGTGGGCCTTGTAGTCTTCAAACATCTCATGGCGAAATGTGTCTTCCCTCGAATCACAGGCCATCACAAGATAGTCTGGCTTTTCGTTCTCCCATAACCTAATGAGAATCTGGGCACAGCAGTAAATTGCAGAAGTAGGCAGCCCCCTGGAAGTTAGTAATGGACGCTTTTCCATCGCCTTAAAGCAGCGGAAAGCCATAGCCATTGCATCAATGAGGAAAAATTTTTTGGTACTCATCGTCTATTCCTATATAATAGATCTGCTTCGCAAGTCCCTTTCCGGGAAAGATTGATCCCGACATTACTTTTAGGAGAATGGCAGCATGAACAACTCTGTTGAACTCAAGATTGAAGGCAAAACTTACACTCTTCCCATTATAATAGGCTCCCAGGATGAAAAGGCGATCGATATACGCACCCTAAGGAACGAAACTGGCTACATCACAATCGACTCAGGCTATGGCAATACAGGCTCCTGCCAAAGTTCCATCACCTACATAGACGGCGAAAAAGGTATCCTGCGTTACCGCGGCATCCCTGTAGAAGTTCTGGCAGAAAAATCAACCTTTGTCGAGACGAGTTACCTACTCATTTATGGTCATCTACCGACAAAATCTGAGCTGTCAGACTTCAGCAACAAACTTCGTTATCACTCCCTTATTCACGAGGACATGCTGCACTTTTACGATGGTTATCCGTCGACAGCCCACCCCATGGCCATCTTATCTTCTATGGTTTGCTCTCTGTCGGCGTATTACACCGACTCTCTTGACCCGAAAGATCTTGAGCAGGTTGAGCACCTCATCCCCCGTGTTTTGTCGAAACTTCGAACGATTGCGGCCTACTCGTTTAAGAAAAGTATCGGACAGCCGGTAATCTACCCGAAGAATTCGCTCAGCTACTGCGAAAACTTCCTCCATATGATGTTCGCAGTCCCCTCCGAGCCATACGAAATCAATCCCGAAGCCGTTGCCGCTCTCAACATGCTGCTCATATTACATGCGGATCATGAACAAAACTGCTCGACCTCGACCGTTCGCCTGGTCGGCTCATCCGATGCCAACCTCTTTGCGTCTATTGCCGCGGGCGTCTGCGCACTTTGGGGGCCTAAACACGGCGGCGCCAACCAGTCTGTTGTGGAAATGTTAGTCGAGATTGAAAAAAACGGAAGAGACGTTAACGCAGCACTGAAAGCGGCGAAAGACAAAAACAGCACCTTCCGACTCATGGGTTTTGGCCATCGCGTTTACAAAAACTATGACCCTCGGGCAAAGGTGATCAAGGCAGCTTGTGACAATCTCTTGAATAAGTTGAAAAAGAAAGACCCCCTGCTTGATATCGCACGTAAACTTGAGGAAGCCGCACTGTCGGATTCATACTTTGTTGAACGCAAACTTTTCCCTAACGTCGACTTTTACTCCGGCATTATGTACCGCGCACTAGGCATTCCCAAGAACATGTATACGGTCATGTTTTCCCTGGGACGCTTGCCGGGGTGGATCGCCCACTGGCGTGAAATGCACTTCGACAACGACGACAGGATCGGTCGTCCGCGTCAGATTTACACAGGGGAAACGCTCCAGGAGTATCGTCCTATCGGGGATAGAAACTAGCGAGAAGCCTTGGAGGAACCAGCTGCGCAGTTTCCTCCAAACCACCTCCTTGCCACGATTTTCTCCAAACCACCTCCGTGCCACAGGCGGGTCATGCACTTTTTTGGTTTTCCAGGTACTTCTCCACCATGACAAGTTTTTCCTTGGCTTTGTCAAAGTTGGGTTTAAGGTCGAGGCATTCTGCAAGAAGAACCCGCGCTTTGCTAATGTCGTCGGGAGTCTTCATGTTGATGTGGGAAATGGCCATATTGAACAGGACCCTGTAGTTCTCTTTATTCCCCGGAATCAGTTTGAGGGCCTTTTCGTATTCTGACACCGATTTCGCAAAGTCCCCGGTTTTGGAGTACATCACTCCTTTGTTGTTAAAATGGCGGAGCAGTTCGCTAGCGGTCGATGTTTTTTCGCAGAAATCTTGTGCGTGTTTTTCAAATCCTGCATCCAGGAGTTGGTCAAACATGTCGTATTTTAGGTCCGGCTGTTCAGGGGACGTTTTCAGCAATTGTTGCATTTTCTCAACACTCTTATCAGGTTCTTTAAGTTGCAGGTACATGGTTGCCATTTGGTACATGCGTTCGATGTTATCGGGAGCCAATTTGTCAGCTGCTTCGAAATACTGTCTGGCTTTTTCCGGATTACCCATTTTAAGGTTAATTTTGCCTGCTTCATTTTGGTATCTCAGGTTGTTGGGATCGTCTTTCAATAATTTATCCATAAGCTGAAGGGCGCGTTCCGGTTTCCCCGCATCGGCATGGATAATGGCGCTTTTGAAAACGCCACGGGGGCCGATGGGTTCGAGTTTATTCCGGGCGATATCGAGGGCTTTTTCAAATTTATCTTTATTCAGCAGGGGGCGGATGACTTTGTAGTCAACTTCGTTGAATTTTTCTCGCTGTCTGGAAACTTTCATGCCGTTGATCAATGCTATCATCAGCTTAGCAACATTAAAGGGCTTTTCGATAACCGTGATGTCTTCCAGTTCGTTGACGAGGGCGCGATCCGATGCAATTTCCGTATGCTTTCCGGTCGCCAGGATGAAGCCCGCATCCCTTTTTGTCTGTATTTCGTGGTTGCGCCACTTCTGAATCAAAGCCATGCCGTTCAAACCCTCCAGCTCAAGCTCAACAATAGCCACATCCACCCTATTGTTGTTGAAGAGGTATAAGGCACTCTCCCAATCCTTTGCCTGAAGGACATTGACCCCCTTAGGTTCAAGCATAAAGCTGACACTTTTCAGAAACGGTTCATCATTGTCCACAAGAAGGAGCTTCTTGGGTAACTCCTCGGTTACAGACACGCTAACCTCCCAGGTTCAAAATAGTCCTGTCATTATATCGGAACGTACCCGTTCAACTCGACTTGGGACGCTGCAAATTTGCTTTTTCTCCCGAATTTCATAGGATTAATTTTTTTGATCGGGTTATGATCCCGTTCCTAGGTCTGGTTTAGGGTCGTTCACGAAGGAGAACGTCGGTATGCGGTATGGAAAGAGAGAGGTGCTTTGTAAACTTCTAAATATTGATCTTCCCATCATCCAAGCGGGGATGGTTTGGGTGTCCGGTGCCAAATTAGCAGCAGCAGCAGCGAACGCGGGCGTTTTGGGGGTCATTGGTGCTGCTTCCATGCAGCCCGATCTCCTGCGCCAGCATCTGCGGAAAGCGAAGGGCTTGACCAGGAAGAGCTTCGCAGTCAACGTGCCACTCCTTTACTCGAAGACGGACCAACAGATCGAAGTCGCCCTTGAGGAGGGCGTACGCATTTTCATAACCTCGGCGGGTAGTCCCAAACCTTACACTGCCAAGCTAAAAGATGCAGGTTGTACCGTCCTGCATGTCATTTCCAGCCCCCTGTTGGCGAAGAAATGCGAAGATGCAGGAGTCGATATCGTCATTGCAGAAGGTTTCGAGGCCGGTGGGCACAACGGGCGTGACGAAATCACCACAATGGTCCTGATTCCTGAAGTTGTAAAAGCCGTTAAAATTCCCGTCATCGCAGCGGGAGGGATTGCTTCCGGTGGTGCCATTGCGGCAGCGTTCGCGCTCGGCGCTTGGGGTGCTCAGATGGGTAGCAGATTCGCGGTAACGGTAGAGTCAAGCGCTCACCCAGCCTTTAAACAGGCCATCGTGGAGGCTCCCGCAGGAGGGACGATGTTGTGTATGAAAAAGCTCGTGCCGGTTAGGATTCTCAAGAATCATTTTTTTGAGACCGTTCACCGAATGGAGGAGGCAGGTGCTTCGGTCGAACAGCTCCTGGAAACCCTCGGTAAAGGACGAGCCCGACGTGGGATGTTCGAGGGAGATCGGGAGGAGGGGGAGTTGGAGATAGGACAAATCAGCGGAGCGATCGAAGACATTCCCACCGTTTCGGAACTTGTCGAGCGTCTTAAAAAAGAATACGAATTGTGCATCGCAGACCTTAAGGGGAGCTGACCATGGTGGAAGTAACGAGAAGGTTTAAAAAAGGGTGGATGAAACTTCGTATCGCTGAAATCGTGAAAGAAACACACGATACCAAGACTTTCTTTTTTGTGGATGATGAGGAGGGAGGACGAGCCTTTGATTACACGGCAGGGCAATATCTGACGTTTCGATTCGACGAGCTTGGACAGAGACCGATTGCGCGCTCCTATACGATGTCAAGCTCACCGTGCGAAGCCGATTACGTCGCTGTGACCGTGAAAAAAATCCAGGGAGGGCAGGCGAGTTCTTACTTCCTGGACTTTTCGAAAGTGGGAGATGTGCTCCGTGCTAGGGGCCCCATAGGACGCTTTTGTTATGAACCTGACAAAGATAAGGGCCACCTTGCTATGGTTGCTGCGGGAAGCGGAGTGACGCCCTTCGTCAGTATGTTGAGGGAATATGCGAACGCACTGGGCAGCCCGGGCACACCACAACGCATGACGCTTCTTGTCGCTTACCGTTCCACACAGGACCTCATTAGCTGGCCTGTCTTGACGAAATGCGACAAGATCGCAGGAGTCCGGCTCATCACGACGCTAAGCAGGGAACAAGTGCCCGGCTTCTGGTCCGGACGGATTGATCAGGCTCTTCTGGAGAAAGCATTCGCGGGGGAATACAGCAAGACCACTTTCATGACCTGTGGTCCGCAGGAGATGATGGATTTGACTGCGACATTCCTTCGGGAACAAGGCGTTCCCGAAGCACAGATAAAGATGGAATCCTACGACAATTGAACCGCTTGTGGCAAGGAGTGTAACCCGCTTATGGCAAGGAGGTGGTTTGGAGGAAACTGCGCAGCTGGTTCCTCCAAGAAATCCTAAGCTGAGAGCGGACGGTATTCCATCCCCAAAGCCCCCGCTACGGCCTTGTGGGTGATTCCTCCGTTGTAGACATTGAGACCTTTGAGAAGAGCCGCATTTTCGTTCATGGCTCGCGAAAAACCCTTGTTCGCCAATTCCAACGCATAACGGAGAGTGACGTTCGTAAGAGCATAGGTGGAAGTTTGGGGGACATCCCCAGGAATGTTCGTAACGCCGTAATGTATGACGCCCTCATCTTCGTAAATCGGCTCATCGTGTGTTGTCGGACGTATTGTTTCGATGGACCCTCCCTGGTCAATGGCAACATCAACGATAGCAGACCCAGCTTCCATGGATGCAACCATAGAACGCGTGACGAGACAGGGGGCCTTCGCTCCTGTGACCAGGACGGCACCGATGAGAAGATCGGTCTCAGGCATAATCTTTGCGATGTTTTCCGGGTTCGACATCAATGTGGAAATTCTGGGGCCAAAGACGTCATCTAGGTAGGCCAGACGGGACTGGTTGATATCGAGTACCGTCACTTCTGCTCCAAGGCCGACTGCCATTTTCGCTGCGTTAATCCCAACCACTCCTCCACCGACGATGGAGACTCGCCCCCGGCGCACCCCAGGCACACCACCCAGCAGCAGGCCTTTTCCCCCGTTGTGTTTTTCCAAACACTTCGCTCCGACTTGCACGGCTACCCTTCCCGCCACTTCACTCATAGGTGTCAGAAGGGGTAGGGAACCGTCTTCAAGTTCGATAGTTTCGTAACTGATGGCTCGTACGTTTCGCACCATGAGAGCCTTGGCAAGTTCGGGAACAGCAGCAAGGTGGAGGAAGGTGTAGAGGATCTGGTCCGACTGCATGAGGTTAAATTCCGAGGAAATCGGTTCTTTGACCTTCATGATCATTTCCGATTGTATCCATACTTCCCGTGCCGTGGCAAGCATCCTTGCTCCCGATTGCTCATACATTGTGTCGGTAATGCCGGCACCGAGTCCTGCTCCTTTCTCTATCAGAACGGAATGTCCGGCCTGACGCAGCAAGCGGACTCCTCCTGGCGCAATTGCCACACGGCTTTCTCTCACCTTAACTTCTTTGGGAATTCCGATGATCATAGAGACCCTTTCTCAAATTTCCACAGTGAATTGCAAACCGTCATAAGCGTATTCAGCAAAAGAGGGTAAGTTCCGACTGTCCCTCTCGTAGTCGATCGCGTGAGAAAGATGGGTAATAATCCCTCGTTTGACTTCCAACTGTCTAAAAAGCTCGATCGTTTCCGGAACCGAGCTGTGGGTGCGATGTTCCTTGAATTGCACACCACTTGCAACAAAAACTTCAAGCTTTCCCTTCCATTTTTCAATTGCCTCCGGCGGGAACGACTTGAAATCGGTGGCGTAAGCGAACGGCCCGAGACGGAACGCGCTTGTTGTTTCCGTGCCATGAGGAAGTTTAATCAGTTCGATGTCATAGCCCCCCGCTTTAAAGTGACCAGCGGATATGGCGTGCAACTTAATTTGCGGAGCCGTCCCCAAATAGCCGGTGTCAGAAAAGACATAGGAAAAACGGGCGCGGAAATCCTTCGCATGGTCTTTTCGTATCCAACAGTCTACCGGTTTTCGTGACCAGAAGTAAAAAGCTCGCAAGTCATCTAGCCCATGACAATGATCAGCGTGGGTGTGTGTGAAGAGCGCATATTCAAGATGAGTCACGTCGTGGCGGAGCACCTGGGCGCGAAAGTCCGGGCTTGTGTCTATTACCAGATTCGTTCCATTTTCAATGTGTGAAAGGAGAATGGAGGCTCTGGTACGTTTGTTGAAAGGGCTTGGGCTGCGACAGACCTCGCATGGACATCCAATTGTAGGTACGCCCGTAGACGTCCCTGACCCTAGTATGGTAACTTTCACCTCGCCTTTTCTCATGCATCCACCTTATTGCTATAATCCCGATCCGTTCGGATACGATAGCAAAGCGATGCGCACGCACAAGCGAGTTGTTTGGAGGAACCAGCTGCGCAGTTTCCTCCAAACCACCTCCTTGCCACAAACGGGTTGTTTTGAGATAAGAAGACCCTATTCAACCAAACAACGGAGCGCTCCCATGTCTCCCCTTATAGTTCAAAAGTATGGCGGAACATCCGTAGCCAAGATCGAGCGTCTCATGAATGTCGCACAGCACATAAAACGCTCGGTGGAAACTACGGGAAACAAAGCTGTAGTCGTAGTCAGTGCGATGGGGACTTACACAGATGACTTGCTCGTTATGGCGACAGCTTTGGATCCTATGCCACCTCGGCGGGAGTTAGATATGCTGCTCACCGCGGGGGAGCGGATTAGTTCCTCCCTTCTGGCTATCGCCTTACATCGCCTAGGGGTGCCGGCCCTTTCTTTAACAGGCTCGCAATGTGGAATTTTGACAGACGAAGTTCACGGCAACGCTCGGATCAAGAAAATTCTGGGCGATCGCATACGGAACGGATTTCAACAGCATCAGGTGGTCATAATCGCCGGTTTCCAGGGCGTCAGCCCTGTCACAAGAGATGTGACAACCTTGGGCCGTGGCGGCTCGGACTTGACGGCAGTGGCTTTGGCGATAGCTTTGGAAGCGCGCGAGTGCCAGATTTATACCGATGTCCCAGGGGTTATGAGCGCGGACCCGCGGAAAGTTCCCAAGGCCCGACCCCTATCTTTTTTATCATGGGGCATGATGACGCAACTCGCTCACGCTGGGGCAGGTGTCATGCATCATCGCGGGGCGTTCCTCGCGCAGAAATTCAAAATGCCCGTAGTCATCCTCAATTCCCAAACACCGGAGCTTGGGGGGACTAGGGTGGAAGGAAATCAAATGGAATCTGCACAAATCTTAGCAGTCACAAGTAAAGCGTCGCAGGTTTTGCTTCAGTATGAACTGACCATGAATTCCACGTCAGCCATCAGTAAGGGGTTGCAGTGGCTTTGGAAGCATGAGGGGATGCCAGCGCTGTTTCGAGTCGAAAATCGGGACTCTCGCTCGTTTGTAGAAACCGTGTTGGGGGAAAGTCTGCTGGCACCTTTCCTTGATTTTCAAACTTCAGTGGTTTTGGAAGATGGGGGCCAGCTCAATGTCACCCTGTGCCTTAAACAGATGGCAACGCTCTCAATAGTGGGGTCCGGCTTTCGTCAGGCTCCAGAAATACTCGACAAGCTTTGGAGTGTCCTGCCCGAAGCTCCCGTACTTTTTGAAGTTCAAGATACGAGCATCAATCTTCTCGTTCATGGGGACAAGGAAGAGCAATATTTAAATCTCGTCCATGACACCCTATAAGCCGCCGGATAAAATTTGCCACGCTTTAATGTAGGCGATTCGCTTTTTATCCTTGGGCATCTTTCTTATGAGTTCGGGAAGCGTTTTCCAGTCGGGGGACAAGGACCCTGCAAATTCCCCGACCACCCCGAGGTAAAGTGTTGCTTCTTGCCCGTCAGGCAGACTCATGCGTTCTGCAAACTCTTGTTCGATGTTGAGGCGAAGACCCCTTTGTCCGCCCTCCGTTAAGGCTTCCACCCTATCTCTAATCATGTCGTTGATAAAGTGCCCAGCTACGTTGTCAAAGAGGATCCCTGGGAAACGATCGTTCTGAGAAGGAAACACAAGGAGACCTTTGTCCGCGCGGAATCCAACAAGCAGGATCACTTTTTCTGTTGGACAATAGATGTGAAGAGCCATTAGGAATCAGCCAGCTTATTGAGGATTTGTTTTGTGAGTAAACTCAAGGTTTCAGCAGTCCCTCTTGAAAGCGTCGCGACAGCTTCTTTTTCAGGCATTCGGAAGGGGTTCAACTCTTGACTGAGAACATTTACAGGGGCGATATCTTTCTCGTCACGTTTGTTGAATTGTACGATTTGGGGAACTTCAGATACCACGTAACCTTCTTCCTTGAATATTGAATGGAGAGAGGACAGATTTTCTATGTTGTCCCCCATCGCAATCACGCGCGAGTCCGCTACAAAGACAAAACCATCAACTCCCGTAAACACCACTTTTCTCAGAGACTCAAACGGAGAATCTAGGGAAAACGAGAACAGGTGCAGTTTGACTTTATATTGTTTCAACGAGCCAACTGACAAGGGTAGAAATTCAAAGAAGGGAAGTTTTCTCTGACTAAAGAAGCTCGCTCCACTTTGTTTTGTCGTATCCCCAGCCAGAGCGAGAAGTGACTTGAGGTTGCTGGTCTTCCCAGATCCCTTGGGGCCTAGGTAGAGAACCTTCAGCATTACCTCTTTTTGTTCTTCGTTGGTAAAGGCCATATCACTATAGTGTTCAAGATAATCAATTTGGGGACAAACTTTTACGAGCCTGTCATCCCGCGGCTTGACCGCGGGATCCAACTTGTTCGAGGAAGGCTGCCTCTTTGGATCCCGCGGTCAAGCCGCGGGATGACAGTGCAAAAAAGGTCCTCTCCACAAATTCTTTTTCTCAAAGACTATAGTATACTGCGAAGCGGTTCGCTCGCAACCCCGGGTCTGCCGAACCTAGAGACCTTCTACCTTCCTTCGCAATAAATCTCGTAACGCAGCTTGTGCAATTTCATCCAGCGCTAGCCTACGTGCTATATCTGGAGGCATTCCTGAAAGCTCGAATTGCGGAAAGGGTTCCTCTGGGAGTATCGAACAACGAAGAAGGCGAAGCTCTTCGCTTTCGCCAAGTTCCTCACATTGCCAGCAAGAATAGTCCTTCCAATCTTCAGGATCTCCTTCTCCTCCTTCTGCAATACTCAGGCAATCAACATGTTGCCAGCGCTTACATGTCTCACATTGAACCATCAATCTGCCGTCCGTTCCCGTAGGATCTCCACATCGGCAATTGACCGCAGGGGCCACCCGACAGGCTTTGCAAAGTTGTCCGCTAGTACTGGATTCCTCTCCACAACTTATGCACAAGTCATCGTCAGAAAATCCAACGCTTGTTACGCCGAATAAGAGAGTGAAGAGAAGGAAAAACCGTTGAAGTGATCTAAGTAACATGGTCATTTCTTTATTATGAGTGATAAAGGAATCTTACGGCGGCATTTGTGTCTGGTCTAGGAGCAATTGTCAAGAAAATTGTGATTGTCAGTCCAAACTATTCCCAAACTATTTCCTTATCTGGAGTTGATCGATAACTTTCTTAATGTCACTTTCGCCAAAGTGACGCCTGCTTTGCACTTTGTAGTAGAGGATGTGTCCCTTGAAAAAATCACGAATCTGTTGTGGTGTCCACGCACCGCTAGTCACCAATTCGCCCAACCAAGACACGAGCTCGTCTTTCTCCTGCCCCCTATAAAAAAGGTGACCTGCGATAAACTTACATTGAACGATGAGTCGGGTGAGTTTTTTCTGCTCCTTTTCTGAAAGTCCACTAAAGATCTCTGCCCTGGTTTGTTTACTACCTTCAACGACCTCTCCGGTTCCCAGTGACAAACGTACTGCACGGAATTTGGCTAGGGAGTGCTCTGGGAAGCCCCGAAAGTCTGACAGATCCATCATCACGATCCTCTCAATTTGTTGCCAGGACTCATCCGCCACGATCAAGAGGTCATCGAGTTCGCGTTGTGCGAATCCCCACAATCTCACCGTCCAGATGTGAACAGGTGCCACATTAAGACTGATCATCAACTCTGGTGCGAACATTCCGGTGATTTTTTCGTCGTCTGGGTCGGTAGGCAGAATAGGCTTGTAGCCCTTAACGATTGCATCACGCAGAAAAAGGAAGGGGTGGGCTGGGGGATTCCCCGAGTCCAGTCGAACCGGGGCATTAAGGTAGCTCTGAAAATACGCTGATTGGAAATCGACATATTCGATCGGTTGCAGAATGGCGTCACGTTCGTGGGTACTATGTTCCTGTTCCTGTTCCTGTTCTTGTTCTTGGCTCTGCTCTTGTTCCTGCTCTTGCGATAACTCGACTTCTTGCTCGAGGTTATAGTCCTCACCTTGTTCAAAACCGAGTACCCTCTGTTTGACCTTGTTTGAAGCTTCAAGCAGGACTCTATTGCCTTCTTTCTCGATCCATTCATCTCGACCTGTCTGTCCCCCTTGCTCAATGAAAACGTTGCTGGCTAACTGCCTGTCCCACTCCCTCTGCAAGACCTTCTTGCTGTCGGTTAATTGCTGAGGAGATAGATAAGACTTAGCGATATTCTTTGTCATATTTACTTCAAACAATGACTTCACACTTTCATAGTCGTACTCATGAGTCGCCAGAAAGGACGCAAAGACTGGTTTCACCAAGAGCGACTTGAGTTCTGATTTTACTGCTCGCAGGCTTTGATCGCTCAGAATATTTGCCTCGTTGGTAGCGAGAAAGAGGATCAGCTCTTGCCAAGAGAGTTCGTCACCGATTTTCAGATCCCTGTATTCATTCATCAACACCGAGCGCACAAAATCAAATTCCTCCTTAGCGAGGACGATCCGAAACGACTGGGTGGAATCAAGGTCCCGCAAACGCCAGATCGCCTGCAGAAAATCACGGAGAGTATTGCTCCTTCCCACTGTTAATAGGGCCTGAGTGTGTCGATTGACTTTTAGGTCTGACCCGGTCGTGTGCTGAAGATCCCAGAAGGCACACGTTTCCTCACGGTCGAGGCGATTTTTTTCGTAGTCTGTGAATCTTTCTTTGTCCCTGTTAAAAACTACAATCTTATTGGTGACGTTATAAGCTAGGACATTATTAAACGAGTCTCTAGTATTGGCATGAAAAATGAGAGCCTTAGCAAGGTCCGTCGTTTCGTAGCCTTTAAAAAATCCAGCCATGTCGATTAGTGAGCAATCCCCAGTCGACATCATCTGATCTAGGCGCTTGTCGATGTTTTGGCTGGCGAACAAATTTGAAACGATAGCCACCGACTCTTCACGTTTATCCGCTATGATTGCCAGGCTGTTTTCGATGGTGTCGGAGAGAATTTCACGATCAAAGAACTGCGGAAATGTCTGTCGATTCCATAGTGTCCCACTCATCCCTTGAATATGCTTAAACATGATCGGATAGGCATAGGAATCAGCGGTAAGCTGAAGTGGGAACTGCTTAATGAACCATGAAAGCGGAGCTTTGGCTAAGAAAAGAATTTTAAAAGGATCGTTAGCGATTGCAAGATTGGCAAAGGCGATCAAATCGGGAGAGATGTCATCGTCTTGAAGGGATACCATTCTCAGCAGTGAGTCCAGACGTTTGGCGGGCACAACGAAGCGAATCTCATCGGCGAACTTGTCGATGTTTAGCTCACCCTTGAGTGCTCGTACTTTTGCCGACTTCAGAAACTCAAAGAGCAGAACATACGACCTATTTTCAAGGAGGTGAGACTGAATGGAATAGTTAAGCGACTCAAGTTCGCTGCCGAAACGCGAGGTTATGACGGGCTTCCCGGCGTGATAGGGTATGGCGAGCACTCGAGGACAGGACTTCGCTGCGTCTGAACACCGCTCCTCCGGATAGAGTCCGTAGTGAACCTTGTGTATTTTGCCCAGAGTCAGAGGTAAGACCGAGTGAATCTCACGGTAGATTGTGGCAAAAAAGATTTTGACTGTTTCGTCCGTTACTTTTTCCAACAAGTCCGTCAATTCCTCGAAGTTACTGGAGGTGAAAAATTTGCGTAACCAATCTGCCGAGACTGGGTCGGCAGAGCGATTTAGGTAGTTCACCACGTTGGTCCCGAAAAATAGTCTTTCACTTCCCTCTCCCGACTTGAGGATCTGAATCAGACGATCCATCAGTCGAGGCTTGATGACCTCGTGATATTCCTTGGGTGTAAAGGGCAAAGTAAGGTATCGTTTCAGTTCACCGTGTGAGAGCAGTGTGTAATATAGGGCAAAAACTGCATCGACCACGTTAGGTTCGATTTCTATGCCACCTCCCAGAGTGAATCGATGCGAGCGAGTGATATCGAGGACAAAGTCCACTTCATCAATCATGACAATGGCTCGTTCGCGAAATAGGTTAAGTATGTGCGTTAATTCATCGACGGCACCGCTCGCCCCGAACTTGATATTTTCCAGAAGCAAAAGGTAGAGGCTCTGCAGGCTGGCGTTGGTCATGAAGATGATCTTTTCATGTTCCCAATCGAGCTTAATACGTTCACGAAGGATTCTAAGCTTCTCTTCTTCTCTCATGTTGCCGCGATCAATCGTGATGACATCAACATACTGATCGAAAACTTTTCCTACAATTCCGCCGAACTCCTGAGAGACGGAGGCAATCAGAGGCTCCGGCATAACGACCACGCTGAGATGCTTCTTTCTAGCAAGTCTCGTCGCCAGAATGGGGAGGAGTACTGAAGTTTTCCCTGATCCCATCTTCATTTCGAGGATGCTTCCTAAACTGTCGGGACGTTCGCGCAATTTGGCATCCAGGTCCATGTCGGCAATATTTTTAATTTGTTCCTTGCGCAACAAAAACCCCATGAAAGTTTCGAACACAAGAAGGTCTGGATTTCTGTCCACGTCATAACTTCTTGTTCGCGTCGCTAGATTCCAAAACTTTTCGATCTCGGTGCTTAGCAATTCCTCATTATTGACCGAGTGATTCAGGAGATGCGAGGCTTCATCCTTGATCTGAGCCACATGATTGAGGTAGCTTGCTTTCGCGAGATATTCGTTGACCAAGCTAAGTGCCGTACGAATTCTTTCAGCACTCAAGTATGAATTTAAATTGAACAAGGTCTCTATGTCTTGGCGCGCATACAAAAACAGAATCTCATGCAGGAGAGGGTTCTCTTCAATTCCTGCGTTTACCCGCAAAATGCGTCTGGCACGCTCGAAGGCATCGGTAGGCAGCTCGCTGAAGATTTCTGTAACTTTCTTTCCAATTTGAGCGATATCCGGTTGGAGTTTGCCGATGCTTTGTTCAAATTTCGTTGCCAAATTGCTTAGTGAATTTGGATTTTTAATGCGATAGACATTTGTACTCTTGCTCTTAAAATGTGCCAGTCGGTCAGCGATGGCCCCAATGTACCGGCCGACAAAAGCATCGGTCGCGTCCTTAGCAGCGTTTGCGAGAAAATTGGCTAAGGCAATACGACCTGGCTTTTCCGTTTGCTCACGTTTTTCGAAAATTTCCTCGAGAGCCTGCTCAGAGACGACGGGTTGTGAGATTAAGTATTGAGCATGGGGTGAGTAACTAGGTATAGAGACGGCCGGATCATAATTCGTGTTCTCTTCTTTCTTCCACAGGTTTCGTTTCCACTCCTCCTTAACAGCAATTGGCTCAACTCTCGGCTCGGGAACAATGCTTGTTACAGTCTGAGCCTGCACCTTGTCAAAGAAAGGCACCAGAAGATCGCGCAATTCGTTGCGTAACGCGTTCAATTGGTCCCCCGGGGTTCCAGCGGAGTCCCTTATGCGCTCAAATGCCGTCTGAAGCTTGGTGAGTTCCAGACGCTGAGTGTGCTCAGCTAGGGCGACGGATCGGATAAAGAAGCCCAACTCGTGGTCTACTACGTTTTGTATGTAATCGAGGTAGTTCAGAAACAATTCACGAAAAAAAGCCTGCTTTTTTGCTTTGTCTTCGGGAACGGAAGATAACGCGAAAAAGTCAGAAAACTCCCTTTTAAAGATGTCTTCAATTATCTCTTCATTAATGGGGGCACTTAGCGAGGCAGCGTATCGAAAAAATTCAGGAAAATTTCCAAAGAAAGTGGGGCCGTTGTAGATTCCTGACGAGAATTTGAGAGAAAGAAAAAGGTTAGGAGACGTAAGTTTCTCAAGAAAGGCAACACGATCTATCACGGTCCCGGGTTTGGTGCCTTCTTGCAATGTCACCTCGACCTTTAGCTTGCCGAGTTCGGCGGATCGGGCTGCTGGCATGGATTTGCCAAATACTTTTAGCTCATGTTCGGGACGCGGATAAAACTGTGGGCCGATTCGTTCTCCAACCTGTAACCAACTTTTATAAATCCCATCGACGTCAATTGGTTGCTTGCCAAGTCTTACATTGAAGGAGTGGAGAAGGCTTTCTATATCGTAATTGAAAAAGCTTGCGTTCAAGCCGAGATTGATCGTCGCCTGTACTTTTAAAGCCAAGGCACGCGGCTCGAAATCCTTTAAGGCAAGTACCCACATCAGTTCATCTTTTACAATTTCGCTGAACTCATCTGAAGAAAAGCCAAATTGCCTCAGAAGTTCAAGCGCTTTACCATATTCCCGATTCAGACCCTGAAGATAAGCGAGATAGGTTTTCCCACTTTGATGTTGAGGATGGAGGGATCCCTCTTTGATTTTGTAAATATAGTAGCCGAACTGCCTCTCAGGCTTGTCCGATGACACCTCTGCTCTTTGCTTGTCTGTGTAGGTTGAGAGGTCCCTTTCGATTATGAAATCGCGACCGATCGTCTTCTCACGATCCAGGAAGAAACGAGGGAAGATGGCGAATTTCGCTTGCGAGGATCCGTCGTCGAGCACGAGGTGATGAGGAAACTGCGAGAGCTCCGACAGGTTTTGATCGTCCGCCAAGTAAAAACCTAGCAACTGCTCGCAATATAGTCTTCCTTGATGATCACGGGTGAATCTCAAACCAAAGCGGGGATAGTCTAATTGGTGGATATTCCCCCCCTTATCACCCCAAATAAACGTGAAATCGGGATCGATTTGAAGCTCCGGAAAGGCTTGTGCTTGCATTAGAAGCAGCTCAGGCTGATCGGATCTACGATAGCCATCACCGTTTGATCGCAGTGATGCTACAGGTTCGCCCGTTTTTGTTTCTGTAACGAGCAAGTCTCTGCCGTCAAAGTTTTTCCACAGCGCAAAACCACTGAAATCGCGAACACGTTTGTCGCTTATCTTCTCTCTATCCGAGTGTGACAGCAGGCGATACCATACGTCATGCCATTTTCCGTCGAGATTGATTCCTTCAGTGCCAAGTCTAACCCGGAACGCACGACCAGCCCGGTCGGAGACTTGAAAGGTCTCCCCTCCCAAAGCCAGGACAGGGTTCCGGGAATCCCAGTCGACTTGCTCTTTGAATATGGGGTGGAACCTAATTTCGTCAGGGAGTCGGGACAGTTCTTTGCCATCAATCGTCGCTTTTAGGTTGTGTAGATCGAGCGTGAGGGGCCCCTGGGAATAAAGGGGGGAATCAACGTTCCAAGGCAATTTCGGATCGGATTTCCAGAAGTACTGAGCCAACTGATTGAGAGCTGGGGGCTTGCTCCTCATGAGTGTTTCAATTTCGGGACGGCGCCGAATCATCAATCCGGCGATTTCATTTTCGATGAATTTCTCGTTCGTGCTAACTTCTTTAGAGAGATACATTTTACGATAAAACTGTGCGATGAGAAACCAAGCCAAATCTTCATCGTTTGCAAAACTTTGAACCGAATAGGTTCGCAATAAACCGGTAAAGAGAAGATTCTTAAATCCAACCTCTTCGTCAAGACCAGGCGAAACCGAGTTTTCGATGAGCCAGATGTACTCTTGGCGAGAATTCAGAAAATTGCTGCCAAGCTTGGGGTCAATGACTTCAAAATGCTCACGTGCCAGATGATTGAGCCTGAGAAAATAGCTCGCTAACTTTAGGTCGGAGTGTTTGTACAGAAAGTAGTTTTCTTTGATGAAACTTGCAAACGTGAAGACAATATTTTGATTACGAAGATAGTCTTGTCTTATGAGACCAGGGTAGAAGAGAAGCGATTCCAATACGATTTGATGATCACGAGATCGTAGGAGGTAGGGACTCTTCTCGTAAAGAGATATCGCGTTTCTCAGTCGCTCCGTGGCAATGCTCATGACATGCAAGAGAGAACGTTGCTCTTCAAGAGTAACTGGTTCGGAATCCGCTCTCTTTATCTCCACATAATTCGTTACCTTCCCATGCTTACGATCCCAATCGTCCCTTGGTTGAAATTCCAGGCTCCGAAACTTAGGACCCCATTCCCACGAATAGATAAGCTCGTCGAGTGATGTTTTCCCAAGATCGCCCGCAAGGAAAGGCTCCCAACCTCTGAGATCATCACTAGTAACACCGTGAAACAAGGACAAAAGCATCAATCGCGAAAATTGTGGTTTCCTCTCTGCTTCGACCTTTAAAGCGATGGGTTCGGATTTGTCGAGTTTTTGCCGAGCCGATTTTTTTAAAAACAAGGTCGAGTTAACATAGAGTATCGTCAGCACAACGATGGATCGGATGTCGTAGAAAAATTTCGGGACCCGATCAGCCTCCGAGCTTCCTTCGACATAGATAGGATCCTGCCTAAGCAATCTCAGAGCGAGCTCAATGTCAGATGCCTCATTTTCAAAAAAGGCGGATTCTTTCTTGAGGACATCGCTGTAGGAAAGCAAAAAGTTAATTTCCTTCGGTAGCCACACACCTTTGGTAGGCCTGGTGGGGTTGATGTAACTGCTCTTGTCATTGGCCCTATCGGTTTCACTAGGATGAAAAATCGAGTCGAATAGAAACCTTGATTCGTCCAACAAGAAAGGAGTAGGTTCCGAGGCCCAGGCTTCCTTATAGGGGTAGGGATCCCGCACAGGAACCTTCGACCAATAGTCTTTCATCTCTGCCCAGGACTCGTACCACACGGGCATTTTGATAGAAAGGATGAACTTCGAAAAGCGAAACGAAAACAAATAGTAGTCGAATAGAAACTGAAATTTCAAGTCAAAGGCTTTCCCTCTCAGTCTTTTCTGCTGCGTTTGCGACATGAATTGGTTGGTTGCACAGTCAGTTACAGCATATAGCCTAAGTTGGGCAAGGAAATCAACAATCGTTGCCGAATAATTGTGGTAGTCGATGGCAACTTGGATCGCCCAGAAGTATTCATCGCTCAGCTTGAAAAGTAGGGAGGAGAGGCTATCCATGCGCTCAGTAGACTCTTTACTCCCTAGAAAAAGGTCCCGCCATAGACATTCTTGTTCGGTGCATTGGATCGGAAGTTTGAGAATGATCAGACGAATGGCTTCGATCGCTTCGATAGCACGATGAAACGATGGATCGTAATCACGCTTCGGATCGAGATGCCATGATTCGATCGTATTTACAAAAGATTGCAGTTGAGCAAGCATATTTGTTGCGTTGGGCTGCCAACGGTCCACTTCGTCAACCAGCCCACCCACTTTTTTCATTTCGGCGAATTTCAACTCTTGCTGCCGGATGAGATCAACGTTCTCGATTTTATCCCAGATGGAGGTGTCCGTCTGGACAGCAGGATGAACTTCGACGGCGTTCCCTGAGTGCTTGAAACGATCGGACCTAGCCTTTAGATGTTCGAACACCGACCTGATCTTGTCCGATTTTTCCGAAACGAGACGGTTGAATCCGACATCGTAGGCACCCTTTTCTGATTCGGAGCTGATTTTTTCATTGAGGAATAACCAAGAACTTTTTGCGAGATCGAGTGTGGCTACCAAATCATGTGGAGTTTCTGTTGGACGTGTTTCGACAGCATCGATGTAATAGTTAAAAAATGCCGTATTGATCCAATGCTCGAAAACGACCCGCTTTGCCTCGATCAGATGATCTTCGGGACCGAGTTCTTCTTTGAGGAGAACTTTGTGGTAAAGAGGCACTGTATAGTACCCACATGTGCCCGACACCTGGGGAGAAAGAAGATCACCGACGGTGTAGCCAAGAGTCGTTACGGTTCCTTTCAGATAGTTCTGGACACTTGCTTGCAGTTTTTGATCAAAGACTGCCATGTCTCCCCCGTTGACACTGCCAAAATCGTACAGGTTCTGAAGAAAAAAATAGTCGGTGAGGTGGGGTCCGCTGACTTGGGTCACTTCGAGATAGGGAAGCACGGGAGTGTAGCCGACAGATGCATTGGCGTGGATATTATACTCCGCTCCCTGCCCAGCATTGAAGACGCGGAGCGTGAAGGATTCCCCTTCGCGTTTAACCGCAAACGTCACGGCGTGGCCGCGCCAACCGCCTTGAAAATAGAACGACTCGTAATCCCCCAACGTGCTGACATTCGAGGTGAACGCCTCGATAAAATCACGAAGGGTTTTTGTTTTGAGAGTTTTTGAGAGCCGAATGGCATCTTCACCTTGGGCAACTAGCTTGTTTAGTAAAGAGACGTCAAAATCTGGAATGACCGTATTGCTTTGAGGCTGTCCCTCTTTCCTTGGGTTCAATAGGCTTGTCTGGCACGGTGCAACCTGATCCATATCGGCAATAAACGTTTGGCTTGCCAAAGTTGATGCGATTTTTTGTTGAATCGTATTCCGTAGCTCGAGGTGGTCCGTCCCGGCACTTTTTACTCCTTCGAAATCCGTTCCCTTACCAAAAACATCTCCGAGCAGATGGACTAGAATCTGGTTTGGGACGATCTCCCGGCGAGCAAAAATACCGTCCAACTTTTCCTTAAATTCGGGGGTTATCTTGGTGATTTCACTTGAGCGGCAATAGGAAAGTTCAAACTGCAACTTGTCGTATTCACGTTCAATCTCGTCTAAATTTCTGCTTCCCAAGCCAAAGCTGTCAGGAAGAAGCAAGCTCAGACTTTGGACCAATCCAAGCACTTGGCTTTTGTGACCATTGTCCCAACACGTGATGGTCCCGAGTTCTGATTTCTTAAGTATCTCGTCAACAAGCTTACGCGTTTTTTGGAAAGCATCGTGGTACTTGAGCGCACACTGTTGGCCTGTCGAATCTGCTCGTGCGGGAACAGCCGCCAGCGTTTCAGTCCGCATAGTGAACACTTGCGTAGACACGAAAAGGAGCAACTTTACTAGTTCTAGTTTAATACTGGATAACATGGTTCCTCCAAGAAAAATCATGGGGGAGCGACGCTTCACTCGCCCCCCCAACCCCCCCTCTCCCTATTTGCCCCAAGTGGCTTACGCATTACGTTTCCTCCAAACCACCTCTTTGTCTCACTGTTTTAAATAGAGTATAGTATTAATGACAGAATTTGTGAAAAATTGGCCATAGTGAAGAAAGGACTTGGGTTGCGAACCTTCATGTCTATCTTATCTATTTTAATCGTAGCGCAGTTAGTTTCCTGTCATTCCGAAGAAAAGCGGAAATTTGCGCCCGAGGAGGAAGCGATCTATTCTCTGGGGCAGATGCAGGCGAGGCGCCTAGCCTACCTGGACTTATCCCCGAACGAGCAGGAAATTTTTATCCTCGGATACAGGGGAGCTGCGTTCAACAGCAGTGCAACCGCAACGACCATAAGCGAAGGAGAGATCCAACGTTTTATTGAACAAAGAATCAGAAACGTAGCAGAAAAAGAGAAAAAAAAGGGCGCAGCATATATGCGCGCATTCGTAGCAAAAGGGGGGAAGCAAAGCCCCTCTGGATTGGGTTACGAGATTATAGGATTGGGAAATTCAAAGCGAGCCAAGGTCGGTGACACCATAGAGGTTCATTATCACGGGACGTTTATAGATGGCACTATCTTTGACTCTTCTCTCGATCGTGGAAAAACGATAGAAATTCCCCTTCGATCAGTGATTGTAGGATGGCAAGAAGGCTTGCAACTGATAGGAGAAGGTGGAGAAATCAGGCTCGTAGTCCCTTCCGATCTTGGTTACGGTGAGCAAGGTTCTCAGCCACAAATTCGTGGAGGACAGACCCTCGTCTTTTATATAAAACTCTTCAAAATCCCTGGCGGTTGATAGATCCTCAGCCACGCGGGGCAAGGAGGTGGTTTGGAGGAAACTGCGCAGCTGGTTCCTCCAAGAAATCCCTTGGGGGAGCGACGGTTCCCTCGCCCCCCAAACCCCCTCTCCCTATTGGCCCCGAGTGGTTAGGGTCGCTTTTTAGAAATTAACATCAATCTTTTCTATGTTTCCGCCTAATTCCTCTACAAAAGCTTTGGTGAGAGGGTTGTTACGGGCATCTTCCTCAATTTTTTTCCGTCTTTCTTCTTGTTCCCTGTTTCGTCTTTCCAGGAGGGATTCTTGGATGGGAAGTTCCTGCTTTTGAACCTGTAATTGGGTGCGGTCGTTGACTTGGAAGGTACCTGTAAACTTGAAAAATTCTCGGAACAGACCTTCAAATTTCTTTCGCACGTCTGGTCTTAAGAGTTCAGCCCCTGCAAACCCCGTGGGATCGGCAGCAACGGAGATGAGCTGTTCGGAGTAGGAGAGGATGTGGACTTCCTCCAGCTTTCTTCCAAGGACGGGCCGGTCCTGCTTCATGCGTGCGACCAGTTCACTCCAGTTTGAGGGGAAGGCCGTCGGGGGAGGAGCTGGGGGGGGGGACGTGTCTCTCCGGGGAGGAGGGGAGAAGCTGGCACTCTTCGGAGCACGTTCAGGGGGTGAAGGAAGGGCCTCATGCTTGGAAAGTGGCTCTTGCAGGCACCATTCCAGGCTGTAATTTTCGAGGACAAAGCGATCGAGCCATGTCCCGTCGAGTTCATGATGACAGTCAAGCAGGCAGCGGAAAAGCTGATGGGGTGCCGAGCCTCGTGATTTTGTATTGAGGGCCAGCAGGCTTGCTTTCTCTTCCTCATTAAGCTCAGAGGAAGCGTCGTCGCTCGTTCCCGTGCCGAGAACGATAGCATGGCGTAGGTAACGAGCGAGTTCGTTGCTGACGTCTTCATAGTCCACGCCTTGCTTGTCGAGAGAGGCGATCAGGGAAAGGCACTCGTTAGCTTTCTTGTCTAGGAGGGCTGACAGGATTTCTATGTAATGCGAGGATGAGACGCAGGTGCTGAGTTTTTCGAGAGCTTCCTTGGAAACGTTTCCGTCTCCAAACGCGATCACCTGATCGAGGAAGGTCAGAGCATCGCGTATAGAGCCGTTCCCCTCCCTGGCAATAAGCGGCAACGTGGCTGTGTCATAGGGAATCTTTTCTTGATCAAGGATGTACCTCAGTCGTGCTTGTATATCTTGGGCAATGACCTTCTTAAGGTGGAAGGTTTGGCAGCGGCTCTGTACGGTTTTAGGAACCTTTGCGAGTTCGGTTGTAGCGAACATGAAAATAATGTTTGCCGGTGGCTCTTCGAGGGTTTTCAAAAGCGCGTTGAAGGCGCTGTTCGATAGCATGTGGACTTCGTCGATGATGTAGATTTTGTATCGCGAGCGCTGGGCGGTGTAACCTAGGGTTTCTTGCAAGGCGCGGACTTCAGCGACGCTGTTGTGCGATGCTCCGTCGACTTCCAAAACATCTTCATGGTAGCCGCCTGAAATTGCTTTACAGCTATAGCAAGAGTTACAGGGGGTGGGCGATGGACCGCTGTCACAATTGAGGGCCTTGGCAAATAGGCGGGCGGAGGTGGTTTTTCCAATCCCCCTGACGCCTGAAAAAATGATGCCTGCCGGTTCCCGACCCAACTTGATAGCATTAGCAAGCGCCCTTGCCACGGCTTCTTGCCCAATGAGGTCGTTGAATGTTTCGGGGCGATATTTACGTGCAAGAGCTTGGTAGGCCAAAGTGTTTCCCGCAGAAGAGGGTTAGCGCAAGGTGATAGCTAGATGACCCATACACCTGATTCATTCTACTACCGTTGCTGCCTTCCGGCCCTGGCGGGGTTTGCAGACTATCATCGCACGGGATCTAGCTATCACTTTGCGCTAGGCAAAGTCTCTTGGTTTTATGTGCCGCACGACTCGATGTCAAGTGTCTATGTCGTGAGACATCAGCAAGGAAGGGAGTTTGAGGGAAAACTGCGCAGCTGGTTTCCCTCAAGAAAAGCTTGGGGGATCAACGGTTCCCTCGCCCCTCCCAAGCCCCCCTCTCCCCAAAGAGATTAAGCCTTAAACTTCTTCTCTAATGAAGCTCGAAGAAGTTCCCCAAAGGAGCCTGTCGAACCTTCTGCAGTTTCATCTTTCTGCTTTTTCATTTCGGAAAGTTTCAGGAACTCTTCGTAATCCTTCCCCGCATCATCGGCGTTATCAAGTTCCACCGGGTAGAGAAGGATTTTCCTATTTTCCGAGTCGACTCGCTTGACCTTTACTCGCATTGTCTGGGGCGGGCTAGCTCTCTTGCGGAAGGTGTCTCCGAAAGCTTTGCGAAGGTAAGACTGCGGTATAAGCCCTTGTACTCCTTCTTTCAGCTCGGCTAGTGCTCCGAAGCTTTTCAGAGCAGCGATCGCCACCTCATGCTCGCTTTCTTCGGCAAAATCTCTTTTGATATCGAGCCAGGGGTCGTTTGCGAGGGCCTTCATCGTCAGGGAGATACGGCGTTTCTCAGGGTTAACTTCAAGGACCCTTACGTCGACAGAATCGCCTAGGCTCAGAAGTTCTGACGGAGTGTTCACACGCTTGACCCAGCTCATTTCAGAAACGTGGATGAGGCCATCAAGTCCGGGGTAGAGTTCTACGAAGGCTCCGAAGTTTGTGAGGCGGACAACGTTTCCCCGGTAGGACTCCCCGAGTTTGACATGCAAGTGAACTTCGGTCCAAGGGTCGATTGTCGCCTGTTTGGCACTCAAGCGGATCCGCGGAGCACCATAGCTTTGCTCTTCCATACTCAGGATTTTTACGTGTACGTTTTGACCAACGCGCAGTGCTGCTTCAACTTCCTTGACATGGGCATAGCTGATTTCCGAGATGGGTAGAAGCCCGATCACGCTACCGATATCGACCATAGCTCCAAAGGTTCTAAGTTCCCGAACGACACCGTCGACTTCTTGCCCGATTTCAAGTTTGTCGAGCGTTTCTTTTGCCTGCCGTTTGAGAAGGGCCACTCGCGAGACGACAACGTTACGACCTGCAATCCTTTGGACAAGAAAATCGAATTCCTTCCCCAAGTAAACTTGTGGGTCATTCACCCGGACGTTATCAATTTGCGAGATGGGGCAGAACGCTGTTCGACCCAGCAGAGAAACCTCAAAACCACCTTTGTTGGCAGCCAGTACCTTCCCCCTGACGGGAAGTTTGGCACCATAAGCGTGTTCCAAAGCGTTTTGACGGATGATTTTGTGCGTGAGGGAATTGCTGAGGATAAGCTCTCCATCGGATCTTCCTACGACGAACGCTTCGATGCTATCCCCAACTTTGTAGTTAAGTTGACCGTTACTTAGAAGCTCCTCTTTGGCTATCGTCGCAGAGTCCTTGGCCCCCAGCTCTAGCATGATGTCGCTTCCCTGTTCGGGTATTTGGACGATGAGGGCACGCACCTTCTCCCCAGGGCGGTAATCTTCCCCGGAGGGTTGTTCGTTTGTTGAGGAGGCGAGGAGATCCTCGAAGGTTTCCTCTTCGGCCTGATCTTTTTTGTCCTCAAAGGGGGTGTCTTCACTTTCCCACTGGATGTCGTATGTTTTCACAAGGTTCCTCTATATTTTCTTTTGATTATTGCTTGGACCAACGGTATCATCGGCGCGACATGATAAAACGCTCGATAAAGGAATTCAATAGTATTCAAGATAATCAATTTGGGGAAAAACTTTTTGAAAAAAGTTCTTTCCCCAAGCCCCTTTTAAAAAACTTCAATATTTAAAGTTTTTTGGGGGGAGGTGTGGAGGGGAACTTTTTTTCAAAAAAGGTCCTCTCCACAAATTCTCTTTCTCAAAGACTATAGCTGTATTAGAGAGGAAATTTCACAGGCTTCTTTTGAAGCGCCCATTTCAGGGCCGGAGGTGTAAGCAAGGTCGTGATCATCACCATGATGATAATTGCAGAGTAGAGCGGTGGGGTGATGATCCGCTCTCCATCGAGCAGAAGGCCCGCTCCAATGGCTGCAAAAATCAGTCCCACTTCACCACGTGGGATCATGCCAATGCCAATAGTCAATCGGCTTACAGCGGAATTTTCCTTTCCGAAAACACCTAGTCCACACACTTGCTTGCCTAGAATGGCGACGAGCGTCAGGGCAAGTCCCAAACCAACAACGTTGAGGTCTGACAAAGTGGCAAGCTCAACCTGCATTCCCATGTGGATGAAAAACACCGGGACGAAAAATTTCGAGAGAGGGAAGATAAGGTGCTCAATCGACATTTCATCCTCACCAAAAAACTTTGCGTATTTGTCCCCATCAATAATCAGACCCGCAGCGAACGCTCCCACGATCGGTGCTAGGCCAGCTAAATTCGCAAGGTAGGCAAGCAAAAAGCAGAAGGAAAGCGACAAGGTAACCAAAACTCCCTCCACGCGAAGCCGTGCTCCTATCTTAAAAAGCATGGGGGCAAACTTAATGCCTGCGAAAAGCGCTACGATGAGGAAACCGATCGCTTTTGTTGAGATCATCAGCACGCCGAGCATGGAAAACCCGTCACCGCTGCCCTTGCTGGCACTCACGATAATTCCTGAGACTACGGCGAGGATGATGAGGCCAAGTACGTCGTCTATGACCGCAGCACCCAAGATGATCTTGGCTTCCTTCGTGTGAATCTTGTTGAGGTCCTTCAAGACGCGGGCCGTTATGCCTACACTGGTAGCGCAAAGTGTCGCGCCGAGGAAGGAGTGGACGTAATGGGTAGACTGCGGAAGAAAGTAACAACTTACCCCGTAACCGAGGATGAACGGAAAAATGACTCCCACAATGGCAACAATCGTGGCGGCAACCCCCACTTTGAGAAGCTCACCTACACTCGATTCCAACCCCACCTCAAAAAGAAGCAGAATCGCACCAAGGGAGGCAACGCTGGCAAAAAAGTCCATATCCCTCAGAAATTGTAGCCCTTCAAAACCAAAGAGCGTCAAATTTCCCAAAACCACTCCTGCCAGTAGCTCGCCAAGCACCACCGGCTGTCCCACCTTGTTGGCGACAAACCCGCCTGCTTTCGCTCCGGTAAACAAAATAATGAGTCCTAACAAAATGGGCGCAATAGGGTCACTGTGGGAAGTTTCTGAAGCATAAGCAAGTGATTCAACCAGAAACACGAAGGCTGTCAGTGAAAAACGAGCTAACATGCGGCGTCCTTTTCAGACTGAGGTACTTTAGCCGTCTATTAATAACTAAGGTTGCTGGATGTGGCAATGCTTTGTCGCTTGCGGCAAGGAGGTGGTTTGGAGAAAACTGCGCAGCTGGTTCCTCCAAGAAATCCCTTGGGGGAGGCGACGCTTCACTCGCCCCCCCAACCCCCCCTCTCCCTTTTTGCCACAAGGCTTCGGGGACAAAAACGGCGACTTTTGTTATAATTTTCTGAAGACCGATCTATTAATTGTGGGGACAAGATGGCAAACAGCGAGTTTGAGGGAAAAACTGTCATTGCGGATATGTCCAAAATCAGAAAGCAGCCCCGGGCTTCTGAGAAGGGTAGCCCCAGCCTTATTCAGTACACAGGAAACGATGTGGGGAAACGTTTTTTACTCGACAAGCCGCAGATTAAGCTCGGGAGGTCCGCAGAATCCGATATCACGATTGCAGAAGGAAGTGTCTCCCGTCTTCATGCCAAGATCTTCTGCGAAGAAGATGGGGTTTATCTCGAAGACGCAGGAAGTGCCAACGGGACCTTTCTAAATGACGAAACACTTGAGAAGAAGAAGAAATTGAAAGATCAAGACCTCATCCGTCTGGGTACTGTGCTGCTGAAATTTTTCGCGCAGGACAATTGGGACGGTCTGGTCCAGGACCACATCTACCGAAAAGCGACGATTGACGCAGGCACCCAGATTTTCAACAAACAATTTTTGATGGACACGCTCGAAAGTGAAATTCGAAAAGCTAAACTCACTGGCAAAAAACTTGCGATTATCTATTTTGACCTTGACCACTTCAAAAAAGTGAACGATTTCTATGGCCATAACGCAGGTGATACGGTCCTTGCGAACGTGGCTAAGCTGATCCAGAAAGTCATACGTAAAGAAGACGTTTTTGCAAGGTTTGGAGGCGAGGAGTTCGTGGTCGTCCTCCAAAACACGGATCTGGAACAAGCCGCCCGTGTTGCCGAAACTATGCGGCAAAAATGTGAAGCTGCCGAACATTCTCTAAAGTACCAGGTCAAGGGAACGGAACAAACTGTCGAGCATAAGCAGACCATCTCTCTCGGGGTTGCTGTCTGCGACGAGAGTATGAATTCCGTGAAGGAACTTTTGGAGGCAGCTGACCAGAAGCTTTATACCTCAAAATCGACTGGCAGGAACCGGGTGACATATTAGAAGGGGATGACATGACTCATCAGCTAAAATTGATGTTTTTCGCCTTCTTGCTCGGCTGTAACACCCTTGACTCATCTTCGGAAGTCTCCAACGATATCTTCGATACAATTCACCAAGATGATGAGTACGAATCTCTCCTGAAAACCTACAGCCATAGCGCCTCTATTTTCCAGGACTTCGATAAACTATACGACGTGCATGTAACGTTCCTGTCTTCGGAGTTTATGCGAGCCTTTGAAAAAAGGCTGAAAGAACGCTTCAAGTACCAAACAATGATTGATGATGTGAATGGAAATATTGGGTTCTTTGTCTCCATCTTTTCGCCTCTCGGCAACCTTAGTGAGCTGAATCAGGAAAAAATATGGGAAATTCTCCTGTCCATCAACGGAGTGGATTCACACCCTGATTTGGTCAAATCCCTTAAAGCGAAAGAAAACTGGTCGACCTTTTTTCCGTACATTACCCTGTGGTCGAACGAGTACCTCGTCCTCTTTAAGATGCCATCTGGGGAAGGAAGTTCTGAAGCCGTTCAATCTAAAGAAAAAGTGACGTTATCTTTGTCAAATCTTCAAGCCAAAACGGTCATGACCTGGTAGTTTTCCTGGACTCGCCTGAAATTCCTGTGAATCAATGCTAAAATAGGAAGTGGTGATTCCTTCACAGAAGGAGGCATTATGAAAAGTCTGACCAAGACTAGTGTCATTTCTGAATTACTTGTAACGTCTCAGGAAATGATGTTGGAACTTACCCAGCAGCTCGCTTACTTCAGGGCAAGCGTCTACAAAAACGAGTTAGCTACTACCTTGCGTGAGAAAATCGAAACCCTTCGTGTGACCGTACATGCACTTGAAGACTCTTCCCTTAGAGAGTGCTTCCTCGATTACGATGCGGAAGTTAAGGAAGCAGTCCCAGGTCCCCCCGGGGAATGTTCCTTCAGTAGCCGCATCGCTCGACTGCTCGCCAATTTGTCAGCAACCATGAAAACTCTCGATTCCGGCCAAAGACAAGAAAGCACTGATGCGCGAACACCAGGCCACCTTGTTGTTATGGCGGAGGATTTTCGTTCCTAGGTGCTTCGGTCCCCTCCTTCGCCTTTAACTCCTCAAATCGATCCCGAGAAGGGCTTAACACCCAAAAAGCCACGATTCCGCCTACGAATAACGTTCCAAAAAAAATAAACCCCCAGGTCACCCTTACCCCCGAATCATAAGATGTATTGTTTTCCTAGCTTACCTAACTAAAGGCATCCGCGAAATAGCCGAATGAAAGAGTAAGTAATGCGTAAGCCACTTGGGGCAAGGAGGTGGTTTGGAGGAAACTGCGTCCCCCAAGCAAGGAGGTGGTTTGGAGGAAACTGCGCAGCTGGTTCCTCCAAGGAGAGAAACCTTTGGAAAGTCTATTTTCCGAAAAACTTGGCGGAATATTATACGGCATCAGTTATGCCGATCTGGCAATTCCCATCGGCTTGACAATGTGGGCAGTGATTCTTTTGATTAGCCTGAAGGGTGTCGATCCAAATCACTTCATAGCAGCACTTTTGTACGCCGGTTATTGTTGTTTTGCCGGGGTCATGCTGATCAACGTCTTGCCTGAAAAATATATCGCACACCAGTCAACGACTGACGTCTTTGGCTGGTTTCTGCTGTTTCTGACAGTCGCCCTTCTCAGATGGGGTCTCAGGCTTCTCAAACACAAGAAACTTCTTCAGCAAAGGGTGATGTATGGCAAAGAGCAATCGAAATGAAAAAGAATATTACAGTTTCATCCTAATTAATAAAAAACAACGTTTTGGACTCATCCTCACGCTCTGCTTTTCGTTTGCCGTCTTTATGTTCATTATCGCTCGAGCGATCTTCGCCCACAGGGCTTGGGTGGACGTCTTATTGCCAGTCATCCTTTTTGGACTCCCCATCTTTTTCTACCCGACTGTTCAAATGTGGATTTACCGTCCTTGGCAAGCAACGGCTCGCAAATATGAGCAGGACTACCTCGACTAAACTTCAGTATTTAAAGTTTTTTGGGGGGAGGCGTGGAGGGGAGCTTTTTTTCAAAAAAGGTCCTCTCCACAAATTCTTTTTCTCAAAGACTATAATTGGCTCTGGGAGGTTTGTGGTTAAGGATCCACGACTCCAAGTCAACGATCAAATCCTCCTCAAGCTCCGAATCAGAAAGTGAAGAAAGGGCAAGCTGGGGGTCGGGACAAATGGCCGTTGTCAGGCGGGTGAGGAACTTCAACAGCACGGTCGTTTTTTGCTTGTCGTCGAGTGCTTCACTGGCCTTTTGCAGTTGGTATGCATTCGCCTTGATTTCCTTTCCCGCTCGCTCAAACCACTTCTGGAATTCTTTCGATTGCGGGGATGATGTCCTCTCATCCCTTGTTTCCATAAGGAGATTCAAATTATAGGCCAGACGATTCAATCCGTACCATTGCACGAGGCGTCCCCACAGTTTTCCCCATTCGCTTGCGCTTAACCTGTAACAGTGAGGAGGCAACTCGCAAGCCAGATTAGGAACGAAATTACTTTCAAAAACAAGCAGCTTAGGGGGAAAAGAAAAAATAGAATGAGAAAGCAATCGGGTTACTTTTTTGGCGGAGGGGTCTCGGTTCATCTCCCTATTCTTCAGAAATCGAAAGCCATCGCGATCCTTAAAGGCAAAGAACGTCAACCAGGCCCCTACACGAATATAGGCCGACGCAAATTTTCGTTCCGCAGTTGAGAATCCATGTAGACAGCGAGACAGTTCCTGTAAAGATGGTGCTCTTAGCTCTACAAAACGGCTGATTAAAGTCTGAGCTTGTTGAGGATTACCTATAACCTGGCGTACTTGCATGATCGCTTGAGCTTGATTCAGGAGCTGCTTTTCTCCAAGCTTCTCTCCGAGTGCGTTGAGTCGGGTTAACTCCTCAATTGTGAGCCTTCTTAGTTGGCTCAGTCCTGTAAGCAAGCGCAGTTCAAGTGTACTATCCTGCTCCTTTCTTACAAAGGCGAGCAGAGCCTGCACCAGCCGATCGTTTCGAGGAAGGCCCAAAACACTCAGGTACGTACTCACATCGTCCCGTATCAAGAGTGCTGGGGGGGATACGAGCTTGAGGCAGATGGCAAGCTCTGAGGCTTTATCGAGAGGAATTTGCTCCGCGTCGCGCACGCAAGCTGAGGCCCAAGCGTGAAGCTTCTGCCATTGCCTTCCTTCTGTTTGGGCCTGGAAATGTTCCCATGCCTTCCACAGCAAGGTGTTATCATTTCCCTGCCTGGCTAAGTATACATGGAGAAGCGCTACCCCTCGCCAAGGAGTGTGTACTGTCCCCTCAAGGAAAGGTCCCCAAAGGGCACATTCCCATTCCGGGGTGTGGAGTTTTAGAGAATTCTGCTCAAATACACTGAAGAGCGTCGTGATCGCATTGCGGAAAGGTTCAAGAGAAGAAATCAATAAAGCAAGCCTGTTCAAATTTTCATGGTTTTTGTCAAACCATAAAAGCGGATCTGCAAAAAAAATACTGAGGGCTAAAGTCAAGTCTCTGTCCGGTGAAAGGGGTAGTTCCCCTTCACCTATAGGTAAGTTTTTGAGTATCAGAAAACGTTCCGGATCATGCTTTGTTTTTGCCAGCTTTTTACCAAGCGAGTGAGCCTGGAGGAGATCTTTCAAAAACGGACACGTTCTGAGGAAAGAAGACAAACTTTCTTCGTCCGGGGCTAATTGACCAAGAAAGGAAAAGGCTTTCTTAAACTTCCCAGCCTCCATTGCTGCATGAGCTGCATTCAGCAGGACATGAGGACTATTGTTTTCTTCCACAGAAATTGCAGGGTTGTCGGCAGCTGCATTCTCCCTGGTTTTTTCGGTACTGTCTTCTCGAAGTGTCTCCAGGATTTGGTCTTTCAACCCGTTGAGACCGAGCTTGGTCGCCCGTTGATATGCTCGGAAAAGTTTTGGCTCCATCCTGTCCCCCTTTTTCAATTTTAGCACAGTAGGGAGACGGAGGGGCGAGTGAAGAGTCGCCCAAGGAATGGCCCGAGGGATGGGTGGGGTCAGACTTTCGATGAAATCCTTCTCATATTGCTAGAAGCAACTTCATGCAGATTTTCAATAGCGATCACTGCTTCGTGGTCGATGTTATGAACCATCGTTTTGATTTCAGAGAGTTGAAGACGCTCTGCAATGAGATAGAGAATTTCACGATCCTCTCCCGAATATCCTCCTCGTCCGTAGATGACTGTGAGTCCAATCCCCATTTCATGCAGTAGGACACTGGAAATTTCCTTTGGTTTTTGGGAAATAATAGTGACAGCCTTCATTTCATCAAGACCAACGATCACCATATCCATGATCTTGACGACTATAAAGAAAGTAATGAGTGATTGAATGGGTGGGTGCCAGTCATCGAAGATAAGGCCAGCCATTGCAAAAATTACAACGTTGGCAGCGAGAACCACGTTACCGACAGTAATTCCATATCTCTTGTTGATGAGAAGTCCGAGAATTTCCGTCCCGTCGAGACACCCACCGGAACGGATGATAAGACCGACCCCTAAACCTAGGACGAGGCCACCTATCACGACAATTTCAAGAAGCTCCCCCCTGTAAGGACTAAAAAAAGTCAAACCAGACTCAGAAATCCACGTACCAAAAAACGCAAAAAAGAGAACCGCTACCATCATCTGAATGACAAAGGTCTTGGCAATGTTTTTGTAGGCAAGGTACACAAAGGGAATATTTAGAATAATGACTAACGGATAGAGGAGTTGCTCGCCAAACAGCTCTGAAGACAAAATCGAGATCCCGACAATGCCACCGTCAATAATGTGGTTCGGAAGGAGGAAGACTTCCAGTGCAAACGCGGCCAGGAAAGCACCGATACAGGTTGAAAACACGGCAACAAATATTTGTCTTTTGGATCGAGAACTTTGAACCATTGTATTTCCTTGGTATAGTGTTCAAGATAATTAATTTGGGGACAAACTTTTTGAAAAAAGTTTTTTCCCCAAGCCCCTTTTCAAAAACTTCAGTATTTAAAGTTTTTTGGGGGGAGGTGTGGAGGGGAACTTTTTTTCAAAAAAGGTACTCTCCACAAATTATTTTTCTCAAATACAACCTCGTTCCTCCCCATATTGAAGGATAGCAGAGTAAACCCTTTTTAGATCTTCCATGCTCGAACAATAGGGGGGGAGAATGTAGAGAATATCACCGAGAGGACGTAGCAATAAATCTTTTTTCAAGAAATATTTGTACATCGAATCGCGCTGATTGGCAAAATAATCTCTCTCTTGTCTGGAGTTCCATTCCAGTGCCAGGATCGTCCCTTGCTGTCTGACATCTTTGAACCAGAGTCTAGCAGACGAGTGTTCGGCAATTTCCTTGCGAAACCTTGCGTGCGCCTCTGCAATGTGTTCACGTGAGCGGATACTTTCCGAGCATTCAAATAAGTCGAGGCTCGCAAGTCCTGCAGCGCATGCCAGCGGATTAGCGGTGTAGGAATGCCCGGTTAGAAACGCCTTTCTTTTGTCGGAAGAGAGGAACGCCGCGAAGATAAATTCCCGGCATATTGTCATCGCCAGAGGCGACACGCCCCCGCTCAACCCCTTCGACAAACATAGGATGTCTGGTTTGTTGGTGAGAAAATCGCAGGCGAAGGCTTTGCCAGTTCTTCCGAAGCCAGTCATCACTTCATCCGCGATGCATAAAACACCATGGTCTCGTGCAAGACCGATCAGCGCATCGAGTTCTCCCGCGTCTTGCATCAACATACCGCCTGCGCCTTGTACCAGGGGTTCAAACAGGAAGGCGCTAATATCGTCTCGTTCTTCCAGAAGCCGTCGCATCTGTGCCAGCGAAGCTCCCCTTTCTCGTTCTCGCAGGGGGGGATCTATGAACGACACATCGAACAAGAAATGGGTAAACGCTGTTGTAAACCCGCTCCTTGATACGGCCATGCTCCCAAACGTGTCACCGTGGTAGGCACCCTGAAAAGCGACAATGCGGTTTCGTTTAGACCCGCGGTTGTGCCAGAACTGAAGGGCCATTTTGACGGCAGCTTCGACAGCCGTAGAACCGTTGTCGCTATAAAAAACTTTCGACAGGAAGGGGAGGTACCCCAAAATACGCTCAGCTAATGCCACCGCAGGTTCGTGTGTACAACCGGCGAAAAGAACGTGCTCTAATTGGGCCACCTGCCTGCTAACAGCTGAAGCGATATGTGGATGACAGTGCCCGTGAAGATTAACCCACCAAGATGAAATCGCATCGAAAATCTTTCTGCCATCATTCGTATAAAGGTATGCCCCCTCCGCTCGGGCAATAGGCAAGGGGCTTGGCTCTGTCTGGTGCTGTGTAAAGGGATGCCATATCGAGGTCCGATCTCTTTCTCGAAGGGAAAAGAGAGAGGAAGGCCCAAGGGCGTCAGGGGAGCATGGTTCCCCCAGGATGGCAAGGTTCAATTCGGGAAAAATCGAGGGTAAAAGGGAGCCTTCAAGCGTTTTGATTTCCGGAATACATCCTAAGAAAGGCTCCTTCGTTTTCCGCACAATGAAGTCCGCGAAATTCTGATCTTCACCACCGCTTATAATAAAACCTCGGAACGTGAGTCCTCTCTCCCGAATGGCATTCATGCTAAGCAAAGTGTGGTTGTATGCCCCTAGGTAGGGGTTCACAACGAGGATGACCTCCAGGTCAAGGTGCTTAGCCAAGTCCAAGATGTCTTCCTCTTCGTTGAGAGGAACGAGACATCCCCCAGCACCCTCGACGATCAGATGGTTTCCCGTCAGCGGCAGCTCGAAGTCGCTTGTGCGGAGGTGTATTCCTTCTGCTTCTGCCGCTAGGTGTGGGCTGGCAGGGAGTTTAAGTGCGTACCTTTCCTTGTGGAAACGCCCCGGGTGGGAAGGACCAAGCAGACGACTAACAATGTCGGTGTCTCTGTGTTCAAGGCCAACCTGAATGGGTTTCCAATAGTCAGCTTTAAGTGATTTGGCAATGCATGCTGCGGAAATGGTTTTCCCCACCCCCGTGTGAATTCCTGTAATGAAGAGCCGAAGAGGCATCGGTTTGGATTTCCTTTATGAGATTCGCGAATTGCCTTATTTCATCCTCAGCGTTGAACGCATGAATGCACACACGCAGCCTTTCCGTCCCCCGTTTAACAGTAGGGGAAAAAATAGGCAATGCCTCAAAGCCTTTTTCTTGCAACTTCAAGACGACGGTCCGCAGCTCTTTCGCCGGAAAGGGTATAGACCTGATCGGAGACATCAGACACCCATCTTGTGCCTTCTCATGAAGGCACTGATTCATCATGCTGATATTTTTTTTCAGAAGAGAGAATTCCCCCCGATCCTCTGAAAAGAGACTTAAAGCCTCCCGTATCGCTAGGAAAAAAAATGAGGATGGAGCGGTGGTATAGACGAAGGAGTGGCAGAAATTCACGACGAAATCCATAAGGTCGGTCTGTCCGAGAAGTGCTGCACCGTGACAGCCAAAAGCCTTGCCGAAAGTCACAATGCTGGCGAACACCCGGTCCTGCAAATTGTATTCCGCCACCAACCCGTGACCTTGACCGATTGTAGCAGCGGCGTGGGCTTCATCGACGACAAGACGGGCGCCGAATGGTTCGCACAAGTCAGCCATTGCCTTGAGCGGTGTGATGTCGCCGTCCATGGAATAGAGAGATTCGACAACGACGAACAGATTACCAGGAGAGGAACTGAGACGTTTCAAACGCCTCTCGAGATGGTTCAAGTCGTTATGGCGAAAAAAGTAGCCAGCAGCTTTGGAAAGTTTTAGTCCGGTCTTTAGGGACGCATGGATGTTCTCGTCGAGAAGGAATGTGTCTTTTTCTCCCGCAATAGCAGGAAGGAAGCCTGTATTCAAGGCAAAGCCAGATGAAAAGATGAGCGCGCGGGGGAATCCGAAACATCGAGCGACGCGTTCCTCCGTCTCTTCGGCAAGAGGGCTATTGCCCGTCAAGAGACGCGATCCTGTTGAACCAATACAGGGCAAAGATGCGGCTGCGGAAAGTATGCGCTCCTTAAGAAGTTTAGACCGTGCATAACCTAGATAATCGCTCGACGCAAAATCAGCACAGTCGGAACTCACCTTAAGGGAACGTCGCTCACCCCGCAAAGTTCTCGCCTGGAGTCTCTCAAGCATGTATGGCGTGAGTTTCGGCATGGAGAGGGCCTTTTTCCTGCGGCTTGAGGCCGAGGAGGGAAAACATTTTCCAGTCTTCGTCCGTATCGTTATTGGGGGTAGTCAGGAGTTTCTCACCCACAAACACAGAGTTGGCTCCAGCCATGAAACATAGGGCCTGGTCCTGTATGCTGCGACCCACCCGGCCCGCGGATAAGCGGACGTAGGAACGAGGGAGTACGATGCGCGTGGTCGCGATCATGCGCACGAGATCCCAAATCGCAAGCTCTTGCTGTTGGGCAAGGGGAGTGCCTTCCACCGCAACGAGCGTGTTTATGGGTACCGACTCGGGATGAGGATTCAAATGGGAAAGAGTCAGGAGCATTTTGATGCGGTCCTCGTCATCTTCCCCCATCCCCAAGATACCCCCGCAGCAAACTGTCAGATCGGCCTTGCGGACGTTCGCGAGGGTTCGCAGACGATCTTCGTATGTACGGGTGCTTATGATTTTCTTGTAATAGTCTTCGCTCGTGTCGATGTTGTGGTTGTAAGCATAGAGTCCTGCTTCTTTGAGTTTACGAGCTTGATCTTCCGTGAGCATTCCGAGCGTGCAACAAACTTCCAAGCCTTCAAGATTCACGGCGGAAACCATTGCCAAGACCTGGTCGAATTGGCCGTTGTCCTTCACTTCCCGCCAGGCTGCACCCATACACAGGCGCGTCGCCCCCTTGCTTTTCGCCTCTCGAGCGATGGACAAAACGTCTTCCAATTCCATGAGGCCTTGCCGCTTTACGCCCGTCGGGTAACGTGCAGATTGCGGGCAATAACCGCAATCTTCCGAGCAGCCCCCCGTTTTAATGGAGATCAGGTGGCTGACTTGCACGTCCTCCGGGTTGAAAAACTCGCGGTGAACCGTGGCAGCATCATAGACAAGTTGTAGCAAGGGGCGGCGGTAGATTGCATCTACCTCTTCATAAGTCCAATTATGGCGGATCGTCTCCAAGCTCAGCCTTTCGTTTTCTTGGTGTAAAGTAATGAAGGTAATGGCAAGGGCAAGCTTAATCAAGCCAGTTTTGTAATGCGTTGTTTGAAAGCTCAGATGGTGGACGGATTTGTGGAAAAGCCCATTTGCAAGGTGCGGTGGTACAAAGCTTTTTGTATGGAAAGTGTACGATTATAGGTGTTGTAGAAACAGGGATCGTCCCAGTCAATCGTCATACGTTCCGAGGTTAAAATTTTGAAGAGACCCAGGTCTTTGAATTTTCGTTTGCATTTGCGAAGGAGGTGTTGGTCTTCGATATGAAAAAGCCCTTTCTTATTAAGCGTCTGACTGAACAACGCGCAGAGATGCGAGGCAGTCTCTTCTTCCATCCCAGGGTAGAATCGTGACTTGGTCTTCATGGACTCTCTGATGAGCTTGCGAATTTCCTGTGCGAAACCTTTCTCCAATACATTGACAGCAAGCTGCACGTCTTCCGAGCGAAACGTTTTTCCGGTCCCTGCAAACGTTGCATAATTCTTAGCAACTCTATTCATCAAGCTATGGTCTTTTCTGTAGATGCGATAAGGAATTCTTCCCCCTTCATCCGCTCCCATATGGCGAAGGTCTTCAGCCAGAAATTCATTTTCCAGGAGGGTAAACACTCGTTGCAGCCGTTCCTGAACCTTTCGTCCCACGACGAAAATGGTCTGCCCGCTGATTTGAGCTATCGCACCTTCCGCCATGACTTCAAACAAAACCCGTCCCCTGCGGTTTAGCTCGTCAGTGTATGATTTGTGAGGATCCTCATGGGAGGCATAATCTGAGTAACGGACATCGAGGAAATGTTTGAGATGGGAGAGAGAGCGATATCCTTCCTCTACGACTCCTTTGTTTTCGGTGCTAACGATTTTGCCTTCCAAAACTTCCCCGAAAAAAGCGAGGTACTTGCTCAATTTGTCACGCAGTTGAGGGTTCGTGTCGAGCTGATGCTTCAAGTCCACGAAGGAACGTGTTTCCACAAGGATGGCATCAACAGCGCGAATGCTCGCAAGCCGACCCGCTATATCATTTAATGCTTGAGTTATTTTTTCCTTGAGAGAAAGGATGACACCATTCGCATTGTCAACAAAATGAATCCCCCGCCTTCTGACCGCTATCAGCCAGGACTGACGTCTTTGATCTGCCTCTTCTCCTTCTTCAACAGAGCCAGGAGGGTCTCCCAGTTCCTCTCGAATACTATCGGGTCGAGAGCGCAGAGAGTCGACATATGTGGCTACGAGCGCCGTATCCAGGGTGACGGCGGAACCGATCTGGGCGACATCGAAAAACACCTGCTCAAAATCGCTTACGTGCTCCAGAAGGGTGAAAAATCTGTTGAAATCCGCCGTGCTTATGTTCTCATACCTTTGCAGAATGATTTTTTTGATGGCCTCGGTCTCTTCACTGATGCCTAAGGCCCTCTTGTATTCGCAGGCAGTATGTTGAACAGCAAAATAGGTGCATGTCAGAATCTTACTGTTCCTGTACATGATGATGTCACGCAAGGCACGCTTGGCATTGATATCTTTTAGAAGGATGGTCAGACTTGAAATCAAACTGAAGCCTGAACTGATAAGGAAAGAATATGGAAAACCAGACAATCCGGACAGTGCCGAAACAGAACTTAGAACAGTCGGTAAAAGTTGCTCCCACCCACCCAGCACGTCGACACATTCTGGCGGAAGGCTGGCAAGCGTGTTAACGACCTCGTTCATATGGTTGAACGATTCACTGAGTATCCTGTTGGTTTTATATTCTGCGAAAATGTCTCGATTATACCTTCCGTCAATTTCATTTTGGTACAATCTGTCTTCTACGGCTCTGATTTCCTGCTTAAGGAGGGTATAGTCATAAGTGCCAGGTGTCTCCAAAAGCAGGTCGAGTTCCCACTGCATGAGTTGCTTGGAAAGAACTTCGTCAGCAATTTCTTCACGCAGGGAAGGGTTGCGATTGTTCAACATGAGCGGGTCGATATGTGAGAGATTTTGTGCAATCCTCTGAAAGGGCGCCAGGCAGCGGCGATTGCCTTCCAATTTTCCCTCTAGGTTGGTCTGAATTGAGGAGAGAAGGCGATTCATATTTTGCGCATAGTCGTCCTGGTGCATAAACGGACAGGGTTGAAGGATCGGGATGTTCTCTAAAGCATAGGCTCCCCAGGTTTGCGATGAACCAAAGCACAACATTAGAAGAAAGATCAGACTAAGTTTCGGCCGAAGCATCTACAGTAACCCTCAAACCCCGCTCTCCCTTTATTGCCACAAACAGCTTATGGGTTACCACGGGAATATTTTTCATTTGCCCCTTCAAGAGGGCAGCAGTATAAATTTCCCACACACATCAGGAGGGTTTTATGATGATGCCGGGTACATCTGAACTTCTTATCATTCTAGGTGTCGCGGTTCTGCTTTTTGGACCGAGCAAGCTGCCGAAATTGGGGGCTGCTATTGGAGAGAGTATCCGTAATTTCCGGCGAGGCGTTCGTCCGGATGAATCCGACGCTGACAAAGATTCCCAGCCTAAACAAATCCCCGTCAAAAAAAATGACGATCCGCAAGACGCTGTCTAAGGTAATGCGTAAGCCACTTGGGGCAAATAGGGAGAGGGGGGTTTGGGGGGGCGAGGGAACCGTCGCTCCCCCAAGGGATTTCTTGGAGGAACCAGCTGCGCAGTTTCCTCCAAACCACCTCCTTGCCCCACATGCCTTACGGGTTACTGTCTAAGCTGCTTGCAAATTAAGTATTTCCAATATAAATAGTAAGTTGCATTAGATCCTACGGAACCTGCAGGAAAGGAATTGCTATGGCTGCCAAGACTGTGATGGAAGTACTCGCTCAGACGGTTCGACGTTATCCGAACAAGACAGCACTTCGATACAAAGAAGGAGGCAGCTGGCACGATCTTACTTGGAAGGACTACGAACAGACTGTCCGTCGTTTCGCGCGGGGCATGTGCGCCTTGGGCCTTCCTGACAAAGGTTTCGTAACCATATTAAGCGCGAACTGCAAGGAGTGGGTGTTTGCAGATATTGCCAGTATTTTTGCGGGGACTGTCCCTGCGGGAATTTATCCAACAAGCTCACCGGATCAGTGTGCTTATATCATCGGCCATTGCGGCGCGACGTGTGTGGTAGTCGAAGATGTTAAGCAGTTGGAAAAAATTCTGGAGATTCGAGATAAGCTGCCGCAACTTAAGTTTGTCGTCATGATCAAGGGCAGCAGTCAGCAAAAGGATGTTTATTCATGGAATGAGGTGTTGCGAAGAGCTTCCACCTTTTCCGAGGAGGACCTGGAGAAAAGGATAAAGCGACAAACCCCGCAAGATTTGGCGACTTTAGTCTATACTTCAGGGACAACCGCCAATCCAAAAGCAGTCATGCTTAGCCATGACAATCTTGTTTTCACAGCGGAAGCCATCGTTAACCAATTGAAAATTGGAAAAGACGACGCTTTCCTTTCCTACCTTCCTTTGAGCCACATTGCTGAGCAGATGACCACCATTCACGGCCCACTGAATGCTGGGTACGACGTTGCGTTTGCAGAGAGTCTGGAAAAGCTCCCGCAGAATCTTCAGGAAATTCGCCCCACTGTTTTCCTCGGTGTCCCTAGAGTCTGGGAGAAAATTCAAGCGAAAATGGTGGAGAAAGGCGCGCAAGCGAGTCCACTTAAGAAGAAGATAGCCAAATGGGCGAAAAGCGTCGGGCTACGTTGCGGAGATGACCATGAGAAACAAAATGCACTCGCTTACAAAGTGGCAAAGAAGCTAGTTTACTCCAAGGTTCGCACAGCACTGGGTCTGGACCGTTGCCGTATACAAGTAACCTCAGCAGCTCCCATTGGAAAGGAGACCCTGGAATTTTTTATCAGCCTGGGTATACCTCTCTATGAAATTTTCGGAATGAGCGAATGCTCAGGACCTGCCACTATCTCCTACCCAGGCCAGTACAAGCTTGGCAAGTGCGGCAAATCTTTCGACGGAGGGGAAACGAAAGTTGCTGAAGACGGTGAAGTCCTCATGCGTGGAAGACACGTTTTCATGGGTTACCTACATAATGAAGAAGCTACAAATGAGACAATTGACGAAGAAGGCTGGCTACACAGCGGTGATCTAGGGGAATTGGATGGGGAAGGTTATCTGTCTATCACAGGACGGAAAAAAAACCTGATCATTACAGCAGGGGGTGAAAACGTTGCTCCGGAAATGCTGGAGAATAAACTCAAAACAATTCCCGAGGTCGAACAGGCCGTTGTAGTCGGAGATCGCAAGAAATACTTGACCGCGCTTCTGACGCTCAACCCGGAAGCAGTGACCATGGTCGGACAACATCAGACTCCTATTAACGCGAAAACAGTTCAAGAACTGGCGCAATGTGAAAAATTCCATAAATATATCTACGGCAGGATTCAAGAACTTAACGGATCCGTGGCACGAGTGCAGACGATCAAGAACTTCCGTATCCTTCCGCAAACTTTCTCAGAGGAAAGCGGTGAGTTAACACCCACCATGAAAGTAAAGCGGAACGTGGTGTTGAAGAAGTTCGTAAATGAAATCGAAGCGATGTACTGACCCCATCTCCCCTGTTAGCAAGGAGGAGGTTTGGAGGAAACTGCATCCCCCTCCTGTTTAGCAAGGAGGAGGTTTGGAGGAAACTGCGCAGCTGGTTCCTCCAAGAAACCCTTACACCTGATATAGACGGTCGAGATAGCGTCTGAGCAGCTCACCCACGAGACCCCGCGCAGGAAGGGAGGAGGCTAGACCATAAATCGGGGCAAGGCCAGGCTTTTTCCCCGGCTCCCTCTCCACCATTTGTACCGACTGTCTTAAGTCTTCCACAAAACGATCTGCTACACCTTCCTGCGTATGACGACGTGTGACACATAGGTGCATGGCGTTCGGACGGTGGAGTCCGTTGAGCGACCATCCTTTCTCCGCCATGTGCCCCAGTATTGAGAAGATATTCAGCGTGTCTGATTTAAGGGCGATGATGAAAAGTGGATTGCCAATGATGTGAAGGTGGGGGATGCGCTCTATTTCTTCCCGTAGCCGTTGAGTTGTTGCATAGATTTCCTTTGCCGCTCTCTCGTAGCCTTCCCAACCGGCGTTGACCATGGCAGCCCAACATTGGGCAACGACTGCACCCGAGCGACTTCCTGCAAATGTCGGCGAAGTGTAAAGTCCCCCTGGCCAGTCAGTACAGACAAAGTACTGAAAACGGCGCAATATTGGACTGCGATATAGGATGACGGATGAGCCTTTGCTTGCATAACCAAATTTATGGGTGTCAGCAGACATGGATGTCACACCTGTCAGAGAGAAGTCAAAGGGCGGAAGACCTGCTGCATCCTTAACAAAAGGCAGGATAAAGGCACCCAGACAGGCATCGACGTGAAGTCCCACTTGATTTTCTTGGGCTAGCCTCGCTAGGTCAGCGACAGGGTCGACAATACCATGCGGAAAATTGGGGGCAGAGGCAACAAGGGCGATTGTGTTAGTTGTGATAGCTTTTTCCACATCTGCGACAGAAATCATCCCGTTTTGATCAATGGGAACTGAGATTTTCTTGATTTTGAAATATTGACAGGCTTTTTCAAAAGCAGCATGAGCAGTCACGGGAAGAACAAGTTCAGGTTGTGAAATGCCTTTTGTCTCCTTGGCCCAATCGCGGTAGGTCTTCATGGCGAGCAGGATGCTTTCACTTCCTCCTGATGTCACGCACCCGCATATGTCATCGCCGGTATGCGAGGCGCCCAACAAGTCGGCAGTCATCGCAACGATTTCAGCCTCGAACTTGTTGAGACTTGGCCATAGGTCGCTGTGGAGAGGGTTTGTCTGTGAGAAAAGAGAGTACACTTTGTTGAGGAATTGAATGTGATCGGCATCTCCGTGGTAGACAGCACCTGAGACGAAGCCGTCCTGCCATTTTTTTGTCTCGTGTTCCGAAATCGACTCCAGGATAGGGAGGATGGTTTCGGGAGCAAGGCCGCTGCGAGGGAGTTCTCGAAATTTCCGAACCCCGTCGAGATAGGGTGCGGAAAAGTGAATATGCTTGAGGATTTTCCCAATTTCATCTTCGATCTTTTTTTCGAGGAAAGGCACCTTTCGAATCATGCGGTTGAGCGGGATTTTTTTCCCAAGAGCTTCTATGGTATTGCGTAGACGGGGGTCGACGCGTTCCCATTTCATCTGTAGCGAATCTAGCAAGCTCATGAATTTAGTCTCCTGTAAATTTTCTGGTTGGATTTGTAAATGGATAGAAATTCCCGGAAGGCTTCTTTATAGGTATTGCGATGCACCGAGTTAGGGGCATATTCCTTTTTGATCACGACCAGTTTAGGGATGTCTGTCACCTGTAATTTCCCCAAGGCCAAGGCTCCCAACCACGCTGCGCCCCGTGCATTGGCATAACGTGGATTGCTAACTTGCAGGATGCGTCGTTCAAGAACGTCAGCAATAATCTGACACCACACGTCAGAATTGGCGCCTCCCCCGATCATGTAAATGGGGTCAAGCCTTCTTTTCACAAAACTCTCAACCGTTTTCAGAAGCCATCGGGAATTATAGGCGACACCTTCCAAAACAGCACGTACAACTTCCGAACTGCTATGGTGAAGCGAAAGGTTGTGAAACCCTCCACGCACGAAATGGTTTTCAACGGGCGTGCGTTCCCCACTTAACCACGGTGTGAAGATCATCTTTTTACTCCCCGAAGGTGCTCGACTCGCAAGCTGGTCAAGACGCTCAAAGGAAGGTGAGGGGTCTGAAAGATCCTGGAAGATACCCGCAAAGTTCTCCCAAAGGTACTGCAAGCAAACCCCCGCAGAACTCTGCTCATTGGCAACGAGATACCGGCCCGGCAAAGCCGAGGGAAGCGTTGTCAAATTGTTGAAAACATCCGTCTTCTTGTACGGAACATGGCACGTCAACCACGAGGAAGTGCCCACACAAATGTGAGGGACGTAATCTTCGACCGCTCCCGACCCGACAGCTCCGATGTGTAGGTCTGGACTTCCTGCAATGACCTGTGTGAGAGGGGAGAGACCCCACTCTCTGGCAAGCGAGGGAACTATGGGGCCGAGTATATCGACGGAACGACAAAGATCGGGCAACTTGTCTCTCTCAAGTCCTGCCATGTTCAATAATTCCTCGTCGTAGCAAACCGCATCAATATTGCGGTTGTCGCATACCCAGTGGAGAGCGATAGCATCAAAGGTGCTGGCAAATTTCCCAGTCAGCTTCAAGTTCAAGTAGTCCTTGGGTTCGAGAAATTTGAAAGTCCGTTTGTAAAGTTCCGGCCGCTTCTCCCTCAGGAATATGATATGGGCGAGGGAGTCTTTTCCCGATTTTCCAGGAGCACCGCTTGCCTTCCTGGTCCATTTCCAGAGTTTACCTACATGGTAGCCTTCGACCTGAACCCCTCCTCCTATCAAATTCCTGATAAAGGGTGCTCCTCGGGAATCCATCCAAATGAGGGCGTCCGCAAGGGGTTCGCCTCCTTCATCAACGGCGACGGTCCCCGACCACTGGGCACTGCAGCAGACAGTTCGTATAGAAGGGACCAGTTGAGGATATTCACGTAAGAGCGCCTTGACCCCACTTGAAACCGCTTCCCACCAGTGGGCCGGAGATTGTTCCACACCCCCGTCGTTGAGATAGCGGGTGCTGACACTTCTGTATTGGCTGGCAAGAAGCGTTCCTGTCATAGAAATGATACTGACTTTTGGCCCCGAAGTGCCGAGATCAATGGCAAGAACGTTGGACTCAGAAATGAGCATGGTGGGACCCTCCCCGAGGAATGAGTTTAACAACTCATAAATACAGTAGTTTTAGCTTTTTGGAAAAATTTTTGAAATCATTCCCGCGCTCTGCAAAATCTTAACCAAGAATTCATGTTGTCATCCCATTCTCTATTGACGAAAAACCGCCAACTTTCTAAATTGCAGCTCGCCCAACCGCTTTCCAGCCGTGGTTGGGGGGTGTTCAACTTCATAAGGTGTGAGGAGCAATGAGACCTTTAACAAAGAATGAAGCGGAAAAAATTGCTGAAGTCACCTCTGGAATTTACGAACAAGGCAACATGTGGGTGTTTAGGGAATTTGACCTCGACACAGGCATCCAAAGGTTGACACGTGGGTTAACCTTACGGATGGCCAAGAAGCGCTTGCGGACATGGAGACGAGAGCGCATAGAACAGCTTCTAAGAGGGGATGGAAACTCAAGCGCATTCGCCCTGCGTGTTTTCCAGACAAACCCAAGTTGGAAAGGTGAGGGCGTTTGGAGTTGGTTGAGTAATCAGTGGTTTACTTCAAAGAAAGAGGCCGAGGAGGCACTGGAAAAGAAGAAAAAAGAGCTGTCCTCGCCCTGTGAAGTGATTGAACTGAAAACTGGGGAACTTCCCGGCCACTTTTCGATAGCCTAGCGCTAGTCCGTCTCCTCAAACATCATAGGATCCTGCGTTCTGGCAGGAAGGTTAGTGCGATAAGTGGGTGCGGGGGGGGATGATGTCTGGCTGAACCCCCCTTGAGCTTTCATGGGACCCTTTGGGTGGAAGGCTCGTTTAAAGTCTACCGTAGGTTTTTTCGCAGGATTTTCAAACAAGCCCTCCAGATCTTCATAAGCAAGTCCCATTAAAAACACACGCTCCCAGGCCGCAGAGATCAAATGGTTTGCAAGAGTGTATGCCTGTTTTTCCCAATCAGGAACTTTGGTAAATCTCTCGTTGTTCAGACGTTGATACGAGTCCACACCTGCATTAAGAACCTGCATGCCGACATCGACGTATTCTTTTCTTTTCTGAAACTTGAGCATCTTGTCGAACCCTCCTAATTCGAGGTCTCTCATTGTCGCCATGCGATCATGCTCCGAAACTGCAGGGTCTGTTTTCGCTAACCTCTCTTCCCACTGACGGGAGACCCTTTCTCTGTCCTGCTCCAACTTGGCATATTTGAAATCACCTAAGAATTTATACTCGATGAATATCTTTGCCACGAACAAGAGAGGACGTAGAACCAGGGACAAATAGTTTATCTGATCAGATATCTGCATCTGAATCATAGCTTGGCCCTCGATAAACATCACTTCGTAGGTAAGTTCATGCCAAGCACTAAACCATCCTGTGTGGAACAGACTTCCTTCGAAGAGGACACGGTTGCCTACAACACTGATTTGCGCGGGTTGAATTTGCCAGTGGTGCCCGTTCAACTTGACGCTCCTGAGAGTGCCTTTGCCAAGAATAGCAGCCACTGCATGATCCCTCGGAGTCCTAGGGTTTAATAGCCTTTCCATTTCCCGCTCGGCGAGTGCCTTTCGCTCTTGCTCTGACAATTGACTGGGATCGTAGAATGGGTAGCTAAATCGCAACGCACCTGGATTGCTCTGTCGGAAGAGTTGCCCCCCTCCGTACATATTGAATCCCCCGTACATGGGTGAGGAGTAGGCACCACCGCCACCCATTCCGTACATCCCTCCCGCTTGGCCGCCCACAAAAGGCCCTGAGTCATCGTCGAAAGGATTGCCTCCACCACTACCGGGTTCAAATGTCCGTGGAGATCTTCCCATAAGCGCTGTTCTGCTCATGAAAGGATTCATATCTTCCATACTGTAGACTTTCCCCGCACACACGACCCACAATGCAACCAAGATTCCACGGTTTAACATAGTCCGCCTCTCAGTGGGATGCTCGAAATTTTTAAATTCTTATCTTTACTCTTAAGAATAGGGGTAACACAAAAATTTCGTGATTTCAAGATATTAGAGCAGTTATTATGGCAAGGAGGTGGTTTGGTTATGGCAAGGAGGTGGTTTGGTTATAGCAAGGAGGTGGTTTGGAGGAAACTGCGCAGCTGGTTCCTCCAAGAAATCCCTTGCGGGAGCCCTCACCCTATGGCTCCCCACCTAGAAGGTGCGAGTAGCTTGCCAACGCTTCAAGAACCAGCGCCGTTGTGTAAGCGGAGCTTCTCCAGGCTGCCGTTTTCCGGACGATAGTTCCCCCCGTGAAGAATATGCCACCTTGCCAGTAGGTGCTTTCACCGGAATCGTTAGCTTTGGAAAGGAGAAACGTAAACGCTCGCTGCACAGCCTCATCGACGTTGGTGTCAGAAAGATCTCCCAAGCGTAGCAATGCGTTGAGAGCATAGACAGTAGCCTGAATTTCATCCCTCTCCCTGCGGCTGTCAATTGTGTAGGAGCTCCAGGAACCTTTTTTGGTTTGATTCGAAAGTAAGTCCTGGACAAGGATGGGAAGTTCTTCATCCACACAATGAACGCCCATGGATTGAGCCTTGCTCATATTGTAGTGGAAGTTGAACCAATTCGGATAATACATGCCACAAACTTTCGCCCTTTTTTTACGAATAACTTTCCTCAAGTACCGGCAGGCTGCAGGCGCACCCGACGAATCCGCCCTTTCGTTGTACATTTCCAGAGCGGCTAAAACGTTTGCATTGACAACACAGTCAACGTCATTGAGACCGAGGGGAAGGTAGACCGTGTCTAAATGTGGGAAAGCCAGATAGAGACTTCTATTTTCATGGGCAAACCAGGTTAGATAGGCCCCCGTATGTTTGAAACCCCTGCTCCTCCAGTTGTAAACGTTGGGAATACTTTTTCGGTCGAGATCAAGAAAGGCATCGAACATGGGTGCAATTTTTTCATACTGGAAATCAAGAGGTTTAAGTAGTTGTCTGTTGGCTAACGAGCGATGTCGGAACATGGCAACGTGTGCCTGAGCGGTATCGTCTGCATCATCAGGGACGTTCTCTGCTTTGTTTGAGATTTTCATTTCTATATCAAAGTTATTGCTACGTCTGATGAGCGAAATATTTCCTGTTTTTCGTTCCTCTTTTGTCCATATGGCTCGTCTTTTAGGAAAGTACTGCCAGAAACCGAAGCTATGTCTGGTGGGATGTTTGTAGCGTAAGATGTTTTCCATGGCGCCTTCCAGCATAGGAGCAATTTCCTCAAATTCAGGATGCTTCTCATAGTACTCCGCCAAGATATTGTAGATGGATACTGTCGTGAATAGGTTGGAATCGTCAGCAGCTTTGCCAGCCTTGCCCAAAAGGACAAAGTCTTTGTCGAGGCCCATTTGCGAGAGCCACTCTCCTTTGAATCGTTCTATACTCACGGTTTCTTTGACCTGTGTTGCCTTTAGGTAGGCAAGGCTTGCTCTTATCAATCTGTCTGTTTCTTTCAGGGATAGCTTAGTCGCCGCATATGTGTCGAGGGCTAGAAAGTAAGGGAGAAAGAGAGAAAATGCTTTCCTTGGGAACATAAACAACCTCGCTTTGGTGAGCGGTTTGACAAGTGCCGCTACTATTACACTGTAACCCGCTTGTGGCAAGAAGGTGGTTGGGAGGAAACGTAATGCGTAAGCCACTTGGGGCAAGGAGGTGGTTTGGAGGAAACTGCGCAGCTGGTTCCTCCAAGAATTACCTTGAGGGAAACCATCTGCGAAGTTTTCCCTCAAACTCCCTTCCTTGCTATTGCCCCCTTAGTGGCCAAGTAAAAGCTCGCCCTCTGCATTCGCTAGGAAAATAAATTTTCTTATTGTATTTTTTCTTTCAAGATTTGTCGGCTGTGTTGAAAAATGATTTTACTTTTTTAAACCTTAAGGAGTTTTTGTGAGAAAAGAAATGTTTGTGCTTTTGTTTTCTGGTGCAGCTTTGACAGTTCCTGTCAGTCGTTTACTTGCTCAAGGTGCTGAGGCCGCAAAACCGGCTGCTACCGAGGAAGCTATGCCCGCAAAAGCTGTAAAGAAAGCACCTGCCAAAAAAATTACGAAAAAAATGGAAAAAAAGGGAGCAACAGCCGGAGCGGCACAGGAAGAACATAAAAAAGAAGACGTCAAAGGTCACGAAGGAATGCCGATGGAAGAAACAGCTCCCGTCGAACATACTGAAGGCCATAAATAGCCTCTTGGGGCAAGGTTGGAGGAGACTGCAAGCTTCCCCTCCAAGTAATCGCCTGGGGAACCGCGACCCTTCGGCTTCGCTCAGAGCGGGCTTTTCACAACGTTTCCCAAACTCCTCTCTCCGTTTTTGCAATCAGCTTTCGGGTTACGGTGTAGCAGTTTTTTTACCTATTTCCCCTTAGATTTCCTTAGGTAAAATAACAGCCCCCTATGCTACGGCTCAACTTTTTGTCCTTACAAAAAAATATAAAAAAACCGCTAAAGATAGAGCGAGAAGCTACCGAGCAAAAATAATGGGCGCCTGCATTTTGTCTTTTTTCTAAGCCCTTTCATATAGCAACATTACGGAGCCTGAAAATGAACCTTCGGACTTCACTCCTGAAGAAAATAATGCCCCTGACTGTTTTACCACCTTTGTTAATTACAATTTGGTCGGGAATAATCACCTGGCAGGGGGCCAATTGGGGCGGGTATGGATGGGTGAAAAATGCAAGCAGGGCAACAGCTCTGATCCTGGAAACTGTTCAGGAGACTTTGAAAAACAGAGTCGAGAAACTGGCATCCAGCCACATTTTAAACGAATCCATTGAGTCAGAGTTAAAGAGCGATGAATCACTGATACTGATTTCAGAGACAGGAATGAAAACCATCCTGTCGAAAGATGAAAAATTGAATCCGCCATGGGTCGAGCAAATAATCGAACGACTTGAGAATAAGACTGACGAGGGAATATTTGTTGGGTATCGAAATGAGAACATATTTTTCCTTACCAAAAAAGTGCTCAAAAATAACACGTTCCTTCTTCTGAAGAGGTGGGACGACAAATTTATAGATCTAGTATCGCGAACAGTAGGTACTGAAATTACAGTATTTACACCTGGCGGCAATTTTATCCTGACAAGTTGGAAAAATAAGGCACATGAAAGGACAAGACAGACAGTGCCTGAGGATGTTATTTCGCAAGTGAAGGACACAGGAATTGGGAAAACTTATGTCGTCAAATACTCAATTGAAGTTCCCAAATACCTGGGGCTATTTCCCGAGCTGGAAGGCTGGGGCCATAATGCTGGTGATGACAGCTTTGGCGCGTATCATGCCTTTTCTTGGATAAACTCTCCAATTAATAATCAAGTGGCCATTTTGGCAAACTCTGTTCCGGAAGGGGCCCTACTAAGTGGTCCCGCCCAAGCAATTTTGGGATCAGTCGGAATATTCATCGTAGTGCTGATCCTATCGCTCATTGTTGTCTATCGTCTGGCCGGCAGTTTTGTAACTCCAATTAGCCTGTCTTCAAAGCAAATCAAATCAATATCCGATGCCCTTTCAGAAAAACTTCCCGAGGAGGCAAGAATTCAGCTTGAGGAAAAGAAAAAGCCTGACAGAAGCCTTCCTATGGAAATTGATGAACTCAATGCGGTAACGATTAATCTGATTAATGTGGAGCATAAGTTCAATCAAATGGAACAGGAACTTGAAGGTACGAAATTGAAAATGTATCAAGCGAGCAAATTTGCTGCACTTGGAGAAATGGCGGGTGGGATAGCACATGAGATCAATAATCCCTTAACTATTATTCAAGGCAAAACAAGGCAAATATTACGGAGCATTGATAATCAGCACGACGAGGATGAATCACGGAAAAAGATAACCGATGCAGTGAGCGGCATTAATGCCACGGTAGAAAGAATAGCGACCATCGTAAGGGGGCTCCGAACTTTCGCGAGGACCGGTCAAAAAGACCCTTTGCACGAGACGAAAATTGCCGAAATTGTGAAAGATGTTACAACTCTTTGTGGTGAGAGGATTCGCCTAAATAATATTGAATTCCGAGTTTGCGAAATCAACGAAGACCTGATGATTCCTTGCCGTTCCGCGCAAATTTCACAAGTTTTACTCAATCTTTTGAATAACTCTTTTGACGCAGTTCAGTCCCTGGATACAAAATGGATAGAAATAAATATTGGAAAAATAGACGATTACATCGAGTTTTCCGTTATAGACAGCGGGGGCGGTATTCCGGAATGGTGTCAGAACAAAATTATGCAGCCCTTCTTCACAACAAAGGAAGTCGGGAAGGGAACAGGACTTGGTTTGTCGATAAGTAAAGGCATCATTGAAGACCATGGGGGCAGAATGTTTATTGATAAAGCCTCAAAAAATACAAAATTTTCGTTTCTCCTTCCACAAAAGAGGTAGACAAATATATGAGTGAGAAACCTCTCATATTGATCGTTGATGATGAGATTGCACTTTGTGAAATATTAGTTTCTGAATTTGAATCTGAAGGCTTTGATTGTTTGACAGCATATAGTGGAAATGGTGCGTTAGAGATTTTGAAAAACGAAAATAGAAAAATAGATGTCATCATAAGCGATGTGCGCATGCCAGACGGCACAGGTGTCGATCTGATTACAAAAGTCAAAAACAATAACCCAGCGGTACCGATTATGTTATTTGTAAGCGGTTTTTCGGAACTCTCAATCAGGGAAGCTCTACACCTCGGTGCTATTGCATTATTCCCAAAGCCATTCGATTTTGACAAGTTACTTAAAAAGGTCAAAGAATGTCTCATCCCCAGGGAGCAGTTTTGGGGGCTTGAGGAAAAAGGTTCAATTACCTGCGAAGTAGAGTTCAGCAAAACGTGCAAAACCCTACAATTGGCAAAAGATGGTCACGTTCTGAATATTGGCCGAGGGGGACTGCTGTTGTCGTTAACATCTGGCTCCCCTCAAGTGGAGGTAGATAAAGAGATACAATTCGACATCATTTTCTCGGAGGACAAGTGGCCACTAATTCAAGGAAAAGGGAAAATACTATGGGCTGAATTTTTGCCCGACAAAAAAATCTGGGAGATTGGACTCGAGTTTTTTTATTTGAACGGGCCTAGCATAAAAAGTGTTTTGATGTTGGCCGACGTGCTCAAACTTAAACCTCATATTCCAGGCGATTTTTCCTAGCATTCGCACTTGGGGCAAATAGGGAGAGGGGGGTTTGGGGGGGCGAGTGAAGCGTCGCCTCCCCCAAGGGATTTCTTGGAGGAACCAGCTGCGCAGTTTCCTCCAAACCACCTCCTTGCCCCGGTTGGCTTACGCTTTACAAAATATACAGACCTCGTTATAGTCCTATCAATTTTTTTACTGTAATCGGGTCATATTTTAAATGGAAGCGTGTTATGTCGGTATGTCTTCAAAATGTAACCAAAACGTATCCTCTCGGTGATAGCGAAGTTCATGCTTTGAAAGGTATAGATCTGACGATTGAGGCTGGGGAATTTGTGACCGTTGCTGGCCCGTCTGGTTGTGGAAAAACGACCTTGTTGAATCTTATTGGTTGCATGGATGTTCCGAGTTCGGGGCTTGTCAAGATTGATGACCGAGACATTTCCTCTCTCTCTGATCGCGAGTTAACTCGTCTTCGTCGGGAGAATCTCGGCTTCATTTTTCAGAGTTTCAATCTTATTCCGGTTCTTTCCTGTGAACAGAATGTGGAGTTTCCGCTCCTCCTCAAAGGGAAACTGAGCGCTAAGGAAAGGATGAGACGTGTTCATGAGCTGCTTGAAAAGGTGGGTCTCAATGAACAATCAAAGCAACGCGCCAACGCCCTCTCTGGGGGACAACGGCAGCGGGTTGCCGTAGCGAGAGCCTTGGTGACCCATCCTCGCATCGTGCTTGCGGACGAGCCGACCGCGAATCTTGATTCGGAGAACGGGCAGAAAATAATTTCGCTCATGCGCGATATCAACGAAAATGGAAAGACAACCTTTATTTTTTCAAGTCATGATCCCAGTATCATAGCTCTTGCCCGAAGAGTGATCAGGCTAAAAGACGGCCTGATTGCATCACAGACATAACGAATCGATAGGTAAGATCATGCGGATACTATCTTTATTGCGCATTCTCTCACGGTTGGCGCTTCGTGATTTGTGGTTACGCAAAATAAAAACTCTGGGAATGGGAGGCATATTGGCGATGGGAACCTTTCTCATTGTCTTCGGCCTTTCGTTGCTGGAGGATATCGAAGGAACCATGAAAAACGGCATCATCCAAAGCGTCGCGGGACATTTGCAGCTTTACTCCAAGAATGCCAAAGATTCGCTCGCTCTTTTCGGCGGGGGGTTTATGGGTCGGGAAGATTTGGCGGAAATTCCCGACTATTCGAAAATCCTTCCGTCGTTGCTCGATCACCCCAATGTTGCCAAGGTAATTCCGATGGGTTTTGAAATGGCCCTTCTCGGAAGAGGAAACGAGTCCGATGAATTGTTTGACAGCCTTCGAGAAGCTCTAACATCCGGGGACACTGAAGAAATTCGTTCCCGCGAAGAGCAGGTGAAATTTCATCTGAACTTCCTGAGCAAAGAATTTGAGCAGGGAAAGAAAATTACTGCTGACCAGAAATTACTGGCCCAACAAACATCATGGATTGCAGAAGCGGCCAGTGACAGATTTTGGCTAGATATTCGTCTTGGTCCAGAAAATAAGATGCAATTTTTGGAAACCAAAATAGCACCCCTGTCGGGTGAAAAATCGCCCGTCTATCTTCGCTATCTTGGTACAGATCCGCAACTGTTTCAAAACGCTTTCAGCAAATTCAAAATCGTTTCCGGTGAGATGATTCCCGAGGGAAAACGGGGGATGCTTCTTGCTTCGCGGTTTCGTGAAGATTTTTTGAAAATCCTTCCTGCGCGAAAATTCGATATGATTTATAGAAAAAAAATAGAAACGGGACTGTCGATTGCAACAGATGCTGAACTCAAACGCATACAACGTGAGCTTGCTTTGCAACATCGTCCCATTCTGACCCACCTTGATTTTTACGAAACGGAGCGATTAAGAGGGGAACTCGTCGGATATTTGGAGGAACGAAAAGAACATCCTGGTGGATCTTCCGACAGCCTTGAGGATCTCTTGAAACGATTTCTGGTTGTTGATGATAGCAACTTTCTTTCTCGTTATAACTGGTTCTACGAACATATTGCTCCGCTCGTGCGGCTCTATGAAATCAGTCCCGGGCAAACCATAGTCCTGCGTTCCTACACAAAAAGTGGTTACGTAAAAAACGTTCCCGTCAAGGTCTATGGCACCTATAGCTTCGAAGGACTGGAGCGTTCCGACATTGCGGGGCAATTCAACATTACCGATCTTGTCACTTTCCGTGAACTTTATGGACTGATGACCGAGGAAGCGTTACAGGAACTTACCGATATCAGGAAGACAGTCAATACTCAGGAAATCGCCAAAGAGAATATCGAAGCAGCCCTCTTTGAAGGAGAACCCGTCGTTTCACATGAGCCCGATGCATTTTCTTCTAGCACATTTGTCGATCCCCAAATAACGGCCGCTAAGGGATTAGCTGAAGATTATCGCCCCGAGGCTTTGCGACAAGGTCTCATCATAAATACAGCCATATTTTTGAGAGATGAGAGCAAACTCGTCGACACGCAGAAAGAGTTGGAAAAGAGAATTTCGGATCTTGTGCCCGTGAATGTCATCGACTGGAAAAAGGCGTCGGGTATCGTCGGTCAGTTCATCGAAATCATTCGCTACGTTCTTCTTTTCGGCGTGAGTGTTATCTTGCTTGTCGCTCTTATCATCATCAACAATTCCATGATTGTCGCTACCTTTGAACGAACTCAGGAAATCGGAACGATGCGAGCCTTCGGCGCACAAAAAGGATTCATCGCAGGACTTTTTCTTATCGAAGCCTTTCTTTTGAGTTTGTTCGCGTCCGGTGTGGGAACCCTTGCAGCCTGGGGAGCAACAGTTTGGCTCAAGAGCGTAGGAATTCCTGCGGTTCATGATGTGCTTGTGTTTTTATTTTCGGGATCTCGTTTATTTCCGAATGTAAACGAAACCTACATGATTGCCGGTCCGTTGATTGTCGTTGTACTTGCGAGCATTTCAGCCCTGTATCCCGCGTTATTGGCGGCTTCGATTCCGCCCGCGCTTGCCATGCAGGAAAATGAGTGAGAGGACTATGCTAAGCCAATTGATACTGATAGCGTTCCGAAACGTTGCCCTCGCAAAACGCAGAACCGTGTTGCTCGGTATTTCGTTATCTGTTGTTTCTTGCCTCTTTATTATACTGAGTGCATTGACCCAGGGCGTAACGGAAAAAATGATCGACAGCGCAACGACTCTGTCCGCTGGACACGTTAACGTTGGCGGTTTTTTCAAATTTCGGGCAAACGGAGTGGCCGCCTTGGTCAATGAGCGTTCGCGAGTTGAGAACTTGATCCTCTCCACAATTCCTGATGCTCGCGTCATAGACCGTCAGCGAGGTTGGGGGCGCTTGATCGGTCCCGAATCTTCTATCAATACTGAAGTAAACGGTATCAACGTTGAGATGGAGAAGATCTTTTTTGAGACCCTGTCTTTGGCTCAAGAGAAAGACTACGAGAAAGATGGGGGTGACAAAATCGTTGGTGATTTTGCTGATTTAAAGAAAAAAGATTCTGCCCTGATTTTCGCTGGTCAAGCTAAAAAACTTGGTGCCAGTGTTGGTGATATTATAACCCTCGTTTCGGAAGCTACGGGAGGTCAGACAAACTCGGTTGATCTTACGGTGGTGGCGATCGCAAAAGATCTCGGAATGATGAGTAATTGGCATCTCTTTGTTCCGCGGCAGACTTTACAGAAATTTTACGATATCAAGGAAGACACGACTGGTGCTTTCATGATCTATCTTAATGATATCAACAAGGCTGAAGGCAAGATGGCGGAATTGCGCACGGTGTTTGAAAACGAGGGGTTTTCGGTTATGGAACATGATCCCAACCCTTTCTTTCTCAAGTTTGACAAAGTAATGGGAGAAGATTGGCTCGGGCAAAAAATAGATTTTACTTTATGGAAAGATGAAATTTCTTTCATCCTTTGGATTAGCATGGCTATGAAATTCATTACGTTTCTGATTATCTCGATCTTGAGTTTTATTGTCGCGAGCGGGATCGCTAATGCGATGTGGATGTCCGTGCGTGAAAGGATCAAAGAGATCGGAACGATGCGAGCCATCGGAGCGGATCGGAAACATATTCGGCGGGTATTTCTTCTCGAATCTCTTATATTGGGCCTGATTTTCGTAAGCGGTGGGGCCATCGTCTCAACGCTGCTTATCGTTCTGCTCAATGCTCTCAAGATTCCCTTGGCCAATGAGGGGGTGAAAGTCTTTCTCATGACAGACACGCTATTTTTTTCGTTAGCTCCTTCTCAAATCATCGCTACAATTGGTCTCTTCTGCCTGGTTGCCATGGCAGGAGCTTTTTTTCCTGCAATGCGAGCAGCACGTCTGCGCCCCGCAGATGCTTTAAGACATGGGAAACAATAATGTACGCAAGAGTCATTTTTGTGATGGGAATTTTATTGTCGCAGGCGCTTCTTGCTTTAAGCCCAGAAGAGACCGCAAAACTTGTTGCAAGCATCGACGAAAACCAAAGAAACAGCGGTGACTACAAATCGTTGGTGTTTATTGAGGAAAAGGAACGAAATAAGCCAACGAAACTCTTCGAAGCACTTGTGTACCGACGAGATGTAGATGACAAATGGATTATACTTTTTACAAAACCTAAAAGCGAAGGTGGAAAAGGTTATCTGCGTGTTGAAAAAAACATCTTCCTTTATGAACCGGCCCTTGGAAAATGGGAACGAACGACAGAGAGGGCAAGGATCGGAGGCACGAATTCTCAGCGGTCAGATTTCGACGAGTCGCGTCTTGCCGAGGAATTTAACCATCAATATGTCGGACTGGAGAAGTTGGGAAAGTTTCCCGTGCACCACCTAAAACTCTCTGTGAAAACGGGAATCGATGTTGCCTTTCCCGTCCTGCATTTGTGGGTCGACCAAGACACTAAAAATATTTTGAAAAAGCAGGATTTCAGTCTTTCTGAAAAACTCATGCGTACCATCTATTATCCTAAATGGGAGAAAATGTATTCTCGGTCAAAAAAAGCAGACGTCTATGTTCCCAAAGAAATTCGTATCTTTGATGAAGTGGAAAAAGACAATAGCACTCTTGTCATCTTGAAAGAAGTTAGCCTTGATCCGCTCGAAGCTAACATTTTCACAAAAGCATGGATTGAAAAAAAGAGTAAATGAAAATGCGAAAAATCTGGGTCGTCCTCTTTTTTTGTGCTGTCAATTCTCTAGTTTTTTCCCAAGATCCCCGAGATGAGGAAATTTTTGGAGAAAGCAATACAGAGCCGCTAAACCCTCCTCTACGTTTTCACGAAATCGGGGATACGACCTCCGTTGGTGGGCGCCTGGAGGTCGAGACTTTTGCTCAATGGCTCGAAGGGAAAAAAATCAAAGATGTTCAGTATGATCATCGCAGCACTTTCGACACTTATATTGACGCACGTCCTCATGAAGATGTTCGTGGTTTTGTAAGACTACGCACTCTTGTTCCTGACCCAACTCTTGAGAAAACGAAGTCGCGATCCACTTTCAAAGTGGATATTGATGAGGCATGGATTAAAACAAGCCTTGAGAAACGTGTTTTCTTGACATACGGGCGCCAGCACGTGAAGTGGGGAGTGGGGAGGTTCTGGAATCCCAGCGATTTCCTTACAGCAAGTATTCGAGATCCCTTGGCAACTTATGACAAAAGACTTGGCAGCGATCTGTTCAAAATTCACTTTCCCAGGGAGAAAGAAAGTTCGAATTTTTACGGAATTCTTCACCTTGATGACCTGGGAACGTATAAAGAACCTGGCATGGCACTTCGCGCTGAATTCCTGCTTGCGCAAACGGAGCTTTCGTTTTCCGGGTACGGACGTGCAAATAACCCCGTCAGGCTAGCAAGTGACGTGTCCTCTGGCGTTGGACCGGTGGATTTTTATGCTGAACTCGTTTATTCCACTCAGAACCGAGCTAAATTTTATAAAGGTGAAGGGAATCCCGTAACGGGCAGCGGTTTTGAGACCTTTGAAAGAAGAAAAGAATGGATACCTCAAGCGGTCGGTGGTGTAACTTATTCCTACAAGTACTCGGACGAAGACTTTTTCACGGTTGGCCTCGAGTATTTTTATAATGGTCTTGGATATGAAACGAGAGAACTGGAACTTTTTTCCTTTCTGCAAGGTCAAGTGAACCCTCTTTACTTGGGAAAACATTACGCAGGGCTACTTTTTGTACTTCCCAATCCTGGTCTCTGGAACGAAACGACTTTTTATTTCAATGTGCTGACGAATTTGGTGGATGGCAGTGGACTATCTCGCCTTTCGTGCCGTACTTATGTTCAAAAATATATCCTCGTCGAACTCTGGGCTTCCGCAAGCTTTGGCTCAGAAGGGGAATTTCGGTTCCGAGTTCCTGAGGAATTTGATGTCGCATCTGCACCAACAGGCAAAACGCAAACCTCATTTTTTCCGGGAAGCGGCACCAGTCGTGCGATTGGTGCCAGTCTTTCGTTGAATTTTTAGATGGGATACCATAAAAAGGGATACCGTTGTACGTAAGCCACTTGGGGCAAGGAGGTGGTTTGGAGGAAACTGCGCAGCTGGTTCCTCCAAGAAATCCCTTGGGGGAGCGACGGTTCCCTCGCCCCCCCAAACCCCCCTCTCCCTATTTGCCCCAAGTGGCTTACGCATTACGAACCGTTTACTTCCTGGAGGTTCTCTCATGAGTTTTTTTATCCAAGTCCTGATGCTTTTTTTACTCGTTTCTTGCAAGACAACCCAACAGGATCGGCGTCAAACGAAACTCGGAATTTCGGTTAGTGAGGTGTCAGAAAATGGCTATCAATACAATAACCTGACAATTGTAGGAAATAACGAAAATGGATTTCTTCTGCAAATTTGCAAAGCGGGCGAAGAGCCTTGCTCCTCCGACCTTGTCACAGAGAACACCTATGCTCTGAAGGGGCTAAAACCTGGCGACTATACAGTTGAGGTATTAAGTTGCTCTCAACTCGATGAGTCAGGAAAATGCTCCCAATGGATAGGAAAAACAAGTTTTACTCAGAACCCTTACCAGGACAGAAGTGCAGAATTATACCTCACCAACGAACGAGAATTAGACACAAATCGAAAATTTGTAGCTAGCGCCCTGTATGCGATGCTTCTTGAGCACAAGACAAATTTAGATCTCTGCGTCACCCAACAGGGGCTAAAACAAAAAGACCTGGAAGGCTCGTTTCACGGAAGATATTTGGCGATTTTGGAAATGCTACTTGGAAACAACCCGGCTGATGTCATTAATTCCCTGTCGTCGATTTATAAAAATGAATCCGACCCTGATCTTGTCGCAAATCTGAGGCAATTTTTTGGATCGGGACTCGAACTTGCCGGTTTTGAATACACTGCGAAACAAAATGTTAGAGTTACATTCGTCAAATTTGCCGCCCCCCCCCCCCCGGAATTACAGATATTTGAACCCGGAACTCGAGACTTTAATAAGAAGGGTATTCTCGATTACTTCACAGCAGGAGAAGCCTCTGGTCATGCGGCAGTGAAAATCGAACGCTTCAATCCCGAAACGGGGAATTTCGATCTCTATCGCTACGTGTCCTGGCCTTTGAGCGATTCACTCCTAGAAGATTTTTATGGGGCAGAACGCGGAGGACTTACTTATGAGAAATTTCGTTATTTCGAGACAGAACTCCCCCCTCTTACTGATGATGATTTGAGTCGCTTTGAAGCCTGGTATAGAAAGGAGTACGCAGACATACCCATTGAGACAAAGGTTGACCAGCTAGTAGCAAGTAGAAAAAAACTAAAATCAGGCATCGGAACGAAGATGGGCTGGAAGGAAGCCGAGTCGATTAGCCGACTCAATTCCAGAGAATTTGAAAAACTTGTCCGAAAAGCAGTCGAGAGGCGTTTGGATGCAGAGACGTCCAAGAAAACAAGACAAGGCGCCGATGAGAAGTGGTTCGAAAAATGGGAGCCATATAAACTTTGGGCGACAGGTAAAGAAACACAGAGTTTAACGGAGGTCCAGGGCGATTTTCAGAAATATCTGGACGTCGAGGTTCGATCCGCGCAACAATTGAAACCGCTAAGTCAAGAGGAGGAAATGACTCTTCTTGGAAAAATGGCCAAACAAAAAAACAAAATGAGAATGGCACTTCTCCTTCCTGAAAACGTCGAGATGGATAAATTTGTAAACTACAAAAAACCTTGGTATATTGCCAATCCCGAGGACATCCTGAAAAGATACTACAAATTCGATCCAACAGGTGACGAAGCCTGGAAAAAGTTTGTTTCTGAACACAAGACACAATTGGTGGAACTTTCTGAAAGTATAAAATCGGAAAAATTGGTTATATTAAAGAGGAGTTATGGAGCTGATATTGGTTCCTGGACATGGGATAACTTCAAAACTGCTTTCTGGACCGATCCCTTTGAGAGCTATCACGAGGCCCTCTTTGAAACCTACACACGGGGGCCTAAGGGCGGACGAGGTTACGGAAAAGAGTACAAAAAATTAGGGAACAATTGTTCGTGTGCAGCGGGTCGATCGCTTGATGTTCTGTATGGCAGGGAGGGGTATTTTTCAAGGCATGGTACTTTGCCGGTCACGACGCCTGGTTCGGTAGAAAGCAGGGCGCAGAAGTTTGTGCAAGAGTACAAAGTAGCAGAGGCAAGGAGAGCGGCAGGGCCTAGACAAGAGGGTGGCCTAACAAAAGCAGTCGTAGGGTTGTCAGCGGTGGCAGCAATATCGGTCGTATCTATCATGGTCACAGGTGAGGTTGCGGAAGGTGTATTGCATCTGTCTGGTGGTGAATCTCTTCAAGATTGTTTCCAGGAAGAACAGGAGCGCTTTCATGAAATTTCGGAACTACCCTTCGAACGAATGCAGGGCTTTTATTTTCAGCAGCGTATGTTGCAATTTTTGTTAAACCAAGCGCCTTAAGTGGAATCGTCTGTAGTCGTTTCAGAACTTCTAGGCCCGAATCGATAATCATTTTTAATTATAAAACATCTTCTATTTTCAGCTTCTAAGGCGTAAAATTGAAGTTGAGATACAACTTCAGTGATATTTTGTCTGCTATTTTCTGCTTGCGGTGCGTAAAAGTGAATGCAATATATAACAAGCCTCAAAAAACCCTGGGAGAACGGTCGGCTACATTTATCACCCTCCTCCAAGAGAATGGATGGAACATATTTGATGTTCCAAAAGCCGCCTCACTTTTAAAGCTTCACGGAAAAGAAGCTGCGGGGTTTGTCGACCGCCTTATTGAGAGAGGTCTGGTTACAAGACTTAAAGGAGGCTTGTATCAACTTGTTCCATTTGAACTAGGCCGAGAATCAACCTATGTAGGTGATCCATTCATCATCATGGCGGAACTTGCTGCTAGCTGCATGAAAGAGCCGGAGAAATATTTCATATCCCACGGCTCAGCCATGGAATTACACCAAATGGTAACTCAACCGCAGTTCAAAGTCTTTGCAACGGTTCCAAAATTTCTCCGCTCCCGCAATATTCACGGAACGGAATTCAGATTTGTAACATGTAAACCAGATCACTTCTTTGGATTCGAAAAAGATTGGAGAACAAAAACCAAGTCTATTCTCGTAAGCGATATAGAACGCACTGTTCTTGACGGGATGAAGCAACCTGATTATTGCGGTGGAATTGGTGAAGTCGCAAAAGGCTTATGGATCAAGCGCACAGCGATCGACATTCCAAAGCTGATAGAATACGCCCTCAAACTGGAGTCGGGAGCTGTCTATCGAAGGCTAGGTTTTTTATGCTCGTTCTATGAGATAGCTTCAGAGGATTCACTGAAGCCGCTTAAAAGTCGTCTTACCTCAACGTACCAGTTACTGGACCCTAGTTTACCCAAAGAAGGGCCATATACATCTTCCTGGAAGATTCAACTTAACATCTCCGAGCAAGAGCTAGCGGCACTAAGAAACACTTAGGGGAGGCTGATTAACCATGATTCCGCAACAAAAAATTTCTCTCATAGCAAATAACTTGCACAAGCTGTTTGGGGGCCAGCGCGTCTCCGAAAACGTTTTGGAAAGAGATTACTGCCTTGCTTGGTTCCTGACCGGTTTATCGCGAAGTAAGATCCGAGAAAACCTCATATTCAAGGGTGGAACTGCTCTTCGCCGTTGTTACATTAAAGACTATCGCTTTTCCGAAGACCTCGATTTCACTTTGAAAGGAAATATTGACCAAGAAGCCAGTCTTAACTGGTCTCGAAGAGGTTTACCGGCAAATTAAAGACGCTTCCGGAGTGGAATTTGGATTTTCCCGACCTGATGATCAGACTCACCAAAACTCCTACACATTCTACCTTTGGTACAAAGGCCCATTACCGGATGCCACAAAACCTAAAGAAGTAAAAGTTGATATCACAGTTCAAGAGCTTTTAATATATGTTCCAGTTGAACGCCAAGTGATCAAGACTTACGCAGAATATGATATTCCAGAAGCACCCACAAATTCGATTTTTGCTTACGCATTGGAAGAGGTTGTTCTCGAAAAGAGCATGGCCCTTTTGGACCCAGCAAGATGCGAACCAAGAGATCTTTACGACCTCTGGTATCTCACTACAAATGAAGGAGTTAGCATGATCAATCTTAGCGAAAACATGCAAAAAAAGCTCCTCTTCAAGAAGAAACGCTTCATGCCAACAAGTGATCAATTGGAGAAAAAAAAGAAGCGTCTCGCTATCGGATGGGAAAAACGATTGAAGCACCAGATGGTTGAGCTACCTGAGTTTGAAGGTGCCTATCGCGCTGTTTCGAGATCCTTCAGGCAAGCTTTAATCTAGCGAATCGTCATCTCACCGAGAAAACTATTTCTTTTTCTTGGAGTTTCGACGCCGAGTTTCTGAGTCGCATCTGCACCAACAGGCAAGGGGAGCGACGGTTCCCTCCCCCCCCTCTTCTCTGATTCGATCCTCCGAGCCATCTCCCTGATGCGGTTAATTGTAAGATTTTGTTTTATTCTCAAAATATTCCTCAATTTCAATCAAATTTAAGCCGAGGCAGGCCCACTAACGACTCGCACGGGGGAGCGTCGCAAGGTTCAGGACAATTGCAAGCACAGCTGTCCCTGGAAGGACAAGATATTCCCAGGAGACGCCCCCCCAATCTTCCTCTCCCCCATCGTTTTGATCAAGATGCGAGAGAGACCCCATGGCTCCCGACAGAAGCGGGCTAAGAAGAGAAGGGAAGCAGCCTAAAAATCCCAGGGCCACACCGATTCTCGTTTGTAGAAGGTCTTTCACCCGACCCACGACAGCATATTTCCCCAGTCCCTGAGAAAGAGCCACCAGAACCGCAAAGCCAAAGACCGTGGGAGCGTAAGTTCCAGACGCAAAAAGGCCCAGCCCTCCAATACCCACCCCAGCAAGGCTCACGTAGGATAGCAACTTGTTGTGTCCATGTAAAAAACGGGAAGCAAGAAATCCTGAACCGGCGCGTGACAACGCTGTTACCATGCTAAAAACCCCTCCCAACAAAAGAGCCGATTCTGGTGAGAAACCCATTCGTGTTTTCAGTGCCAGAGGAAGAAAGGTCGTCAATGCAAACGACGTCCCCGTGATTGCGATATAGTCCATAACAAGATTGAACAGGATTAATTTTCCCTTCCCATCGAAGTCTCTCAACAAGAACGTATGCAGCAAGGAGGGTGTTGTCAGGTCCGGGAACATCTCTTGCCCATGCGTCTCCGCGATCTGTCTGGCAGATTCCGCATCGTGACCGCGCGCAAGTAGCTGGTGATAACGTGAGGGATTTAGCCCCAAGACTGCACCCGTAGTACCAAGCAGTTCCACACCTGCTGTTATGAAGTAGGCGTAATGGAGAGGAAGAACCTTCAGCAGGAACGAAAACATAAGAAGGGCCATACCAGGGGCAAGATTTCCCAATCCACCGGAAATAGCTTGACGTCCTGCTGCGCTTTCTTTGCTTCCTGAATATGAGGACATAGCCGCAGCTACTGAGTACGTACTGAGTCCTGTACCCGCAAGGACAGCTCCCCCCATCGGTATAAGTAAGATCGCCCAATCTTCATCTGTTAATTCTTTCAGCCCCTCTTCTCCCAAGGCATAGTTGAAAGAAGCTAGGACGAGCAAACCAACAAAACTCACGCCCAAAGGAACGATAAAAGCAGCCCGTCCCCCTTTTTGATCCGTATGCCGTCCTGTGATGATTCTTAAGACTCCCGCAATAACAGGAGGGAGACCCGTCATGAAACCTTTGAGCGACTTGCTCACATTCGGCATTTGATTGAGTGTGGGAGGCATAAGAACGAGAGGCATGTACCCGACAAAGTAGGAGATCGTGATAAAGACAAGATCTCTCGTCGGGTTTCCAGAGAAATGTACTGGCTCCTGTAACGCCGGAAATTGCTCGCCCAGACCTGACTCATCCGCAGCCATGATGTCCGCATGCATGGGTGAGACTGCCAAGACAAAAATGAGAAGTAGACTGAGAATCGATCGCATTTTGCAGTGTTTTCCTGTGTGTTATTGTCGTAGCCAAGAAAGTGCGAAGCCACTTGGGGCAAGGAGGTGGTTTGGAGGAAACTGCGCAGCTGGTTCCTCCAAGAAATCCCTTGGGGGAGCGACGGTTCCCTCGCCCCCCCAAACCCCCCTCTCCCTATTTGCCCCAAGTGGCTTACGCATTACCTCAAATTAAACCGAGGGCCAATATTTTCCTGGATTTGTAGTAAAATAGATTCAGCCCCCCCCTCCAGGGGTAAGATATAATTTCCACTAGGGTGCGGTATGAATGCAATCTATAGCCTGCTTTTGATAAGCTTGCTGGCTTCTCCCAGTAACGCCGAGGGTGTGATTGAACTTCCAGAAATGAAGGTTGAGAATGAAAACCCTCGCCTTCTATTTCAGGATGTGAAGGGTCCCACCCCAAACTTGTCAGACAAGAAACGATACCCCTTTGAACTGGGGGAAAAATACGAATACAAGGTCTATCACCGCACCTTCATGAGCAATGTCCTCATTGGTAAGTGTCTGATGGAAACAGGCGATCTTAAAAAGATTGATGGTCGATGGGCCGTCTCCTTCAAGTTAGCTGCGATTTCCGCAGATTGGTATAAGTGGGTTCTGGTCATCAAAGACAGCGCCGAGGGGTATTTTGACCTGGAATCCAACGAAACCCTGTTTCTTGAGGTGAATAAACGTGAGAACAAATACCGATCCTCAAATCAGGTCTATTTTGATACGAAAAAAAACACGATCACCGAAAAGGACATAACCGAAGACAGCCCCAAGTTTAAGAAATATCAGATTCCCGACGATATCCTTGACGCCTACTCCATCGTCTACCTGATTCGCAAGCAGGATCTCAATACAGTCAAGGAAATCCGGTACAACATATACTCCCACGGCAAGGTCTATCCCTACTATTCTAAAGTGTTGGGGAAATATAAGATCAACTTGAACGGCAAGTTATACGATACGTTCAAGGTTCAGGTCCTTACGAAAATTGTCGGTGCCTTGGAACAAAAAGGTGGGATTTTTGTATTTTTCTCAGCAGATGAAAGAAAAATTCCCATGAAGATCAAGGCTGACGTCAAGGTTGGTCACTTTGTTGCGGATCTGATTGAGTGATCTGCTTGCGTTTGTCAGCGACTCCCAGGATACGTTTCATTAGGGGGTCGTGATTACGCCAACCTAAGCGAGAAAGAAGTTTGGGGGTCAAGGCGGCTAGAAAAGAACTTGTCAATAAGGGAGCCACGTCAAAGAGAATCTTCGGATGTGCCTTGATTGCTTTCACGTGTTTGGCGATGTCAGCCGCTTTCGGTTTCAACTTCTTCTGCGATAGAACGGACTCGATCAAAGCTTCCGACAAGGCACCTGACGCGAGCAAGCCATCCATCTTGCCCTTTGGCATTCCCGTTACAAAGCGTCTGATCGCCTCAGCAGAACATAGATGACCTGTCCATTTTCTGTGAAAATTGCGTTCGTATTTTAGAAGATTCCTTCGTGTGCCGAGCGTCCTTGCATTGGCGCCTTTTGTAACCGCATCGACAAGTTCCTTGGCCGCCACGAGACCGATTCCAATTCCGCTTCCGTGGATCGTATAGTTCTGACAGGCCGCGTCACCCAGCAGAGCGACACCATGATGCACGAGGTGGGAATAAGGTTGGCGTATGGGAATCAGACGACTTCCGCCAAACAATTCAGATCCCACCCACCTGTGTTCCTGGATAAAAGCGTCGAGAAGTTTCCGACTATGGGGATAATGACGCTCTGCTAAAGTTCCCGTTAGGAAAGCGACTTGCGAGAGGTCTTTTGCAATTTGTATGCGAAATATGGAAAAGTTCCCGTGTGTACCGCTGAAAGCAAGGATCTCCCCAGCTTTGAAATGGTGCCGTCTCATATAGTTACGAGCACCCGCTTTATCTTTGATGGAGTAAACGTAGGAGGAGGCTGAACAAAGTTCCGAAGGCTGGGGCACCGGGCAGTTTCGTTTCAAAAAGGGCACATGCTTGCGCACTACAGCGGCAAGTCCCGATGCGTCGACAAACAGTTTCGCATGGTATTTGACATTGTCTTTTCCAGTCGTGCATGACGCAGACCTAGGACCACCTGCTTTGTTAAGATCGAAACGCTTGACCGATGTGTTGAAATGAAGCTTGACGCCCGCCTCCTCGGCCCTTCGGAGAAACCACTCACCATAGCACCGCATATCAACGTCAAAAAGTTCGTCCGACTGCACCCGTATGCGAGCGTCAGGTGTGGAATCGTCGGGAACAAGAATGAAAGGGTCACCCGCCCCATAGAGACAGTCGACCGGGGGACGCCCCAGCCCTGCTTCTTTCAACATGAAGAGAGGCACGCCATTGATCCAATGCGCTCCCGTTCGTCCCCGTACTTGCTTGTCGACTAAGATGCACTGGAAACCAGCCTTTGCAAAAAGCTCCGCTGCATAAGTGCCAGTCACCCCTCCTCCGACAACCACAACGTCGGCTTCAAACGTTTTTGCTGATTTTTTATTCACGGAAGTCCCCCGCTACCGATCTTATCATAATCAATTGTATTTACTGTGATTTTTTTCTTGCCTAAAAACCCAGCTCAGGCGAAAAGGGAGTGCTGAGTTTGGGGGAGAAAATGTTTTGGAGTACCACTATGCGAAAGATCTCTTATCTCATTTGGTCTGTTTTCTTGTTCCTGCTTGCTGATCGTTGCTTTGCACAAGCTCGCCGCGTTTCTTTTCCTCATGGCTTTCGTTGGTGTATAGCAACCGCCGCGCATCAGATCGAAGGGAGCAACGATAAAAGCGACTGGTGGCAATGGGAACAGCAGCCAGGTCACATTGATAAAGGTGACAAGTCGGGAATTGCCAACGATCATTGGAATCGCATCGAGGAAGATACAAAACTTCTAGAGTACCTGGGTGTGGACACTTATCGGTTTTCTGTTGAATGGGCGAAAATTGAGCCACGGGAAAACCATTATGACTTGGAAGTTATTCAGCACTATCGTGACGAAGTTGATCTTTTGCTTGCGAAGGGCATTGAACCAATGATTACCCTCGTTCATTACACCCTTCCCCAGTGGATTTCTGAAAAAGGAGGATGGGAGTGGGACGGTGTTGTTGAAGCATTCGAACGCTTTACAGAAATGGTGTTTCGAGGCATCGGGCCTAATAAGGTTCGATTCTGGGTCACCTTTAACGAACCCATGGGAATTTTGATGGGCGGTTATAGTGTCGGTCTCACTCCTCCTGGATTCAAACGCAATCTAAATCTTGAAAAACCACTGACAAACATGCTTGCCGGTCACGCTGCTGCGTATCACGTCCTTCAAAGCTTGGCTCGGGAATCAGGACAGGATGTTCAAATTGGGATCGCCGAACACTTGCGTATCTATCAAGCCTGGAATCCCTTGGACCCGCTTGCTAGCGCTTTAGCACGAAAGACTGCCGAGATCGGCAATTGGACTTTCTTGATGGCAGCCGAGACGGGGATAGTGAAACTCAGCGTGCCATTCAAAGTTAACATTCACAAAGAACTACCAGGATTGAAGGGCACTCAGGATTTTATAGGCATTAATTATTACCGTCGCTCAGTGGTTCAGTATATGGCTAAACCTCCCTTCATAGATATCGAAGGTCCAGGGTCCAACCCCGTTGCGGATAACGGATGGGAGATCTACCCAGAAGGTATCGCACAGGTGATCGAAGAAACGAGCCGCCGTTTTCCAGCTAAGCATCAGTTCATAACTGAGAACGGAATCGCTGACAAGACTGCTGACGATGATCGACGAACCCAGTACTTGAAAGACCATCTGATGCACGTCTCGAGGATGATTGAGCAAGGGCATCCAGTAGTAGGCTACTGTTTCTGGACACTCGCTGACAACTTCGAATGGCTTGATGGGTACAAGACCTGTTTTGGATTATGCGAAACGGACCGTACGACATTGACGCGCCGTCCTCGACGCAGTGCCGAAACATTCCGCTCGATCGTTGCAGCCAACGGCTTCTCCCTTCCCTAGCAAATGTATGGCAAGGGGAGGTGTTTTGCAAATGTATGGCAAGGGGAGGTGTTTTGCAAATGTATGGCAAGGAGGTGTTTTGCAAATGTATGGCAAGGAGGTGGTTTGGAGGAAACTGCGCAGCTGGTTCCTCCAAGAAATTAAGTGGCTTACGCCGGAATACGTTGACGATTCGGGACAGAAAAGGTGGTGTGTTATGCGTTGTATGGGAAGAAAGTGGGTGGCTTCGGGACTCTTGTTGGCTCTCTGTTTATCGGGGTCTCTTCATGCAAAGTCTTGTCGGGAATATTACTTCGATAAGGAAACGCGTAAAGCAGGGACTTATGTTGTGAGAGGTGTGGCGATAGTTTTCGGTGCCACGATAGGGGTACTTGGTGCCATCGCAGGCACCATCCTTTCGGCGGGCGCTGCAAGTCCTGGCACCGTACCTACCGCTCTCGGCATTGTTGCTATTGGGGCGAATGCTGCTGGCATCGCTTTTGGGGGAGCAGGTCTTGCCTACGGGAGTTATAAGCTTGCGAGTCCGCTCACTCAGGTAAAGAACAATCGTTATATCAATAAGGTCCTCGCGGAAGCCGAGACGTACGTTACGGCTGGACAAAGTCAGAAATGGGAATGGTTTGTTCGTCGGAATCTTCCCCGAGCCGCTCAACAGAACATCGACGCCGCGTATTTGGGAAACGCGGCTCAGATTATCTTGAAACTGGATCAATCCCAGCAGGTGTGTTACGTTATCAACCTGGAGGAAGATACTCACACTTACTTTAGCTTCAAGCCCTTCGATCAAATTCTAAGTGCGGTCAACGCAGAACTTAATAGACCTTCTGCGTTAGATTCCCTGCTTTGAAATCACTGTTTTGAATTTGCGGAACCGTCGGCGCTCTCTTGGTAGCTTTCAAGGCAGTGCCGACAACATTTCGTTTCATAATCGCCGAGGCTGTTAGAAACCCACCAACGAGCGCTCCTGCGATCCCGTTGCTTGCTACATCCTGACCTGTCAGGAATAGGTTACGAAGGGGTGTGTGAGGACGGAGCCATTTCTGCTGGTAACGAAAAGGAGTATGCTCCAGTCCGTAGATTTCTCCTTGCTGATATCCGCAAAAGTGCTTTGTAGAGAGGGGGGTCGAAACTTCGTACGTCTCTATGCAGTCCCTCATGCTTGGATTGTGGTCCATCGTTGTCTTGAGCAGGCGCTGTGCCAGTGTTTCCTTCAGTGCATTGTAGTCTTCCCCTCTGTCGTACCACTGAGTCCCCTCCCATTTTTTGAACATTTCGTAGGTACTTAGTGTGATGACCTCGATAGCGCTGCGGTCTGGATATCGAGATTCCCAAGAAGGGTCTTTCGCAGAGGGAAAGGAAATATAGACGGCCGGGAATGGACCCTCTGGGTCTTTCAGAAAACGCCTCATATTTTCGTCGTGATCGTAGGAGGGAAAGATCCATTGATTGCTTTTTTTCAGGCCCAGGTCTTTTGTGCTTTTGTTTAGACCGATATATAAAGCGAGATGTGAGATTGATGGGGGAACTGCCTGCAGGTGCGTCTTGAAAATGTTTCGCAAGTCGGGCATCTGCCTTTGATCGGCAAGAAGCTCACCATACGTATTGACATAACCTGTGTCGCTAATGATCATGGGGGCTGTGATTTCACCGCCTTGTTTTAATTGGACTCCCACAGCTTTTCCCTTGCGAACGATTATCTTTTCAACACGGGCGCGGACAAAAACATTTCCTCCTGCCTCCTTGATTACGGGAACAATCGTGTTGGCTAGTTGCGCAGAACCACCGACGGGGTAGTTGCCACCGTTTAGGTAGTGGGCGACCACCATAGCATGGATAACGAAGCTGGCTCGTTGCGGGGGAAGTCCATAGTCACCCCATTGAGTCGCGAGCACAGACTGCAATTTTTTATTGGGGGTCACTTGCTCCAGTGCTGTTTTCACGGTAATTGAACTGTATTTTTGGAAGGACCGGCAAAGAAGTGGCGAAAGCAGGGTATCGATAAAGCGCGGGGCCACTTTGAGTGCGTAATGCGGCTCGCTGCTTTTCGTCACCTTCCGTATGAGGCGGACATAATTTTCCAGCGCTGCTTTTTCTTTGGGAAAATGTTTCGCCAGTTCGTTTACAAAGTTTGCTTCTCCCGCCTTGAAGGAATATGTCGCGTCAGGATAGATCGCTTCGTCGTAGACGTCTCCCATGCTTTCCCAGTTCAGGGCGCCGTTGGTGATGTACTCAAACAGCCTTGCTAAAACCGAGTCCTTGTCTTGGACCTCCCCCACGTAATGAAGCCCGACGTCCCATTCGAAACGCTTGCGTCTGAAAGTCTGCGAGAACCCTCCGACGGTGTAATGTTGCTCCAATACACACACCTTCTTGCCGCTCTTAGCGAGAAGAGCAGCTACGGTTAGCCCTCCCAGGCCGGATCCTACGACAATTACATCATATTGCTGTCCAGATACCTTTTCTTCGCTGTAGCGTTGCCCGACGTTCATAGATCTCTCCTTGTTTTCTTCACTCCATAGTGTTTAAGATAATCAATTTCTTTTTCCCAAATACTCTAGCAGAGACCCAGAGCTGGGGGCAAGAATGGGACGAAACCTGATGAAGGAACTCCTGAAAATTGTTAGCTTCCCAATTGGAACTTTAGGGTGTAACTGCTCCCTCATCTATTCACCACATACACGCGAAGCGATCGCCATAGACCCAGGGAATGATGCAAACGCCTTCCTTAATACGATCAACTCGCTCAATGTCCAGGTTAAGGTCCTTCTCCATACTCATGCTCACTTCGACCATATCGGCCAGGCGGACGCCATTCGCGACCAACTCAAAACGCCGATCTACCTGCATAAGGACGACCTTTTTCTATACAAAGCTCTCCGCGAGCAGGCAGCTTTCTTTGGTGCCTCTGTAGCATCTCCTCACGAAATTGACCACTACATCGAAGATGAGGAAGAGTTTTCCTTATCTGTTAAAGATGAAGATTGGAATGACAAGCGATTGCATAGGGTCGTCCAAGCCATCTTTACCCCAGGCCATACGCCAGGCTCATGCAGTTTCTATACCGAGGCGTTCCCGTCACCGATGTTATTTAGCGGGGATACTTTGTTTGCAAACTCCATCGGTCGCACCGACCTCCCGGGTGGCGATTTTCGTAAAATCATGAACTCAATTAAGAACCGAGTCCTCACGCTCCCCGACGAGACCCAAGTCATCCCCGGACACGGTCCCGTCACGTTCCTTCACCAAGAAAGACGGCATAACCCTTTTTTACAGAATTTTTGAATGACCTCCTCTTGTGGGTTATGTATAAGGTAATGGAACTATTAACTAAGGGAGCTTGATTTATGAAAAAATTAGCATTGGCCGCATGTTTTCTGGGAGCTTCTGTCGCTCAAGCTGCACTACCACCTCTGTATCAGTCCAAGAGGGAACTCTCAGCATTGCTGGAAAATGGTGAAGTCCAACAACTCATCACATCGGGGCGTGCTATCGTCCAGATCAAAGCCAGCGAAAAAAATGGTAAAAGCTATAAAATCACAACTCAGGACGGATGCACCCTTAAGGTGAAAGTTGAATACAAACCGGTAGACAGACCCGGGCCTGCTCAATTCGATCTCAAAGTCGGGAAAAAACTAAAATGTAAGACACCCACCTAAAAAAGGGAGAGGGGGGGTTGGGGGGGCGAGTGAAGCGTCGCCTCCCCCAAAGTATGAACTATGGTGTTCAAGATAATCAATTTGGGGACAAACTTTTTGAAAAAAGTTATTTCCCCAACCCCCTTTTCAAAAACTTCAGTATTTAAAGTTTTTTGGGGGGAGGTGTGGAGGGGAACTTTTTTTCAAAAAAGGTCCTCTCCACAAATTATTTTTCCCAAATACTATTATTGATAGTCTTGGCAGCTTATGGAATTCGATTCAAGCACATCTTCCAAACCTCGGTCTTCCGCTGCGCTCTCGATTGTGCACGTGTTCACACCTTTGTTGAGCGCTTTATCCGCGTTCATGAGAGACGTAATGAAGTTGGCATAGCCCGCGCTGCGATCAAAGAAGTCAATCGCCTTGAGCATTATTTTCGCCATTGCAGACTCACCGATTGTCTTGCCGATGTCCCACAGCATTCCGGAAATCACCTGCGACTGTTTGTGAGCTTCGGTAGGAAGATCGGGGCTGCCGAATTTTAAGGTGTTGTTTGCGCTGCGGAGACACGCAGTGGACGCGCAAAGGTTACTCGAAGCAGGACAAATAAGCTCGCCTAGACAAGTGTTGTTGGTGCGCACAAATACGAAGAAGTCGGTAATGCCTTCATGAAGTACGAGCGATTCACCAGATGTGGATTTCAATGTGCGGTAGACGATGTGATGTCCCAACTCGTGAGAAACGACATCAGGGTCGATATGAAGATTTTGCAAATCAACTCCATCTCCGTTCCCCAGTTCAATTGTGGGGTAAGTGGAGGAGCTTTTCTGCGGCAGATAGACTGCTTTGTTGTTTACGTAATTGTTGCTCCTTGAGTCGACAAGAGAAAGAGTGATGCGAGGGCCTGGCCATTCCGAGAGTATGCCAAGGGTCATGAACCAGTCTGCATGATTTGACGCATTGGTAAAGATGGAGGTTTCGTTAAAACGAGGGTCGGTGGGGCTATATGAAAAAACATGGTTACGGGAAAAAGCAGGAGAAAAATTGGAAGGCACCTGTGTTTTAAACCGTGCGCTGCATAGTGAGCCGCCTCCACTTACATCGGAAATGTTCATCGTTGTGAGGACAAGCTCAGTGCTATCCTCACTTTGCTTTTTGTAGATCGTCGAGCTAGCGGTAGTCGTAGCGTGGAGGAAATGAGACTCAGCGTTAAGCACCTTACCTTGGCTAACTAATCCGGAAAAAGGTAACTCGTCCACACGAAAGGACAGGTTCCACCCCGGGGATAAACGCTCTCCATCCCAAGCAATGCAACGCTCACGTTTGATATCGCTTGCGAGTCCTTTTAACCCGAGAGCGTAAAGGATAAGCGCCTCGTCCGCATCGTTTTCGTCCCATTCAAGGAAGGGCACGTCTGAAAGGTCCAAGCGTTGGGGGAGATGCCCACGAACCAAAGTTCGATCAGGTAAACTATGCACCCTTGCATAAAACTGACAGAGGGGGACATGGTCGATAGCAAAATCGAAAGACCCGTGGCGTACGCCGGGACTTTGAGCATAACTCGAAAGATCGGCAATGATTTCGATTGGTTTGGGGTAAAGGTCCGTTAGCCTTCTTTTCGCAGCGTTGAAAAATTGAACCTTCGCATCAAGAAGGGGCAGCGAACTGGAAGTCGTAGCGAGCGTGTCGCATATGAGGTCTGTTCCTGAAGATTCCGACCGTTTATCAACAAGTTCCGGGACGGCCTGTTCGCAAGCAAGCAGGGAACCGAGAAACACTCCCAGCCCCAAGAGCTTCCACCTTTTCTCTTTAACAAGGGATATAATCATCTTTTACCTAGGTTTTTCCCAATCTTTTTTTCGGCTTATGACCGGGAAATCTTTAATTTCCCCACTTGTGGCAAGGAGGTGGTTTGGAGGAAACTGCGCAGCTGGTTCCTTCAAGAAACGGGAGGGGGCTTGCTTGACATAGGTAAAATGAGGATTAGCTTGTTAGCAAGTCTTGTTAATAACTGATGTTACGCACTCCGTATATTTCTGCTAAACAATAGGGATGAAAAAACAGGATGTTGAGCTTTACACTGATTATTTGATTAGCAGTTTTGGCCCCACCACGGCAACAGGCTTGTCTTCGATGGTAGATGGTGAG
>JACPKR010000024.1 GCA_016186945.1 Deltaproteobacteria bacterium | reverse complement strand
TGGGATGACGGTGGAGAGGACCTTTTACAAGCTGTCATCCCGCGGCTTGACCGCGGGGTCCGACTTGTTCGAGGAAGGCTGCCCCGTTGGATCCCGCGGTCAAGCCGCGGGATGACGGTGGAGAGGACCTTTTACAAGCTGTCATCCCGCGGCTTGACCGCGGGGTCCGACTTGTTCGAGGAAGGCTGCCCCGTTGGATCCCGCGGTCAAGCCGCGGGATGACAAAGTTCCCCTCCACGCCTCCCCCCAAAAAACTTTAAATACTGAAGTTTTTGAAAAGGGGCTAGGGATTTGCCCGTGTTATAATGTTTCCATGCTACACCGCATTATTCTGTTAGTGACTGCCCTTGCAAGCGTCGCTCTACGGGCGCAAGAGCCTGCGTACCGCTTCACAATTTCTGCCAAAGGATCAGGAGTCCCCCTCCGTCGTGCCGAGGTCAAAACCGGGAGCGAGGTTTTTTATTCTGATGCAGAAGGAAAACTGGAAATTCCTCACACGCAAGTGGGCGAAACAATTTCTGTCTTCCGTGATGGGTATCTTAAGTTAACGTTGCAAAAGTGGGAATTAAGCACGACTGAACTCAACTCCTTGTTCCTTTATCCTGCGCAGCCGGATGACAGTGTCATCATTGTTACGGGTAAAAAACGAAGTGCTGTGTCTCGGAAAAGCATCACCATCGAAGAGTCGAAGGCCGTTGCTCCAAGGGGCGATCCTGCTCAGATCACAAAACTGCTACCGGGGGTACAAAGCCCGAGCCTCGGACCTAACATTGTTGTGCGAGGGTCGGCACCAGAGGACAGTAAGTATTTCGTAGACGGTCTCGATGTCCCCTTTATCTACCATATTATAGGTGGGCTGTCGGTTGTCCCTGAAAAACTCCTGGAGGAAGTGGAATTCTCAGCAGGAGGTTTTGGCCCAGAATACGGAGAGGCCACAGGAGGTATCGTCAACTTGCGTACGACCGGCACCATTCCCGATCGTCCTATGACGGAGCTGAAGGTCAACCTTCCCATATACTCCAGCGTCTACCATGAACGACCTTTGAGTGAAGATAGTGCGTTCTCCATTTCCGTAAGACGGAGCTACCTGGAAGCCTTTCTGCCGAAAGTTCTTGAGGAGGAAAACACGATCGTTCCTGTCTTCTTCGACTCGCACATGCGTTACCTGAAAAGGACCGACGACGGATATTATAAGGTTCTCGGTCTTAGTTCCCTGGACGGTCTGGTACTTATTGTTCCTGGGCCTGGAGATGAGACGGGCCAGCTCAATTTCGATGTCAGTACCTTTTTCATTGCGACGGGTGTGGAAATCAACCAAAGTCTTGGAAGCGCCTGGCGATACACTGCGACCCCACAGGTCGTTTATACAAATGTAGACTCCCAGTTCCTGGACAACTTCGTCAAGATTCGAGATCAGACTGCCAAGTTTCCCCTCGAATGGCAAAGAAGCATGAGCCGCACGGACAAACTTTATTTTGGAGTGGAACTTCTCCATAGCAACGCTCAGGTGGATGTACTTGCCCCGCGGATTGTCAACGATGACCCCTTCACAGACTTTGAGGAAGCTCCCCAGGTGGAAACGTCGACGAAGTTTCGGGAGTCTATTTACTCTTCATGGTTGTCCTATGACTTACGTGTCAGTGAGCCGATCGTCTTAACCCCATCTGTTCGCGTGTCACACGGCACTCAGGTAAGCGATACCGTGATTGACCCTCGATTTAAGGCGCTTTACGCGCTTTCAAAGGAAGCTCGGCTGAAGCTTGCCGTTGGGCAGTATTCGAAATTGCCACAATCCCAGGAGACAGACGAGGCGTTTGGAAATCCTGATCTTGGGAATGAACACTTTCTCCACTATGTTTTGGCTTGGGAAAAAGACTGGTCTGACTTTTGGACCACCGATCTGCAGTTGTATCTGAAGCGTGGGCGCGACGTCGTACGCTCGGACAAAGTTCTTCGCTACAATAATGAAGGAGAACAGCGCAGCCAGGGTTTTGAACTTTTCCTGAGACGCAATCCCACGGGTCGATCCTTTGGTTGGCTGTCCTACACGTATTCTAAGACTGAGGAGAGACGAAGCGCCTCCGACGCCTGGCAGCCTTACAAATATGACCAGACTCACGTGGTGAATCTAGTGGGTAACTACAAATTCACGGGTCAGTGGTCACTCGGAAGCCGTCTTTACTATCATACGGGGGATCGCTACACGCCGGTGTCCGGTGCGGTTTACAACTCAAACTTTGCAAAGTATCAGCCGCGTTACAGAAATGAGGACCGTTATGGCGCAAGGCTTCCTCCGTACTACCAGTTTGACATTTATAGCGTGTATGATTTTCTTTGGGATAGATGGAAGTTGAAGCTGCGCACGGGGGTAGAATATCTGGCACTTGAGCGTCCTGCTTTTGGAGTGACTTACAACTATGACTATACGAAGGAGTCTTACTTCCGAGGGATCCCTCCCATTCCTTACATTGAAATTTCAGGGGAATTCTGATGCGCCTGATATCTCTTTGCCTTTTAAGCGCTCTCGTGATCGGCGGCTGTGGTGAGGACGAGGAGCGCTTTGAGAAGGTGGACAAGCTGCGAGGAATCGGTATAAAAGCCGTCCCGAGCATTACGGAAGCGTCCTCGACGGGAGAAGCTCCCAAGCTTGTTTCTCTGACGGTCTACGCCGTACTTCCCAAGGGTCAGGAAGTTACGTCCTTCGATTCCTATACTGATGAACAAGGGACATTTTCAATTCCCACGAGCGTTTCTATTTCCCTGCCTCCGAGTTACGAAGACTTGGGTCCTTTGCGCCTGGTGACTTTGATGGCAACGACAGTCGTGCCTGAAGTGAAGCAGGAAACCATCGACGCGTTTAACGGGGTCGTGCGTTTTCGTTACGGGCTGAAACTTGTCAGCGGGTCTGACGAAGAGATCGTGGTCGGGGACTACCTCGTTGTGGCAAAGGACCACGCTGCCTTGCAGTGGCAAAAGCCTGACCTACAAATCGTTGAACCCGCGGGCACCGTTTCCGGCAGTCCTGTCAAACTTCTTGCGACCGTTTCCAAGCAGCAGGACGAACCCGTCAAGGTTATATGGTTTGTCAGTTCGGGAAAAGTCAAAAACCTGCAGGCCCATGATACCGAATGGGAAGAGCCAGAACTTGGAACACAGGCCCTTATTTTCGCTGCATTTCCACGCAGAAGCGCTAAGTTCGAACTTGTCTATAAGACAGTCGAGATCGCGGCGCCTTAGACTTTCTTGATTAAAGGGTTCTTCTCTCTTTGAGAAAAATGAAAAAGATTTGGCTTTAGGGAATTTTTTTTCGAGTTCCGCAAAAAGTAATTGCTGTTGGGCAGTCGGTAGTTTTTTACAATGGCGATGTGTGTTTAGGAGGAGCGGTTATTTGCTCACAAATAACTCCCTGAAATTTGCTAAACTATATGGTGGCATTGCGATCGAAAAAAAACCGGTTATCCGGTCTTCTCTCGGCGAGATGCACCACATTGATAAATATGTTTTGGAGCCTAACCTTGCCTATAATTTCTACTTTTTTTGGTATAGTAATAAAGATCTTTCATGGGGACCATAACCCACCCCATATCCATGCGACCTATGGAGAATTTGAAGCGCAGTTTGAGATTGCAACAGGACGAATCATTGCTGGGCGACTACCGCCTCGTGCCCAAAAGCTTGTCAAAGAATGGCTAAAGCTGAGGAAGCTAGAAGTCATGAAAGCGTGGGGTGAAGCGGAACAATTTGGAACTCCTCGGCGTATTAAACCTTTGGAATAAAATATGAAGTTAGGGAATCAAATTAAACAAATTATTGATATTGACTCAGAGGCTTTTTCCATAAAAATTAGGTTTACCGATGGCGTTGTTATGACAGTGCCAATGAAACATATCTTTGAAAAGCCAAAAGGATTAGCTGCAGAAGTTCTGCGCGGAGGAATGTTTGAAAAATGTTTTCTTGAATCTGGGGCACTCGCTTGGCCAAATGGCCTGGAATTTTGTCCTGACGCAATGAGGATGTGGGGCCAAGAATCAGAAAAAGCTTCTCGAAGCCGAAAGCAGGCTTGATTCATTTCTTGTTCCCAGCAAATATTCTCATTGAATGTGCATAAGGCGTTGTGGGCTCCGATATTTGGTCTTCCACCGAACGAGCACTTTAGAAAGTCTTGCTCATAAACTGGGCCCTTTTAACCATGGATAATCCTCGCGTAAAACAGATATTCATATCTATTTTACGCGCGTAGAACCAATATGTACATCGTTTTCACGATACATTGGCTCGGGCTGAGCAAACAGTGTTCGCGTTTTTCAGCAAAAAGATTTTTCTTAAGTTATGCGTCCGCGAATCCGAAAAAGAAATATAATGTTGAAGGTCCCACGAGGGCAAGCATGAGAAAAACAATCATATTTATAAGCTTAGTTGCCATGGCGGGTCTATCCTCATGCAAACCCAGGAAAAAGATTGAAACAACCAAGTCCAGACCTCCCCCCACTGTAGCCCTCCAGCAGTTGCCCGAGGAGGGTTGTGTTTCATTTAATCTAGTTACGCGCCTACCACCTATCTCCTCGGCAGGCGACCTGAAAATAGGGAAGGTAATACTTGGATGCAATCGCATTGTCGGAATCAATGGAGGTGTGTGCCGAGCAAGGGTTGAAACTGAGGTCATGAATGAAAACATTTTCCCCGATAATTATTGGATAAAAATGTGCAGCCGCAATAATCCGACAGATTGCGAGATAAAAATTTCAGCAACAAACCTGGTATATTTTAATGGACGAAATCCGGACGATCAGATGGCATATACAAAAGCTTGCGTTGAGATGGATAGAGTGCCCGCCAACAACATGGCCTCAAATGAAAGTTTCAACGGCCTTAACCTATTTTGCGGTACACCAGCAATGGCAATTCCGCAGGACGTTCCTGACACAACGACAGTCCAACAACCTAAACTTACCGATGAACAAGCAAACAAGTTGGTGGCATCAGAGTTTGCCAAACTTGCAAAAATAGAGCAAACCGTAGAGAGCCGCGCTCGCAGCCTTTGCAGAACATTGAAAATGAAATTAGCAAACTGTTCAAGCGCTTCCCAAGATGCCACTTGTTCGAATCTACAAAACCTTTCTTTGATGAGTATTTTGAATTTGGGTGAACAAGCTTGTGTTGAAGAAATGATTGCAATTATTGACACACAGCCAGCTTTGCAATCCGAACTATGCCAACCTTCACAACAAGGCTTAGCTTTGGCCGGTGGCACCACTTCAAACTTAAAACTAACGGAAAGTAAGGACAGCGTAACCGTTTGCCAAGAGAAAGTAGAGGCTGCAGCACAAGTGAAAACCAGCTCAACTGCAGCGGGTCAAAGGGCGATCGAAGCGCAAATGGAAACCAGCTCAACTGCAGCGGGTCAAAGGGCGATCGAAGCGCAAATGGAAACCAGCTCAACTGCAGCGGGTCAAAGCGCGATCGAAGCACCCACGCAACAACCAGAAGAACCAGAAACCGAACCAGTCTCTTGTACAACCTCCAACTTTCCACAACGCGAGGGTATCACATGGCCTACAAGCCCTGAAAGCTACCAAAGCGGGGCTTCCGTTACAAGCAACTGTGATGCAAATAAGTATACAGGATCCTTGGAAGTTGTCTGCTCAACAGGTAGTTGGATCTTCCCTTCCGATGACAAGCCAGATAACGATGGTTGCCAGCCTAAGTCCTGTTCGGGATTAGGCGCTGACGCAACAACCCTGATTGTAAACGGCACCTGGGGAGGAAACAATACAGCAACCCATGAACAACAAATTACCGGAGCATGTAATCAAAATTTCGAAAGCACTGTCGCGATCTTAATCTCTTGTGAGTTCGGTAACTGGACCAATCCTCAAGGATTGGATAGCTGTAATCCTACACCCTCAACCACTCCTGCTGACTGTACTAACTTGGGTTCATCCGCAGAAACCACAATACAAAACGGACACTGGGGAACAGTTACAGGAGCACTTAACAATGAAAACGTTACTGGCAAATGCAACTCTGAATATTCAGCAACTATGCTTCCTCAAATAACTTGCTCAAATGGAGCTTGGACAAATTTCAGAGGTCAAAATAACTGCCAGAAAAGTGGAACAGTCGCATCTGGCGGAGGAGGCGGTACATCTGGCGGAGGAGGCGGTACATCTGGCGGAGGATGCGGTACATCTGGCGAAGGAGGCGGTACAAGCCAGGCTATTAGTTTGCTGAGTAAACCAAGCTCAATCGTTATGTACATTGGAGCAGGGCTGATGGTAGCTGGCCTCGCCACTTTTGGAGTTGGAGTAGCAGCCGCTTACAAACACAGACAGAACGCGAAAAAATTAGATGCAATACGTAAAGCGAATCTTACAACAGCGGCCTTCGCTACGCCGGAAATCGATTCCCTCGCCGTTGGCCTTGAAACGAGGCCTTTGCTTATGGAGGATATGAAAACTATTGATTTTCTTAGATCTGCATCTGCGGCTGATCCACAATATCGCGTTCAGACGGTTGAGGACATTCGGATGGAGATGGAGTGGGGAAGGACGTCTATACTGGCTGATCTAGCGGTAATTGAAAGCGATCCTAAAACTTTTGCCGACAAAAAAAAAGCAGTCCAGGACCTAATCGTCGATCACGACGCCAGCCTGCCAGAGGACTCGGAGTTCCGAATCATTCGCCAGGGAAAAAATTTTGAAGGGTTGTTCGAGCTGGGAAAAGGATTCGACTCAATCCAAGCGCAAGTATCCCGTGTTGATGAAAGTATTCGAACGGGTGCAGAAAAATTTAACAGTCAAATAGAAATAAGGACAGGACTGACCGCGGCGCCAGCATTGGGCGGCCCTCCATCAAGCACAAGAGTGAGTTCTGTTGACTTCTCAACGAGGCCCCTCTCAGGATTGGGGGGAGTTGAAGTTGGGGGTGCTGCTCCTCGAAAGTTGCCGGGGGGACCAGAATCCGCAAGGAGGCCAGGTGACGCATCTGGTAGCAGCCGTGTTCGCGGTATCAGCGGTATCATTGGAGTCGGAGCTGCTCTTTTAACAATGGGAATCATAGTGACAATTATCGGAGGAACTGGAGCAGGCACTGGAGCTTATCTCGTGCAACAAGACGACATCATGTCTACTATCGATGAAAGCCTTGGTCCGTTATCGGGAGCAAAACGCGCGAAGACTTTACTTGAATTTGGCATTGTGACTCGTCTTTCGCAGTAAGATAGTATTCAAGTTGGAATCCTTCGTTAGTCTGTAGTCTTTGAGAAAAAGAATTTGTGGAGAGGACCTTTTTTGAAAAAAAGTTCCCCTCCACACCTCCCCCCAAAAAACTTTAACTGACAAGATTTTGCTTGCCTTTTATAGAAACTTGCTTTCTAATTTTCTGTAGAAAACACAATGGGTAGGCGAGGCGCAACGTTTCCGAAAGCAACGATGCACCTCTAAACAAACCCCTATACAAAACTATAGGAGCAGTCTGATGCGTAATGTACCATTCACTCAAGCGCTTTCAAGGAAAATCACATCCCAGGACATCGAAACCCTTCCTCTGAAGCCGACGCAAATCCGGGTCATGAGCGCCTTGCTGGAGCGTTACAACCAGGACTCGGGGGGCGGTCTTTGGATTTCGCAACGCGAGCTTGCTGCTCAGGTGGGACTCAGTCAGTCGACGGTGGCGACAGCCTTGCGGGAAGCCAGCACGAAGGGTTTTCTCACGATCTTCGACACCTATATCAAAGGCGTCGGTCAGGCGGCTTCGCGATACTTTTTCCCGCAGAGCATCATTGATAGACAAGTTGCGGAGCAGATCGCCAAGCATCCGCCGCGTATGTCCCAGCTTCGTGGAAAGTCCTTCGAGGAAGTAAAACCCACGCTCATTGTTGATAAGGAGTCAGGCGAGCTTGTCAATCAGTACTGCCCCACCCAGGAACAGCGATGGCCGAAATCTGACTCGTGCGAACCTTCGCAAGAGAATTCTAAGTGTCAGACGGTCGAGGATGTGATCCGTATCCTGGACGAGGCTGAGAATCCGACGGTCGCTGACATAATCCAAGCCCTCAAGTTGGCCCAATATTACCAGGAGGGCATCTGTTACATTCGTCACCATGAAGATTTGTTTGAACGGCAATGGAAGCGAAGTGGTTTTTTATTATCGGACTTCAAGGAGAGCGTCCGTTTCATCATCAGCGACCAGGGTCTTTTGGCAACAACGACGTCGACCTTTGAACCGCTTGTGCTACGGGTCGAGCGACTTAAAAAAACGTCCGATTATCTGAAGAGTATGGGAAGGCAAGCATGGGGGGACAGCCTCCGTTATGACATCCCTCCCGAGTACCACAGCCGCATTCCCCTGCTTAATTGTTCTGCCAACGCAAGCTGACCGGCACCTAAGGCCCTTTTAACCATGGATAATCCTCGCGTAAAACAGATGTTCATATCTATTTTACGCGCGTAGAACCAATATGTACATCGTTTTCACGATATATTGGCTCGTCCCTCCGGATTCAGCATACTCAAAACAGGGCTATCAGATTGCTAGTGGTGATGCAGAGACACCAGCACTTCGGCAACTTGCCACGGAGGGCATTCCAGAATTTCTAATGACCCAATGCGCCTTTTTGCTTGTTTCTCAATATTTGTTGCAGTTAGAATGTTGAGTCCATCGGGTGTCAGCTTGCGGAATATAGTCAGTGCTGAAGTGTTGAAGGCTTCTCTCGTCCATTTGCATTCGATGGCGTGGACATCATGGCTCCTTTTTAAAGTCACAAGAAAATCGATTTCATGTTTTTGTTTGTCTCTCCAGAACCAAATCTCATCGCGTCCAAATTGAGACAAAAGCTCTTGCAAAATTGTATGTTCCAGCAACAAGCCTTTGTCCTCAGGACGAAGCTCAAAAATCCCTTTAGCAAAACATACCATCCCCGTATCGAAGCCATAGATTTTTGGCCTTCGCACGATTTCGTTTTGCTTGCCTCGACCCCACGGTCTTAAGAGGTGGACAAAGAGTGTCGTTTCTAAACACTCGATATAATTCTGCACAGTCTGTCGCGAAATTTCACATGGAGTTGCGAGAGATGATACCTGCATCAGTTCACCACTCTGACGAAGTAGAAGCTCAGCTAGTTTGATAAAACTGCTTTTACGATCGATACTAAATAGTTCCTGTATATCTTTGGCCCAAAAAGAATCTATCCATTCTCGATAAAAATATTCATCCAGGTTTTCAGAAAAATAAGCAGGAGGTAGCCCACCTCTCAATAAACGCTTGTCTAATTGAAAGGATTGGGTTGGTCGCAATTCACTTAACAAAAGGGGTTGTATCCAGACGTCGTGTTTACGATCAGTTAAAGTGTCTTTAAATTTTCGTTTTGCGGCAAGAGTAGATGACCCCGTGGCAATAACCTTCACCGAAGGGAAGTGATCGTGAGCTATTTTCAAAACCGCAGACGGGTCTGTGAGTCGATGAATTTCATCGAGAACGACCGTCTTGCCACTATGCTGTCCCCAAAAATATTCAATATCTTCCAACTGACGCCGGACTGAAGGCAACTCGCAATCCATATATACAACCGATTTCAGTTGCTTACACAACGTAGTCTTCCCAACTCGCCGCACCCCTGCTAACCATACAATTGGCCGACGCTTGAGAGCCAAAGTAACCCGCTGTTTCCAAAAAAGTCTTTCAATCATGAAAGTATATTAGCAAAAAGTTAAACTATAGTATTCAAGATAATCAATTTGGGGAAAAACTTTTACAAGTCTGTCATCCCGCGGCTTGACCGCGGGATCCAACTTTTTCGAGGAAGGCTGCCGTTGGATCCCGCGGTCAAGCCGCGGGATGACAGAGGAAGGCTGCGAAGGCTGCCGTTGGATCCCGCGGTCAAGCCGCGGGATGACAGAGGAAGGCTGCCGTTGGATCCCGCGGTCAAGCCGCGGGATGACAGAGGAAGGCTGCCGTTGGATCCCGCGGTCAAGCCGCGGGATGACAGAGGAAGGGAACTTTTTTTCAAAAAAGGTACTCCCCACAAATTCTTTTTCTCAAAGACTATAGATGCAAATTTCCTTTTATCGGCAAACTTGTCTATAAGACAGTTGAGATCGCGGCGCCTTAGACTTTTTTGATGCCGACCTGATTCACTTTTCCGGTCCTCAAATAGAAGAGCAAGGAACTTGCCACGCTTCTGATAAACTCCTCCGAGGTTTTGTCGCTACACTTCCCTTTTTCGTCGAAGATCTTATGCACTCCCGCGATGGAAACAGAACCGGGAAGAACGATCGCTCCATTGTGGACAAGGATCGTCTGCAAGTGGTCTAAAGCGCGGATAGCGCCGATTCCGCCGGAGGCTACTCCTAGAAGGTTTAGCACCTTGCCGACACAGACAGACGGGTAGCCCAGGTTTTCCACAATCGACATCATGACAGAGGAATACGTGGAGTTGTACTCAGGTGTGCATAAAATCAGACCGTCCGCTTTTTTCACCCTTTTTTGCAGATCCTTTTCCAATGTCTCCGGGAAGCTTGCTCCGAGGAAAGGAATCTTAATGCCCCTCGGATCAAACGCGTCGACTGTGGCTCCTTGTTTGCGCAGTTCATCACAGACAAGCTCCATCGCCATGCGTGTATAACTTTGGGGCCTAATGCTACCGCAGGCGACGAATATGGTAGGAGCTTTTGTTGCCGTCATGAGGAGGGCTTGCTTTGCGCAAAAAATTTCAGCACGTCCTCATGATGTGTCTGCGCGTTGACCTTCGGAATCACGTGCGCAATAGTCCCGTCCTTAGCGATGATAAACGTCACTCGATTCAAACCTTGGACGAGACGTCCCATGACGGATTTTTCTCCCCATACACCGTATTCTTCTGCCACTTTGTGACCTTCGTCCGACAAGAGGTCAAAATTCAATTCGTAGGTTTCTTGGAACTTCTTGATGAGTTTCTGTGAATCAGCACTGACGCCCAGAACGACGATACCCAGCTTTTCAAATTCCTTCTTGTAGTCGCGTACACTGCATGCCTGCGTCGTACACCCGGGCGTCATCGCTTTTGGGTAGAAGTAGAGGACAACGTTGTTTTTTTCACGAAACTTGCTCAGGTCTACTTCTTTGCCATCTTGATTTTTCAATCGAAAGGTGGGGGCCTTGTCTCCAATTTTCGGAAGCTTAAGAGCCATCGCGCGTTCCCTTCTTGGAATCGTTAAAGTCTACCTCAGCTTTTTTTTTCTTCCTGCTTTTCCTCAGCCTTAACGAACTTCGCACGGTCTGTTTCTTTGAGACCCTCGACAAAATTCTTATTGATGCTGAAGTAGTAGGGCAGATCAGAAACTTTGAGAACCAGGGATTGGTCTATTGGCCTTTCTTTCTTTTCCTTCTCCTTCGTTGGCTCCTTATTCGGCTTGGCGTCACCTTTCATTTCACTGAAGGTGAAAGTACGAGTGACATTTTCTGATGTGGTAGCAGAGTATTCATAAACCTGGGGGCCATGATCATACTGACCGGACGCTAGGACTTCATCAAAACGCGGGTTCATGACCTTATTAATCAGTGCATCGGACTCTGTTGTGTTGGTAGTTTCCCCCTCTTTCAGGTCAGCGATGACGAAATTTCCTGCGTCTTGTTTTAAAACGATGTGGGGAAGTTGAACGAGGGAAAGCTTGCTGCGGTCCAATTTATACACCTCCCTGTCTAGCCAGTCCTTGGCGTTCGCAGGGACATCGAAGGCGTTGAAGTCGATGCTGTAGGTGTGATCCTCTTTGTTTGCCCTAGTGTGGACCTTTCGATAGCCTGGAGACGTCCCAAGGTATAGTGTCTGAACGCTGTCACCTGCGTGGTAGGAGATACGGCGTTCAAACTTGTCATCTACGACCTCAAACTGCTTCGCTGCAACGGTGGTGTTGCCAACTGGCCAAGTCTTTTTGATGCTGGCCAACGTTTCGAGAGTCTCCCGGATTTTGTCTTCGTTAACCGGGAAATCGAAGAAGGAGGGCAGAATCCATTTCCCTTCTTTTTTCACGATCTCCATTGTTTTCTTGTCTGAATCTTCGACCGTGATTTTATCCACCTTGTTCCATTCGAGGGTCAGCAGAGGGTCGGATGCCGGGGCACCCTTGTCTTCTTCTGCAATGTTAAGATAAAAAAAGAGGGCGATTTGAATAGCCAGTAAACCTACTAATATGTTGATATTTCGTTTCATATATCCACTCTCCTTACACTAAGTTCAGAGCTTTAAAGAGCTTATGAGATTTTCTCTGCCTATATTTGAACGTTCCCCAAACAGCGAAGAGACCGAGCAAAGCGAAAAGGTAGTTGTAAATCTCGTAATCACGTTTTTGATCGTCATTCAGAGGTACAAGGGTCCGCGCGAAGTAGCTGCGGCTTCTAATGGCAAGAAGAGCGCGATCCTGTACGGACCAGTCGACCGCGTTTTCTACAAGTTGCAGGGGGTTGATGTATTGCGTTCCGCTTAGCATTCCGGAAATTTGCAGAGTATCATCCGCTACAAACTCGTTCGACGCGAAAAGGATAAGGCGGGCAATATTGGGTGATTTTTCGATCACACTTGTTAGCACCGATTCTTCTTCCTTTTTGTCCTCTTTTGCAGGTGTAAGTTCATCTTTTTTATCCTCTTTTGCAATCAAGGGAGAGCTTTTTCCTTTAAAGTACGACTCAAAGCGGCCTTCCAGGAGCACAGCCAGGGAAGAAGGCTTTTTCTCATCGCTGATCGCAAAGCCGAGTTCGGGGTAGACCTGGCTATTCGGCTCGATCTCGATTTCCTTCGTACGCCATGACTGAGCAGAGCTTTTTAGAAGTTCAACCACCGTGCGTTCTTTGTTCTTCTCTTTGTCGACTTCAATTGGTGAAGGCCAGGCGATGGTGACCTGTCCCAAGCCGGATGTGATGCCACTATCCCGGTTGAGACCCTTTTCTCTCAAGTCCACAAAGAAGGGGTAGGGAGAAACCTGTGGTTCTCGAATCGTTATCCCTCGAACAACTCGCTTCCTGATGCTCGGAAAGCCTACGTTTTGCATGTCGAGTACAAGTTCCTTGGGAAGGCTGAGACCCATATGCTCGAGCCATTGTTCAAGCCCACTTTCTTTCGTCTCTGCCACAAACGAACGAGCTTGCCGGTTGACCACGACTGGTGAGCTAGCAAGAATCACCGTCCCTCCTTTCATGAGAAACTGGTCGACAGCGAAAACTTGCTTGGCGTTGAAATTTTCGGGAGCTACAAGAACCAGGATATCGACGTCATCAGGGACCATGCCTGCGTCCAGATCGACAGTTTTGGTTGAGTAGTTCTCTTCCAACTTCTTCTGGATCATCTGATATTGTTTGCCCCCGCCCATTTGTCCCATCATGGGGTTGAAACCCCCACCAGACGGAGGGGTATAAAGTCCGACGGTACGCAGGAAGCCCGGCATCATGCGTTTAAGCGCCGCTTCCATACCGTTCTTGAAACCTGTGACACTGAAGTCTTCGGGGACACCGAGCGAGTAGATTTTTTCCCCATCTTCCAAAGTAAGATAGAAGTAAAAAGTCTCCTCTGCAAAAAGACTCATGGACTGGGGCATGAATCCGTAGTGATCCGCAATGTTCTTTGCTATCGCTTCATCTTGGGAAGGATCGAGATATCGCACCGAGAGGCGACCCCCGGAATTTTTCTCGTAATCACTCACGGCTTGCTTGATATCTTTAAATAGTGTCGTCAGCTGCTTAGGAAGTTTAGCTTCTGATACGTAGGCGACAAATTTTATGTCGCGGTTAAGGCTAGCAAAGAAGCTGTCGGTATTTCGAAAGGCCTGCATCGTCTTTTTGATGGAGCGAGTGATATCGTATTCAAGGTTTCTGAGACGAACGTCAATATTCCCCGTACCGTCGTATTTGACGTCTATGAGATCATTGAAGCTAAGGACTTCAAACTGCGTACCGTATTGAACCACAATATTGAAGTAGGAATTTACCATAGCGGCAGAATGTCTATCAGCGACCTGGAAAGGGACTGGCTCTATGCTGTATTTCCTGTTCGCTTCGGCTTCGATTTCTTCATCATCGCGTGGGTCGACAAATTCAGTGCGGATGCGGCCTTTGCTGACAAGTTGATACTCAGCAAGAAGATCACGTACTGTAGGTACCAGAGGGGCCAGCAGCGGATGGGTTCTTGAACTGAAGTAACCACGGATGAGCAGCGGTTCTTCAAGCTGTTGAATGACGTTTTGCGTAGCCTCAGAGATAGAATACATCTTGGATTCTGTAATATCGAGGCGGAGGCTTTCGACTTTGCTGAGCCAGAAATTTGCTGCGAGAACGTTCATGACGAGCAAGGCGACGACACCCGTGCGAACAGAGTACTGCCCTTTGCGAGCTTCGGGAGACCATTTCAATTTATCGAGTGCAAACGTGTTTGCCACTAGGAAGACTGCTGCCAGGCTCAGATAATAATAAATGTCACGAAAATCTATAACACCGCGACTGATCGAATCAAATCGTGAACCCGTTCCGAAAAGCTTGAGAAGCTCCCCTGGCTTGTTGCCCAAAAAGTTCAAGAGAACATCAGAACCAACCAAATAGAAAGCGGAACAGACGAGCGTTGTTACAATGAGGCTGACGATTTGGCTCTGCGTCTTGGAGCTTACATAAAGCCCCACCGCTGTATATGCTGATGCAAGGAGGAGAGAAGCAAGGTACGCGCCCGTTACAGGACCCCAATCGACATTTCCCAAATGCCCGACACTGAAGGCAAGACCAAGTGTTAAAAGGAGGGAAACAGCCACTAACGCCATACAGGCAAAGAATTTACCGAGCACGAGGTCAGACGTTTTAACCGGCAACGTCATGAGGAACTCAATGGTTCCTATGCGCCGTTCTTCACTCCACATCTTCATCGTCAGCGTGGCAATGAGGAAAATAAGGAGCAAGGGCAGCCACTGAAAGAGTGGTCTTAGGTCGGCAATGTTACGGGAGAAAAATTTCTCAACCCAGAAGAAAGTAAAAAGGTTAACGAGTAAAAACGTTCCAAGAAAAATGTAAGCCGTTGGTGACGAAAAATAAGACCACAGCTCTTTTTTGGTAACTGTGAATATTTTAGACATGGGCAACTCCTTTGCTCACTCGGTTTACCTCATTAAAGACACTTTCAAGATCACGATGCTCGCCTTCCAGCCGGTACAGGTTCCAGCCCTTGTTCACAACTGCCTTGGCAATGTGAGGAGCAACAGCATCGTAGTCTCCTGTTATTCTGACAGAGAAGTGGTTCAAAGAATCACTAGAAGACAGAGGGGCAACTGAATGAACGCCTGAGACCGACTCAAGAGTCTGCTTGACGCTTGCAAGATCTTCCCTAAGGGAGATCTTGAGGCTGTTTTCTTGCTGGAGCGCGCCCAGGCTGGAATCAATAGCGATGCGACCGTTTAGGATGATGATAACGCGGTCACAGATAGCTTCCACCTCCTGGAGGATGTGAGTCGACAGGATGACCGTAGCATTACGGCTCAGGTTTTGGATGAGTTGCCGCATGGCCATAATCTGGGTAGGGTCCAAGCCGTTAGTAGGCTCATCCAGGATGAGAATTTCTGGTTTGTGGATGATCGCTTGTGCAACGCCCACCCTCTGTTGGTAGCCTCGGGAAAGAGTTGTGATCAGATCTTCCGCTTTCTTCCCTAGGTCCGTGGCGCGAATGGCTTCGCGTACAGCGTCTCCAATCCTCGGGGCCGCAACACCTCTCATTTCAGCTACATAATAAAGGTATTGCCAAACCGTCATTTCTGGATAAAGCGGAGACTGTTCTGAAAGGTAACCGATCTTGCCTTGCACGCTCAAAAGATCGTTCAAAACACTAAGACCAGCTATTTCAACTTCACCTTCAGTCGGCTCAAGATAGCCTGTCAGCATTTTAAGTGTTGTCGTTTTTCCCGCGCCATTGTGGCCGAGGAGTCCCACGATCTGCCCTCGCGGTATTTCAAAAGAGATCGAGTCCACGGCAGTGAACGCGCCATACTTTCTTGTTAGATTTGTAGCCCTAATCACATCGAATCCCTTCTCTATGATTCAAAAAACTATGCGTTCAAAAATATATCATCCTTGAAAAAATTCGCGCAAGGTTTGATTGCGTAATTTTGTCGCGCTAGGACGAACGCATTACCTTGCAGTTTGTAAAGAGAGCATTAAAATGTAAGGCTGTTCATCCACCAGGGGCAGCTTTGACTCTCTTTTATCGACATAATAACACTTCCATCATTATATCTGGAAATACCTATGCACACCGCCAGGTCATTAAGACACTGGGCGGGAATTTTCAAGGGCAAGATAAGGTGTGGCAGGTTCCCTTCTCCTCTCAAAACCTAGCGCATATAGATTCGCTCTGCCGGCAACAGGGAGGAGGGTCCTTGCAGGACGAAGGACCTAAGCAAGACTCAGAACCTCAAAACGGGAGCGAGCTAGTTTCCCAAGTTAGCCGTCCTCAAGAAAAGGACGGTCTGAGTGTCACGGAGTTGTTGAATCTGATCGAAGGGGTCGTGTTACGCGGATTTCCGGATATGCTGTGGGTGGTCGGGGAAGTGCAAAACCTGAACGACCGCCGGGGTAAAAGTGTGTTTTTCCAGGTCGCCGAACAAGGTTCCGAAAGTTCTGGTGACACATGTACGATTTCAGCAGTCATTTGGCCGGGAGTCCTGAAAAGCCTGGATAAGAAGTTCGGAGCGGAGAAAATCTGGGACGTTCTTCAAGATGGCCTGACGGTCCGTCTTTTGTGTCGGGTCAATTTTTACAAGGGGCGTGGCACAGTTTCACTGGCAGTTCATGATGTCGACCCCAGCTATACGAAGGGCGCACTTGCACTGGCCCGCGAGCAATTGTTGCGCGAGTTGCGGGGAAAGGGCCTCGACTGTGCTAACGGGAAGCGTCCTCTTCCCATCTTCCCCTTTCGGGTGGGACTGATTAGCGCGGAACAATCGCGTGCTGAAAGCGATTTTCTTCACCAGCTTGCCATGGGGAAGTTCTGCGGGGAGATCCTCTACTGCCCTACCACGATGCAGGGAGACCGTGCTCCGAAGGAAGTGACTGCTGCGCTCACTTTACTCATCTCCCATGAGTGTGACGTCATTGTCCTGACTCGTGGAGGAGGAAGTGCTGCCGACCTTCGATGGTTCGACACTCCCGAAATAGCGTATGCCATCGCTCACTGTCCCATTCCCGTTGTTGCTGCGATAGGTCACCATGACGATCGCTGCATTGCAGAGGAAGTCTGCTACGAACGTCAGAAAACACCCACGGCCGCTGCTGACTTTATTCTTTCACGGTTTGAAGAGGCAAGAAAACGTCTGGAGCAGAGCACGACCTTTTTTCGACGCCGACTGGAGCAGGTTTACGTAAGCCTGCTTGATAAACAGGCCGTGCTGAACGAGAAGCTCACTCGTAGCGCACGGGAAACACTTGGCAGACAGCGGGAGAAACTTAGCACCTACGAACACCAGATCGAGAGAAAGTGCAGCTCCCGTTTATCGGACTTCCACGGTGCGCTTTCGGCCTGGCACGCAAAGCTAGCTCTTCATTCCGGGCTTTTCATGCAGGCCCGTGCCAAAACATTAGATGAGCAGCTTGATAAACTGGAGTGGCAAACGAAACTTCGCCTGGAGCGTTTATTCACAAACCTTGAACACTGGCAACAGAAAGTTCGCACACTTGACCCCCGTCCATGGTTGGAAAAAGGTTGGACTCAATTGTGGAAAGGTGACAACAAAGTAACCAGTATTGCCCATGTGGAACTCGGGGAACATCTGACGGCGAAACTTTCAGATGGGCTTTTAATAGTTCAGGTCGAGAAAAAAGAAGGAACAATGAAATGACATCTAGAGAATCTCTACCTTATCAAAAAATGATGGGCGAGGTGGAAAGCCTCCTTAGTGAATTATCCTCTCCTCACTTGGACTTGGACCAAATGGTTGTTAAAGTTGAGAAGGGCTACGCGCTGATCAATGAAATGCGAGACCGCTTAAATGCAGTGAAGGGAAAAATTGAAAAGCTGCATGCGGAATACGCGGATCAGCAGACAAGCGATAAGGCTCCGCCTTCTGAAAACCCCAATTAAACTGTCATCCCGCGGCTTGACCGCGGGATCCATTTGTTTCCGACTGTCATCCCGCGGCTTGACCGCGGGATCCATTTGTTTCCGAAGGATCTATCATGGGGCGAAAGTTCAAGTTCTGGAAACCGAGAAGTCAGGAGGAGCCTTCCGACTATAGTTCCCTCTCGCAAGTTCTTTTCCTCAACCGGAATTTTCACTCTGTTTCCAAGCTTGAATATGGTGATCATGGTCTGGAGCAAGCGTTCCAGACGATCGCGGAAGCACTTCGTCAAAATCGCAGAATCGCACTCTATGCAGACTATGATGTTGACGGGACAATGAGTTGCGTAAGTTGGATCTGGTTCCTTCAGTCCATCGGTTTCAACAACTTCGTCCACCACATTCCCGACCGATCCAAGGAGGGTTATGGGGTCAATCTGCAGGCTGTCCGCCACCTTGTGGAAGATGAAAAGGCCCAGCTTATTATCACCATGGACACGGGGATTACTGCCAATGAGGAGGCGAGTTGGTGCCGGCAGAGGGGGGTTGAATTTATCTGCACGGACCATCACAAAGTGCAGATCGAAAAAATGCCAGACTGTATTATTCTAAACCCGAAATTACACCCTGAGCCGACGTATCAGGAGCTGTGCGGCTGTGGTATCACCTTTGTTCTCCTTCGCAAGCTTGGCCATTTGTTCCCTCCCGCTCCTGAACTATGGACCGACATTCTTGCTTTAACAGGCATGGCCACCATTTGCGACGTTGTCCCTCTCAACGGGGTCAATCATCGCCTGGCGCAGGCTGGTGTGCAGGCGTTGTGGAAAAGTAAGCGTCCGGTCTTGCAAAAGCTTCTGAAAGCTTCGGCGGCAAGCAGCAGTAACTTCGACGAGCGCGATGTCGGTTTTCGCCTCGGCCCGCGTATCAATGCTGTGGGCCGACTCGACCACGCCGACAAGGTGATTGAAGCCTTTGTCGGGGATGATGTTGAGCCGCTCATCAAATATATGAACGTCTGTAACGAACGCAGGAAGAAAGTTCAGGCTCGCATTGTAGAAGAAGCAGCAGAGCTTGCTGAAACATACAGGAATGATCCCATCCTCTTTCTCGGAGGGGACTGGCATGCCGGTGTGGTCGGGATTGCCGCCAGCAAAATTGCAGAAACATATTGGAAACCTACTTGGCTGTTTCAGAAAGCCGAGCTGTGCAAGGGATCGGCTCGCTCCATCCCACATTTCGATGTTACAAATGCAATGTCATCCGCTAAAGCGCATTTCACAAAATTTGGTGGTCATAAAGCGGCTGGTGGTTTCTCTTTCCCCTTAGAGAAAGAAGAGGCTATTCGGGAACAATTGCTGATGTTTGCAGAGGATGAAAAAAGGAAAAACCCCGACAGATGGGAAAGTGTCATCTATTATGACTGCGCCTTACCTATGAACTTGGCAAAATTGGATCTTACCGACCATCTTAGCTCCCTCAGACCCTTCGGTCATGGTTTTGAAGAACCTGTGTTCAAGATTTCAGCTCGCATTCACGACGTCCGTTTTTACAACGATAAGGATACGGGAAAGCCGAAACATACTGCTGTGTTCATCGAAGGTGCGCAGAAACAAGCTCAGAAAATCATGTTTTTCAACGAAGTGCATCAAGAAATTGCCGAGATGACACACGTCGACGTTCTCGTCACAGCCTCTCGTCAACAATGGCAAGGCCGTAGTCAACTTTCCCTTATCGGATGTGATTATGCCATAAATACGTAAGCCACTTGCGGGGAATTCTTGGAGGAACCAGCTGCGCAGTTTCCTCCAAACCACCTCCTTGCGTAACATTTCTTGGAGGAACCAGCTGCGCAGTTTCCTCCAAACCACCTCCTTGCCCCAAGTGGCTTACGCATTACCCCTTGCCCTTTATGACCTAGACAAGAACAGATGACAGTTGTATCTTTTGAAAAGGACAAACAATTGATAATTTCATTTAGTCGGTTAGGATGTGGCTGTGCTTACTCGTTATCCTCTCGGTGTGATGTTGTGGGCGTTTGTTTTCGTAAACCAGGGGTTTTCGCAAGATCCCTCTTCTTCCTTGGAAGAGAAATTGCAGTCGTTCTATGAGAACCCGAGATATTTTCTCAACACTTTACCTGAAAAAACGGACGCGAAAGGTCGAGTGGTGCATGGTTCTCGCCCCTTCCCTTCGGAATTTACATCCGACAGACAATTTTTCATAAAAAGGGAAGAATTTCGCGTTAGGAATTTGTTCCCGAGGGATGCGAACCGCGTGCGCACGCTGCCCTTACGAGGAGAACGTGTTCATGCACCCATTGAGGGAAGCCCGGAGGAGTTTGCTACTTATGATAAGCCGGAAGACTTGATAGAAGGTGGCGGGAGTCTCGTCCGTAATGTGTTTGAAATGGATCGAATGGCTCTTCGCGAGCAGGAACTTCCTGCACGGCCATGGTCCGATGACTACTGGCCTATTTACCGCGGAGTTTTGGGCGCTCGGTATGCCGATACGGATTTTATGAGCCAAAATGGTTGGAAAGGGTTCTTCGACTTTATCAGCGCCCGTCCCTCTACAAAAATTGTTGAAAATGGGACGGAAGAAGAATTGCAAGGTCTGTCTCCCTCGGAAAAATATGACCTTTTGCTTGGTGGGGAAAAATCCCCCCTTACTGACCAATTGTGGAAAGAAGGAAAAGGGTATTTCGAAAGAGACGGAGACGTTGAACGATGGATGGGCATATGTCACGGGTGGGCTCCTGCCTCCTACATGGAAGCCCGCCCCCTACACAAGATCGAAGTGTCCGCAGCGAATGGGCGGAGCAGGATTAGTTTCTACCCGGCAGACATTCGCGCACTTATTTCGCTTGTTTGGGCTAAGACGCGCACCCCGGTCCGCTTTATAGGCGGTCGATGTTCAACGAAGGATGTAAAAACAGATGATGTAGGTAGGATTATCGAGAACGACTGCTTTGACATGAACCCGGGCAGTTGGCACATGGCCGTTGTCAATCAGGTCGGAATAAAAAAGCGGAGCTTTATTCTCGACGCAACTTTCGATTACGAAGTCTGGAACCAGCCTGTGTTTTCATACAGCTATCGTTATTTCAACCCTCAAACTCTCAAGGAGACAAGCTCGCTTGATGAAGCGGTGATTGGTATGGATACATTTGCTAGGGATGAATTCAAGAAATACCGGGCGCGTGATGCGAAAAAAATCGTGGGCGTTAACATGCGTATAAGCTATGGTGTGGAAAACAGACCGCGTCAGTATGCTGAGGCCAATCCTGAACGTGAAGACCGGTCCCATACCGTCTCTTATGTTTATGATCTGGAACTCGACAAAGATGGGAAAATTTTAGGAGGGGAGTGGTACAACAATGCTCACCCTGATTTTCTGTGGACGCCTACCTCCAACGCCAAACCAATGGCGATGGGTGATTACCATTTGTTAGGCGCCGATTTGTGGGACGGTCAGCAACCCTTGGAAGAGAGATGGAGGAAACTCGCTAGCCAGTCGGCAATCTACGGGCAACCGTTAAATAAAATCGTTCAAAGTCTGTTGAAACTTTCGACACGTACTCAATAACCCAGGAATGATGAGGAGTCGCCTTATGTTGTCGGTTTTAAAAAAATTCTCACTGACAGGGATAGCAGGGAGCTGTCTTCTTTTTTCCCTTTCCGCGTTTGGCACTACCGCGGTGGATGTCAGTGTTGATCGCGTTTTTGTGCCCGCAGGTTTTGATGATAACGACACCGTGGAGATCGTCTTGGACGGACAGCTTCCTAGTCTGTGCTACGAGCTTCTTCCCCCAACCTTTTATTTGGACCCCACAAGCAACGTTGTTACCGTGAAGCAGGGGGCCGTGAAAAAGCCCATAGCCGCATGTTTGAGGGATCGAGAGGACGCTCCCCACTTGAAGTGGCCTGTGCCCTATTCATCCGTTCTGAAGCTGGGAAGCTTGAGGGAAGGCCAGTATACAGTTGTCTTTGCAAGAAAAGGTGAACCACAGGATACAGTGCTGACTGTCAAGAAGGCTCAAGGTGAGGATGTTGACGATACTATCTACGCTCCTATTTCAAGTGTCTTTATTCCGGAAATGGTATACGAAACGGAGAACAGTGTCGCCGTCCTCTCCGGAGTCTTGCCGACAAACTGCATGCAGCTTCATCAGGAAAACATCAAGATCCTTCATACTGACCATCTGATCGAAGTCTTGCCAAGTTTGACGGTTGATTTGAATAATGACTGTGGCTATGCTCCAGTGCCATTAACCGCGATGGTTGATCTGGGTCGTTTGAAGCCGGGCCGTTATCTTCTCCATATCCGTAGCATGACGGGGCAGTCTCTTAACAAGACTTTCACGGTTCTGCCCAAGGAAAAAGACCCAAGAGGGGGCTAGTAGTGCAATGCGTAAGCCGCTTGGGGCAAGGAGATGGTTTGGAGGGAACCGCGCAGCCTTCCTCATCTTACTATTGTCTTCTGGCCTTCATGCTGAATTTTCATCTGATCGCCACATTCACACTTTTTTCAACGCCCGGCTTTTAGAGAAAGCGGAATGGGAGCTTGCACCTGTCTCGGGTCTCAAGTACGGCCTCACCGAAAATCTTGAGTTGGGGATGCTCCCCTACGCAATCAATAAAGCAATCCCCAATTTGTTTTTAAAGCATCGCATGTTTCAAACGGAGTTGGTGGAAGTCAGTTTCACTTCGTACACGCAGCTTCAACTCCTGAAGGGTTTTCGGGACTATCAATTCCTTTCCCTTCATGGCGTGGCGGTGACTGCATCGAGTCCCCTTGAAAATCTGTACATAAATGCGGGGCCTGCACGAATACTCATCGTGATCCAGGGGGAAAACGATGGAGTGCGGAGCACTCTGGAACTGGAGCTTTATTCGATATTCGCTGGGTTTGACTACTACCTTTCGTCGGAGTGGGCTGTAAGTGGACTTTTCTTACTTCCTATAACCACTTCACAGGAAATTGAAAGTGAGGCGGGTGACGAAAGCCGGGATATCAACAATCTCCGGAAGCTAAAAGAGGGAGCCAAAAGTTATGTGAGCTACCTCACCGTCATGCGAAGTTGGGACATTTTTAGCCTTGATTTCGGAATCCTCAGTGCCTACGGTTTCACATCTCCCTATATTAACCTGATCTGGAGATTCCGATGAGAGCAGCCCTCCTGGTATCACTGCTGTTCCTTTCACAGTCTTGCGACAAACCGACCGCCTCGCGACCCTTCAAAGCGAAAGTGGTGGTCTCGACAGAGGATGGCTACAGATGGCAGGAACTTGAGTTTAAGTATCTCCAGGATCCAGACCGCATGCGTGGAGATATTGGCGATATCGTGGGAGGGGTGGTCTTCAATATTATTTTCGACACCGACATCGTAAAGGAAGATCCTGAAAGCTTGTACTCGAAAAAAGGTGGAGATGTGAAGACAGACTACCTTCTGGAAGATGGAGTCATCTTGGCACAAAACATGGACACCTTGGCAATGTTCTCCCTTTACAAGGCTTTCGAAATCTGTGTCGACTTCTGGAAGGACCATTTTGGTTTGTCGCTCGAAGATCAAAAGCCCTCCCGACTGCTCTACGACCCCCAGTACTTTTTCGAGGTGGAAGGCACAAGGGTTTCGGCTGTAAGAAAGCGCAACGCCTCCTACCTTCTCCAGACTGGTGATTTTATGATCAATAAAACGTCATCAACTGAACATGTCCCTTTGAAGGTGAACCTCGCAGTCCTTGCACACGAGTATGGACATAAGATCTTTAACATTCAGTTCGCACGTCGGGACGTAACCTTTTACGAGACAAAAAACAAAAGAGCGGAAACGCAGCTCCTTGGTATTAACGAGGGTTGGGCTGATTTTGCATCCTGGCTTCTTACTCAACGCGCACACGAATTCGAAGCCTCGATACCTGCATTGGGAAAAGAGCGGTCGCTTCCGGTCTCATGGACGAATAGTCAGTTGATAAAAGAAGGAGGCGCCATTTGTGGAGGACAATACTATTGCAAAGGCTCTCTTCTGGCGTCAAGTTTGTATGAACTGTCCCAAATGGGGACATGGGATGCCATGACGGTCGGGAAACACGTATTCGACGCTTTGCTAACGTTCCGAGACGACTGGGAAGCTCATAAGAACGAGGAAACCTTTGACTTTTACTACTTTCTCATCAGGATCGTTAACGAATTTGAGGAAGGGGAACGTGCGGGCGTCTGTACGGTTTTCAAAAAATGGTTTGACGACCCCTTCACCTTGGAAAGTATGAAGCTGACATGCCCCGATTGATTGCCTCCATCCTTTTTCTCCTTTTTTTCAGTTCTCGGGCCTCTGCTGTTTTCATGTCAGAGAAAGCAGTGAGGAGTGGTCGTCTTTACTTAAATACAGAGTATATCCAAGGGCCGACATTGGAACGTGAAAAGCGTTACGGTCTCATCCTCGGCCTCACCGGTCACCCGTCGTTCGATTGGGGGGGCTATGAAGATCAGGTGGGTTATTGCTTACTCACCGACCTTGTCCCCGACGTGAAGAGGCGTTCAGGGGAGGTCAATGTAAACCAGGATTTCTACTCGTTCTCAGCGCTTATAACGTTTAGCTATGTGTATTGGTTTCGTTATTCACTTCTGCTGGGGCCTGGGCTGCTCTTGTCATACACTCGCTATTCCATTCTAGGTGATGTGGATGTTCGGAGTGAATACTCCCTTTTATCATCGGTCGGCTTCGTACTCGACTATGCGATAGACGAAGTTTGGGAAGTTTCCTGGATGATCCGTATGCAGTACCGACTCGCCTATGAAAAGTGGGACTGGCAATACGGTTTTGGTGCCGCTTAGGAGAGGACCTTTTTTGAAAAAAAGTTCCCCTCCACACCTCCCCCCAAAAAACTTCAAATACTGAAGTTTTTGAAAAGGGGGTTGGGGAAATAACTTTTTTCAAAAAGTTTGTCCCCAAATTGATTATCTTGAACACTATACAAATAGGTGAAAAACTTGGCCCGTTTCCTCTTGACCATTTTACTCACGGCATGTGGGGGGGGAGAGTCTGTAGATTTTCGATCGTCTTGTTTGCCTCGGGACCTTTCAGCGCCTCAGGTGCTTTATGACTGCAAGGGTTCTGAAATTTCTGATTTTGACGTAAATTCGGACGAGGTTGGCTGGGTGGTACTTAACAGCACGACCCATGCCTCTTATAACGGCGTAGGGCGTTTTGGTAACTGTACAGGAACTTTGATCGAGCCAAAGGTTACAAGCGCTACAACACCTGCCTATGTGTTAACCAACGGACATTGTCTCGGTGACTTATTGGATCCTTCCGGTGTCTTTTACGATGTCGAAACATCGAAGACGATGACATTCCAATATTTCTTAGATCTTTCTCAATCCTCACGGCTTGTATTTAGCAGTAAGATTGCGCGGGTAGCTAGTATGGACAATACCGATTTGGCACTTGTCGAGCTTGAGGCGACCTTAAGTGAGGTGAAGGCGCAGGGGATTGCGAGTTATTCCATCGCGAGTTACGCTCCGACTGAAGGCAGGGCTATCAAATTAATCGGAGTGCCTTTGTCGGGTGTTAGCTCTTCTCTGATTGGGCTGAGGGGTTCGTCTTGTGTCGTAGGGGCAAACGTCTCACTTCGCGAAGGGGACTATTCGTTTGGCAACAGTTACCGTGTGAGATGTAGTATTGTGGGAGGTAATTCCGGCTCACCTATTTTCGACAAATCGACGGGTGAGATCGTCATGCTCGCTAACACCACGGTAACTGATGCCTCTAGTTCCAAATCTTCTTGTGCGCTGGATCGTCCCTGTGAGGTCTCGGCCGGCGGAACCGTGGTGAATGAAAAAGACAACTATGGGCAGGCAACCTATATTCTCTCAGGATGTTTTGACAGCAATGGCTTTTTTGATAAGAGTCAAGCCACGTGTGTTATTGCCAAATAGAGTATTTGGGAAAACGAATTTGTGGAGAGGACCTTTTTTGAAAAAAAGTTCCCCTCCACACCTCCCCCCAAAAAACTTTAATTGATTACCTTGAATACTATAGAAAGGAAGAGACTTGGCCTCATCAAAGAATGAAAAGAAGGAACGTCCTCTTTCCTCTATCGAGCAGATCGAAAAGCTGAAACTTCCCAGGCGTGGGGAGGTGCGACGGGTCGCTTATCTGGGTGAGAAGATCGTTTGCCAACTTAAGACGTCATCCCTAAGAATATCGGGCACCGTAGTCGATCTTTCCAATTTTGGTTTTTCCCTGGTGCTTCCCCCAAAAGATATTGCGCTCCTTCCCAAAAGAGGGGACGCCGTCGAACTCATTTTTCCGAAGAAACCTTCCAAAGGGTTTGGATTTAACGGGAAAGTTGCCAGTGTTTCTTCTGTTGTTTTTCAAAAGAAATACTACGTGCATATCGGCATTAGATACGACTTGCAGTTGTTGAACAGTGCCGAGGCATTTCGAAAAGTAATCGGGAAAACTATTTTTTTGTGTCATCCTTTTATTAGGCCTCAGGTCTGTTACCGAGACCCTTTTTTTTTCAACGAGACGGTTGTCTGTCTCGTTAATGGATTTGCATCGGATGGGTTTGAGTTGATCCGAGCGTCTCATACAAAGACCTTCTTTCCCCAACAGACCCACGAGTTTGAACTTTATCTCCCTGGGCGGGGAATTTTTTTCGTTCCCGCGGTGAACACCCCTCTATTGTACCGTCCGAGTGAGGAAAATGTTGCGAATTACATGAGATACCTATCTCCGTCGAAAGAATTCCTGGAGGCTGCCAGCGAATACCTCATCACCTTCAATCGTGAAGCCACTCCGAAGAGTTTGAGAGAAGCAGGTTTTAACGTTGGTCCTTTGTCACATGCTTTGACGGTAGACTATCAGAAAATTCCTACCGATGCGGTGCAGAAATTCGAGCTTCGCCCGGCAGCGATCGCTATACCTGCGGGCAAGGAGCCTGTCTTTCAAATTCCCGATAACGCTCGATCCATCACCTGCCGGCTTGGGGACAACATTGCTGCGATAACAGGAGTTGTGTTTCCCGATCAGACGGTCAAAACCTCTTTGGTGTATTCACTTGGTCATGCGCCTTCCGCACCAATCCAGGCTGGCGGGCATACCGAACTCGTCAGTTTTTTCCTAAGCCCTCAGGCTCGCCTTGCTGACGTTTTCATTCCACTAATCAAGCATGTCATCAGGATAACCTATCAGGACGGGCGAAAATTCCTTGTCGTTGAGACGAGTGATGAAATGCTGGAGATTCTCAAGGTTCTTGGGTTCCACGAGACAAGCAGGCGGGAAAGAGAGGCTCCCGGTGGAAAAAGAGAGCTAACCCTTATGGCCCTCGACGTTGAGAAAGTCATTAAGAACCCACAGAAATTCCTCCCTCCCCGGCTTTGGACTAAGATTTACAAGGAACTCTCTCAATTTCTTGAAGCTTCCCATAGTGTTCAAGATAATTAATTTGGGGACAAACTTTTTGAAAAAAGTTTTTTCCCCAACCCCCTTTTCAAAAACTTCAATATAAAACCCGTCGTCGAAGTTCACTCCATTTGGCACTCGTTGCTTGCTTTCTCTTCACCCCAACGGGCAAAAACGGAGTCGTTGGGATTTGAGGAGAGTTTTCCCGACTTGAGTCTCGAATAAATCGTACGAAGATCCAAGATAAGCCCGGGGCTGACCTTGACAGGGCAAAAGTTATGCAGGCGACTCTTTTCCATCCTTGAATCGAAGAGTACCCGCACAAGGCTAAGATCTTGCTCAGTGCTTTCTAACTCGTTTTTCCCAGTGAATTTTTGCCATTCTATCTTCAGCTGCTCGAAGCTTTCCTCGAGAATAGCATCTCGCATGGGGGTGGAATAAAGGAAAAGCTCTTCCTTATCCATGCAAAATTTTTTACCTTTCGGTTTGAGAAAGTCCACAGCTTCTTTGACGATGGCAACACGTTCAAGAACAAGCTGGCAGACTTGTTCAAGATAGCGGAACAGAACGACCTGGGGAAGCTCGACAGTCTTTTGAAGTTCTTCCCTTAGTTTGTTCGCATATTGGCGTCTGTCGAGGGTTCGTGCCCATTCAAACTGATCAATACTGTAGGAGAATGACTCTGGGAAGGTCTTTGGACTTTGGCCTAGGTAGTTCGGCCACAAGAAGCGACGGAATCCCTTGCTCTCCTCTTTTTGTCGAAACTGGGCTTCTTGATTCTGTTTGAATAACAAGCTTCTTACTTTGATATTGTTGTTGGGATTTCTAAAAAAGTAGAGATTGTTCCTCCTCACATTCTGGGTCGAATAGAGAAAATCAAAAGTTCCGTTATCATTTATCCTTTTGATAGTGAGCACGTGACGGATGGGCCCATCGCGCGTTTTCAATTCAAACGTATAGAGGTCTCCTGGCATAAGTGCGGAAACTGCGACCGGATAAGTGTCGTAATATCCGAGCTGAGAACTATCTTTCACGGTACTGAGATAATTTACAAAGGCTACAAGTCTTTTGTGAGGAGGATGAACGGCGTCGAATCGATCGGTCTCATTGCCAAGCAAGACATCGCGTCCGTTCATTTTCACCAAAGTGGCAAAGGGGAGTTTGCGTTCAAAGGAAAAGATCACCCGCATCGCGTAGGCAGCATCAGCACAGTCTGTGGCGATTCCAAAGTAAGGACTGGCACGGGAGATGAACATGTCTTTGGAGACAGCATCGGATGCAATCCAATTTGAATAAGCTACTTCCCACTTCTGGCCCCAGTTCTCGGTGCTTTCCCAAACCTTCCCATAGCTAACCGTTGCCACCCCGAGACTGAGAACGACTAGGGTAGGTATTTTGCGAATGAAGACCTCCTCCTTTTAGTCAATATCGGAAATTTTTGGCAATTTTATGAGCAAAACGAACGACAAGGAAAGCTCGGAAGTTCAGTGACTAAGATAGCCAAAGCGCAAGAGAATCGCGTAAGGTAGCGGGTGATTCAATGGTTGTGCGGAGGAAAGCTGCATAATAGGGCCGAAAACCGCTTCCACCAGGGCGCCGTAGAGTGGGGAAGCAACAAATTCTTGGGTAATACTGACGGGGGTAAAATTCCCGCCATCTGGACGAAAGAATTCGCGTATATCCATGTCAAGCGACATCGCCTCATACGCTCCCATCGGCTCAAGTCCTAAATGGGGCGCCATACTGTCCCATGTGGCCGGGAAAAACGAAGCCTGCTCGTTATTCAATCTGTCTCTCTCGATTTTTCTATTGATCCAACGTCCAAGGTACTGCTCTTTCATACTTCTTATGAATGCGCGCAATTGGGCGTTTAGGCCCGTACCTAACACTTGTGCGCGAAGTTCCTGCAAAGCCTGCTGAGGAATCCATCCACGAAAGATCGCATCGACAGCGTCTCGCTTGGCATCTGGGCAATGTGCGCCCCCATGTAACAAGAGTTGCGCTGCGTTCACAAGCCTTTCATGTGATTGACGAGGAAGGGCAAGTGCGATTCTGAACAGTTGATAACGTCCCTTCTCTAATTGGCGCACTCCCAGTCCATGGATATAGGCTACAAGAGTTTCTAGTAGGTGCTCTTTTTTCTTGACCATAGAATGAGCGTAGTTGGCATTGTCTTGCTCTTCGATATAACGAGCCTCAGTTAAGATTTCAGGCCGTTTGAGTGCCTCGTAAATTGCCGAAAAATAATCAAACTGAGGATGTTCCGCAGCCAGGGCATCGAGCATCCTTCCATAGTCAAGATCGTTAACCTTATAGGCGAGCTGTTTCATGTTCCATTTTAAGGCGCCAGGATCGAATTGTCGGTTCAATCCGCCCCCGTATATGATGTTGCAGACGTAAATCCCTTTTCTCAGAAAGCCTCGTATTCTCTCGTCTTCCATTGCATTTTGATGGTTAACTGCTACTCGGAGAGCGGCAAAACTAACTAACGCTTCCAGCTCAATAGGGTCGAGCAAAGGGAAGCACTCGCGATTGAACCGTTGGAGTAGGTTATCTCCTGGGGCATCGGGAATATACTGATGACGGAGAACAGTATCAAATCCCCACTGTTCGAAGTCCAATCGTTGCAGGCGAAAAAAATTGAAGCCCCAGACGTTGAAGCCATCTCGATTAAAGCGCTCGATAAACTGGACTGCGAACGGTAATTGCTCAGCAAAGCCACTTTGATCGTACCCATACTGATCAATTTCCCCAAATCCCGCAGGAAGCTCTAGTTCCTCTCTTTGGACCTGGGAAAATGCTCTGTTGCGACCGTCTCGATTAAAGCCATCCCTGTTAAACCCTTCTCGGTCATAGCCCTCAATGTCGTAACCAGCTCGATCGAATCCGTCACGATTTCGCCCAGCGGTGTTAAAGCCGTCTCTGCCAAAACCAGCCCTATCTAGGCCTGCCTTGTTAAATCCATGCCGGTCATAGCCCTCAGTGTCGTAACCTTCTCCGTCAAACCCTTCTCGATCGAATCCAAAGCGATCAACGCCAGTTTCGCTGTGAATTCCGTCCAAGTCGAAAATGCTCTTGTCAACGTAAGGAATTCGGAAGTAGCGACGGCTCTGCTTGATCATCTGAATAGCATTATCAAATTCATAAAAAGACAGGTGGAAGACAAGGTGCTTTGTCCTCGTGCCTATGGTTTTTAAAAAATCTCTGGTTTCAGGGAACTTGTTATGCCGAACGCTGATGTAGAACTTGGGAAACGCTCTGGTTTGGCGAATGAGGAATGTTCCTAGTTCTTGCTTTTCAAGGAGAGCGGTACTTTGGGCGGTTGACAATTCAGCGCGCCCCCCGGAAACGAATGCATCGTCCAAGAGATTGTCAAAACGCAGCGGGTGTCTGAAAACTTCCGGTCGTCTGCGAAGGGCATATTGAAAGGCTGCCAAGTCGGGAAATGAAGTGTGGAATACCCTGTCTTGATCGAGGTTAACGGCGCCTAAAATATTAGGATTCCTTGTTTTTATAGAAACAATTAACTTTTCAGGTCCTTTTCTTACAAGGTAGGTTCCATACGGCTGATGGCTTAAAACATAGTTTGCACTTTCGCGAGAATATTCTTCTGCTAGCATTGACTCTATGATCGTGTCAAATTCGCTTGCGATACAGGACGTGGAAAGCAGGCAGGAACTTAGAACGATATAGGTAGTCCATAAGAAGAAGGCATCGACACGAAAAAATTTCCAAGGGTTAGAATTTCCTGCGTTGCGTGTGTGTCCTGAACAATCGTGCATGCGTTTTTCCTGGGATCATCCATGAAAAAGACGAGCGCGGCTGGCTCTAGGACGGTTATAACGCGGCTGTGTTTATATGTCACTAGAATTTAAGGATTTTATGACATTCACGAGTCCTTCTGCTGAGTATTTTCATAAGGTAGTCGACTGTCAGTGGGCCTGTCCTGCTCATACCCCTGTCCCTCAGTACATTCGTTTAATAGCACAGAAAAAATATACGGAAGCCTATTTGGTCAATTGGCATTCGAATCAATTCCCTGGCATTCTGGGAAGAGTCTGCGACAGGCCATGCGAACCAGCTTGTCGCAGAGGGCGGGTTGAAAAAGAGCCTGTCGCCATATGTCGTCTCAAGAGGGTGACTGCGGATTTGAAGGACGCCAACGTTAGGAATTTTCTTCCTGCAAGTCCGCAAACGAAGAACGGGAAAAAAATTGCTCTGATTGGTGCAGGGCCTGCTTCGTTGACGGTCGCGAGCGATCTTCTTCCCCTCGGGTACACGGTGGTCCTTTTTGAGAAAGAAAAGAGGGCTGGGGGAGCGATGTTTACTCAAGTCCCCCGTTTTAGGCTTCCCACCAGTGTTCTTGACGAAGAGATCAGTTTTATTCTCGACCGTGGGGTGGAATGTCGATTCGGTCAGGAGCTTACGAGCCTCAAAGCACTACTCGACCAAAAGTTCGACGCGATCTTCATCGGGACGGGAGCACCTGTAGGCCGAGACCTACCTCTCCCTGGGAGAAGCACTCCCAAAGACAAGCCCGACATTCACGTGGGGGTGGATTTTCTCGCTTCTGTATCTTTCGGGCACAAGAAAACCATAAAAAAGAATGTAGTGGTGATAGGTGGTGGTAACACGGCAATGGATTGTGCGCGGACGGCCTTTCGCCTGGGAGCGGAACAAGTGAGAGTGGTAGCGCCTGAGTCTTATAAGGAAATGCTGGCATCCCCCTGGGAAAAAGAGGATGCGCAACGAGAAGGTGCGGCGTTTGTCAATCACTTGTTGCCGAAGGAATTTCGAAGATCCGATGGAAATCTGAGCGGTGTTGTCTTTCAAAGGTTAAGCTCCTGCTACGACCAAAACCATCAGTGGAAGCCCATTCCCAGTGGAGAACAAGATGTGTTCCTCCCCTGTGAGGAAGTATTGATTGCCATTGGACAAGATGCCAAGTTGCCATTCCTGGATATCGAATTGACGCGGGAAGGTGCGGGTGGCACGTCTTACCCCAAAGTAGATCCCGTCACGTTTCAGAGCAGCCATCCCAAGGTGTTTTTCGGGGGTGATGCAGCGTGGGGGCCTAAAAATATCATCTGGGCCGTCGCTCATGGACATGAGGCCGCTAGCTCCATCCATTTGTTCTGCCAAGGACTTGACCCTCGCTCCAGACCTGCTCATGGAAAGAACCTGGTCAGCCAAAGAATGGGTTTGAATCAGTGGAGCTATGATAATGCATACTCAGAAGCGGCGAAGCAGGAAGTCCCTCACCATCCGGTCCCCGTTTGTAAACAAAATTTGAACTTGGAAGTCGAGTTAGGTTTTGATGAGCAATTGGCGAGGAGAGAAAGTTCAAGATGCCTCAACTGTGATATTCAGACGGTTTTTGTTTCCGACGTCTGTATCGAATGCGACGCATGTGTAGATATTTGTCCTGTCGATTGCCTCACGATCACGCCCTTGCTGCAGGAGCTTGGGGGGGAACTTCTCCTTAAAGCACCACGGCAGAATCAGGAGCAAGCTCTCTTTATCGCCCCGGTTCCTCAAACCAAGCGAGTCATGGCCAAGGACGAGAACCTGTGCCTTCATTGCGGGCTATGCGCGGAGCGATGCCCGACGGGAGCATGGGACATGCAGGCTTTTACCTTGACGTAACGGCGTGATACTGTACCTTCTCAGAGACTCCATGAGAAAAGTTACAATAGTTTAATATCATTAATATTTGTTGGATCGCTTTCATGAAACTCAAAGAAATTGTGCAAAAAATTCATGCAGAACTATTCAATCCGCTTTCAAAGAGCGAAGAGATCGACATCACTGGCGTAGCTCCACTCGATAAGGCGGGACCTCAGGATCTTTCTTTCTTTACAAATTCACGTTTTGAAGACCACCTCAAGGAAACAAAAGCGGGGGCTGTTATCGTGGCAAAGCCTTTGAGCGATGCTCACCTGCTTCAAGTCATCCACCCCAACATTTTGGAGGCTTTGGCTCGCGTGGGACAGATGTTTTTCTCCTATTCCCATTCATGCCAAGGTCAGAGTCCACTGGCTTACATTGCGGAAAACGCCAAGGTTCACAAAAGAGCGATCGTCTATCCGTTTGCTTTTATAGACGAAGGAGCAAGTGTGTCCGAGGGTTCAGTCATTTATCCCCATACGTACGTCGGGCGCAATGCCGTCATTGGAAAGGACTGTATCTTATTTCCCGGTGTTGTGATCATGTCTGAAACTGAGCTTGGGGAGCGCGTGATCATTCATGGCAACACTGTCTTGGGTGGAGATGGTTTTGGTTTCGCCATAACGAAGGACTCTCTTCAGAAAATCCCACAGACGGGGAAAGTTGTCATCGGCTCAGACGTCGAAATCGGGTCGCTCACGAACGTCGATCGCGCTACGTTTGACAAAACCTCCATAGGTTCTTCTACAAAGATCGACTCTCTGGTTCATGTCGGACATAATGTGGAAATTGGTGAGCAGTCTATTTTATGTGGGCAGGCAGGAATTGCCGGCAGTGTTAAAGTTGGAAACCGATTCGTAGCAGGTGGACAAGCAGCAATCGGGCACGGTATCGAGATTGGCGATAACGTAAGATTGGGTGGTAAATGCGGAGTGGTGCGCGATATCAAGGAAAGCGGGGATTATCATGGTTACCCTCACCGACCTGCGAATGATTGGCGAAGGGAGGTAACGCTTATGAAAAGCCTTCCTGACCTAATTAAGCGAGTGAGAGAGTTGGAAAAGAAACTGGAAAAATGACCCTTTGGTCATCTTCACTCCTACGGCTTTATATAGTATTTGGGAAAAAACGAATTTGTGGAGAGGACCTTTTTTGAAAAAAAGTTCCCCTCCACACCTCCCCCCAAAAAACTTCAAATACTGAAGTTTTTGAAAAGGGGGTTGGGGAAATAACTTTTTTCAAAAAGTTTGTCCCCAAATTAATTATTTTGAACACTATAGTGGCATCTGTGTGAGGTTCTTCACTGCATTTTCGACGACGAACCGGTCTTTTTCCTTCCTGATATACGCAGCGGGCACCACAGGATCGTGGGTAAAAAACAGCAGCCACTTTTCAGCAAATGCTTTGTCGTAGAGATCAGCTTTCTCGTCTATTAATTTTTCAGGATAACGATCGTAGCCCATTGTGATGGGAAGATGCACCCAAGCGGTGCCAGGTATGAGATCTCCACAAAAGCAGACAGTACTATCTTGGCCTCGGGCGATCGTATGCATGTGTCCAGGCGTATGACCATCCGAGTAGCGGAACGAAATATAACTTGGAAGTTTAGAAAGAGAGGTCTGTCGTTTCGGGACAATAAGTAAGCGACCGGATGCTTCGAGCTTTTCCCATAATCCCGGGATAAAAGAAGCTCGGTCACGAAAATGAGGATTTTTGCAGCGCTCCCATGCCTCTTCCCCTACCACGTAGCGGGCCTTGGGGAAGAGGAGATCGCCTTTTCCTTTTTGGCTTTCTACGTAGCTAGGCAGCAAACCACCTGCATGATCGAAGTGAAGGTGTGAAAGAATGACAAAATCGATAGCGTCTTCGTTGACTCCCAGGGCTTCCAGAGATTCCAGCAAACGATGGGTGGCGACATCTTGGACTCCGTAGCGTTCCGCGAGTTTCGGTTCGAAGAATGCTCCAATTCCAGTCTCGCACAGGATTTTTTCAGATTCACTTTCAATGAGCATCGCCCGGCAGGCAAGTTCGATCCGACCTATTTCGTCGGGGCTGTACCACCTTTCCCACAAGGGACGCGGGGCATTTCCAAACATAGATCCACCGTCAAGCTTCTGTCGATTCCCTTCTACAGCAGATAATCTAATATGCGTAAGCCACTTGGGGCAAGGAGGTGGTTTGGAGGAAACTGCGCAGCTGGTTCCTCCAAGAAATCCGGGGGAGGCGACGCTTCACTCGCCCCCCCAAACCCCCCTCTCCCTATTTGCCCCAAGTGGCTTACGCATTACCTTTGCCTGGTTCAATCCGCTTGCGTTGATCATTCTTAAACAGATAGAATGAAAAACAAACATTAATCGAGGACCTCTATGAATACTCACTCATCTGTCGGGACAGTGAAGGTCTTATTCATGTGCTCTGCTTTCATCCTGCCTCTGTCCTGCAAAACGACGAAAGATGCGAAAACCGTCTTGGAAGAAAAGCAGACCTTAGCTGCACAGAAAATTGATGAAATCGTCGCACCGAAACTTGACGCAATTTTCGAAAAACTGCAAGCGTTCCTTGTAGAACAAACAGAGAAGATGAAGGACAAAACCAAGCCATTTGCTGAGCATCCATTGTTTGCGAAGTTCTCTAAATATTTTCCTCAGGAACAAGATCTCCTCAATCAAGTGCGGTATGCGGAAGTTGACGAACTTCCTCATTGGGGCCCTCCCGAGAAAATAGGGATCGATTCCGACCTTCTCACATCAATTGGACTCCAGCCTGGAATTTTCGACTTTCCTGGTGCCTTGGCAATAACCTTCGACAAAACAATTTTTGTAAAGAAGGGGAATTTGGAAAATGAAGATATGTTTTTCCACGAACTTGTTCATGTCGCTCAATACAATGTCCTGGGTAACAAAGACTTCATGCTTCGCTATCTACGCGATGTTTTTAGAGGGACTCCCTATGAGGGTATTAAACTTGAACAGATGGCCTATTCTCTAGAGCAATACTACAAATCTACCACCTTCGATGTCCTGGCTTACGTTAGGGAATACCAAGCAGACCTCTAATTGTGGCAAGGAGGTGGTTTGGAGGAAACTGCCCCCTCGCCGCAAGGAGGTGGTTTGGAGGAAACTGCGCAGCTGGTTCCTCCAAGAAATCCCTTGGGGGGCAGTGCTCTCTTTCAACTTCCGTTGAAGGAAATTTCAATCTATACTTAAAATATACACGAAAATTTCAAGTATGGATTGAAAAATGTATAATCGCCTGTTATCAGTGAACAAAATGCTAGACAGAAGTTTCTTTCTGTGGGGGCCGCGTCAAAGTGGAAAAACTACTTTTTTACGTGAGCATTTCCCTGACGCTCATTGGATCAACCTGTTGTATAGCGATCAGCTCATGAAATACCAGGCGGAGCCTTACATGCTGCGTCGAGAACTCAAGCAGCTTAGAAAGCGACCAGATTGGGTGATCATAGATGAGGTGCAAAAGGTCCCGTCTCTGCTCAACGAAGTCCATGCGCTCATAGAGGAGGAGGGGATTCGTTTTGGACTCTGTGGATCGAGTGCACGAAAAGTAAGGCATGGGCATGCCAACCTTTTAGGAGGAAGGGCCTTAAAATTCCTGCTTTACGGGCTGTCGGCCAGTGAAATTGGGAAAGACGTATCATTAACCCGCCTGCTGCAACACGGCTATTTGCCGACTTTCTATGATGAAAATATGCTTGGTCCCGTTCATGCTGCCTATGCGGGAGACTATCTCAAAGAGGAGGTGGCTGCGGAAGGCTTGATTCGTAATCTTCCAGCCTTTAGTAATTTCCTTAAACTAGCATCGCTCTCGGACACGGAAATTTTGAACTACTCAACATTTGCAAGGGATGTGGGGGTCTCAAGTCAGACGATCAAGGAATATTACGAAATCCTGGTGGATACTTTGATAGGGTCTTTTTTACCGTCTTACCAAAGGAAGAAGAAAAGACGAGTGCGAGGGGCGCCCAAATTCTATTTTTTTGATGTAGGAATTGTTAACTACCTTTCTAACAGAGGATTGCCATTGCCCCGTTCACCCATGTTTGGCAAAGCGTTTGAAAATTGGGTGATGCACGAATTGCAGTGCTACAAGGCTTACCGAAATGAGATCATGGAACTTCATTATTGGGCACTCTCCTCGGGTATTGAAGTAGACTTTATCTTGGGTGATATGGAAGTAGCAATCGAAGCGAAAGCCGCTGAGAAAGTCACATCGGATCATTGTAAAGGACTGGTGGAGATTGCAAAGGATTACAACCTAAGACGTCGCATTTTAGTGTGTATGGTGAGCACTAGCTATCGACGAGATGACGGCATTGAAGTTTGCTCATGGTCAGATTTTCTTGCGGAACTCTGGTCTGACCAGTTACTTTGAAGAATCCGCTTCCCGAATCGACCTTTGCGCTTTAGTGTGTATTCCTGTGTTAATTGGATCTAGAAAAAAGGGGAGCGTCGGAAATTCTGTGTCTAGTATAATCGGCGGTGTTATACTGCTGGAAAGGCTGACATATGAAAAGGATTTCTCCCATGTCCATCATCAAAGTAGAACTGCGTCTCCAAGAGTTAAGCAAGGTTATCGAAGCCT
>JACPKR010000010.1 GCA_016186945.1 Deltaproteobacteria bacterium | reverse complement strand
GAAGCGCCCCCATCAGAGTCTTTCCTATTCTACCCCAGAGGAGATGCATTATGCAGCTTAGTGAGGGAAGTTTGACTTGGCGACTCCCTAGACCAGGGACTCTGCCATTATTTAGTGTCTTGGGTTTTACTTATTTTAGGTCAAAATTTGTCTAGACAACGGGGTCCACCTCAACTACTGTTTTGAAAGATCAAATTGACAAACTACTTACCAGGATCTGCAAGAATCTTGATATACCAGAATACCTTCAAGAGGAAGCTGTACTCAAGTACACTGTTTACATAGCGGTGTAAAACCAAACTAATTTTTCTCCCTCGGATATTCGCCTATCTTGCGTAAATACCCTTCAATTGCAATTGAGACTAATCGTGCAACTGAATGAAGATGTGGCTTAGGGCATGCGAAATTTACGACCAAATTATCGATGATAGCAGAGCTGACTGGGATGACTTCAAAGTTGTGGTTCACTTAGCTGGCCAAAGTTTTAACGATCTTGTTGCTGCAAATCATCCGCCAGCTTCAGCTATGCCGCCTCTGAATCATTTTATCACGAAAGTATTTCCAAGCGTCAATTGGGATCTTAAAGCAGAGGATTGCAATTTATTCGATGCTTACGGGAAATTTCAGGATCTTTTTACTGACAAGAACAAGCACTACAATACGCAAAAAGCGCAAACGATAGCAGATCTGGATAGGACTGAATGGAAAGAATTTATGATGACAACGAAAAGGCTGTGGCTATGGTACTTGGACAAGCTTGCGAAGAAGGAAGGTAAGAGCTTTGATTTGAATTATTTTTCTCGGGACTTTTGATTTTGGGGTTAACTTTTAACATTCGATTTCTATCAAAAAAAAGTAACAAAACGAAATCTTCGATATGGGTAAAGTCAGAACATGCAATTGTAAAATGGTGGGTCACAACAACTTCCTCAGCAACCATCCCCCTGGCAGGCCCTCGTTGGCTCCTTGTTGCAGCCAGCCTTTGCCCATCCAGAAGGCGAAGGAGGTTACTAAGGTCGCAATCCCGAACTGAGTGAAGACGTAGGCTTCGATGGCCCGGTTGAAACGCAGTCTCAGAGTCTCTGCTGCGGTGATGGAGATGGCGTCGTTCAACTCGGCAAGAGCGGATAGGTACTTGTGCGCGTTCATCTGCGCCAACAGCACATTGTAGGAAAGGGACCAGAGAGGTTCCCACATGGCGATCGAAAAATACATGAGGGTCCAAAAGAAAAGCGGACCGAAGACGCCTCGCAAGGCAGCCCAGAAAAGAAAGAAGGGAAAGGCTGCGATAAGGAAGAAAAGAATGCGCCCTTTGACTTCCGGAGCAACTTTGAGAACGCGAGACAGTTCCTCCGCTGCGTTGGCTGCACTGAGGCTTCCACCACTTGCGTTTCCGAAGAAAAAACGCTCCCACGTTTCGACCGAAAAAATCTTGCGAATTACTCTCCACACACCCGACCCATTATCGAAATTTGCGCCCTCAGGATTGTGGAAAGGACTTAAAGCATGCCCCTCCATAGCAGCAATGTGATTGCGTAGCGCATTAGCGGCGAAGGTGTTCACCATCCAGTCGTAACTTTTGAACTCCGGCATGAGTTCCGTAATCCCCGACGGCTGCCAGTGAAACACATGCGCCGTGCCTGGATGGGTCGCTGCCCACCGAAGAAGATGATGAGCAAGTTCCTCCCGTAAGTCGACACAAGTTCTGGAACCTCCAAAGGGATGGATTGTGGCGAATTTATTCCAGACTTCCGAACTGCGATGTTCCTCCTCCTTCAACCAGAAGTCAGAAGTTCCCAAACTTTCTATGACCGGTTCCAGGCAGGCTTCCCCGTACGCTTCTACCTCATCCAAAAGTTCAGGCTGGTCAATGTGGACAGCAGAAGCTTGAATCATGGCCTTGAAAAGCCAACGAGGGGATTCCATATTCGCCTGCCCCCCCGCAAACATACTGTTGAATAATCGGTGCGAAAGATGGGCAAGTTCCTCAGCACCTCCCGCTAAGTACGAAAAGAGTGTATTCGCTTTCGGGGTGGCTTCTGTCAGCCTCTTTCCCGCAAGCGGATGCTGAGACCAATTCTGGCCTGCAAAGTTTTCTATTGTAAGGATTCGCAGGGGTTTTAAAGCACTCAAGAGCAGTAAAGAAACGCAGAGCGAAATGATAAGCTGACTAACACTTAAGGTTCTGTTCGGAGAAACAAATAGGGAAAAGCTCCCATCCCGAAACGGCAAAAAGTAGCCCGTTCTTAGAAGCCTCCAGGCAATGACAAACAAAACGACGGCGGCAAAGACCCAATGATGGGTAAGAAGGACGATCACCCCTTCCTGCGTCTTGATTCCTATAAAGCGATAAATAGCTTCCGTGCTGTCTACCGCAAACATCACAAGCCTCCACAATTCGTAAAATCGTCACACTCAGCGGTTGGTGCGAGAAGTTTCGAAGGCTTGCTTAAATCCGCAGCTCTCTGACCTTCTCGCTCTGACACCTTTGCCGACTCTGAAAGGATTCGGGAGCGCACTGCGTTCAGGTTCTCCTGCCGAAGGTTTTTGATCTTAAGCACCGCAAGGGTGTGATCGACAAGTTTTGAAGTCTTGCGTTCAAGATGCTCCCTCTGTTCGTCAGGAAGGTGAGGGTTTTGCGACATAACATAAAGCTGGTCGAACCTTTCCTCCATTTCATCAATAAACTTCGTCAACGACATCGAGTTTGCCAAGCGATCACAGGCAGCCTCTCTTTCCCCAAAAGAAAGGCGAGCCAAGGCATTCATCAAGTTGTCATCCAGAAGAAGTCTTCCCTTACTTTGAAAATACTCAGTTTCGTCGATCGCCGATCGCTTCCCCTTCTCCCACGCTTGCAGCAGACCCTTATCCCCGCAAAGCCTTCGAAAAGCAGCCTTGGCGTAATAGTCAAAAAGCCTTCCAGGGGTCGTTGGGCTGTAGCCGCCGAAGTTTACCCTCGTCGTACCTCGCGACTCATACTCAATTCCCCCCACCAAGGCAGACAGGAGATTAGCTTCATCGTCGGAAATGCCAGCCCATTTTGCACTCGTCTTGACAAGTTGGTTGGTCGAAATATTCGTGTAACTGGAACCGTCAAGCCAGGAAGCCAGCCTGTCTGCGGAACTCTTACACGACTCGACAGCGACAGTGATATTTCCCGTCTCCTGCATTTTCTGCCGAAGACAACTCGCCTGCTGCTCCTTATACGCTCCAGATTGATTGGAAATGTACTTGTTGATGGCCTGACATTGATCGAATTTGAGCTTTGCCGAGTAACTTGAGTAAAGCTGTAGGTTTTTCGCTATTGAACAAGCCGTCGGCGAAAAATAACAGAGAGCCAACATCGGCGCAGCCCGCGAGATGCTTCCGATACTACCGATCGCAGCTTCCTTCAAGTCTGAAAAAAGACGATTGGCTTCCGCATAAATTGACTTGAAGGAAGCTCTGAAATCAAGATTCCCGCAATCTCCGAGAAGACTGATATTCGCACTGAAGTTGTAAAGCCTGAACGCCTCCTTCTCCTTACGAGAAAGGTCCTCCGTCACCCCGAAGTAATTCATGGCATCGGAAGATAAAGAACGCCTGTTCTTATAGGACCATTCCTCTGCATGAGAAAGGTACGAGAAAACGGCAGTGAAGATTGCAACCGGAAGGCATCTCATAAACACCCTTTGATGAAAGACTGGCGAAAACCTCACAACTTTATCTCATTATCTTGGGGGGCGACGGTTCCCTCGCATCCCCAAACCCCCCTCTCCCTGTTTGTCGATCGCTTCGCGAATCCCCACTCGTTCTGCAAGGTCTCTCAGTTTCAGAACGTCCTCATGCCTTGAAGTTCCAAGCCAGTAGGATTTATTGTCGGGCCTGAACACAAGAGGGTAGAGACGATCTTCTGCCGAAACAATGAAGTCGGCCTTCTCCCCAGGAATCGTTTTTAGGAAGGGAAGAAGTTCCGCTAATTGTCCACCTACAACTGCCGGCCCATGTTCATTTGAAGAGACAAGCGTGCGAATCTGATCAGAAGTCATGCGCAGGTAAATCTTGTTCGGCGAGTTGTTCCAAATCGCCTTAGCCGCAGGCTTACGCAAATAATCTTCGACGTCGTTTGTAACCCCAATGCACACAACCCCCAATTTTGCCATGGTCTTCCAGGCATCTGCGACAAACTGCGCCAGTCCCGCGATCGAATCACCAAGGACACCAATCTCTTCCATCAGAAGTATGCCCCACCTTCCCTCTCGGGAAACCTTCCGCATGCGGGCCATCACCTGCCCAAGGATGGCCTGACTTATGGCACCCTGTAGAAGGAGGTCACTCTCCAGACCGTCAAGATCGAAGGAAATGATGTCCGCTTTTAGTGAGCTTGCCCCGTGTTCCCTGTCAAAGTAGGCAGCGTAAGTCCCCGCGCCATAGTAAGGCTTAAGTCTGCCAGCAAGGGTTCTGGCCACAGGATTAGCGTTTCGCCCAAGGGCTTTCACGATGTCAGACATTGTAAGCGAATTGCCATCTTCGTTCGTCAACTCAGCACAGACCCTGAGCGACTGTACCGCTTCACGCAAGGCATCCGTGATGACAACCTTGTCCACCGCAAAAACAGGTTGGTCGGGCTTGGCCAACTCAGCAAGAAGGCCAATGTAAGAACTGAGAAATTCAATGTGCTCATCATCCAGGGAACCGGCCAAAGGATGGAAGGGAAAGTCAGGGGACTTCAATTTGTCAGAAGTAAAAACAATGACAGACCCTCCGTGATACTGGGTCAGGGTTTCATAGCTCGCTCTCTTGTCGATGATGGAAACAACGGGCGCCTTATCTGAGCAAAGGTAGGAACGAAGGATATTGGCAACAAGAAAACTCTTGCCCGACCTCGTTCCCGCGATGACAGCCGTGTGACTCCCTGGCGTGTCGCGAAGATCAAAGCCCGTAAGTTCCCCTTCCTGTGAGTGATAATTTAGAGGTTTGACATCCTTGGTTATTGTCCCAGAACATAGAGGCAGAAACCTACAACAACTCGCAGCGGGGATGTAAGTGCAACGCCCCATGCGCTCCATGAAAGCCTGGTCATGATTGAAGGGAAAAGAATCCAGGACAATCTTTGAAGCCCCCGCGGTTTCAAGAGTCCAGGGACTTTGTGTAGCCTGGTCAAGCGTGTTTTTGATAACGGTTGGAGAACTGGGATCATCCGTTACAACAGTCAACGTCATGGCCACCAGCCTTTCACCCATTGCGAATTCCTTCTCGAAACTCTCAATCTCCTCGCGAAGCCTTGCTGCCCCCGCACCCAAAGCGTTTTGCAGCCAGAACTTTCTCTTGCTGATTCGAAGCTCCGTCTCCTCTCGCGAGAGGACACGAAGCCCGACAGAGATCAGAAAGTTTGCCTGTTCAAAATAGATCGGTCTAAGCACCTGACTTGCGACAACGGCAGGAAGACTTACCGGAACAATCGCGCTGTAGTTCTTCTCCCCGATTCGAAGCGAAGTCCCGCTTACCTGCCCACTCATTACGGAGACACTTCGCAGAGATTTCCACTGTCGTTCCGTTTCACCGAGACGATAGGAAAGAAGACGAAGAAGCTTCTCCTCATCCATAGGCTGACAACGAGACCCCTCTCCTTGAATGGCGAAGGAAAAATTTTCCAGCAATCCCGTCATCTGCTCCCCTCGTGCCCTGAATGAAGCCAGTCCCGTTTTCTGCATACGAGCGGGGAGCAGAGAAGTCTTCACCCGCCCTTTGGGGGAAGTTAAAAACAGATATCCGTGAAAACCATCCTCCTGTTTACTCAGTTGAAACTGAAGCTGGTAAGAATGATCGACCCTTTTCAGAAAGCGGCAGATCGTAGCCTCCAAGTCAACGAGAACCCTGTCAGAAGATGTCAGATGGTTGGGCCATTGAACTTCCACCCCCAGGCCAAGCGATCCGTTCTTGAGGAAGACGAAGGTTTTGCCATCCTCCACGATCAGATCTTCGTATGGAAGCATGTCAGATAAAGCAGGAGCAATGGCAAAATACTGCCTCAACTTAGCTTCCTTGAATCGAGACCGGATGTAAGTTCCAAGCTTCATCGAGGGTCCTCAATTTTAATCAATGCGCCAGAAACAAGATCCCCCAAGGCATTCACATGGGGGAAAAGGTAGACATGCAGACGTTTCACCCGGAGATTTTCTTTCCCCGGAATACTTTCTTCCGCATGAGACCTCAGAAGATCGGACGATTTCGTTGCACAGGAAGAGAAAAGGACAACGCTAGTAAATAAGATCACTCTCAGCATGGACATTCTCCTTAGTGGATTGGAAACTTGAAAAGAACTTTCTGGGAAACTTCAAGGTCTCAAGCAAGACAAGGCGAATCGACACACCAGCCTTGACTTCCACCGTAGGAACGAGAGCCTTGGCATGTTCGAGATACCAGCGCACGACTTCTGCCGCTGCGGAGGAAGAACTTTGATTCCCCAACGCAGAAACGGGAGAGACAACAGTCGAGGACGTTTCCGAGACAATTTTCGTCGCCCCCTCCACAACTCCGTTGAGAAAAGCCATCATAGCAACCCTTCCCTGACGGGAACGCAATTCTCCGGGGATCCCAAACGACCCGTCCTCTCCCACCGCAAAAGCCATAAAGTTCATCTCATGCGGCACCCGTTCCGGACTAAGGCAGGCAAGACTTACAGTCTTAATCCTGACCCTTTCCGTCGAAAGATCCCCTGTCGCCTGAGACACAGCATGGCATCCCGAAAGATCGACAAAACCGTCGTTGGGCGAAACAAAGCCGTACCTTGTCCGGATCAGTGCAGGAATGGAAGTCTGGGTCGGTGCATCAACACCCGTTAGAAGATCAGCCGTGATGTAACTTCCCGCTGGGATCGTGACAAGTTCCCCAGGGGGTGCCGCTTTCTCCCTATAAGTCGAGCTGGCTTCCGTTCGCTTCCAGTCAACTTTGGCTGGACGCTGACTTTTCCGCAAAGAAGGCTTGTTAGATGTTTCAGCAGTTGGAGCACTCTCAGCCTGGGGCTTTTGCTTAACTGTTTCCTCTCGGATAAGAGCAGCGATCTCTTCTTCCCAGCTTGCCGGACTGACAACCTTTTCATCTTCCTTCGCTTCAGGAGCGGGCGGCGCAAGCCTGACTCCGTCGAAGCGTTCCTTTCTCCTTAGATCGTTCAGTTGTTTTTCCGTATAGGCGCGAAGGCCCGCTTCGATGTCGGCCCTGTTGGTTCCCAAGTAATGTGAGTCGGAAGCAAGAAGAAGCTGGCTCGAAGTCAGGAACAGGAAAAGAACAAGCCAGTTCATGGCATCCTCCTTGTGATAACAACAACGCTATCATCGTAGGCACCGACCAAGACGAGCGATGCGTCGTTGAGGGTTTCAACGTCCTTTCTTGTAAGTTTCGCGGGAGTGCCTACGAAAACCATAAGGTGGTCTGTCACGTATCCCACCCAATTGTCTGCAAATTTCTTCACAGACTTTGGCGTCTCTTCTTCGTTTTTTGCAAAGGATGTCCGCCCACGAACGACTTGCAGAAACGCTTCACGCGCCAGTGGAGGAATTCGCTGCCGGGTAGCTTCAAGCGATCCTTGAGGTAGCTCATCTTTAAAGGAAAGGACATGATCCTTAAGCCCGGACTGTGTTTTCAGGCGAAGGAACAAGTGCTTTCCACTGTTCGTCACAAACTCGGCATTCATGTCTTCACAGCCTTTCGTGCATTGGGGACTTGCCTTCCATAACCTGCTCGTCTCACCGTCTGACATCGAGCTAAGTTGCAGGTTCGAGGAGGAAAGGACTGCTTGCACCGAATCGGGAAACATGAGCAGTGTGGGAACGCTCTGGTCAATCGCTATGCGATTGTCGAGGTCGGCATGTTCGATGTCGCGAGCAAGCGCGGGAATCGTTACCAGTGTCATGGCCACAAGAACAGATTTCATTTCACACTCCTTTTTAGATTTTGGAAGTCTTCTTCCGATAGACGAGTAATATCCTTGATCTCAAGCGCCCACGGACTTGCTGAACTTGGGGCGACTGCCTTGAGAGAGAAGATAAATACATGAGGCCCCTCGAAAACTTTAAGACCGGAAACAAAACGAGTCTGCGTGCCTTTTACGACAGCTTCAAAGCCCGAGTCTTTTTCGATGATTTCCGTTGATTTAACTGAGAACAGTTCTGCTACATCGTTACTTGTAAAGAGGGTCAGGTCTTTCTTCGTTGTCTCGCGAAACCTGATGCGAAAGTCATCTGCCATGTATTTTTCAAGCCCTCTGTGTCGCGTTTCGATATCGCTTGCCCCAAAACAGCCGAGAGACAGGGAGAGCGACTCGACGAATTCCCTAACGTAGTCATGTGAAATCACTCCAGGGTTGACCTTCGCAAAATCCATCACTCCCGGAGCCAGGATGTACTCTTTTTCCCGCAGCTTGGTTTGCAGTTCATTGAGACTGACGCGGTCTGTGATGATGAGAATCAGGGCAGCGATACTTACGACGATGAGAAGGATTCGCTGCTCAAAAAGTGCAATGTGAAGATCGGTCCATCGCTTGATGGGATTTGACATAAGGTCTCCTTAGAATGGGCTGCGGGTGTTTCCCCAGCTAAAAGGACCGCAAGGAAGCTTCGAAAAGCGATCGAGACATTGCCTGTAGAGAAAAGTCGGGGGCTTTCGCCTGCGCAAGGCCGGTGAGCCGAGCAGCATGACAAGAACAAGCAAAGACGCGAGAAACCAGTCTTGTCTTATGACACCGAAGATCACAATGCCAGCAAGTGCGTAGGAAATTTCGTAAATCCGGAAGCGGTTAAAAAGCAAAACCGGTTCGCTGAGAGAAAGGTAGGTGGCCATCTTCTCAACGCGACCAAGACGCATCATCGTATAGTCTTGAAAATTGCTCATCATTCACCACCAAAGACAGATTTAATTCCGGAAAGGCTTTGGATTTCCGTGGCAAGTTTGGGAGCAAAGAGGATCAGGAAACCAGCGCAAAGGCAGAGAAGAGCGACTCCCAGTCTGTTCTCCTTGATCGCCCACCCTCCGAGAAGAAAAACAACGGCTGCGGCAATTTTTGCGCCCCATATAAAAATCACAACATCCAACGTCTTTGCCATCGTCCCCAGCGTGTCAAGTTGGTCAGCTTCGCTTGTTCCGGGAATACTAACGCCAGCGAGGACAGGACAAGCGAAAAGGCATAACGCAATCAATACACAGACCCTTTGTGAGTTCATAAATACTCCTCAAAAAGTTGACCAGGATGCTCCAGAAGACGGACATTCTCACCATCGTTTTTAACCCAGACCATGGGAACAGTCTGGACTCCCAAACTTTGCGCCTGGGCTTGGGAAAGGTGTCGGGTCGGCCAGGGAGAGGGGAAGCGTCCACTGTCAAGCTGAAGGAGTTGTACCTTCTCGACGATCTCCCCATGAGCCGCTAACTCGGATAAGAGCCGATGACATGCGTTACAGTCACTACGAAAGACGACGACAATTTGCTCGATGTGTTCGATACGATCTTTCTTCATAGCCTGGTGAAAGGTCTCCAGAACCTCGGCTCTCTTCTGAAGATAGGTCTTGTAGAGTGCTATGTTTTGAGGGGTGGGGTCTTTCATCGCCCAGATCAGAGGAAGGGGTGGTGTGTAGTCGCCTTCTTTCCAAAAATTGATCGAGTTCATGTCGAGAAAACTTTTCCAGTGCTCGGGTGTTTCCTCGCGATCTTCGTCCCAGTAAGTTACGGGACGATCTTTCGCAAGTAGTGTGGTCGCCATGAAAAACAGAAGGGCAAGTTTCATAGGTATGACTTCCATTGAAAATCCAGGTTCAGTCCTTGAGGTGAAGGAACGAGTTGCTGAAATGCAGTGAAAAGGAGTACCCGCTCCAGCGAAACTTTATCGCAATCGAGTTCCTCAAAACGATGCGCAATGTGCTCCACATGGCCTGTGTGAACGGTTGTCAGGACAAGGTGGCCTGTGCCTGAAGCTTCAATTGCCAGGTTTGCGGTTTCCGCGTCGCGACACTCGCCCACAAAGATCACGTCGGGGTCTTGGCGAAGGATGGAGCGAAGTCCCGTCGCGAATGTCAGGTGCTTCGAAATTTGAACCTGGGAAAGCCTTGCGGCACGATACTCCACAGGGTCTTCCAATGTCATCACGTTGAGAGAGAGCGTATCTATTTCAGACAACAGGGCATGAACAGTTGAAGTCTTGCCGGAGCCGGTTGCTCCTGCGATGACAATAAGGCCAGAGTTTTTTTGAAGGGCTGTTCGTACAGCTAACTCCGCTTCGGTTGGAATACCCAAGGAAGCCAAATTCTGTCGCTTGTTTCGTTTGAGAACCCTTAAGACCGCTTTTTCCCCACCCAAACAGGGAAGAGTACTCACGCGAAAGTCTGCCACCGAGATCGACAAGCTTCCATCCTGCGGAAGGGAGTGTTCCGCAATATCCAGGCTCGACATTTGTTTGAGATGATCGAGGAGCAGTGCCCCCAGCAGGTGGCTGTAAGATTCCTGTCTCACGAGAAGCCCAACGATACGAAAGTTCAGGATGAAATCATGAGGAGCTTCGCTTTCCGGCCCAAGGTGGATGTCGGAAGCTTGTCGATCAACTGCGTTTTGTAGAATTTCATCCCAAAGTTTTTGGAAGGCATTTCTACTCAAGCTATCTTCCTCCCATTGCTGCGCATGTGGCTTTGACTCCGGACAGGAAGGCAAGTCCGAAGCCATTTCGTAAGTAATCGACACAGCAGGAGCGTTTTTCCCAAACGAGGAAAAGGAATTGGTCTCGAATCGAAGGTGTGAAGACTCCTTCCACCATGAAGAGGTTTTCACCCGGGAAGAAGCATCCGCTTATTTTTGGGCGAACCATCTGCCATTTTTCAGTTCCCCCTTTGGGAACGGTCCCAAAATGCTCATCAGCCAGACTTCGGAATTTGTAAGCCGCTGCCAAGGCTCCCGAGACATTCGTTGGACCGTTGACGGTTCCGTAGCGAGGAAAGACGGAGCCAAGGCTTCCGACGCAAGGCATTTCTGAACTCGGCTTGATGGAACCTAACGTAGCGGCGAGGGGAATCGAACACCCAGCACCTTCAGGAGAAGCAAAGTCTGGTATGCCTGCGCCTGCCAGGATGTCTCCGATCGGTCCGTCGAGCAGTCTTCGCGCGGACTGGACGACACTTCCCACGCTGTCCACGGCTCCCCCACAGAGCTGAGTTCCTGCAAGTTGCGGCTGCTTGAAATCGAAGTAACCTGTCGACCACTGAAGGGGATGATGTTCCGACATGGCGCTCAGACAGGGCAGGCTGTAACCCGGACTTCCGCATGGAAGCCCTTTCAGCACCTCGTGAGATAATAAGACAGGAGCCGTGTGCGCATGAAAAAAGCTGGATCCGTTGTCATCGACTTCCCCCACATTCAAAAGTCCTGTGCCCATCGCGCCGAGTTGGTTCACCCCCCAGTTCCAGGTTTTGAATCCAGCAAGAAGCTGAGCTTGAACAATGGGAATCATGGAAAAGTACGATTCCCCGATTCGGGGGCTGACCTCGACAAAGGTTTTCGGCACCCAGTAGGTGACACGCACACAGGGGTAAGGGATTCCAAAACTATGACAGGTGCATGATCCTTGCCTTATCCCGAAGCAGGACAGAGCTGCTCCTGCGTTGACGGCTTCGCAGATATTAGGTGGCACCACTGCTTTTGCGGAAACGCTTGCGACGACACAAAGCAAAACAATCGAAAGTCGGGACGCCAAGTCCCTGAATGGTTTGTGTGGTGCCGGATCGAAAAGTGGGCGGGTATAAAGATAGTGAGTCTTGGGTTTATCGGCCATCTTTAGTGCTGCGAAGGCTTTGAACGGGGGAAGTTTCGCAATGTCCTCGTCCTTGACCGCGTCAACTTCTACCTCTGAGGTAGAATAGGACAGACCCACGCTTGACTTTTCGGTGGTGAGTCCGTCTTGAAAGAGGGTTTTGCGAGCGTTGGAACTGGACTCCGAGATGCTTTCTGAGTGTCGTTTCACCCACTGCTTCCCTGCAAGCCTTCGAAAATAGGCACAGGTTGAAGGTTCATCGGTGGCAAAAGTGATTTTGTGTGCTATTTGTCCGAGTAATTCGTGAGCGGCGGCTTCCTTCTTCAACACCATCGTGAGGGTTGCGTAACTTTGGGTCGCAAGGATACCGAAACCTTTGGCTGCTCTGCATTGGTCAAAAAAGCGGTCGTCACCAAACTGTGTTTCTCCATGGCTGCTGGTCGCAAAGTTCTGGTATTCGTCCATGATGAGGCAGGCCAGACGTTCAGGTGTTTGTCCTCCTGCCAGTCGAGACATGACAGCGTTTTGGTAGGACAACTTGAGCAAAGTCCCCACGGCACGACATAAGCCAGGTCGATCGTTTTGCGTCATGTCCAGAGCCAAGATTTTGCCGCTGTCGATAAGTTCTCGAATATTTCCGAAACTTGCGTCGCTTCGTTTCGGGCTGAACATGCGTAGGGCTTCAGAAGTCAGAAACAATTGCAGAAAGCTTGAGAGATTGGCGACAACGTTCATGCGCGTCTTATCCGGCATCCTGCGGAAGTCTCGTTCAAGGTAAAGCTTGCAAGTTTCGAGGTTGACCAACTGTTCTTCCTGAACCGCTTTGTCCAGTCCTCCAATTTTCTTCTCAGCCAGCTTAAGGATAAGTCCGAGGGTATCTTCGCTCCCATCTTGTGAAGAAGACGCCAGGAGGAGCTTGTAGAGGTTACCAAACGTCACGTCTTCCAAAGAACCCGCGGATAACCATATCAGCCACCCTATAAGATTCGTTCCCGACTCGATCCAAAAGGGGTCGTGCGATGATCCTCCCTGGTAGTTAACTGGAAATACCCCAGTAGGAAAAATTGTAGATATTGAGGGCTCTGCCCTTATCAGCCGACCTGAGTCATGGTTGCCAGTAAATGAGAATTTTTAAATTGCTCGCAAAGCAAGAGTTGCATGAGCTGAGCGACTCTGTAGTACTTGAATTTGATGTCATCCACAGGGACAAAAGGAGGGATAGCTTGCGTTTCGGATTGTCTCGAAAGCTTGCCAGAACTTGGTCGAGGATTCGAAAAATCAACTGAGTCTTTCCAAAACCAACACCGCCGGTGATGATCATACTCTTGAGTAAATCCGTCTCGCCAAGAGTCACCCATTCCGGATTACGTCCATCCTCACCCTTGCTTCCAATGTTGACGCATAGCTCCTGACTTGGGTTCTCAGAGATAGGGGGGAGCGATGGGAACTTCTTGCGCATCTTTCTTAGTTTGCTTGTGAAAAGCCAACAGAGGTCCCCAACGCCGCAGGAGAAGGGTATGAGGCAGACAAAGGCGGGTATCCACCACGGCTGGGCTGCTGACCAACCGAGGAGGTGGGCGAGAAGTTTGCTTTGGATGGGAAGCAAACTCGTGAGGAGGCAAGTTATTGGCAAACCGACGGCCAGGACAAATAGAAGGTAGACGGCATGAAGTTTGAAGTTTGGCTTTTGCCTTCTCATCGCGGAGATCGTTTTCCCGGGCGTACGCAAAGTCAGGTTGTGGTGAATCCAGGAGAGGCAAGAAAACGTCCCGTAAACAATGCCTGCAAGGATCAGAGTTACCAGTGTATCCATACGAGGAAAAAGAACGCCGAATTGGGCCAACTTCTCACGAGGGATGAGCAGGTATGTTGCAAGGCAGGATAACGCTGCGAAGACGAGGAGTGCACTTGCAAGTTCGGGATCTTTTCTTGGAGTCTGAGAGATCATCGGTTGACCCCCGAATTGCAAGCGCGAGTTCCTCGGTCTTTGCAACCTTTAGGTTGTGGGCAAAGCCCAGGACCGTAGGGACTCGCGCTATTTAAGGTATATGTAAGTTGTTCTCTCTGTTCTTCTCTTCCTTGATAATCAACGGTTTTTCCCGTGTCTGAGTTTCTTCCGAAGTTACATGCTAAGTTACTTCGACATGATCGAACCGTGAATTCACGGGGTAAACGATCGTTGGCGACAATTTGTGAGAATCTGTATTTCCTTTTTAAAGCTGCAACCTGTCTTGATCCTCTTGCACAGAATTTTGCAATCGTTGTTCTACAAGGGTTTTGGGATGAATTTGGTTTCAAGCATCTTTCAAGCATATCTTCATACCTTCAAGGTGCGAGTAATCGGTAAGCTATGAAAATTGATTTCGATGAGAGATATATTTACAGGGGGTGAGTCTATGTTGCTTGTAACTTTCGCATTCCAAAGGTCTTCCCAAGTGAATAAATTTTCCTTGTTGGTAGGGGACTTCGGCTCGACTTTTCCGGCGCGTAACAAGAGACTATGAAATGCATTCAACCGTGAAAGACTGAGGGTATGGATCACCTTCTTAACTGTTTTGATTTCGTTTGCGAGTCGTAAAACGGATGGCTCACTTCTATCAAGGCAATCTGCAATGTGAGCACAATTTCCGAAGAACATCACGCCAGCGTGTCGCAGGTTGTGTTGCCAAACTCCGCCTTCACATTGAATTTGAAACCTCAGCAAGGCATCGAGGATAGTTTTTAGGGATCGTGGTTCTTTGTGATTAGTGGCGTAAATTCGTCCATACCGTGACCTCAACAGAAAAAACTCTGGTGCCTTCAGCCCCCCTGTCAGACGAATACTTTTGAAGATGTGATCGAGGGGGGCTTTCCTGATTTTTTTGCGTGCGCCGACGATGGAGATGTCATGAACTCGGGTGTACTCTCTCAGAGTCATGCAGCCTCGTGATAGCGCAAGGTCTTTTATGATCTTACGATCGAGTTCCGAGAGTCTCGTGAGTGTATGTTCAGCTTTCCCAAGACGCATCATCGTTCTACCTCCATGTGTAGGGTCGGAATCACGCAGACTTCGACTGGCGGTCCTGGGATATCTTCCAGTACATTTTGATACTCCTCCGCTCGGTTGGAATCGTGGGTATAGATCACGCGGTGATCAGCATCGATTCCCTGCATTTTTTCTTTCATGTACGAAGGGGCGTAGTTGCCAAATTCAACTGCTACAGTCTCCTCATCACCCCGTGGGGATTTCATGATGAGGTAAGCGTCGGCATAGCGATGATTGGTGTCGGAATTAGGAGACGTTTTGGTCTGATACATTTGATGTTCGCTAAGGACGGCGACAGTTTGATAACCTCGTTTGACAAAGCGGGTTTGCGCATGGCGTACTGCGTCTATAACGGAGACGTCGTGGAGAATCTTACTGTGGTCGCGTTGAATGCCTGTGACGGGTTTTTCGATACCGACACCGACTCGCGCAAGGTCTTTTCCGGAAAAACTGCGGCCATTCCTTTTGGTCAGGGAATAAAGTGGCGTGCTGCTCCGTTGGAAAAATTCTCTAGTCTCTCGGTCTCTTGCTTCTCGGAAGTAGTGGAAACGTCGTTCCGCGTGATTTTTTCGTTTCTCTTTCAGAATTTGCAATTCCGAGGCAAATTTCTCTGTAGGGGAGAAATTCCGGTCAAGAAAGCCACCTGCTTTTAACGATTGGACTCTCTTTTTAGCCGCCTGGATTTCAAATCCACGTCTTGTCCACAGCAGTTGCGATCCGTGATCCCAACCTCTGTTCTTCTGCATGTGCTCTACGAGGCGTTCATCAAATTGGGTCAGGTGGATGCTTTTTTTGTCCGTCTGTGGGCTTCGATTTTGGACGAGACGGCGGGCAACCTTCAGCACGATTTCTCGCTGACAGAAATGCGGGGGAGCATTGCACTCCCGTCTTGGTATTCCATCTTTATCGTGGGGAAAAGTCCCGAGCAGGTCTCGGTGCGAATCGAAGAGATCCATGAAGTATCTCCGGTGGGGAAGGTGGGAGACAAATTTTCCGTGAAAGAAATTCATCTATAAATGCAGGATAAGAGCGAATGAATTTTAGGTGCAACTGTTCTTTTGACACGTTAAAGCCTGTATGGCAGCGTGGTTAGCATATGTGATTTTCTGTTAGCTTTTATGATGCAAATGAATCGAAGAAACTCAGTGTGTTCTCTTTCTTTATTTTCGCGCGCTCCTTAATTTTCTCGTCGATTGGTATTCTATCAAATGTATCTTCGATATCACTTCTATTTAAATCGCTTCCTGTGACCCAATCTATCGCTAGAATCTCGTTAGAATCTGCAAATTTCCACTTTTTAATTTTAGAACAATTTGTTTTTTCTTGAGGTAAATCTTCAATCGCCTCAGAGCAAATTCGCATGCCAGCCCAAGGGGATGATTGTTCTGCTTTGTGGGCTTCGATCCATGGCGTGCCAGTAAAGGAATTTCCTTCAATATCATTAACGCAGTCACCAAAAGCAATAGCACCACGTAGAGCAAATCGTCTTTTGAACCCAAAAACGAGTAGCTGCTTCGCCACCGTTGTGATTAGATTGAAACAATCCGATTTACTAAAATTTGGGTAAAGATAAGTCCAAATGACTCCCGTATCGGAAATCCTCAGATAGCATCCTCTCAATTCTTGAATTTTTCCATCCGGGAACTGATCTCCTGGGATTGACTGAATGCATTCCACAAAAAAATTGTCCGCTTCGATATGGAAGGAGACACAATCCGACTTCGACATTAAGGGCGAATAGCCAAGAATGTCAAAAAAAAGACAGAATCCCTTTACGCTTCTGTGCCCCTTTCCAGTGGTAGGATTAAAGATCCATTTTATTCTTTCGCCTATGTTGCACCAGTCGCCCTGCGGTCGGGGTCTGTGTATGAGCATTTTGCGATGGCCGAGAGCAATCAAGTCGATTACCCTTTCAAAAGCTGCGCCCCAGGGTTCAGATAGAATGATGCTTGTTTTTCCCTTCCTATTGGTTTTTATCCATTCACAAAAAGAACTTGGTTCGGGATTTACGAAAACGCAATCTGCATCAGATTTACCGATAGGAACCCAAATGTGAGAATCGCCTGGGTGGCAATTGACTCCAATCAAAAAGATTAGCGATGCTGAGTTTAGAGCACTTTCGAGGTTGAATCGATTCGCATTAAGAAAGTTAGCTCCAGACAAGGCAAACTTGGTTGGCTCTATGTAACTCATAGCAGGTAAGCATAGAAAATTCTCTAAGACCCCTCTTCGTCTTTGAAAACTGCCGCGATCAACTACTAGTTCAAATTCGGTGGCTTCACATTGAGTTGCTTCCGAAATCTCAATACCATTCCTTGCAAGCGCCGAGGATGAGCCGTGAGGCATGCAGATGAGTGTTTCTCCTCTCATGTGACTGTTTATCCCTGGTACCGCATATTGTATTTTGAGGTGTTCCAAAGCTTGCAGCAGAAGAGTGTCATAATTTAGATTGATAAACACAACATCGGGCAGTATTCGCCTGAGCTTATCCAATAGGTGTACATAGAAGGATTTCATTCCGTCTATCGTGAAGTTGTGAAAATAATCCGCAAGATCCCACTGCTTAGTGCGATATGGATTTTGAGGAGTTGCTTGAAATCCTTGCCTCTTCCATTTGCTGTGCCTTTTCCATTCCAGTTGGAGCAATTTGAGCTGACTTTGTTCAAAATCCTTTTCAAATTCTTTACTCCAGCAGTATCCCAATCGTCCCCATGACTCCGGATAGTTCTTCTTGAGGGTGGCAACCAATTCAGGTCCCAAAGGACTAGGCATCCCTGTTTCTTGGGAGCCAAGACTTGCCCCTGCTCCAAATAGAATGACTATTCGATGATGCATTGCTAGTCCTTTTCTCCACCCACCATGCTGAGATCATTGGCAATGATTCACCGCTCTTAAATCATTATGCGGCTCTGCTAACCCGACCCGTCCATTTTTCATCAACAGCTTTTTTTCCCATATTTTTAAGCTGACTTTCAATGGAATCGGCTCTTTTTTCGTTCAAATGATCAGCAAATATTTTTTGCCAAAAAAACTGTTTCAAAACGAAGCTTGCTGAGTAATCTAGCTTTCCACTTTTCCATTTACTGACAGTGCTTTTATCAATCCTAAGCATACTGGCTATATGTGAATATTTGGTCATCGTAGTTTTGCAGAGAAAATCAAATTGATCCCAGGTTAACTCTGTTTCGTCGGAGCAGAGAACATTCGCTATTGAACTATTCACTCTATCTATTTCTTCTTTTGTCAGCATTAGTTGACCATTCTCTCGGCGAACAAAGCTGATTTCGGGAACAGTCCAGAGTTCTCCTGCTGCATGAATTTTATAGTTTTTTTCTAATACTAAGTTTTTTTGGTTCATTCTATCACCTCGTATTCGGGGAATCGATGTTGCATGAACTCAATTGCCTCTGCCTTTGACCAGATTTTGGGATTATTAGGATCACCTTTCTTTGGATTTTTTCCGTCATAAAAACAAAATAGGTCTGCAAAAACAGCGACTAGTTCACCTTCATAATCATCATATCCCATCCTGAAGACACTGTAATAACTCGGTTCCTCGTCGAAAAATCCTTCGTCCTCATTTTCCAAATACACGACGAGATGAAAAGTCTTGTCGACTTCATTGCTGTAATCTGGCTCACTTTTTGATCGTTCCATCCAACCGATAGGAGTGCCATTTTTAATAACGCTACTGAGCATTGTCTCTGCTCTCCAATATCGCTCCGTCATAGGGTGATTAACCAGGACGGAGTCCGGACTTTGTTCAGCGAGCCGTTGAAGATCCCCCATCCAGTCATCAATCAAGAGAAAAGTCCTCGTTTCTTGTATCGGCTATTACGTCAATTAGTTGAATAATTCAATATATTGATATTATAAACATGTAACCACGAGAAAGTAAATAGGTAAAGAGGCGGTATATAGGGGATGAGGTCAAAATTGAAGCCTCTTTCGAAAATAAACCACCCGCCCGGTTTCTTCGAAACCCCCCTGTTTATGAGCTTCCTGAGAAGATGTATTGCCGATTTCCGTGTCGGAACCAAGTTCATTGACACCTTTTTCTTTGGCCCATTTGCTCTGCTGCTTGGATCAGTAGCTTACCGATCCCTTTTTTGCGGTATTGTTCCTGAATCCATATTCCCTCGCCAAATGCGACAGGGGTTGAACACATCCATTGGCATAGGGTCTCAGCGGGACCTCTACGAAACCGACCAGGAGCCCATCGGTTTCTGTTTGCCCCATGAAGTTGCCGACATCGCTTTTGTCGATGGCTTTTTCTATTTCCGCACGATGTTTCTCAAGACAAGTTTCGGGTCACAGTGCTTCGCGCATTTGCCCCCACGCCGAGATATCATTTTTTGTTGCTGCTCGAACTTTGAATGCGTCTTTCAAACGGTGATCTCTTTCTAAGATTATTTTCATTTCACCGGTTTTTTTGTACGTGCACTTGAGAAGGGGACGCTGCTATCGAACTGTGCTTCCCATACATCAACCAAATCCTCAAGGTCCTGGGTTGCCCTTGTGATGTCCATTTTTCGTTTTTTGAGTTCGGCAACCAATTCTCTAAGACTCATTACAACGTCGACGGAGGTTTCAAAAAATTTAGACTTGTTTTCTGTACGTTCGGCAAGTTCAACTATGTCTGGTCGCAAGGAGACGCTCACGGCTACTCTTTTTTTATTTGGATTAATTTTAGGCCTAGGCATCAAAGTCCTTTCTTTTTAGATATTTTTACATCGTTCCTTGCTTATAGGCAAAACACCACTCCTTAAAACATAATGCACTGTTTTCATTGGAGGCACTTTTTGAAAAAGTCCGCCAAAATAGAGAAACCCGAGATTTGGAACCGACGGCTTCTCCCCCCCACCTATTTTTATATTATAAATATCGTATGTAAAATATCAGAGACGATAGAATGATAACTTCATCTGAAAAGTGAGTTCTCCTAACCCTTAACGTAGTACGACTTCTCAAGAAAACCTTCCGAGACCCTGTGTTGAAATGCCTTTTTGGAATAAGAACCATGCAGTCCTTTTGTTGAGATCCCTGCATCTTTCAGAAGTTTCTCCATCGAGATACCCATGTGTGAGATTCCAAGAGCGGACAACACCTTGATGGCAGTTCGGTCGCCTGTGCAAAAGCGGAACTCCTTAAACTCATCGCCTAGAAGAAGAGAAATGGCCTCGGTTTCACCGGGTCGATGGTGTCAGACAGGTTTTTTGTCTTTGCGAAGAGTTTTTGCAGCAACAAAACGTCACCTTCGATTGCAGTGATGTTTTGCTTTGTGACCTCTGCTTTAAGCTCGATGGAAACTTTTTGCGAAGTTTTCTTTGAAAGAAAATACTGGACTTCTTCGATCACCGTTTTTGTGACGTAGACGTCATATTTATTTGTTACCTGTTGCCAGATACCAAAAGAATGAGCAGTGATGATTACGTTGGCATCAAGAATGAATTTTGATTTCGGGGCCATCGATTTCTGCCAACCCAAAGTCTGCTAATTTATTTTCAAGGTCAACCAACGACACGTCTAGATATTTTGCTAAATTAGCTTTGGAGAGTCTCCCCTTGCTATGGGCCTGGTAAGCAAGACGCACGAAGCGCCAGCTACAGAAATGATCCTTGGTTTTGCGTTCGCTATTCAATTCAGTTTCCAATTCGCGAAATTTTCTATCAATGCGAATTTTTTCAACTGCGCTGCTGTCGATGAACTTCAAATTCACAAGTCTCCACAGTAACGCTTCCGCTAACACCTCAAATTCGCGGGCAATGGCTAGTATATCAGAAGCGCCAATTTTGTCGTCACTTGCACACTCCTCAATGGCCTGTTGAATCTGTTCGGCAGGCATGAGCAGACCAGCAGCGAAAGTTTCGGCAAGCTTTTCGTTCTTCTCCAACAGTTCTTTGTTTGACGAAATTTGTTCAAACAATAATTGATTCCAAGTGATGATGTGGAAAAGCTCGTGAGCGATACTGAAATTTCTACGCCATGGAACCTCGTTCCTGTTAAGCATCATGCACTTTCCAAATTCAGAGATAGTGCATGCAGCGGAGCCCTGGTTGTCATCAAGGTCTAAATAGACGACCCGGATTTCATATTCATCTTCAAGTTTGGAAACCAATTGTTTGGCAGGAAAATTTCTAAGACCCATGACTTCTCTGCAATCATTGGCGAGATCATAAACTTGCGAGTATGTCGTTTTGGAAAGATCGAGAGGAAAGGAAGGTAAATTTTTCGTCGCAGGTCTTTTTTCGTGCAGCCCAAGTGCCTTCTCTAGGAAGTCAAAGCGTCGGCAAACCTCAAAAAATCGTGCTTCCTGCTCTTTAACTACTTGTTCAGATGGGCGCGAGCGCCACAGAACAAATGCGGGTTTTTGCTCAACAGCAATTTCCGTTGCTAGCAATTCGTGCAAAGGTACGCGAAAGATAGAACTCAGCTTCGCAAGTTCCCAAGCCTTGAGATCGCGTTCGGCTCTTTCCACGCTTCCAACAGTAACGTGGGAGTTCCAGTCCATCTTTTTAGCGAGGTCCTCTTGCGACAGATGCAGGGCCTCTCGCAGAGATTTGATCTTTTTTCCGATCGCGAGTTTTAGTTCTGTGACTTGCATACTTGGCTCCAAATGTCCCCCGTGTTTCACGCCATTATGTATATCGGTCTAATTGGAATAAATTCTTACAGAGACGCCTATCCATATACTTAGAAGTATAGAAAAAGCAAGAAAATCTTACAATTGGTAATGCCTCGTTATCATTGAATTTTATGGCTACATAGGCTTGGCGAGGATAGGGGGTATGAGTTGAGCGCAATTACTTAGTTTTATGCTGAAAGAACAGGAGGATAGCTAAGTCTGTCGTTAGCGTTTCACTAACGACAAAGCTGACGACAAAATAACTACGACTGCTGTGATTTGACGTGATTTCAGGTGATTAGAGAGGGGATGAACTACGCGACGTTTCTTGTAACTTATGGAATTTACAGGAATCTTTGTTTTGTCTCTTGTAACTAATTGAAAAGATTGGGATGGCGGCCGATCGGAACTAATTCCTCAACTTTTGTTTCCTCACTTGCTTTTGCCTATTGCCAGCGGATATCCGTTGATTTCTCCACTCCAAGACAAGAGTTTCCTCACTCAGAAATACGTCATGGAAGGACTCTCTGCAAGGCAAATTGCTTCAGAAATTTTTTCCTCAAAATCAGCAGTAACAGCGGCCTTGGCGAGATATCAAATTCCACCGCGCGAACCTCACAAACCCCACGGACATCCTTCCCAACCTAAATATGGAGCGAAAGTCCGAAAAGGGAAGGTGATAGAACATACGGCAGAGAAGAGGGTCGTCGAGACCGTAAAGATGCTGAAAGCCGAAGGAATGAGCTTGAGGAGGATAGCGGCGATTCTGGACCACATGAAAATCCCGACTAAGTGCCGCGGGAAAGGGTGGCACCCGGAGATGGTTAAGCGGGTATTAGCGCCATCTCAATTTCATGATCGCTCTTGAACCACTTTATTCCCACCACTGAGGGGTGCCAAGACCTTCTTTTTCGGGATGATAGTCACTGGTAACTTGCAAGTCTGAACCCAGGGGCACCATCTACGAAGGTTCCCCTGGACCCCTCCTTGTTTCTGATTAATCCAACCGACAGATGGACAAGAAGCATGGCAAGGAAAACAAGGGCTAGGCGATACGCCACCTTCAACATGAGAACGGGGTCGAGGAGATCTCGCTCGACCTCTAAGTGGTCAATCGTTCTCGCAAGTTTTTCTTGCGCTTCTTGATAGCCTTGCCAAGTCGGGTTGACGATCTTGGACTTAAACCACCCGTTTTTGAAAACCTTGCTCTCTGGATTCTCAAACCTTGCCCTTTCCTCTTCATAGTCTCCCCTGGCTTTTGAGACTTTCTCCTGAAGCCACAGGACGGTAGCGTCTGCCTCAACTTCATTTCTGGCGATGACGACCTCATTCTTCCACGTTCCGAAAGCGACGAAGCCGATCTCGTAAACGCAGACATAGACGCAGAGAAACATCGAAAGCCAGCTCGGTGACAACGCATGAAAGGCTGAAAATCCGATCATGACCACGATCGCCCCAACAGAAGCAAGAGCCGGGTCTGGGAATTTGGCGGAGCTATAAAGTGGAATGGTCTGTTCGAGTAACAAGCAGCCGACAAAAATACAGGCTGCCACCAGACCCATAATGGGAAATAGACCGATAGGCCTTATTCCTTTGGCGGTCGGGTTTGGGTCCTTCAAATGTTTGGGATTTGGTTTGGGAACATTTGGAACGTATTGGGGAGTCTCCAAATGTTCGGGATTGAGGTTTGGGACGTTTGAGAGAGATTTGGGATTGCGTCTTTTATCATACGCCCGCTGTCGAATCTTTTTGAACTCGTAGCGTTCCTGCTCGGTATAAGTTTCCTCTTTCATCAGAGCACTAAGCGAGTGAATCAGATGCTCTAAATCTTTGCGGGAGCTAGCCGTTCCCAAATCTTCTTCTAAACGTTGCTTGAGGTCTGCGAAGACCAAATCCCCAAATCCCGATTTCGGTAAAGAACT
>JACPKR010000021.1 GCA_016186945.1 Deltaproteobacteria bacterium | reverse complement strand
TCTTTTGCCTTTTTTATCGAGAATAGGTTCAAAAAGTCCCCACTCCGGATCACTCAAACCCTCAAATCTTCCGGCCATAAAAAGTCCTCCTGGACCTGTTATGGCAAAAATTAGTTATGAATTTAGTGAGATAGGTTCATGGATCGGTACGAGGCTTCCCACGGTCAAGATGGGTTCCTGGAGAGGTTTCAAATTGCCGTGTATCCAGATCCAATTCGGCAATGGTCTCTCATCGAACGCAAACCTGACAAGGAAGCGTTTGTTAGAGTGCTTGATCTCTTTGAATTTTTGGATGCAATGGAAATTAACGAGAATTCTCCAAAAGTTACCACTTTCTCCGAGGCCGCTCAACCAATTGCTAACGAGTGGCGCCGCAGATTAGAACTAAGACTCTTAAGCTCAGAGGTAGGCAATGTGAAGAAATCTTATCTCAGCAAGTATCGGTCCTTGATGCCATCATTATCCCTAATATTTGAAGTGATGGAACGACATGCTATTCACGAAATCTCTCTGAAAAACACAACCCTTGCCATCTGCTGGACCGAAATCCTTGAATCCCATATGGACAAGATTCTATGTGTGTCCACTGCTCCTGAGTCTGGAGCCAAGTTGCTATTGGAAAAAATCAAATCAGGAGAGATCTACGAGAAACAGAGTGTTCGAGAGATTTACAGGAAAGCTTGGAGGGGCTTACGCGAACCTGAAAGAACTACCCAAGCACTTTCGGTTCTGCAACGCCATGGATACATTCGTCAAGTTAAACATGGCACTGGTGGTCAAGCTACGGAGCTTATTTATATCAACCCCAGCCTTGGAGGTGCCCCATGATGCACACGGACTGGACTCCTCGGACCTTCGAAGATCTCGCCTGTTACTGGTTTCTAATTCACGGAACCACGCACAAAGCTGCCTCTTCCTTGAAGAGGGATCAGGGAATTTTGCGGAACTATATCCTGCCCAGGTTCGGCAAAATGGCTCTTCCAGGTCTTCATATAAACCATTTGGAGGAGTGGTTTGCGGACCTCAAGCAGAATGGCAGACTTTGCCCAAAGTCCTGCAACGATGTGCTCGGGCTATTCAAGAAAATCTGCAACGACGGTGAACGCTGGGGCTTTATTGCTGTAAACCCTGCGAATAGGGTGAAGAAGCTTCGCCTGCCGGAGCAAGATTTTGCATTTTGGTCGCTGGAGGATACTCGCCAGTACCTCGGTTTTTGGGGCGCATCGACGGAAAAACCTCGAATTTTCTATAGTGCGCTCGTTGCTCTCTATACGGGAATGCGTCGAGGTGAGCTAAGTGGGTTGATGTGGGATTGCGTGGACGAGGTTGCCGGCCTCATTACGGTGAAACGCTCATACTGTCGCATTGAAAAAAAGGTGAAGGAGGAAACGAAGTCGAAGAAGATCCGAAGAATTCCCATTTGTGCAATCCTTGCCCAACGTTTGACGGAAATCAAAAGCTTCACCGGATCGTCAGGTTATGTTCTCCCATTTTTTCACCCGGATTTGTACCACAAGGAATTCAAAGATAGTGCAAGACGAGCAAAAGTGAAAATCATTCGCTTCCACGACCTTCGTCATACGTTTGCTTCCCATTTTCTAATGGGAGGAGGAAACATATACGACTTGCAAAGGATTCTTGGCCACTCGACTGTGCAGGTGACGGAACGCTATACACATCTAGTGCCTGACCACCTACACGGAAAAACGGAGGTTTTGGGGTTCTAACCTATGCAGCGACTTCGTCGCACTTCCTTTTGGAGGGGCTGCCGCCCCTCCGTACCCACCCCGCAAAACCTCATGGCTTGTGTGCACACATTTGGGGGCCTTACTGCTGGTGAGCACCGGAGTTGATCCCTAAAAAAGGTCTCCAAAGGGGCCACAAAGAGTCGAGCTGCGAAGCAGCGAGGTCCAAGTTAACCTCCTCAAGCAAGTTTTCAATTATAAGTTCACATTCAAGGACAGCCACAGGCCGCAAAACTTATAGCTGAGATAAAAAAACATGTGAAACAGGATGGACCTCTAAGGTACGATGTAGCTGTCACCCTCCCGAGCAATGCCGTCAGGAATTCCTAGGAAGTAAATTGGCAAAGTTTTTCGTGCTGGCGACGAATAAAGGTTATTCCTCGACGCATAAACCCCGAAGTGGAGATGCGGATAACAAATCCAACCGTTGACAGCGGTATGAGCGATGGTCTGGCCTTTTGCAACCCTATCACCCGAGCGTAAGGGCGTGTCAATATGGACATATTGAGCAACGGTACCGTCGGTGTGTTCAATCTTAATATTGTGAGCCACAGCAGCATAAGCCGCGTCACATCCTCCACCACGATTAGGTTTCCAGACGTCGATAACGACCCCATCTTCCGCAGCAACGACCGGCGTACCGAGCGGCGTCTCAAAGTCCCAGTTATATTGATTTCCAGGTTCATTATGCGATGATTTGCCAAATGCTCCTTGGCGAACGGTTGTTATTGTTTTTCTGGGTAGCGGAATTGGTAGTTGTTTAAAATGGGCAATTTGTAACGGTTTAGCGGTTTCGTATAGATTAGCACTATTTGTAATGCACGAAGTCATGCTCACAGTTACGGTAATGAATACTATCCACCTCAAACGATTTGGCGTAATAACCGTTTCCACTTTAGAAACCTTGTTTGTGAGTCTTTGTTTTCAATAGTAGCGTTTTTTGACGATTTTATGTGAAATCTGCGTCAGGCTTGGTAGCGGGGGAGGGATTTGAACCCCCGATCTTCGGGTTATGAGCTAGTAGACATAATTCCTATAAGGGAATAATATCTTTCGACAGCTGACAACCTTCGACTCCTACCAAAGATTACTGAAAAACCCTGTCCGACAGAGCTAACATAAAGGATTGCCCATTTCGATGAGTTTTCGACACCTATTCGACAGCAATTTTCTGGGCGTAGGTGTCGAATGGGTGTCGAATTTCGAGGCTAGAGGGAAAATGCTTTTTATTGTAGGATCTTAAGCTAGGTGTCGATGGTTGTCAGTTGTCGAAGAATTTCATCGTTCGTTTTTTGGAGGTTCTTGGAAATAATATCGGCAATGGCGCGGCGTGCATCTCTCGAAAGCCCGCCTTTTCTGGCTTTTTTGTCTCGCGTGCCTGATTCAATTCCTGCCAAAGCTTCTGCTCGGAAAAAAACTTCTGAAAGCGACATTTTCAACGCTTCGGCTGTTTCATAAATCACCCGTAATGCAACATTCGGACTGGGTGTGCGTTCAATTTTCGCAACTGCTGACTGTCCCTTCGCGAGTTGTTCCCCGAGTTTTGTTTGTGTCATCCCAGAGTTTGCCCGGGCTTCAGCTAGTGCCTGGCCAAGTCCGAGCAAAAGTCGCTGATAATTATTTTCTTTCATTTCTAAGTTTCCTTTTGCAAAACCCGAAGCTTGGATTATAGTCCTAGTAAGGAATTATTACTGAAAGGGAATATTGCCATGTTTTCAAATCAACTTTCTGAGTCGATCCCGCCTCCCATTAAGTTAGACCACCTGAAAGAAAAAATGAACCACATTCGCGGCAAAGTTGTAGGCAGCGAATCGCTAAAGAACCAAGCAGTGATTCTTAATGCGGCCCTCGACTACGCCGGACGCGCCTTTCCGGTCATCCCACTGTACTCTGTGGATTCGAACGGAATTTGTACATGTGGCAGGATTTGCCACAGTCCTGGCAAACATCCGATGACACGGAATGGGTTAAAGGATGCTAGCTCGTGTCCATCCCAAATCAACGTTTGGTTCAATCAAGCCGTAGCGAATCTTGGAATCATTACAGGAATATCATCGGGTCTTGTGGTCATCGACCTTGATTGCTATCGAGGATCTTCCTTAGCGGATTTCTATTCAAGATTTGAGGATCTCTCACCAACGCTTACTGTGCAAACAGGCGGTGGGTATCACCTGTACCTCAACCACCCAGGTTTTGAAGTCTCCAACAGAGCAAAGATTCTCCCAGGTGTCGACGTCAGGGCTGATGGTGGATACATCGTGGCTCCCCCGAGCAGACACGCATCTGGAAAGATATATCGATGGGACAATGATCTTCCTATACAAGACTGTCCTCCATCCTTACTTGAAATGCTGCAAGTCTCGAAAGGAAACAAAAAGAAAGTAGAGCCCGAAAAAGCCGTAGCCTCTAGAAATGCAGGTGCGTTTAAGGAGGGCGTCCGCAACGACTCACTAACGACAGTAGCGGGATTCTTGCGTTCTCTTGGGCTTTCTGCCCAGGAAATACAAACAGGCCTACTGGCTGTTAATCAGTCTCTTTGCTTTCCGCCTCTTAAAAATCAAGAAGTCTTTAAAATCGCAACCAGTGTTGCAAAATATGATGCGCCACTAAAATGGACCACACCTAAAGATCTGCCTGAACCCCTCACTGTAGTACCTTCCTTAACAGCTGAGCTATTACCGGAACGAATTGCACCTGCCCTCATCGATATCTCCGAAAGAATGCAAGTACCCCTCGAATTCGTTGCCGGACCAGCCATCGTCGCTGCTGCAAGCGTCATTGGGCGCAAAGTAAAGATTAAACCATTGAAAAATGATGACTGGACCGTCGTTCCCAATCTGTGGGGAATGATCATTGCCGAACCTGGCTCAATGAAATCTCCTGCACTTGCTGAGGCCCTACGACCACTTGAAAACCTCGTGCGCCGCGCACGCGATCTGCATTCGCGCACTATGTGCGATTTTGAGCAGCATAAAGCTGAACTAGAAATAAAAATCACGTCGCTCAAAGAAAATATGAAAAAAACCACTAAGAATTCTTTTGCCGTCGAATCGGAGCTCAATTCTCTAATCACAACGCATCGCAATCTGAAAAAGCCTATTGAACGACGCTACAAAACCAACGACCCAACGACTGAGAAACTAGCGACTCTTATGGCTGAAAATCCGCAGGGGCTTTTGTTATTTCGTGATGAGCTGAGCGGATGGATCGAAAGAATGACGCGACATGGTCAGCGTGGAGACAAAGAATTCTACTTAGAGACATGGAGCGGGGACTCCGCTTACACAGTCGATCGTATTGAACGGGGAACCACGTATGTCGATCCTCTTTGTTTATCGGTGTTTGGAGGCATACAGCCCGCTAAGCTCAAGAAATATCTACAGTGGTACGAGAGATACGCAGGTCATGATGGCTTTCTGGAACGCTTTCAAGTGACCTTCATGCCGGAAGCTCGAGATCATTGGACATTCATCGATCGTGCTCCCGACCTTAAGGCTAGGGTATTGTTTGAAGCTGTTTTTGATGAATTGGATAAGATCCCGATCGGGGAAGCTCAGATTTTTCAGTTTTCGCCTAACGCGCAAGCATTAGCAGACGAGTGGCGAAAAGATCTGGAGCAAGAAAACCATAAAAAAGGAATCCATCCTGTATTAAGGGGGCATTTTTCAAAATATCGTTCCCTTATGCCTTCGCTCGCTCTTGTGAATGAGCTTTTGGACAAAGCTGAAGCAGACCATTTAGTGAGTGAAAAATCTGTATCGCAAGCTATTGGTTGGTGCTCAATACTTAAGACTCACGCTTACAAACTGTATAGCATTCTCGTCGAACAGAAAATTGGTGCTGCTCATGTCCTGGCTGAGCGAATAAAAGCTGGACGTTTCGTAGACGGAATGAAATTGCGTGATGTTGCTCGCAAGAACTGGCCGTTGCTCCGTAGTAGCGACCAAATCGAGGATGCTTGTGAAGTCTTAGAGTCATGCAACTGGCTGCGTGTCGACCGTCGGAAAGTCCCAGGTGGCAATTCTGGTTTTGTCTATCTCAATCCTCACATCATCAAGCAACAGAAAGGAGCTAGCCATGAAAGCTGAGTGGGCGCCTGAGAATATCGAAGATCTAATGTGCTACTGGCTTGTAACCTACGCTAATGCATACAAGGCTCCTGCGTCTATTAGGCGCGACGAAGGAATGATACGACACCAGATTCTCCCATACTTTGGAAGACTCAAGATCGAGGAAATCAAAACGCGTGACATAGAGTTGTGGCTTTTGGAATTAAGAGATCGTTTGGGTCTGTGCGAGAAGATCTGTAACGATGCTCTGGGCCTGTTTCGGAAGGTCTTTAATGATGGGATACGATGGGGCTATGTGAAAGATAACCCTGTTGCTAGAGTCCGAAAGTACAGCATTCGTGAACAAAAATATCAGTACTGGAAGAGTTTCGAAGTTGTTAGATTTCTCGAATTCTTCGAGAAGTTCGACACCAAGCCTCGTGCATTTTGGCCAACAGTGTTGGCATTATACACGGGCATGCGCAGAGGTGAGCTTGTCGCACTAAAGTGGGATCGTATAGATCTCGACGCAAGGTTAATAACGGTAGATCGCGCCTATTGCAGGGTGCTGAAGGCTGACAAGTCGTACACCAAAAGCGGCAAAGTGCGCTATGTCCCAATCTCTTCGAAGTTGATTCGATACTTGAGGGTGATTAGGTCCCTAACGACAGCAGACAATAAAGTCCTTCCGCAATCTCCAATCGACATGCTGCAAAAGGACTTTGTGAAGCTCGCAAAGATGTGTAGCAATCCCGGGATTAAGTTTCACGACTTACGCCACACGTTTGCATCAAACTTCCTTGCAGGAGGTGGGAAAATCTACGACCTGAAAAAGATCCTAGGTCACTCTACAATCCAAGTCACCGAACGATATGTGCACATGGTGCCGGAGGAGCTGAAAGGGAAGACTGAAGTACTTGGGTTCTGATGCGAAACCTAGGAAGCACGCCTTTTAAGCTCATCTCTAACAATTTGTCGTACTCTTGTCTCATTCAAAATCGCGCCGCCAGCCTCCATAGCTTCCTTAAGTAATGCGTTGATGAGGGATTGGTATTTCACTCCTCTTCGATCAGATTCAGTGATTAACCACTCGACAACTGCAAAATCAAGGCGAATCGTCTTAGAGATTTTTGTCTTATCCTTGGAAACAACTGGACCCTTTTTCACTCGCTTTAATTTATTGAAATCATATTCTTTCTTCATACCTTTTCCTTTCATGGGTAGTGGCCTTTCGAGCCGATATAATTCGAATTGTATTTTCGATTCTTTCGCACCAAACGACAAGAAGAAGCCTTTGCCTGACTGAATACCCTAGGGTTAGAAATCGGTCTTCATATGTATGATCATCTAAAAATGTTTCTGCATTTGGATCTACTAAAACAGTGGCCGCCTCTTCGAAGGAAATTCCATGCTTTTTAACATTGATCTCAGCTTTCACTTCATCCCAAGAAATTTCCATTGAATCTCCAAACTCAATATATATTACATTGTACGTACATAGTCATAATTGGCAAGTAGAAAAATGGAGTCATCAATAAGGATAGGCTAAAGGGCATGTGAGGTACCACAGAGGTGCGGGGGTGTTAACCCGCGACCTCTCGACACTACCGGTGATCACCGTATGGAGCCGCCCCTCACCGAAAGGTGGGGCGCGACAGACGGCCGATCACCGGAGGTGGGCCCTGAAAAAGGTCTCCAAAGGGGCCACAAAGAGTCGAGCTGCGAAGCAGCGAGGTCCAAGTTAACCTCCTCAAGCAAGTTTTCAATTATAAGTTCACATTCAAGGTTCGATAACAGCATTCAAGTTGGTAACGACCTTTACCGATGCTTCTCATGATATTCGACGTTCGAGCGAATAGAAATTTCGGTTTCAGGAGTGAATAATGAAAACCCAAGAAAAAGAGAAGCTTAAAACTAAAATAAAAGGAAAGGTAATCGAAACGAAGGGTGAACGTAACCCTCATTCTTTCACAATACAATCACAGGATGGTGAGAAATATTTTGCTCATTTGGGTGATATTTCTGATAATGAAAATCTACTTTATAACAGCAGCGAGACAAAAAGATTGAAGGAGGGGGAACAAGTCGAGTTTGATGAAGCGTCTGCAGAACCTTTCAAACGAGCCATTCGTGTCCGACCCTCTTCTACTTCTAACAGCTGAGCTGCGAAGCAGCGACATCCTTTTCAGGTGAGCAAAGCGAACCCACTAGAACAAAAAAAACCCGCTTCATTTCTGAAGCGAGCTTTTTTTATAACATATTTGGTAGCGGGGGAGGGATTTGAACCCCCGATCTTCGGGTTATGAGCCCGACGAGATACCAGTCTTCTCCACCCCGCGGAAAGTAAGAGTGACTATAGGGGCCTAGGGGGGTCCTGTCAAGCAAGAAGGTTCAGCGCCGAACCCGCTTTGAACCACTCTAGTTGCTCTGCATTGTAGGAATGGGAAACTTCGAAGCGGACTGCTTTGCCGTCCTTTTTCTTCAGTTCAACGGTTAGGTTTTTTCCGGGGGCGAAGCTTTTGAACCCCAGGATGGAAATCGAATCGCTCTCCTCAACCTTGTCATAATCCCCTGGATTGACAAAGGTTAGCGCCAAGAGACCTTGCTTTTTCAGATTCGTCTCATGAATCCTGGCGAAGCTTTTCACAATCACCGCACTTGCCCCAAGGTAGCGCGGTGACATGGCAGCGTGCTCGCGGGAGGAACCTTCGCCATAGTTCTCGTCACCCACTACAACCCAACGTTTTCCCTTTTTCAGGTAGTCCCTGGCTATTGCAGAAAGGTTTTCCCCTTTTGTTCCTGTGAGGAGATTTGTTCCTTTCCCAATGTCTCCAGTGAAAAAGTTCGTTGCCCCCAAGAACATGTTGTCGCTGATCTTGTCCAAATGCCCTCTATAACGAAGCCAGGAGCCTGCTGGTGAAATATGATCCGTCGTGCACTTACCTTTCACCTTTGCAAGCAGAAGGTGCTCTACGAAGTCTTTACCGTCCCACTTTTCGAATGGTTCAAGAAGTTGCAAACGCTCGCTATCTCTTCTGACGATCACCTCCACCTTTCCCTTACCTGCAGGGTCAATGTAGCCCGAAACATCTGCCACAAAGCCTTGCTTAGGAAGTTCTGGCGCTCGTGGGGCTGTCAGCCGAAAGGTTTTACCTTCAGGTGTCTGGATGGCGTCCTTCATAGGATTAAAACTCAAATCACCTGTCATGGCATACGCAATCACCATTTCCGGGCTGGTCATAAAACTCATTGTCTCCACATTGGCATCATTGCGGCCTCGGAAGTTTCTGTTGAAGGAAGTAACGATTGTGTTGCGCTCTCCCATTTTAATGTCTTTGCGTTCCCATTGGCCTATGCAAGGCCCACAGGCGTTGGCGAGTACAAGGCCGCCGAACTTTTCCAAAGTGTCAAGCAAGCCATCCCGTTTCACAGTCGAGAAAATTTGCATGGACCCCGGGGTGATCATCAGGGGAACTTTCGCTTTCACACCATTTTTGAGGGCCTCCTTGGCAAGTTCCGCAGCTTTATAAATGTCTTCGTAGGATGAGTTCGTACAACTACCGATCAAGCAAACACGAATATCGCGAGGGTAATTTTCTTTTTCAAGCTCGGCAGCTAACTTGGAAATTGGTCTCGCCAGGTCGGGAGAATGAGGTCCCACAATGTAAGGTTCCAGCTTGTTTAAATCGATCTCGATGACTTCATCAAAATACTTCCTAGGATCCTTCTCAACTTCTGGGTCAGCGTTTAGTTCCGCAGTATATTTTTCCGCAAGGTCGGCTAGGTCTCCCCTTCTCGTTTCCCTTAGGAACATGCCCATTTTTTCGTCGTAGCCAAAGACCGATGTGGTTGCCCCCAATTCCGCACCCATGTTGGTGATGGTTCCCTTTCCGGTGCAGCTAATGGACCGCGCTCCTTCACCGAAATATTCCACTATTTTGTTGGTGCCCCCCTTGACAGTAAGAATTTCCAAAACCTTAAGGATGATGTCCTTTGGGGAAGACCATGGCTGCAACTTGCCCTTCAAATGGATGCCACATAACTTCGGTGCCAAGAGTTCCCAAGCCATCCCCGCCATTACATCAACAGCATCGGCACCCCCCACGCCGATCGCTAACATCCCCAAGCCACCCCCATTGGGGGTGTGTGAGTCAGTGCCTATTAATAACGCGCCAGGATAGGCGTAATTTTCTAAAACGACCTGGTGGATAATGCCCGCACCAGGCCCCCAGAAACCAATGCCGTACTTAAGGGATGAGGACTTGAGGAAATCAAAAACCTCTGCGTTAGTCATGACGGAAGTCTTCATGTCCTGCTCAGCACCGACTTGAGCGCGAATCAAGTGATCACAGTGAACAGTCGTAGGAACCGCAACTTTGTTACGTTGGGATTGCATGAACTGAAGGATGGCCATCTGCGCCGTTGCGTCCTGCATCGCCACCCGATCGGGGCGGAGCATAATAAAGCTCTTACCTCGTTCAATTGATGCCACATCGCTATCATCGGAAAGGTGAGAGAAAAGTATCTTTTCAGACAGAGTGAGGGCGCGCTTCAGGGCTTTTCGATACCGGGCAAAACGCTCTGACATGCGCTTATATTGTTGGGCTACTTTTTTAGGGTCGGTCGCTACTGAAGATTTCATTTCTCTCTACCTTTCCGGTTAAAACTCGATAGTTTCACCCCGCGCCAGGTTCTCAAGATTTTGACAACTTATTTAGTTTGTCAGCAATGGCTTTAAGCGGGTCGGATTCACTGAGGCGAAGCGCTTTCACTTCCTTCCCTTCTATCAAATCGTTAAGAAACCTGACAATCTTATCCTTCGAATCTTCCCATTTGGGAGGTCCTATTAAACCCGCAATGTTGTTTAATCGGTCGGCAATGTCATGCAGCTGGTCTGTTTTGCGCAACCTGATCGGATTCGGCTTCTGGCCACTGAGAAGTTCATCCAAAAAACGGCGGATGGAAACAAGGGGTCCGTAGATCTGGTGCGTGTATCGCGCCGATGTGAATAAAGTCGTCGCTACGAAAAGAGCAACGACTCCCAGCCCCATCAGCAAGGGGCGAATGAATTTCTCGGCAGCCATCGTTTTCTGAGAAGGATCGAGCTTGAAATATTCGCTGATCGCTTCATAAATGTCCCATAAAAAATACCCGAAAACTGAACACATCAGGGCAGCAAATACAATGTTGATCAAAATAAAGATCAGTCCAAAGCGAAGTTGTTGATAAGGTTCAATAAGGATCTGGGTCCTTCTACTTATTGGCATCCTTTTTCCTCCGCAGAGTATTGTTGCTAAAATGATAACACAGGGGACGGATTCAGGTCCCTATTCCTCGTTTTGCGGAGAGAACAGCAACGGCTGAAAGTGCTGCCGTGAAGGAACGAAGTGTGAAACGGCCCAAGTTCAGCTTTTGAAAGCCAGCTTGCTCCAGAACTTCGAGTTCCTTCGCAGACAGCCCGCTTTCGCTCCCCATGACGAGGCAGATACTTTCTTTACCTGCTAACTCTAGGTCTGCAATAGATTGCGTAGCCGTCGGATCCAAGACCCATCGGTGAGGCAAAGTCTCGGACGCGAGCTGGACAAACGGAGCCAAGTCAAGCCAAACATTAAAGGACGGCATTGTTGCCCTCTTGCATTGTTTGAGTGAAGAAAGGAGAATGCGCCGCCAACGGTCCAAGGTCTTTGGGTTGGTGCGGTTTTTCGGCACGCCCTCAAGCTCTATAACATGAATGGTATCAACTCCTAGCTCTACCAGACACGGCAGTAAGTCCGTCATGGTTTTAGGTTGAAGCGCCCCGATCGCAACAACAAGGCTCGGTATCGCAAGAGTCTCTTTCTTGGTCTGGGTTACCAAGACTATAGCAGTGTCTTTATCGAATTCTGTGATCTTTCCGGCTCCCCAACGCCCCTCGCCATCGAAAACTTCGACCTCTTCTCCTTCCTTCAAGCGTAGAACTTTCCTCAGATGCTCATACTCCTCCCCGGTGATGGCCCACTCGTTGGAACCTATGGTTCGCCCAAAAAATCGAAACTTGTGTTTCACTTTGGCTCCTTACCTTCGTCTAACTTTATCGGTCGGTCTTCCGAAAAACTCATGAGAACTTTTATATTCAAATTCAGGCACTTGGATGAAATGAAAAGACTTTTCACAATTCACAGTCTGTTTAGCTACCTATGGCTTATTGCCATTTCATGTAAACCCTTGGAGTCAGTCGATGTACGCCAACAACTTGCGACAGGCAGCCCATCCACGTCTCTTCCGGCTGAATTTTCTCTCGACATTGTGCGCATTGTTCCCTCACTTGTCCCCTTTGGAGACGTTAACGTATTATCACTTTCCTTCACTATTTCCGATAGCGACACGGTCGTCTCCCCGCGAGATGAAAAGACTCCTCTTCCCCAAGCGAATCACTACATCGAATATGAAATCTGTCCCCAGCTCGGACAAGAAAGCTCTCCTTGTTCCCTCGGCACAACGTTTAACCAGGTGGCCTTCGCCCCCGCCCCCGCGGAATTTGTCACGATCTTGGCAAGGATGGTTTACCAGACACAAGATCCTCGCCAGTATTATTCCAAAGTCTGGCGGACCGTGGATTTCGAAATCCATCAACAATTCGCATCCCCAGAAGAGAAAGAAGAGGGTGAGGAACTTCTCAACTTACTTCGTAAGCAACAGAGCCTCAGTAGTCAAATCGCAAATGACTCGAAAGCCGTCCTTAGCAAATTGGAAGCCTTTTTTACTGCCTTCAAACAATGTAATGGGACCCCCGATCCGGACTTGGAAAAACGAAAGAAAGAGATTGCCGCAATGACATGGCAGGATCTGTCCGAGTATTTTCTTACAGAAGAACTTCCCATCCTTCTTGACTGGAAGCCAGCAGAACCAGAAAAAGTTCCCAAGCCAGAGCTGAAAGGACCGGTGGAAACGGTTGAATATGGCATTCTCTCTTCACTAGGAGTGCCTGAGCAGAATTCGCAGGACACCATTGCAGCATTTGCCGCAGGGATGGGTGCCGTTATTTCCCTTGGATTTGCGCTTATGGATGTCTGGAGCATCGTAACTTGGAAAAAGTACCTTAGGGAGCAGAGGACTGTTGTGATAGACGAGAAACCTATCAAACTCCAACTGGACAAACCAACGGGTCTCTGGAGAACCCCCAACGGGCAGCGATATTACGTACACGATCCGATTTCCAAACAGCGCCTTATAGACAAGACTGGCACAGACGTCTTTTTTAGCCAACAACAAGTCCAAGGCATGAAGTTGAAATACTACAAAAGGGCACTCTATTTGAATTGGGATGGCACGCAAACAAATGGGGGTGATGATAAACAGCATGTGGCGAGACAGGAACCTTCTATTAAAGGTAAAGACTTTAAGTTCGGAAACATTGCCGTTTCAGCGGAAGGGAAATCGTGGAAACTCCAACCAATGGATCGGAAAATACCTTACAATCCTGACCAGATTGCAATCTATCGCCATCCCGACGACCCTGCTTATGACAGTGGCTGGTTTGCGAAGAAATTGCGAGGCAAGCTTCGTGTAGGGAAGGTGGCTTGGGCAGTTGGAAAAGGAGCGTTCTCGATTTTCCTCATGGGTGTTGCTATCAAGAAGATATCAGACATGAACCTTGCCGAAGCAGACGGCGCTTGTCAGGTGGTAGATTCACTTCGGGGTGAAATTCAAGCCCTAGTGACAGCCATACTGAAAGCGCGGTCTGGGCTTGAGGTTGTGAAGAAAGAGATTCTTCCGTACATATAGGGGCGGGTTAAGCGTCGCCTCCCCTCAATGAAATTCTTGGAGGAAGCAGCTGCGCAGTTTCCTCCAAACCTCCTCCTTGCCCTCCTTGCCCCAAACTCCTAATCCAGCCAAGTGACAAACATTGACATCTTCAAAGAGGATGACAATAATGGATTCTTGTCATCAAAAAATAAACTTAAGATACTGGTCAGAGATTTCTGAACCTGTGGATAGTATTTTTCTGTTATTAAAGGGAAAAAAGTACTTATCCACAGGTCTGTCCACAGTCTTGATTAGAGGGGAAGTCTGGTCTCAAAGCAGCTCCCTTTCCCAAGATGAGAAGCGACGGATATCTCACCTCGGTGCAACTTAATCAAGGCAAGGGTTAGACTCAACCCGATACCCACGCCTCCTGCAGCTCGATTCCTTGCACTGTCACTTCGGAAAAACGGATCAAAAATGTAGGGAACATCTTCAGGGGCAATCCCGTCCCCCTGATCGCTGATCGAGAAGACGAGGGAGTCTTGTTTTTTATCTACGGTCAGGTGGACGACGCCTCCTTGGGGAGAATGTTTTGCTGCATTGAGGAGGATGTTTTTCAAGGCTAAGAGGAGGTAGGTTTTCGACCCTCGAAACGCTTCGGGTCCTGAGCAGCAAGACTCGATCCTCACCCCGCGTTCTCGAAAAGGGGTTTTGACCGACTCCATCAGTTCTTGTAGAAATTCCTGAGTCGGGATCTTTTCCCACGACATGACTACATGACTGCTCTCCGCCTTTGCTAGAAGCAGCAAGTCATCGACAATCGTCGCCATATGCCGAGCTTCTCGCAAAATGGAAGACAGGGACTGCTCATATTCCTCGGGTGTACGTTTCTTCCGGAGGGCAAGCTCTGCTTCTCCCTTCACTACGGAGAGTGGGGTGCGGAGTTCGTGGGAAACATCGGCTGAAAATCGACGCAGTCTCTTGATGGCGTCTTCCAACCTGTCAAACAGTGCGTTGAAAGTCAGAGCCAGTCTTTGCAATTCATCCTTTGCAGGAGGTACCGGCAGGCGAATGTTAAGATCGTCTATCCCCATGCTTGCCGCGGCTTCCGTAGTCAGCCTTACGGGTTTTAGCGCTTTGGCTGTCAAAAAGTATCCGAGGACGACCGAGATGACAAAAATAAGGGGTAGGAGCAAGCACAGCAGCAGGGCTGTTCCCTTCAAAATTCCTTGTGTCGGGCCGAGGGATGCACCGACCTGTACCAGATCTCCCGAGAATTGACTATTCCTCATGACAGGAAGGGTGGCCTGTCGATACGACGCTCCATCTTTGAACGTAAAGGTCTCTAATGTTGCCATTCCCAGCTCGGCTCGCTCGATTGCTTTTGGGGTGAGCGGTAGCGTGATGTCTTCGCCCTGATGAGAGAAACGTTCTCGTCTCGAAACTTGGATGACCTTTGCAAAGGGCCGTATGAGACGGGCTGCTGCTATCTCATGTTGGCTCCCCATGTTCCGCAGGACTTGGTCGAAGAATTCTGTCTTCGCAGCGACTCCTCCGATGTCCGTCATGTCTTTCATGGAGTTTGCAGAGGACAAGAGGGCAGCATCAACTGAATGATATAGGTTATGCTCAACGATTTTAAAAAGCCCCAAGCCAACGGAAAGAAGAAGGAGAGACATCCATGCTGTATGCTGGAGGGAAAGTCTGAGACGAACGGAGATGGTTTCAAGAAACATGGGAGTTGGATTGAGCGGATGAACTCGCCTGACGTGTCCTGTCGCCAAGTTCAGTAAAATCGCCGTCCATGTCCAACATGTAACCATGTCCTCGTATCGTACGAATCGGGTTGAACCCGAGGGCTTTGCTAATCTTCGTCCGCAAATAACCCACGTAAACATCTACAACGTTAGAAGTCGGCTCGAAATTTACGTCCCAAACGTGTTCCGACAACTGGGTTCGCGTCAAAACACTTCCCAGGTTTCGAGCGAAATATTCCAGGAGGCTGTACTCTTTAGCAGTGAACTCGACGACTTGGCCCGCCAACTTCACTTCCTTGCGAGAAGGGTCGATGACCAAAGCTCCCGCGGAAAGAATGGGAGGAGTGTAATTTGCCTTCCGTCGCAACAAGGCACGCACACGAGCTGTCAATTCCTCCAACTCGAAAGGTTTTGAAAGAAAGTCGTCCGCTCCCTTGTCAAGGCCCTCGACCCGGGAGTCGATTTTGTCTCGGGCTGTGAGAATAAGAATAGGCGCTGTTACGTCACCGGCACGCAGGTTCTGCAAAACATCCATCCCGTCCTTACGTGGGAGCATCAGGTCGAGTATGATGAGGTCATACGGATTTTCAAACGCCATCCACTCCGCTTCCTGCCCGTCTACTGCATGATCAACCGCATACGATTCCTCACGCAGACAGCGCAACAAAACGCTAGCTAACGGGGCATCATCTTCCACAACTAAAATACGCAAGGCTGTGTCTCCTCATATTTTTCTCATAGAGACATCGAGACGATCTTTTTAACCACAAGTCGCCTATTATGGGAAGAGCTAGTTTCAGATAAAAGTAAAGCGTAAGCCACTTGGGGCAAATAGGGAGAGGGGGCTTTGGGGGGGCGAGTGAAGCGTCGCCTCCCTCGGATTTCTTGGAGGAACCAGCTGCGCAGTTTCCTCCAAACCACCTCCTTGCCCCGGTTGGTTCTAAACAGGAAGCGCGAATTCTCGAAGGACTTGGTTGAGAGACGTTTTCTGATCGGTGGAAGCTTTTCTCTCTCCTACAATATAGGCGCAGCTTGTGTAAATTGTACCTCCTTGTACCTTTTTCTCCCTCGTCCCAGGGAGGACTACAGCTCGTTCCGGCACAAAGCCTTTGAGAGTTTGAAACTCACCATGACGTGTGTCGATGATCGGGGTCGAAGCGGTCAGCGTAGTGTTCGCCGCAAGAACCGCCTCTTTTCCTATCCGAACGCCTTCCACAAGTATGCAGCGCGATCCTATGAAAGCACCATCTTCTACGATCACCGGAGACGCAGCGGCAGGTTCCAGAACACCCCCTATCCCTACTCCTCCGGAAAGATGGACGCCTTTACCGATCTGTGCGCATGAGCCGACCGTCGCCCATGTATCCACCATCGTTCCTGCCCCGACGTAAGCGCCGATATTGACATAGGATGGCATCAACACCACGCCAGGTTCCATGAACGAGCCAAATCGTGCCGTAGCCGGAGGTACAACACGTACGTTCAAATCGCGGAAGTTTGTTTTAAGGGGAATTTTGTCATGATAACGAAAAGGCCCGACGGCAGTCTCCACCATGGGAGCAATCTTGAAGTAGTACAGGATCGCTTTTTTTACCCACTCATGTGTTTTCCACTCACCTTCGATTTGTTCACACACGCGAAGGTTCCCTTGGTCGAGGGCTTCGAGAGTAGCGAAAATATCGCGTTCTCTTTCTTTCAAAATATTTTCTTTGCCAGATTCGTATGCTTCGATTACATCTAAAATCTTCGTTCTTAAATCAGCATGAGTTGGCAAGGCTCACCTTTCTCATAGTTGGATCATCAATGGATCATTTTGTTTATAAAAACGATGAAGCATACTGTGAAGGGGTTCCCCTGGCAAGCCTTGCATCGAAGGTAGGGACCCCCCTCTACGTCTATTCAGCAGCGACCCTGGCGCAGCACTGTGAAGCTTTAAAGTCCGCTTTCGCCTCCTACCCTACGAGCTTTTGTTACGCGGTAAAAGCATGTAGTAACCTCAGCATATTAAGGAGCATTTTTCAGCAAGGTCTGGGTGCAGACGTTGTCTCCTTGGGGGAGCTTGAACGTGCCCTCCTTGCTGGTGCTGATCCCCGAACTATCGTTTTTTCTGGGGTTGGCAAGCAAGAACACGAGATTAGGCGAGCGTTGGAGGTCGGCATTTTGTCCTTCAACGTTGAGTCGCTGTTCGAGCTTCGACAAATTGCCGATGAGGCAAAAAGCATGGGCCTCCGTGCTTCCCTCAGTTTGCGAATCAACCCGGATGTGGATGCACGGACTGCTTCGCAGGTTACAACGGGTCTTTACTCGACGAAGTTTGGAATCCCCGAAGCAGACATTGCGCAATGTCTAAACGTTTTGCAGGAAAAGCCGGGAGTTTTGTCCCTTGTCGGACTTTCCTGCCACATCGGGAGCCAGTTAACGGAACTGTCTCCCTTAATCACGGCGGCTCAAAAGATGCGTGATCTTGCGGAAACACTGCGCAGTTCAGGTTTCCCCATCAAGATGCTCAACATGGGGGGGGGACTTGGGATCCGTTACACGAATGAGACCCCGCCAAGCCTGGTCGACTACGCTCGTTCTCTGATCGGAGTTTTGCAAAGCAGCCGTATCCCCCTGGTGATTGAGCCTGGGAGGGTGCTCGTGGGAAACACTGGGGTCCTTCTCACCCGTGTGATTGGAACAAAGACCACCCCGACGAAAAACTTTGTCATCGTCGATGCTGCCATGAACGATTTATCCCGGCCCAGCGTTTACGGTTCCATGCATGAGCCTTACGCGGTCCGCCGCCTGCTCGGCATGGACCTTTTGTGCGATATCGTCGGGCCTATTTGTGAGACGACTGACTTCCTGCGAAAGGATTTCTACATGCCTCTGCCCAAAGGGGGGGATCTTCTCTATTTCAGAACATGCGGGGCCTACGTTGCGAGCATGGCTTCCAATTACAATAGCAGGCCCCGTGCTGCGGAAGTGTTGGTCGAGGGCGACGGGTTTCGCGTCATAAGACGAAGAGAAAGCCTGGAGCAACTCTGGAGAGAGGAGCTTTGAAATGTATGCACGTTTTGGAAAACAAGCTGTCGTTGTTCAGAAGTATGGTGGCACCTCAGTCGGGTCGGTCGAGCGGATAGCATCCGTAGCGGAGCGGATTGCCAAGCAGTATCGGGATGGTTATACGAACCTCGCTATCGTTGTCAGTGCCATGTCGGGGGAAACGAACCGCCTGGTCGATCTTGTCAAACAAGTAAACCCTCGGGCGAACGAAAAATTCTACGATCTTGCTGTCGCAGCAGGGGAACAGGTCAGCATCGCACTTCTTGCCGCAGCGCTGGAACGCAACGGCGTGCAGGCTCGGTGTTTTCTAGCCTTTCAACTGGGTATTTTCACAGACCCTCTTCATGCAAAGGCTAGAATTCAGAGCATAGACACGCGGGATATTTTCAACTGTTGGAACGTTGGGATCCTTCCCGTCATTGCAGGTTTTCAAGGGATCAGCGAGGAGGGGGAACTAACCACGCTTGGTCGCGGGGGGTCTGATACAAGTGCGGTCGCTATTGCCGCGGCACTCAAAGCGGACTTCTGCGAAATCAACACCGACGTGAACGGAGTCTATTCCGCAGACCCTCGCCTCATTCCCGACGCTCGACTGATCAGGGAATTGGACTATGAGGTGGCTCTGGAAATGGCAGCTTTGGGGAGCAAGGTCCTTCATAGCCGCTGTGTGGAACTTGGTGCGAAGTATAAAATGCCGATCGTTGTGCGTAACAGCTTTAACCCCAACGACTCCGAAAGGACGATCATCATGAATTCCATCAACTCAACGGAAATTCTCGAAGCTCCCCTTGTCTCTGGCATTACACTCGACAAAAACATTGCGAAACTTTCAATCACAAGGCTTCCGAAGGTTTCCGGACTTATCACGGAAATATTTGGAGCCATCGCCGAGCGAAACATCAACGTTGACATTATCGTGCATAACCTTCTCGCGGATGAAGATTCCATGAGAGTTGGATTCACCATCGCTCGCGAAGACCTTCCTGCGACGGAGGAAGTTCTGCGCTCGCTAAACCGAAAACCACCGTTTCGGGAAATGAGTATTTTCGCAGAGGATGGGTTTGCGAAAGTGTCTGCGGTAGGCGTGGGAATGAAAAGCCAATCTGGTGTCGCAGGGCGCATTTTTGCTGCGCTGTCTCAGAAAGAAGTCGATATCCACATGATTTCCACCTCGGAAATCAAAGTTTCTTGCGTGGTCCGCTCGGAAGTAATGCGTAAGCCACTTGGGGCAAGGAGGTGGTTTGGAGGAAACTGCGCAGCTGGTTCCTCCAAGAAATCCCTTGGGGGAGCGACGGTTCCCTCGCCCCCCCAAACCCCCCTCTCCCTATTTGCCCCAAGTGGCTTACGGGTTACCACGACAGATCAGGGCGTGACGACGGCTAACCACTCCATTTTGTCGGTATGAGGAAACATGTCGAATGCTTCCAGTTGTCGCAGGCGGGCACCGTTTCGCGTGAGGTCTTCCAAATCCCTTGTGAGGGTGCTTATGTCGCAGGAGACATAGAACAAATATTGCAGGGAACCCTTTTCTTTCAGACGTTCTGCCAGGTTTGCCCGGACAAATTCTGCAAGGCCCCTGCGAGAAGGGTTCACAACCACGAGCGTCGGTTGGGAAGCCCACTCGTCAGCCTTTTTGATTTCATCTTCGATTAACCCCGCACGGAAACCTATGCGGTTTGAAGGAATGTCGTTGCGCGTTGCGTTGAGGCACGCGTCCTCAATCGCAATAGTGTTTTCTTCCACCCCCCAAACTCTGAACCCGCACTTGGCAAGGGTAATCGCTATAGGCCCAATGCCGCAGTAGAGGTCCCAGGCCACTGCTCCTCGTCCTTCCGTGCCAGCAAGCTCTGCTATCCTTCGATAAAGTGCGGAAGCTTGCCAAGGATTGACTTGGAGGAAGCACCCGGGGCTTACCGATAAGTTGACGTCATTGAGCACGACGCGGAGGTGTTCCTGGCCGGAGACTTTTACAAAATGCCTGCTGAATATCGCATTTCCCACATCGGGGTTGACGTTTAAATGTGTGGAGTTGATGGTCAGTTCCTGTTTTTTAAGCTCCCTGACAAGTGCTCTATACACGTCCTTTCGAGACTCATCCGCTACGACGAACACCAGCTGAATTTCACCGGTCAAGTGCGAAGCTCTCGCAACGACGTAACGAAGGTCTCCTTGTCTGGTGCTTTCATCCCAAGCGGTCAAGGCACCTTGTGCAACAAGATCGGTAAGCTGCGCCTGCAAGGCTTTCAACAATCGCCTGAGCACAGGAACATGAAGGGGGCATGAGTTCATTTCGACCACCTGGTGTGTGCCAGGCTTGAAAAGACCTAGGTGCAGGCCACCCTGATGGGAGCGGACAGCCAGTTTAAAGGTGGCCCTATAGCCAAACAGCTTGGGAGATGTTTGCGGGGCAAGAAGGCGGACTCCCTTAAGAAGCTCTGATTTCTGGAGATTTTCGACGGCCTGCCGGTATTTCAAGCCTAGGCCCGTTTCATAGGGGATATTGACGAAACGACAGGAATTGCATTTTTCTCTGATTTCACAAGGAAGGCGCACGGGAGGGGAGCAGGCTTGTTCTTGGGGGGCGTTCATAAGTTCTTTCTCCTGCAATATTTAAAGTTTTTTGGGGGGAGGCGTGGAGGGGAACTTTTTTTCAAAAAAGGTCCTCTCCACAAATTCTTTTTCTCAAAGACTCTAGTAGAGCCATTCGTGGAGGTCTTCGTGAGGAAGAGTTGTAACACGCTTGCCGCTTTTTCTAAAGATTTTGATGGCCATATTTTTAGTACGGCGCTTCCATTTTTTCCATTCGTCCTCGAGCAGGTTAACAGTGTAGGTCGAGTTTGCAGACTTGGAACCTTTGGAAAAGGTATAGTTATTAAATAGATAGACTGCAACATGGCGTATTCGGCGGAAATCAACCTCTTGCGGGCTGCTTTCTTCTTGGGGACGCTCGAAAAAAACAAGTAGGTCTCCATACTTCAAATCAGACACCTCGGGGACAATCTCGTAAAAGCTATTTCTCAAAACCCGCCAAAGCTCATCAAAGTTGATCATCTGCCAGTGATGCTCCGCTTCCCTCTTGGGGTTGAAATACGGGAGCTTAGGAATATTTGGGTCCTGGAATGCCAAGGCTGCGTGAAAACAATTGGGTCCGGTGAAATATGAGAACTTCTTCACCGCCTTTTGTGCAAAACTAGGGAGCAGTTCATTTTCCAAGTCTAAAAAAGGGACCTGGTCGATTTTCTCATTCAATATCATCAGGTTATCTCTGCTAAAAAACGGCTCTAGCTGCTGAAGCAAGTTGTGTTTTGCTATAGGACTCAACTGTAACAATCTTGTAGAGATTTTCAGTTGGTGGTGTTTATGACCGAAGAACCTCTCGATTACCCGTTTGGGATCGACGAAAGTGAAGAAGGTTTCTGTCAACGGGAAGGAAAAACGACCCTGCTGCGACGTGGTGGCAGCGAGAAAGAGTTTCAACACCACATCTTCTTTTCCAGGAAGAGCGATCAATGAAGCGAGCTTCCGAAGATCAGAAGCATCGCTCGACAGAACTATAGAAGGAGGCTCAATGCCATCCTTTTCCAAAGGGTTCTTCATACGCATGAAGAGCGTGGAAATGGACGGTGTGATAAATTCCACCTTGTCTTGAATGCTTAACGTCAGGCCTGTTTTGACCCGTGTCAAGTCTTCTACCCACTCGCCAAGCTCAGCAGCGCTCACATTCATACTTGCCCCTATGACTAGGGGAAAAAAGACAGGAAAGATGTGATTCTTATACATTTCAATAGAACCAAAAAAATTGTTTCACTTACAAATTGTTTCGGAAAAAAAAGGAGGCGCTCAAATTTAGCTCTCTGGGCCGAATGGATTATAATTAATAAAAGCTTAAAAAAAAGGAGTCATTCATGCCATCTGTTCTTATTGCTGATAGCAGCAAGTCTAGTGTTGTAATGACGTCGGAAGTGGTCAAGGATCATATCCAGGGTGTCGTAACCCACGTAGTGGGGACGGGAAAGGACTTTCTTGAACAACTGGGGAAAAACACATACGACCTTGTCATCATCGACTTTGACCTTCCTGACGCAGACGGAGCAAGCCTTGCAAAGTTAGTTCGACAGACGTTCCACAAGCCGATCCTTATTACGGCGTTTGAAGACGATGTCGTTCAGGAAGCTATTCAGGCGGAATTGTTTTTCTACGAAGACGCGTGTTCCTGGATAAGGAAGCCCATTGTTACGGAAGACTTTGTTTCCAAGTTGGAGAAATTTCTCATCAAACGGCATCGTCTGCTCAAGCGTTTCGACACCAATTTAGCGACTGAAGTGCAGGGGAAGCATTCTGGTCGATCGAAAAAACAAAAAACTGTGAAGGGCAAGATCGTCAATATAAGTTTAGGGGGAGTAGGGGTCACAACTTCAGAGCCTATCCAAGGAAAAATTGGGGACGAATTGACCTTGACCCTCGCATTGGCGGGTCGCAAGAAAGTCAAAAGGGGACCTGCCAGAGAGGAGACCAAGATCAAGGCCCGGCTGGTTTGGACCGACTCAACGAAAAAGAAAGCGGGCTTTCAATTTTTCAAACTCAGTGCTAAGACCCTTAAAAGTATAGAACACTACCTTCGTTCGGAGTCGGGCGAAAACTAAAAAAGAGGGACAATCTGAGCACCGACCAAAATAAACAACTTTCTCAAACGGTCTGTATTTGCAAGGGGATCAATCTCAGGCAAGTGATGAAAGGCTTGGTCGGAAGTGGCTCGATTCAGGAAGTAAATAATAAGACCGGTACAGGGTCTGGTGGTTGCGGAGGAAGACGCTGTGGCCCAAGGATTCGCATCCTCCTCAACAAGATGGAGATTTTAGAGGCAAAACGAAAGGGAGCCAGCGCCACCGAAGATGACCCCAATCTTTCCATGCCATCCCCCGACCCATAAGGCTCACTCGATTTTCGTGGAATTGGACCGTCGGAAAAGCCAGGAGCGGTCCGTTTCCTTCATGGCAAAAGGAGCTGCCTTCTTAAAGATTTTATTGTAAACCAGCTGTATTTCCGCGACTGATTCGTTACTTGCTATCAAATAGTCAGCAGTTTGCAAAAGTGAATCAATTTCCCAGTATTTGTCGATAGGTAAGTATAGCTCAAAACTGCGAGAAAAGGATTTATCCTCGGTTTCTTTAAATGATGAAAAGCTTAGTCGTTTGCCGACCAGAAGAAGCCTTCGAATCAAGGAGCCTCCCTTCTGTTTCTTTTTCGGTTGAAAGGGAGGGAACATTAGTGACGTGAGCAGGATTCATGCCGACTACGCTCTCCAACGGTTGTGGAACCAAAAATATTGCTCCGGCTGAGCCAAGATCATAGTTTCCACAACTTTGTTAAATTGAAGGGTTAACTCCAAAACATTCTTCTGTACATCCTCGGTCATTTCCAGACTAAGCTCGGGGAGAATGTGCAAACGGTACTCAAACGGTTTGATCCGTGAGATATAGGCGGGGACGATGGGGGCGGAATACTTGCGCCAGATCGCTGCCAGGCTTGTGTTGGTGCGCGCGTCGACACCGAAGAAGGGGAGGAAAGGTTCTCCCGGGCGGCCCTGATCCATCACGAAACCGACAATTTCGTTTCTGGAGAGAATATTCTGAATCTGTTGTTTCGCATCCCCTTTTTTCTTCCTCAAAATGCTGTGAAACTGATTGCGTTCGCGTTGTTCGATAACAAAACGATTAAGGCCCGGGGGTCCTACACGTTTTACGACCACATGTGATGGGGCAAAATTTCTTGACATGGCCCCGCCCATAGCTTCCCAACTACTCATGTGGATGCATAGGACGTAGGCACCCTGGCCTTTCTTCAAGGCGGAGTCGAGATGCTCTTTACCGACAATGCTGGTCCTATCCCCTAGTCGCCCATGCCTTTCGTGAAGAAATTCGAGAGCGGTGAGAAGGCAATGAAACACAGACTGTCTGGCGATTTTAACTTGTTCCTGGGAAGAGAGGTGGCCTAAAGCTTTTCTCATATTGGCGAGGACAAGCTTACGGCGCATGCGAACGAGATCAAAGAGAAGGATCGTTAAAAACCAAGCGAGACGCTCCAGGCTACGAACCGAAAGCCGACTGACACCTAGAGTTAAAAATTGCCCAAAACGATACCACATAGAACCCCACCTTAACAGGGCAACCCGCTTGTAGCAAGGAGGTGGTTTGGAGGAAACTGCGCAGCTGCTTCCTCCAAAGTTAGTTCTCGTAATCGAACCCTGCTTTTCCGCGGAAGCCTTGGACTGTGCCTTCCATGTCGACCTTTACAAGTCCGAGTGCGGGCACATCGACATGCACATGCACAAGCAATTTGGCGTCTTCCACTTTCACTCCTTTGGTTTCCAGAAGCTCGGGGTGCTGAGCTGAAATCGCGGGCACAAGCAGGGCCCTGACCACGTCACCAAGCTCCTGCTGTTTTTCGATATCCAGATCGTAGATGAGAACCTTGTCGCATTGTGAATAGACCCTTCCTTTCAGGGTCCTCGCATCCCCCCGTCCCAGGTATTTGACTTTGTAGGAGTCCGTGATGATTTCCTTCTCAGCTCGGAGGCGTTCCATGAAAGCGGGAGTAAAATATGTTTGCGTCACATTTGAGACTTCTTTTCCCTTATAATCTCCTCCGAAAAGAACGGAGAATTCATAGTCAATGGTTGTAGGGTAAGCGTCACCCACACGGTTAGCGACGGAAATTTCAAAATGCCCACTTTTCACCATGGCGGACGTTCGCGCACGGGAACGGTCGAGTTTATAGAAAGCCTTCTCTCCGGAAGGATCCCGAGCAAACGATGATGTTGCGAACACAAGAGTCAGCAAACTTGCACTCAGGCAAACCTTACGCATAAGTCCCCCCTACAAAAATTTGGTAATAATCTTCTATTATAAGGGGGAACTTCGCTGAGAGGAAGGCCTTCGGGAAATCAGAGGGTTTCGAAATCCAGACAGGCTCGTGTCAACGTCCTCAGTCCAACACTTGAAGCACCTTCCTTGGGAAAGCCTGTTGCCTTACAGTCCCAAGCGGTTCCTGCGATGTCCAGATGCCCCCAAGGGGTTTTACCGACAAAGGCTTTGAGGAAGCTTCCTGCGGAAAGCGATTTCGCTCCCACGGATTCAGTCGTGATGTTTTTATAGTCGGCGACGACCGATTTTATTTCTTCATCGAGTTCGGGCCAAAGGGGCAGGTGCCAGAGAGGTTCACCCAATGTCTCGGCCCCTTGCAGAAGGAATTGGGTAAGTCTATCGGAGTTACTCATCAATCCTGAACCCACGTGACCGAGGGCGATCACGACGGCACTTGTGAGGGTTGCGATATCAACGACAAATTCAGGGTGATAATTGCTGACCGCATAATGCAGCAAATCGGCCAGAACGAGTCGACCCTCTGCGTCGGTGTTGAGGATTTCGATTGTTTTTCCGTTCATCGCTTGCACGATATCCCCTGGCCTTGAAGCCTGGTTGCCGGGGAGGTTTTCCACGGCTCCAATGATACACACGACGTTAGTGGGAGCTTGAACCTGACTCAAGAAATATGCTGTGCCCAGAACGGCGGCTCCTCCGCACATATCGTATTTCATCTGGTCCATGCCCTTTGGGTCCTTCAAACTGATGCCTCCGGAGTCAAAGGTAAGCCCTTTCCCGGCGAGCGCGATGGTTCGTGTGCGGTCACGACCTTCGATTTCAATCGTAATGAGTTTCGGGTCCGTGTAGGTCCCCTTTGCCACACTGTGGAATGCACCCATCCCCATGACTTCAATCTCTTCCCGACCTTGGATCTTGCATCGCACGCCCATTTGTCCGGACATTGCCGATGCAATTTCTGCAAACTTTTCCGAGTTAAGCCAATTCGGAGGACTATCTCCTAGCGCTCTCACAAGGCACTGTGCTTTTCCCATAGCGATGTAGTGTTTCTGAAGGCTCTTATTGGTTTCAGGCCCAAGTATGTACACCTTGCCAGGAACTTTGCTTGTTGTTTTTTCTGCCTTAAATTCATCGACCGCGTAATAACCTTGAGAAAGGCCGTCCCATATATCCAGCGCTCGTATGTTCTGCCCTTCGCAGCAGACCAATGTTTCGACGCCCAAAAACTTCAGCGACGCTGCGGCATCCAGACCAGCCTGACGTCCTTTCTGAGCAGTGCTGACTTGCAAACCTTTCGCAGGAACGAGGACAAAGCTGGCGTTATCCACAGACAATATTAAGTTCCCAGCCTTTGGGGTCCACCCCACCTTCGTGCCTTGCTCCTTCACTCGCTGGCGTAAGGATGCGGACAAATGCGGGGCATCAAGTTCAAACGCCGACGGATTGTCCGCGGATGGCTGCACTAGAACTACGTGATGAGCGTTGGGAACGGGGTCCTTACAATGAAGGAATTCCGTTTGTTCGATCCAGGAATGAATGCTGGGTAAGAAATTCTGCCAATTTTCCTTTTTAGCGACCACCGAGTACCTCCATAGAACGAGACAAGGAGCCAGGGATAGACAACGCTCCCCACAAAAGCCAATGGGATCCCCTAGAATCTTATTTTAGACAGACAAAGATGATAAGCTAGCGTTTTCCAAACGTTGAAGGTTCAATGCATCAACTATATCGAACTAAGGAGTGGCCCATGAGTAAGATTTCCTATGTAAAAGCGCGCGAAATACTGGATTCTCGCGGAAACCCCACAGTTGAAGTTGATGTTGGCACGGAAAGTCTATGTTTCGGTCGTGCTGCCGTTCCCTCGGGAGCATCGACTGGCGAATACGAGGCTTGCGAACTGCGTGACGGAGATCAAAAACGCTACCTGGGAAAAGGTGTCACGAAGGCGGTGAACAATGTCAACAAAGTGCTGGCCCCTAGACTGATGGGGATGGATGTTAGCCAACAGTCTCTTATAGACAAGACGCTTATCGAATTGGATGGCACAGAAGACAAGCGAAATCTGGGTGCAAACGCGATTTTGGCGGCTTCCCTGGCATGCACCAAAGCAGCTGCTGAATATTGTGGACTTCCACTCTATCGCTATTTGGGGGGAAGCCTGGCAAATCGACTGCCAGTCCCTCTTGTGAATGTGATCAACGGGGGAGTACACGCCGACAACAACCTCGACTTTCAGGAATTCATGATTGTTCCTGTCGGCGCACCTTCCTTCCGAGAAGCTCTGCGTTGGTGTGCAGAAGTTTTTCACACCTTAAAACACCTCTTGAAGAAGAAAAAGCTTAGTACCGCGGTCGGTGACGAAGGTGGATTTGCTCCTAACTTAGGCAGCAATGAGGAGGCTCTTTCCCTCCTTATAGAAGCCATTGAGTCGGCAGGGTATACTGTCGGTACTGACATAGCCCTTGCTTTGGATGTGGCGGCAAGCGAACTTCTTAAAAATGGTGAATACTCTTTATCGGGTGAAGGCAAGCGTTTTTCTTCCAAGCAGCTTGTCGAATTCCTCAGCGCGCTGACGTCAAGGTACCCCATCGTCTCGATTGAGGATGGGCTTGATCAGAACGACTGGGAAGGTTTCCGGATTTTGACAGAAGCGGTGGGGAAGACTGTTCAGGTTGTGGGAGATGATGTTTTCGTCACAAATGTGAAAAGGTTGAAGGAGGGCATCGAGAAGGGGGTGGCAAATTCCATACTAATAAAGCTCAACCAGATTGGTACAATAACGGAGACTCTTACTTGTATAGAACTTGCGAAACGAGGAAATTACACCTCCGTTATCTCGCACCGGTCCGGAGAAACGGAAGATGTTTCGATCGCTGATCTTGCCGTTGCATGTGGCGCGGGGCAGATCAAGACGGGGTCCACCAGTCGGACGGATAGAGTGTGCAAATACAATCAGCTCCTGAGGATCGAGGAAGAGCTGGGGAGCTTGGCAGAGTACAGGTGGTCAAGATTTTAGACACACGGAAACCTACAGTATTCAAGATAATCAATTTTGGGAAAAACTTTTACGAGTCTGTCATCCCGCGGCTTGACCGCGGGATCCAACTTGTTCGAGGAAGGCTGCCCCTTTGGATCCCGCGGTCAAGCCGCGGGATGACAAGGCTGCCCCTTTGGATCCCGCGGTCAAGCCGCGGGATGACAAGGCTGCCCCTTTGGATCCCGCGGTCAAGCCGCGGGATGACAGTGCAAAAAAAGTCCTCTCCACAAATTCTTTTTCTCAATTACTATCCAAGCATCTTCTTGCTGTCGCTACTGATTGCTTGCACCGGGCAGACGGACGCGGTGCTGCCGCCTGCTGCCGTGGTGGCAAGTTCTTTTAAGGTATCACGGGAGAGGGCAGAAGAAGTCCTCTCGATCTTAACGCAGGCTCCTCATCCTTTTGGTTCAGCGCGTCAGAAAGAAATCAAAGACTACCTTGTAAGCACTGTGCAGAACTTGGGGGTCGAGGTTTCTGTTCAAGAATTTGCAGCGGACACTCCCAACCGAGATTTTGAAACCCATCTGAAGGCTTCATGGACGACAACGCGCCAGGGTTTTAATGTCACAGCATTTCTTGATCTCATCCCTTCTCCCCCTTGTATAATGGGGATTGGCTCACATTACGACACCAAGGACATGTCCGAGTTCGCGTATTTGGGGGCGAACGACAGTGGGTCATCTTCAATATTGCTTTTGGAGTTGCTGGCGTTCCTGAAAGCAAACACGGGTCTGAACCTTTCTTGCGATGTGCAGGTAATTTGGTTCGATGGTGAAGAGGCCGTCCTCCCCCAGTGGAACGATGGACTGACAAAGCACCCCTCAGGCATGCAAGATCACACCTACGGAAGCCGTCATTTTGTCGATACGTTGAAACAATGCCCCCATGACGCAGACTTATGGTGCGTGGAGCGGCGAGGAAACCTTGTTCCTTTCGCATCGCTGATACTTTTGGATATGGTGGGATACAAAGATTTGAAATTGACCCCCGACCTTTATTCCCATGCCAAGCTTAAGGCTCTCCTTGTGGAAGGGGCCAAGTATTTAGGTAAATCTCATCTCATCGGCTCCCTAGCTATGCCTATAGAGGACGATCACATACCTTTCAAAGAAAAGGGCGTACCCGTTCTCAATATCATCGACTTCAGCCACCTGGATTTATGGCACACCCCCTCCGATCTTCCCCACACAGTGTCCATGCAGAGCCTAGAGGATGCCGGTCGTTTAGCTTTGTACGTTTTACAGAAAGTTGGAAGCATTCAGAAACCCACAGCCATCAGTTCGAAAGAAGGGAGCTAAGATGAAGAGAGTGATCTTTAATCAGAAGGGCGGGGTTGGCAAAACCTCGATCACCTGCAATCTGGCAGCGCAATTTGCAAAAATGGGAAGAAAGGTTCTCGCAATCGACCTCGACCCGCAAGCGAATACCAGTCAGTACCTACTGGGGGACTCTTACAATAATGTGGAGGGTACGGTGGCGGATTTTTTTTCGGAGCTTCTGAGTTTCAAGATTTTCAAAGGCTCCCTTGCTGCTGCCATCCATAAAACCGCCATACCGGGACTTTTCGTCATCCCTTCTTCGAAAGACTTGGCTGAACTTCAGCAGAAGCTTGAAAATCGGTATAAAATCATGAAGTTGGCCCAAGCTTTGGAGAGCCTTGTGAGCGAAGAGCATTTTGACGACGTTTTTATTGATACCCCACCGAGCCTGAATTTTTTCAGCATGAGCGCCCTTATTGCCGCCGACTCGATATTAATTCCCTTTGATTGTGATGCGTTTAGTGTTAAGGCCATTCATCAGGTGATGAATATCGTCGACGAGGTCAGAGAAGATCACAACCCTCACCTGAAGGTAGAGGGGATCGTGATCAACCAGTTTCAAAGCCAGGCAAAGCTTCCCCAGGAGTCGATCAATAGCCTGATGCAATCAGGTTTGTCAGTCCTGACTCCCTACCTAACTCACTCGGTGGCCATGAAGGAGAGCCACGAAAAAAGCATGCCGCTTGTATTCATGAGATCTAATCACAAACTTTCTCAGCAATATCAGGAATTGGCGGGCAATCTTTTAGGCTCAAGGCAGAAAAAGAAAGCGGGCAAACGAAACCAAAGCCTGCTTAAGGGCCCCGCTGAAGCTGGTTTGTAGATTAGATCAGGGATGATATCATTAATATTCGACATTTAAGTCTTTTCAACAGGAATAGAAAGAAACATGACAGAAATCATCATTAGTCAAAAAGTCGCCATTTTGATAGATGGCAATAACATTGAGAGAAGTTTGCACTCCATCACCAATGACGAGGGAGTGATGTTAAACTTCGACTCCTTCGTTCCTCGTCTTTTGGAAACGAGAGAGCTAAACCGCCTCATCTACTTTAGAGAGGGCAAGAGGATTTCCTCGAAGCTTGCCGAGCGGCTTCACAAACAATACTACGGCTCCGTCATTCCCTGCCACAAATCGGCGGACATTCCTCTGAGTATTATGGCGACTCAGTTAGCCTCTAAGGTGGACGCGATCATCATCATGTCCGGAGATGCCGACTATATAGAGTTGGTCCGACATTTGAAGTCGGAAGGTGTACGCGTGGAAATCGCTTCTGTCTCGGAAACGACTGCCAACATCCTTATTGAGGAATGCCATTTCTTCCACCCACTGATTGCAGATGATTGGTTCACCCTTAAAAAAAAAGGTTTTCGGAAATAGCAGTTTTCAGCCAGTAACCGGGGAACATGCAGACGATTGACGTAAAACTGTCGTTTCTGAAAGCCTTGAGTCCTAAAAAAAAAGTAGGCTTTCAAGAACTCTGTGAGCAGGAGATTGAAAAACTTCCCGAGCATATCTTTAGCCTTGCTACGCAGAAGATGCTGATTCTTGAAATGGCCTACTGTCTGGAAAAGCACCAGCAATGGCGACATAATACGCTTTTGCACCACTTACTCATTCATTACATCGTTAAAACCTACAAGATAGAGGCGAGGATCATCGCTAACTTTCTAGCCGCTGTTCTACGAAAAGCTCCAGCGGAAGCGATTGCCGTCTCGTTTCTGGAAGAACGGAACTTTCTCCTTTTCATCATTGTTTCGGCCCTGACCGCTCGCCATGAAGGTCTTGTGGCTGATGAAATAGGGCTGGGTTCAGAGGTCCTATTGCTTATCAAGAATGCGGTGGGAAAAGAACGGGGAGAGGAGGCGCTTGAATTTGCGCCGACCCTTACAGAGGAATCTTGGCTGATCATCCAGGACTTGGCAGTCAGATATAAGCAAAAGCCGTGGGTTTTCTTCCTCTATAAGCTTGGGTTTCTATTGTCCGAGGCTCCTGCTCCCTGGTCGGAAGGGGACAGGGAGCAGGTTTCCAATATTATTTTCGATCTTCTCTGCAAGATTGGCGAAAAAAAGATCCTAAGTCAGGCCCGTTGCGAAAAGCTTGTCCAGGCTCTTGATTTTATGGGGAAGGGTAAGTGCCGACACTTGATCTCAGGGTTAATGGAATATCTGTGTCGGTGTGAGCTTGTCTTTCTTGTACATGGTCATAGTCAGCATAGGAACTTAGCTTCCTACAGCCTGACGCGAGAAGGTTATGAGCTGACGGCGGTAGCATTCGCGCACCGCAACCGCAAGCAAATTCCCAAGCGCTCCTATTTTTTTAGCCTGGAGCGGTCGTGGCAGGAAGCGTTCGTGCGGGTGTGTGATACGACTGTGTTTCCCTATCTTTTCTCGTTTCTGAAGGAGGAACCCGCCCCTCCGTCGCATTGCATCGAAGCCATCGCTGATCGCTTAGTCGGACATGTCGAGAGAGGAGAACTATTGACAGCCCTTCAGGAAATTGGTCAAAAGGCAATTAGCACCCGGGTGAAAGAAGCTTCTGAAAAAGCTACAGAAGTGGTTTTGGCAAGGACGCCCGATGACCCCCCATAAGGAGGGAAAAAAAGTTGGACAGTCGATTCCTCGATGATCTCCTACACGAAACCAAGCAAATTGGGCTGCGACCCGACCGATTAAAGACTCATTTCAAAAGATTTAGCTCATTTGCACAACGGGGGTGGAAAAATCACACCTTTGTCATCAAGGCTTCCTGCAAAGTCACGAACCAACGGATTCTATCGTACAAGAGTATCAGCCTTTTGCCGCAAGGGAACGACTTCTCTGGGATAGCAAGTTTTATCCCCGCGGCAGGTTCCTCCACCCGCTTTATCAATCCCCTTTTCGAGGCTTTTTCGGGCGGTCGACATCCGAATTTGCTGGCGGATTGGATACTACCTCCCGGATTTGAAAAACACAGCGACTTGGGATCACTTGCCAAACTTCTACGCACACCTAAGGCTCTTTTCCCATGTGTCAGAGAAGGGATGACCTTTCTTGAATTGAAATGTAGGGAACATAAAGCAATCCAAGGTTTGGACTCACTCATTTTTGTGTCTCCCTGGAAATATTCCGACCGCTTTCAAAAACATGCACAAGAGACGATGGCTGCTGCTGGTACTGCTCTTTCCTGCCTTGAACAAGGACCGGACCTGTCCACTGTCCGAGTGAATAAGCAAGGTCATCCTGTAAAAGGTGAACAGGATCAAGTTTCTCCCGTCCCTTCGGGACATGGCGCACTCCTAGAGCTTTTCCCACGTGTGAGGAAACTTTTCCCCTCCACAGAAGCACTTTTTATCAGAAACATCGACAACATGGTCGGTTGCGGGGAAGAGCCGATGAAAGTGACTCGTACGTTTCTGAGTTTCTACAAACTGCTTTTACGGAACGTGCAAGGAATACGCGACGCGATCAGGCGAGGACTGATGGGCATGGCGTCTAGTCTCGTTGCAGAACTTGTTGAGCAGCTCCCCCAGAGGGATTTGACTCCGCAGGAAAACATTGCTTTGGAAGATTTTGACATGGAGAGCCGCCCCCTCGTGTCACTCTTGCTTACCCTTTTTCAGACTCCCTTGGGCCTTCTGAAGAGGGACAGCTTGCCATCCCTCTACGCTCGACCTTTGAACTTACTGGGGCAAGTCCCTAACAGCGGGAAAGACAAAGGAGGGACTCCCGTCATCATCGAGAGTTCTGTCGGTGACTTGGCGATCTGTCTGGAACTGCCTCATATGAACGAGACGGAGCGGGACGATTTTTTCTCCGATCCAGCAAAGGCTACACATTTCAACCCCGTGTTCGCCGTTGTAGAAGCAGTGGATGACCTGACGACCTATCGCCTCGATGAACACCCCTACTGGATTTTCGCGGAGAAAGCATGGAGGGGGAGCAAGGTCTATTATCATGAATCCCTTCTTTACGAACTGATTGGGAACAGTGAGATGGCCAATCTCGTCTTTTGTGAAGTTCCTCGAAGTGTTTTCAATCCCAATAAGTCTCTCGATGATACTAAGGAAAAAAAACTGGCTGATTGGCTGTAGGCGGCAGGGAAAACTTTACCCGTTGGGAGGTGGTGATGGCCTTCTTATAATGGATCTATAGTATTCAAGATAATCAATTTTGGGAAAAACTTTTACGAGTCTGTCATCCCGCGGCTTGACCGCGGGATCCAACTTGTTCGAGGAAGGCTGCCCCTTTGGATCCCGCGGTCAAGCCGCGGGATGACAGTGCAAAAAAGGTCCTCTCCACAAATTCTTTTTCTCAAATACTATAGGAGGAGGCTATGACGCCACAGGTAGAAATGGAAGATTTCACCAGGGCTTTGCGTGAGTTGGGGCACGATCCCGACAAATTTCGGGGGCAAAAGATTTCTCTTCAAAATATGGCAAGGCTGTATCACTTCGAGGAGTCTTCCTTACGAGAGGCTGTAGAAAAGGGGGCCATCACAGCTCACTATGATTACCGAAACGATGTCATTCTTGTAGATGCTTTGGAAGCAGCTCATTTTTACTATTGTGTTCATACCCACAAGAACCTCATGAATGGGGATCGAGATTAAAATAGAGGAAAAATTCCTGATTCCCTTCCCGCCCCGTTAGAGATGACTTAACATGCAAGAAATCATGTGCTCCCAAGTTCCGAAACGCTTCCACAACGGACGTGACTGCTTCTTGCCATAGCCTTGCCTCTGTGACGATCCCACCCTGAGGCACTTTTTCGTAGGGAAGTTCAAACTGCGGTTTCACAAGGAGAAGACACTCTGTGGTTTTCGAGCAGGCATGAGTGAAGGCAGGGGCAAGTTTAGCGAGCGAGTTGAAGCTGATGTCGGCAATGATCCAGTCGAGGGGAGGAAACTTCTGTGGGTCCCATTCTCGAATGTCAGTGTTTTCCAGAGCCGTAACCCTGGGGTGGGAGCGCAGCGACCAGGCAAGCTGATTCGTCCCCACGTCGAGTGCCAACACTGCCCGGGCACCTAATTGCAGGACGCAATCCGTAAACCCACCGGTTGAGGCTCCCGTATCGAGAACAACTTTATCTCTAAATTTCTCCGTCAGTCCCAGCTCCTTTATGGCAGCATGAAGCTTGATGCCTCCTCGACTTACGAAGCTTGGGTGTGTTCCCTTCACTCTCAGTTTCACTTGGGGAGCTAGCAATTGTCCCGGTTTTTCCACCCGCTGTTCATTCGCGAGGACTTTCCCAGCGTAGATGAGTGCAGAAGCTTCTTTCGGGGAAGAGGCCAGGCGAGTTTCCACCAAAAGAACGGCCGCTGACACCTTTCCAGAGAATTTTGGTTTAGAATGAAAGGGGGGCTTCTGCATGTTTCCAAGGTCCGTTATTGCGCAATTGTTTCCTATTTTCAAGAGCTTGTAACAGAAAAAAAGCTTCTCATCAAGAAAATTGGCGGGTCTACCGAATTCTTCAAAAAGGGGAGAAATCCCAGTAGCTTCAAAACCCAGAGGAGATGAAATGACAGAGCAGGGGAATATAAACCTTCTCATGGTGGACGAGCGATCCTTGTCGACAACTCTGGATCACGAGGGATATAGAAACGTCGGTGTTCATGCGTTCATCTCTTCCAATCTTGATGAAATTCAGGCCAATATGAGGAAACATGCGATTGATGTCGTTCTTATCGATCTCGAGTATCGGTATCTGAACCCTATCGAGATCATCAAGTTCATCAAAAGCAACAAGGAGTGGAAACGCATACCCATTATTGTAACCAGCGTTCATGGTTGCGACGACACGATCAAGAACATGGAGGAAATTGCGCTCTTCGTAAAGCAACCTATGCCACGGGTGATCCTTCTTGAAAAAATCCGGATTCTTCTCGGGAAAGGCGTGCGGGGAGAGGATCGTTACGGTCCGCATGATATTTACCTGGATCGGGTTAAGGTAAACGTGGAAGGCGAGACTCATATGCTGAGTCTGGGGGATCTTTCCCTGTCGGGTATCTTTCTTTATTCAGATGTCAATTTTCATAAAGGTTCTCAGATCTATGTCGAATTCAAACTTCCGGGAATCCCGCAAAGCATACAGGTCATGGGAGAGATCGTGAGGACGGCAAGGACGAACAAAATCAGCGATCCCATGAACAAGGGGATAGGTGTTCAGTTCATCGAATTTCAGGGGATGTCCAAGCAGGCCTTGAGTGAATTTCTTGACAAGAACAAACCGGAAAGCAACTTCATGACTTATTATTTGTAGGAACCTATCTCACTAAACAGATTTTTCCGATCCAAAGCATGATGATTGCCAAGGCAACAAATCCGTCAAAGCAGCTCGGAAGTCTTTCCCAACGAACAGCAATTCGTCGAAATTTTCTCTGCAACCATGAAAAGGTTCTCT
>JACPKR010000002.1 GCA_016186945.1 Deltaproteobacteria bacterium | reverse complement strand
AGACTCTCATACAAACTCCTATGATGTGTTGATCTAGGAGTTTCCTTTTTTGTGGGCCAGGTCGCTACTACTATTCAACATAGTAACTCGCCCCCCCAAACCCCCCTCTCCCTATTTGCCCCAAGTGGCTTACGCATTACGTAGTATCCTTCACCCAAATTGGTGACAACTTAGATTCGCAGGTCCCGTGATCCTATGCTGCTATAGTGACAAGATTCCCTTGCGTCGTCGTCACTTTTCGATAGCAACATAACCTCTCTTTTATAGAAAAAACTACGGACAAACCGGAGTCTTTTGACTTAGAATGTTTTATAAGTGGGGACTATCTCTATATTGTATTTGAGAGAATGATTTTTAGGTGAGTTATGAACAACACATCATCATGACCACTTATACAAACCATGAGCCTTCGACAAGACATCACGCTCGTATTTTTTTTCTAGCACTCGGCGCCTTTGCACTGCTTCCGAGCATATTAGACTCGCGTGAAGAGGCACTACAGGAAACGAAACTTTGGCATCTGCTGTGGATTGGGATTTGGTTTCTGTTTTTAAAGTCACGCAAAAAGGTGTGGGGTCAGTTTCTTAGAGCGCAACTACCAACGAAGAGTTTTATCTTTTTCTTGACGGCTACATTATTGGCCTACAGCATATCGGCGTTAGATCTCTTCCGTGCTTTTATAATCAACGGAATTGATTTCAGTATCTTTGATTATGCTCTTTTTTATACCCGCCAAGGGTCATTTATGTGGTCGCCGTTTTGCGAGTGCTCGCAATTTGGGATACATGCGTTTCATATCTTGTTACCTTTTGTTCCGTTGCATGCGCTCTTAAATACACCTCATTTTTTGTTGCTCGTTTATCCCTTTATACTCTGGAGTTCCGGACTCTTTGCGTATTTCATTGGAAAAGAGTATATGGGCAAAACGGTTGCGACGGGGATCTTTGTCTATGCAGTATTGTTTAATGGATGGATGACATCGACCTTAAATTATAGTTTTCACCCAGAAGGGTTTTATATTCCTCTCGGCCTGTGGATGATCTCAGCGTGGATCTTGAGAAGGCCATGGCAATTCTGGGTATCGACGATTCTATTTTTAAGTATAAAAGAAGATGGAGCGTTTTATTGCGCGGCATTTGCCTTGGGACTTTTCTTGTTTGAAAAGAATCGAAGAAGAGAGTCATGTGCGCTTTTGCTGCTTTCACTTTGTGTCGCAGCGCTAAATTTTTATGTTACTTTGCCTTATTTCAGGGGTTTGACAGGCGCACGGGAGGCGGATTTAACCTTTTTAAGTTTTTGGTCTAAATATGGCTCTAGTTTTTATGACATCATATTGAACATATTCACCAATCCCCTGACGCCTTTGCTAGATATCCTGAAATCACATTGGTATGTCTTATTCGGATCGGCTCTTTTCCTACCCGTTTTAGGTCGAGCATATTTTGTGGCGTTGATTCCTGCTGTGATTATCTTGGGAACATCCCAAACTGCGCCCATGCGTTCATTTGGATTATACTATGCAGCGCCGCTTTTACCGTTTTTTTTCGTCGCGTTGCTGGAGGGTCTGAGGGTCATCAAAATGCGAGTCCCGCGCCTTGATCAGGTAGCCGTTGCCGTCATAGCTTTTCTTTTTCTAAGCGTGAGCAAAGGTAGTTCTGTTAGGTTTTATGATACTTCGAGGTTTGAAGGGATAACTGAGGATCTCGAATTTATTATGCATGAGATCAAAAGCCTAGACGTAACGATCATATGTATGCAAGCTGCCTTAATCCCTCATGCTAGATATGATCATCGCATTCGGCCAATTTCTATGGATTGTTTACAGGCTGATGCGTCAATTGGTGTCATCAATTTTAACATCAATACCTACCCATACTCCGAGGAGCAGTTGCGAACGATGATCGGTGAACAACGACCGCTTAAATTTTTTGAATCTCAAACCATAATGATAGGTCGCTGAACTTACTTCGGGCCAGGCTCGGATAATGGATTGAGGACCCCCTGGCTTCCATTGAAGAAGGCTCTCACGTTTTTAACTTCTTCCTTAACAGGGACAGGCTTGTCACAGGCACGGATCTCGCAGTTAGAATGGAGGGTGTTGTGAACCTCCAGGATGGCGCCCTTGTTGTAGAAAAAATTATCTCTCGTTTTCTTTAGAGTATTGTTCATCTTCATCAGGATCTCTTCAAAGCGAAGGACCCGATCCTTTAACTCCTTTTTACGTTTCTGGTGACTGTCGCTAAGCTGGCTACGAGAGGTGAGTTCCTTCAGGTTGGCCTTATCTGCGTTCAGCGTCTTTTGAAACCGTTCTGTTCTTGCCAGCAATGTTGTCAGGCGGAAGGAAGCCATCAGGTCACTGCCGATTTTGATAACGGTCCGCGCTCCGCTTTTTGTGCCTAGATTCTTGCAGACTATTTTTCCTTCACAGGTGATTGTTCCTCCTGCAATTGTAGCCTTCTCTCCCCCTTGCACCATGATGGTATGTTTCACGTATGCTTCGCAGTTGAGGATATTATCCGTGACTGTAACTTCATCCAGGCAGATAAATTTGGAATTTTCAATAAACTTGGCAACAATCTTACCTGTCACATGACCGTAGACCATTGAGCTGATGCCATTGGCGACGCTTAGGTTCCCGTGAATGAAGATACGCGCTCCGTAGATACCGCCCGTTACCTGAACATTCCCTTTTACTTCAAGGGTAGAGCCAGACAGGATGGAACCGTTGATGATCACGTCTCCAGTAAATTTCACGTCCCCTGTTTTTAGGCTTATGTCTCCTTCATGGATGAACTGTTGTTGCAGAGAGATATTGTTTTTGCTGACAATCGGGATCCCGTCAGCTTCTGCGAAAAATTTTTGACCCTTTTCCTCCCTCACCCCAGGCCCTATCGTCACCTCCATTGTCTCGCCTTTTTGGGGTGAAACCTGCTCTCCTAGGACACTAATTCCGTTCTGCCCCTGAACTTTGTAGTCGATCTGGGCGATGAGTTGGCCCTTACGAACGTAACTTTTCGTGGCCTCTCTAAAGTTGATAGCTCCGCTTTCACTCTTAGGTTGGAACTTGAAGACTAGCTTCAGGAAGGGTTCACCTGGCATTTTTGGCGTTTTTCCAACCGCAACGACAATTCCGTCGAGCGATTCCTGGTCTGCGATTTTTTGCTCAATCGCCATGAGATGCTCGTTCGTGGTTCCGTAGACGATTCCTGCCTTTTCGAATTCTCTTTGAATCCAATCGGTGTCGATTTTGTGTTTATCGTAAAGATCGAGGGAAAAATCTACGATTTTTGCCTCCATGTTGTCTTCGGCAAATTCGAAATGCAGCTCTGTTTTAACTTTTTTAATCGCCTGGACGGGTTTCTTGAGAGGTTCATCTGCGGCTTGAAAAATGAGTTTCTCTCCCAGGTAGGCAGGAATTTCCTCAACAGGCATGGCGATCAGTAAGGGGAAGGGCAGTCCGATTCCCAATCGTTCCATACCGAGGGAAGCTGCTCGCATGGATTTCACAAGGTCAGCGAAGAGCATTTGATAGTTCAGGTTTGTTTCTTTGCTTTTTTGAAAGACGTACTCCTTTGCTTTTTGATAAAATTCCTCCCTATCCACCGTTTTTATAATGCACTCTCGGTTTAGAATATAAGCAAAGATTGCCTTAGTGTCGGGGTGTCTGGCGAAGGTGAAATTCTCGTGATCGTTAGTCTTAACCGTCAGGGCTTCAAGACCCAAGCGGTCGACTCGCTTCCCGAGACATGCCTCTACCCACGCGTAATGGACGAGTGCCCTGTTGACAGGACGCTTTTCCCGCTGCTCAGCCAGGAAATTGTCGACAGCGGAGTAAAGGAAAGAGAGCGGCCATTCGAGTGCCGTTGAAGGAATTGAGACGATCGACAAGTAGGCCAGGTATTTCTTGTCAGACCCAACGGCCTTAATCTTGACACCTTTGAGGTGGGGAGAACCTTCAGCAAGAACCAGATTTATCGTGCTTGTGGCAGCATCATCACTCATAGCGAAGGCAGTCCAAACCTTCTGAAACTGAACGTCGTAAATCTTGAAAAAAGCAGCATAACCGAGGGAAACTTCTTCCTGCACCTTTTTTCTAACCCTGTTGATAATATCACTTGGAGGATTGCGTTCCTCAATACACTGCGTTTTCGTAAACTCACATCTGATCTGAAGTTGTGAGCGGACGTAGGATAACTTTATCTCCGTCTTTGCCACTAGATTCCCCTCTCTTTGTTCACGGGGTACGCAGCTTGGTCAGGTAGTCGCCCAGAAGATTCTCAACCGTCTTGAATTCGCCTCTTAACTCCCCAACCCAACTCGTCAGTTGTTTCTTCTCCTCAGAAAGGGCCCCTTTTGACACCTGACTGGACAACTGAATCATGCGCATGGCACCCACCACGCTGCACGTGCTTACAAATTTATGAGACTGAAAACGAAGTTGCTCTCTGTCGCCCTTTTCGTTCAATTCATTCAGCTTATCTATTTCCACAGGAGCTGCCGCCAAGAATCGCTCGATGTGGTTCGCCAGGAACTCGGCTCGCCTGGTATCCAGTCCTTCGATTTGTTTCAAAAAAGAAAAATCTATACTTATCGCTTGCTTAGACATGGAGTCCCCCGAAATGGACGTTGGTAACCCGATAGCTATGAGCAACTTCTATGCTACAATAGATTATAATTAATTTTTTAAAATCTTTCTCTATTCTGCTGAAAAACGATGACTTTCTAGGTGTAAATTTATGAAACCCGAGAAAGAGAAAAAAATAGGAGGAGAAGAAGCACTTCCTGAGTCTTCCCATCATGAGCATCAGAAGCGAGAAGATATTCACCTTAATGAAATCCTCATCCTTACGTCAGTTGGAGGCCATCGAGAAAAAATCACACAAACCCTTAAAAAAGACTGTGATTTGAACTCCATCTACATTAGCGACATCAACAAGACGATCGAGATGCTCAACCGCACGAAGTGCGGCTTCTTTCTCCACGACTGGGATCCCTACGACAAATTACAAAACCATCAACTCCACCAGCGTATCGCAAAAATGGAGTCTTTGGAGTACCTTTGTCGCATTGTTTTTTCAACCAAACTCACTTACGACATTTTTGCACTCACCTCGGATGTGCGGATTGACCGCGTGATCACTGCTGCCTCTTTGCAACTCAACCTTGGGACCGAAATCAACGCAGCAAAGTTAAGCCACAAATCAAAAAGCCCCCTTGAGCAGAAAATACTCGCAATCCACAACCAAAGGGTGGAATACGAACAGGAGAAAATTGACACCTTCGTCGATGACTATTACGCCAATTTCCCCCACCACCCTGTGGCCAAGATCGAGTACGCAAACCTTCGCTATCGCCAGGGTAAATTAGACGAGGCAGAGGAGATGGCCTTGGGCCTTCTTAAAGCCAACCCCCGTAACACCCGAGCCCTTACGCTTGTCTCGCGCATCCTCATGAAACAGGGACGCCTTGATGAGGCTTTCCAAGTTCTGGAGCAGGCTAACTTTCTGAGTCCAAAAAACTCGTCTCGCCTCCTCCTGCTAGGGGAAGTCTTCTACAAAAAGGGCGATATGGACAAGGCGCGTTCCTACTACAAAGAAGCGGTGGGGAGTGACCCGGAAAACAAGGAAGCTGTCGTAGCTTACGCCAACTTCGAGATGGACCAGGAGAACGCGAACGAAGCGATCGAGTTCCTTCAACAACAACTCTCCGAAGAAGAAGTCGCAGGTGTCTTCAATAACAACGCCATTCACCTTGTAAAAGAGAAAAAATATGACGAAGGGATTAAGTTCTACGACCTAGCCATCAATGCTCTTAAGACCGATGCGTTTAAACCCATGATCTTTTTCAACCTTGCCATGGCATGTAAATACAAAAAAGACTATCGACGAGCTTTGGATCTTCTTAACTCAGCTCTGGAACTGAAACCGGACTTTGAAAAGGCAGGACGACAAAGGGAGCTGCTGGAAAAAATGTCTGGGAAAAAATAGAGGTCTAGGAGAGTCTAGGAGACAAGATACATTCCGTACATAGTGCCAATTACAAGACCAAAAATCAGATGCCCAACCACGTGAGCAAGAGCAATTTTCCCGGTAACTTTCTGAAAGCTCGCGACAGGATGATGCTCACCCAGAAGCTTGGCCATAATCACAGCGACCGCAGTACCGTGAATTAGACCCATGAATAGTCCCAGGAAAGCATATGTATACGTCGCATCAAAATTCCCCAGGCCAAGAAAAATTCCATATACGTAAGTCATGATAACGCCAGCAGAAAACTGCATGATTAGCCCCGGCCAAAAACTATTTTCGATAGAATGCGTATAGAGTGAGCCTACGGCATTCACCATATCCACCCTCGCGTGCGTTAGGCCCGACAAAATCCACATGAATGTATTCATCGCTGACGTGGCCACCAGACCTATTACTGTGAGTGAAATGAGTAGCTCCATAAATTCCTCTCCTCGCCTAACGGTTTCTCAAGTAAAGAGCGAAAAGAATGAGGGGAAACGCTATCACGAGCAAAATTCCCAAAAGTGGGAACACGACTCCCGACACGAACACAGCAGCCGTCAGGATACCGAACGAATTCACAGCCAGATCCCAAAACAAGGAGCCAGGACCAACAATCATCGCGTGCAGACTCAGAAGACCAATAACAGAGAAAAAAATCAACCATAACAACGTGTAGAGTGCCTTGATCTTGCGCGCCTCTTTCTCACGTTGGTCCTCAGAAACTTCCTTCTCTTCCTTTAAATCGGGAGACCTCACCTACACCTCCGCCTATACTTATGTTCCATGATCGTAAATTCTGGGAAAAACTTGAGGATAAATTGAAATAGGCAGAATTCTGACAGGTTACACGGACACTTTAACTCAAAAAAGCTGCATATAGACTCCCTACGACCAATCCATAGATCACATGGGCAACGAAGTGGAAAATAGCAGTAGCAAGACTTACCTTGCGAAATTTTTCCAGAGGATGATTTTCCGAAACCATCAAGACAAGAAACAATGACACAACCACACCATGCACAAATCCTAACAAAGATCCGAAAATTGCGAAAATGTAAACAGACACCTGTTCAGGAAGAGGCAAGACAGAAAATAGAAACGTGTAAACAAAGGCAAAGAAAATGCCAGCAGAGAAATGAAAGATCAAACCAGGTACCGTAGCATTTGTCTCTTTCCGAGTGTAAAAAGATCCTAACGCCTTGACCATATCCACGTTGTAAAGATTAAAACTGTTGACGGCCCATAAAAACGTAGTCATAGCACCCGTTGCCACTAAGCCAATGAGAAGCGTAGTTAGGAAATACTCCATGAAAACCCCCCTTCCGTTTCTTCCATTATAACTTAAGGACTTGTCCCAGGGAGAAGCGTCTGTCAGTCTTGCGTAAGCCACTTGGGGCAAATAGGGAGAGGGGGGTTTGGGGGGGCGAGTGAAGCGTCGCCTCCCCCGGATTTCTTGGAGGAACCAGCTGCGAAGCTTTCCTCCAAACCACCTCCTTGCCCCAAGTGGCTTACCCATTACGTCTGTCAGTCTTGCGACACCGCACGATCGAGTGACTGGAGAATCCGACGGTACACCTGGATTTAAAGACCAGCCCTTCAATATAGGGTTCAGTATTTTTCATGACCTGCAAACACTCCTCCACTGTTCGCAAGACTGGGAGTGTCGCAATGCAGTCCGAGCGATACAGGCGCGGTAGCAACTGGTAACGTTCCTCATAACTGGAGGAAGACAAAACCTGTCCATTGAATTTTATGTAATCAAACAAAAAGAGCTTCTTTTCATTCTTTAACCACTCAGCTTCTATTGCCGACCACCCGCTTTCCAGATGAAGGATCCGCCTCAGTTCGGTTGAGAGTTCCTCGTCCAAGGAGCGTGCATGTAGTTTCCCGTGCCGGTTGTAAACAAGGCATTCCTCCCCCTGATTGGATGAAAGATGAATTTGCGCGTGGTGACCATGAATTTTCATCTGTCCCCACCATCCGGCATCTAGGATGCGCCGGAACGCGAGAGGATCCTCGCGAATCTCTTTTTTCGGCTGTGCTGTTTTGATGAAAGCCGAGGCTCTGTCCATCTTTTTTATCCTCGCCGCAAAAGGTGCGAGCGGTCGGGGGAATCGCTCTACTTGATGTAGTTCTTGATTTTCAAGTGTCGTATTAATTCTTCCAGTTCCTTGGGTGTTTTGGCGATTTTTTTTGCTTTTTCTATCGCATGAGGACTGGCTTTCATTAACATCGGTTTGAAAAGGTTATCAAGAATTTCTTCAGGAAGAGATTGCAAGGCAGCAACGATTTTCTCATAATGATCCTCAAGGATCTGTGGATTCAGCCGTATGCTCGCAAAATCTTTCACGATCAAGTCATTGGCGGCCTTGTCGCCCCAGCGTTCGATAAATTCGTCCAGATCGTCCTCGCTTAATCCCGCGCTCGAATCCTGTACGATGTAATTCACGATGGACTCGTTACCCATGAGTTTGAAAGATTTCGCCTGTCCCTTGAAGACACGCTTGCAATATTCTTCGATACTGAAAGCAAGGATCTTGTCCTTGTATACAGTGGCCTCTCCCTCAAAGTGTTTGGCCTGTTCCTGATAATCACGAAACAGGTCGATCGCCTTACGTATTTCCGTGCTCGGTGTGAGCGTGTCTGTTTCGGCAGTGGGCGGCTGCTTGGTCTTTCTGGTTTTGAATGGATCGGATTTCTGCCTTTTCCTCTGTGCTTGCGCCATAGCACACCCCCTGTAAACATTGGCTTTCAACTCTTTCGGAAGGTTCTTGCCGCCGATTAAGTCTTCAGCCGCCGCATGGCCTTCTTTAGATCGAAAGCCTGAAAAAGAAGCTCGTGCCAGAGGTCGCCTACCTTCTCCAAGCGCTTCAATATATTCCGCAAATGAAATGTCTCCGGGCGTAGGGAGGGGCGAAGTTCATCCCAACGCAGAGGACAGGAGACAGGTGCTCCTAGGCGAGGCCTCACGGAATAGACCGAGGCCATCGTTTTTCCATAGGAATTCCGTAAGGCATCAAGGTAGATTTTCCCTCTCCTCTTATCCGGGTTTTGTTCCAAACTGATAAGATCTGGAAATTCCGTCTCCGCGTTTGAAAACAAGACAGCTAGAAACTCCCTCACCTCGTCAAAGGTCGCTGAGGGCATGATGGGGATGTAGATGTGCATACCCCTTCCGCCGGAAGTTTTTGGATAGGCTTCCCAATCGAGCCTCCGCAAAACTTCATAGAAGTAGAGAGCAATTTCCACAACATCCGGCATGCGGGTCTCGTCAGGAGGGTCAATGTCGATCACACATAAATCGGGGAATTGCAAGGAGTGACGCTTGGATAACCACGCGTGCATTTCCACACAGCCCTGGTTAACAAGGTAAAGCAAACTCTCTTCATTCTGACAAAGCGGGTACGAAATAGAACGCCCGGACGAATGTGACGCGACCGTTTCCGTCTGCAAGAACTTGGGGTGATAACCGGTGATATTTTTCTGATAGAACCCTTGATTGTGAATTCCATTTGGGAAGCGGTTGAGCGACAAAAGACGATCTCTAATGTACGGGACCAACATGGTGCCAACCTTCTTATAATAGTCAAGCAGATCGCCTTTACTCAACTTCTCATCGGGCCACATGATCTTTGACAACTTGCTTAGAGTAGGCCCGTTTTCGATCACACAAGTTTCCCGACTTGAGGTCTCTTTGAAAACCTTCGGAGCAGGCATCGGATGTTTGACCCAAGGCTCCTTTGGCGGCGCTCTCTTGCGAGGACGTTTGACGCGGGTCAGTTTCTTACGCTTTTCCCTCAGGCGATTGGCTTCCTGAACTTCGCCCTCCCTCGTAATATCCTCCATCGTGCGGTGGGACAAGGCCGAGCGATCATCGAATTCATGTGCCTTGAATGTCGAATATTTGTCCCGCTTCTTGATGAGAAGCCATTGGTTTTCCTTCGTGCGAACAAGGGAGAATGCTCCTTTTACTTTCTGCCCGTCGAGGTGGAATTTAAGATGTCCCTTATTCAAACCCTTCTCAAACTGTTCCCTGGAATTCTGGCCAGATGAAGAGAGTTCCATATAAATTCCGCAGTCCCATACTTGAAGTGTTCCTGCTCCGTAATGTCCCTGGGGGATGACCCCTTCGAAGTTCCCATAATCTAAAGGATGGTCCTCGACCATGATGGCAAGGCGTGCTTCGCCGGGCACCAAGGACGGCCCTTTCGGTACTGCCCAGCTTTTCAAAACCCCTTTCCACTCGAGACGGAGGTCAAAATGTGGTCGGGCGGACTGATGCCTATGAATCACGAAATGTAGACCTTTCTCCTGTGAGGAAAGGCCCTTATCTGGCTCCTTGCTGCCCTTTATATTTCTCTTGCGCCTGTATTCGTGCAACCGCACCATGCTCTTCGTATCGGCTGCTTTTAACTTCTAGCAAAACCAGCAAGGAGGTGGATTTCATTTCGGCTCGCGTTTTTCGCTGAGAAATTCGATGATTTGCTCATCTTCTGAATTTACATTTACACTGTTTATGGCCTCAAATTTAACGAAAATGATTCCATCCGTTTCACCATTTTCTTTCAAATTATGAATTTCGACTGTTTGATGATTCGCGCCTTTAACGATTCCTACAACAGAGTCATCGCTTTCACCAAAGAAAATCGTGATGCACCCTTTGTTTTTCTTTGCGTCCTTTAGAGTTTCAAGCAAGATATTTGAAGTACATGCGCCAAGGTTTATGTCTTTGAATTTGAAATTTTTAAGCATTACGATTTTCTTTTCGTATTCTCCGCCTATATCGACTTTGAAAATACTGGGAACGTTGCGAACAACGTAACCGTCATGTTTTCCATTCCTCGCAATTGCCCTAAGTCTTACAAAATTATCATCAACACAATCTACGTAACCGACGCTACATCTTGATGGATGCGTCGGATCTGAATACACGGAAACCAACTCGTTATTTTCTTTTGCTTTCTCAAGAACTGCTTTCACTATTTTCTCCTATAGGGCATGCGTGAATCTTTTTTTTCACCACCTTTATCCTTTTTCTTCCGACTTTGCCCTTTTTCATGTTTGTCTTTAGTACTTGATCTTGCGCCATTTTCATGTTCTTTGTAGGCGACATAAATTCCTACTGCAAGTGCCGCGGCGGAAGCACCCCAGACGACTCCTTCTCCTATCACCCAAGTTGCAATGGGAATAACAATTGCAAAATTGTGTACCAAAAGTCCAGCATCTGATACATAGTAAGTATTAAGATCTTCAATGGTTAGATCAAAAACAAGGCTATCTGCGGTGATAATCTCAATATCTTCAATGCCAAGCAGCTCCCCCTCGAAATTTATCAGAAAATCTTCATTCGGTTTTAAATCTTCAGCACGTTTCCATCGCTTAGCAGAGAACTCGAAAAAATTGTGGTTTGGATTCACATACAGGTCAACACCATCTACTTGTAGTCTTACGAGAGTTTCCACGTGGTCAATGTGAATATTCTCAACTTTCCTATAAACACACAGAAAGCCATTTTTGACATCGCAACTTAAAACTTCGTCCCCAGTCCGAATCTCTTTGATGGCTACATATCCAACCTTCGTTAAAATTAGTGTGTTTTCTTCAAATCCACCCTGAGTTTCTTGGTTAGCTCTCGCGACCAAGGAAACACAGCATAAGATAAGGATAACGAGTCTTGTCACTTCAAATTTCCTTTCTCTTTTTTTATTGGTAAATCTTGTCAATGTCGGTGGGTTCTGCAAGTCCCAAAGACTGTTTGTCGGTTCCAACTTGAGCGTGGAAAACGAAAAAATCTCTGCCCGCTACTGGCTGTTTCGCAGATATTCTTAGAATCAAATGCGATTTTTCGTGGATCTTAAAAACAGGATAATCTGAGTAAATATCATGCCATTTGTTTGAATTCCGCAATTCAACGGTCTTCTCGATTAACGTTTTGCTGTAGGGCGTTCCTCGGCAGTCATACGTGTTCTTCCTGACTTCCCGACAAGGCTTCTTCAGAATTGTGCTTTCGATAAGCTCGATTTTTACGGTAACACCTGCGGTATCTCCAGCATCGGCGCTAAAGCCAACCTTCGCATAAGCAAAAAGAGGCCATGCGTCTGGAACCTTGCGCATTCTGTATTGAATGTACCCCCAGTCAGTCCCTTCATTGGAGAAGGCAAGTAGGTTGCTTTCAACAGACTGAAAATTATCCGATTTCCTAAATTTATCTTCGTACTCGGAGTATTTTGTACGATATATACAACCGGCTGTGCTGAAGCGTTCCCATAAGCTCGCATAAAAAACCTTTTCGCGAAAATAATCGCTTACGCCACGCATTCAAAGTTTGGACGAATCGCTGATGGTTTCTATGACAGTTATTTGTCCCCGTCAATATACATCATCTTTGGTAACCCGTAAGCCTCGTGGGGCGAAAAGGGAGACGGAAGAGCTGCCCTGAGCGAAGCCGAAGGGTAGGCTCCCCCAAGGAGATTCATGGAGGAACACCACCTCCTTGCCCAGGTTGGCCTACGCATTGCTTAAATATGTGTGGATTTACTATTTTCAGTCTGTTAATTATAATAAATTAAGCGATCGTATCTATAAAACGTAAGCAGTGAGAACCATATGACAACATCGACACCCCTAAAACAGTTCCTGACTATCCCCTACGACCAACTCGAAACCCTCAATCTGGAAGCCAAGCAGCGCGTCCAAAATGGAATGAAAGACCCTGATTTAAAAGAATATTATGTGGAGTACCTAAAAGGTGAGAACGGTATCAAAGCTGTCACCCTCTGTTTTGCCGATATTGAGGGTCGTTTCCACATGCTGGACTACGACAAGAAATATATTCTCAAGAATAACCAAAACCTAACCTTCGACGGCTCCTCCATCAGAGGCTTTAGCAATGTCGACGATTCCGACCTAAGGCTTGAACCTGACTGGGGAAGCTTCCGATGGCTCCCCGCTGACATTTTTGGTGCTGGCAAGGTTATCATGTTTGCCAACATCAAAGACCAGGACGGCTCCCCCTATCATTCTGACCAACGCTCTATCCTGAAGGCATATGTTGGCCAGCTAAAAGACAAGAAAAACATAAGCACCAACGTTGCGGTGGAATGCGAAGGATTCCTCCTCGACGGAATTAGTGCAGAGCAGGAATTTGTCTCACAGACAGGGTTTCGACTCGTGTCAACGGGAGGGTATTACAACTCCCTTCCCAAGGATCGCTTGAAACTCTTCATCGACGAATTTGCGGAGGCGCAACGAGCGATGGGCTTTGAAAACGAGAAGGATCACCCGGAAGTGGCCCCCTCTCAGTTCGAATTGAATTATCGCTACTGTGATGCGGTTACTGCTGCAGATCAATTGCTTCTCTACAAACTTCTGGCTCGTCAAATTGCTGCTAGCTCAGGGATGACAGCTTCCTTTCTCCCAAAACCCATTATGGGGATCAATGGCAGCGGGATGCACTGCAACATCTCCCTGTCTCAGGAAGGCAAGAATCTGTTCTACGGCGGCGAAAAAGGAGTCCTTTCGCCGTTAGCAGAGGATTTAATTGCCCGTATTTTATACAGCGCAAACGACCTCTGCCTGGTTTTGAACTCAAGCGTGAACGCTTACCGTCGTCTGGATCCTAACTTTGAAGCACCGAACCAAATTAAAGTCTCAGTAACTGATAGAACCTCGATGATCCGCATTCCTCTTGGCAATGAAGACTCATCCAGGATCGAGGTCCGTAGTGTAGGGCCGGATGCCAATCCCTACATGGTCTTCTACACACTCTTACGTACAGGGTTGGAAGGCCCTCATGAAACGCCCGATGACGCGAAACGGCCGCGCACTCGCTTCCTGCCCGCGAATATTCAAGATGCTATGAAGCATTTCAAGGGTAGTGAGATCATGAATCGCTTCCTTGGTGAGTCAACATGCGGGAAATACGTCGCAAGAAAACGAATATCCGCAAACCGATGTCCGAAAGAATTGGGAACCCAGGTGAAAAGCGGAGAAATCCTTTTCCACCATGAAGTCACCAACCAGTCCATCTGGTCGCGTTACTGATGGTGAGTGCCGTCGCTCTTGAACCCATCGACACTCGCTTGCAACTTGGGCAGGAACACGACGGCCCCCACTAACCCTAGAACAAAGCCCACACCATGTGAAACGTAAGAAACCTCATCCCGAAAGGTTGTGGGAAAAAGCAAGATCGCTGAAAACCCAATCGCCCTAAACAAACGCACCCAGACGGTGTGCATCGTGTCAAAACGCAAGTAGAGAGCAATCCAAAGGGACACCATCGCGTAAAGCATCCCCGAAGCCCCCACCACCCGCATCTGCGGATCGTAGTAATAAATAGTAAGCAAGTTCGCCAGTGCCCCCAAGAGCAGGGCTAAAAACGGAAACGCGAAAAGCCCAAAAAAGAAGCGAAGAAAACACCCAAAGACTAAAAGTAAGGGGCCATTTGCCAACAAATGTTCCAAATCCCCATGTACGAAAAGAGCTGACAAAAGGCGCCAATAACGTTTTTCCACAATCACGGTTTGATAACTTGCCGACAAATCTGTTCCCGAACCCCACGCCCCCATACTGACGGCAAAGCAAAGAGCATAAATGGCCAAGGCTACAATAAAACTACCTACGTCAGGCAGTCGCTCCAAATACCCCTTTTCACGAAGGGTAGGCTGAAAATCCTCCGGGTTCGGTTCATCATCGTCATCCCAACCATGATCATCACCGGTCATTTAAAGAATCCTCACCAAAGAAACATTAAACTTTCGAGGAAAAGTGGTCAGGGGGACCTCATGTTCTCCACGATAAAGGAGCATCCCATGAATGTGCGCACACTACAACTTGTAAGTCTTTTCATCTACCTGAGCACGACAGCAGTCTTTGCTCAGTCCGATAACAGGCAAAAGACTTACGGAGACTTAGCAGCAGTGCTGATTCCTCCAGGCATAGACGCGCTCACCGAAGAGCTTGCCATACTGACACCAAGCATCTTGCCTCATGAAACCAAAGATTTGCGAAAATCAGTGGGCAGACTACGAGCACTTCTGGACCTCTTCTCCTTTGCCTACCCACGCTATGACGTAAGCGACCCTTGGGCCAAGGCGCGTAGTTTGCTCGGAGCAGGCTACGATGTTCTTGGAAATTTCAAAGACGTCTTCGACAGACAGGGGAAAGCCGCGGAGGATATGACACCAGAAGACTACCGCGAGGACGAGGTCAAACGCCTCCGTTTTCAAGTCCTCATCTGGAAGGAGAGGTACTTGCATTTCTACAGTCAGGAAAAAGTCAGAACTTACTTTCAAAATCCGCTCCGACATTCCACGGAATACAGACCCCTGAAACGACGTCCTAAATACTATTGGCGACTTATCAATTTCGCTCCAAGGGTGGACCAAAATGCTCGGGAAGTGTTCCTAAAGATGTCGACCGCTATTCTCTGCAACGCCATTTTGAAATTTCCGCTTCTATGGGACATAAACCACCTACGAAAAGAAGAGGAACGCAAGCAGCTCCACGATTTCAGAAAACAAATGAGAAATATCGTAAAACTTCCCACTTATATTCCCGAACTCGGCATCTTGGACGAAGAACAAATGAAAGAGCCGTCCTTCAAAACCTTACAAGACCTTGTCAGACGCTTTGGCTCCCTCAACGACAAGGTGATGAGCCTGGCACAAGTTCAAACTGCCAGTGAGGCAGAAACCCCTGAGGAGCAGGCGGCAAGACTAAACCGACTGGAAATTCTTGAACACGAAATCTCTCAGGGCTGGGAAAGCCTGAAACACTGGCTTTGGGAAAACAAGATTCCTCAAAATATTCAAAAAATGATACAAGCTCTTGAAGGTGACGGGGGAGCATCATGAGGAAGCTTCTTGCCGCCTCAATCCTTTCCTATCTCGCCTCCTGCACCTCGTCATGGGCCGGGAAGCCAGGGGGGGTAAGCACAATGACTATCAACTCTGAGCGAGAGATAAAATTAACCCTCGATAAGAGGGCTTATCAGAAACTCAAGAAGCTTCTTCCTGCAGACAAGACCAAGACATTAAACCAGCAAAACTATTATTTCGACATCCCCACAAGTTCAGGACTCCTCCTCCAGCAATCCAAAATTGTCTTCCGCGCACGCCATGAAAACAACGATGTCTTTCTAACCCTAAAGCAGGGAGGAAAGAAAGAAACAGAGGCCATTTTTGCAAGAAGTGAATACGAGTGCAAACTCAAGAATTCTCGCCTGTTCAGCGTTCTTCTAGAGGGATCCCGCTCCTTTCTTAGCTTGACGGAGGCAGATTGCGTGGGAAAAGATCCTTCCTCAATTTCCCCCATACAAGTCCTGAAAGCTTTCCTGGAAGGTAAACAGAGTGGTCCCCTCAAATTGATAGCGCAGAACAAGACCGTCCGACTCAGTGCGCCCATGTCCCTAGGCGCCGAGGAGCTGATCTTCGCGCTGGATGAAACAAGCTACCCAGGAAATCGGATGGGCTATGAACTGGAAGTCGAACTGAACTCCCTACAGGGAGCTCGGCAGGAGCAATCTCTATACGCTTACCTGCAAAGCAAGGGGATAGCCTTTACCCCTTCCGTACAAAGCAAAGCAGAACGCACGTTCCTGGGTAACCAGTAAGTCGCTTGAGGCAAAAGGGATTTCTTGGAGGAACCAGCTGCGCAGTTTCCTCCAAACCACCTCATTGCTCCAACAAGAAGGCTAGTCAGCGTTTCCTTCCACTCGTAATCCGTCGACAAACATCCCAACCTCACGCTTGATGTTGGCATAGACTCGGGATCTAAAAATCTTCATGACTTTTCTTACGATCCAGTTCATGTTCATGGTCACAACGTTAAAACTTACGACCAGGTTCTTCGTTTTTCCTGTCGCATCCCGCACGTCAAAGAAAAAGACGACCGTCTTGCCTCCCCGCATATGTTCGTCCATCGTCTTTCCGACTATGTCGAAGAAAAAAACACTCTTTGGCCTACCATAGAGGGCGATTTGATCGGCGACAAGTGCATAGACAGTCGTCATTTCATCCGCTGACAACGTATAGGCACCTGCCCACTTTCCTTTTGAATAAATCGATAGGCTTTGATGAAAATTTATAAAAGCATCCGCAATTCCCGCGGCGCCTTTTATGTGTTTGACGAGGTCCACCGAACATTCCGACGGGTATTTATCCACTTTAGTTGCGTGCTGAATCGACTCCAGGAAGGCTTGGTTGAGCTGCGCCTGCAATGAGAAAAATTGATCTGACTTCACCTCGGTCAGGTACGCCGATTTATTGACGACGGTGTTGCCTTCAAGGTATCCCTCCACAAGCGGACGCATGCGAGCAAATGTTAATATAGGAGGAGGAACCTTTTTTACGATTTCATCCGGTTCTACCAAAAGGATGGCGAGCTGAAATTTCCCTTTTGACATTTCCCCCGTCTTGAGTCGAAAACCAATATTTTCATTTTCATCAATAAGATTTTCCTTATTCACCTTCTTTTCTATCGCCATTTCGCAGTATCCAACGTCATCGGGAACCATGCATGCTCCGAATGTGCACGTCCTAAGGTCGTCGTCTGCCGCACAGGCAAAAGAAGCAAAAATCAAACCTGCAAAAACGAACCCCGTGTTCCGGATCAACAAACGCATCATAGGCTTCACCCCCCGTTATCGACAATCCGAAGTCTGCCAAGTGAAACCATATTAAAAACCAACAATATTATCAAGTTAAAGCTTATTGGCCGTCTATGCAATAAATGCGGTGTGTGCTTGTCGTGCACGCAGATGTCGAAGAGGAAAAGGCTTTATTAGCGGTATCCGATGCGCCAAAGGTGCCAGTGCCCGCGGTTGAGGTCCAATCGCTGCAACTCGTCCCCGTGTGAGTGCCCGTCGCACTTGTACCCGTCCAGACATTAACGTCGGTGGTGACTTGAATGCTGTTTTCGTTATAGTCGATTTTGTTGGTTAAATTTGAGCCGTCCCAAAACGTTGCTGTACTTTTTACCGTTTGACTATTCATATTGTTGACATTGACACCGGAAACGAGGGTGATACGAGAATTTGCGTTTTGTAAGCTTGAAGACATCACGGCTTTCCAGATTCCTCCCAGACTAGTGACCGCATCTGCTGCCGTCTGACAGAGGACATCAGCAGCAGATAAGCCTCCCAGATTTCCATTGGATACGGTGGTTGATTTTACAAAGATCCGGTGATTCGTGTTGCTTTTTGGGGTAACGTTGAGAGACGTTGCCGTGTTTGTCGTATTCCCTTGCGCGTCGCTAATACAAACGCGGAAACTGTAAGCGGTATTCGGAGTACCATAGTTGGAAAATGTTTTGTCCACAAAGCTTGTAGCATTCGCAACCGTAATTGCTGAGCCATCACTTGTACAATCAGAATTGGGTGCGGATGCCCCACTCATGCGACGAACCGTCAGAGAGCTGTAGTCCGACGTGTTGCCGTCAGAAACATTGAGGGTGATTGAGAATTGTCCGAGATTGCTTGCTCCGGCAACTACGGTAAATCCATCGAGGCCGGGTGGTGCCGTCAGATCTTTTGGTGTCTTGTTAGTCACCGTGTCCGCATTATTCGCAGTCAGATTTCCAGACGAGTCCTTTATACAAACCCGATAGCTGTATGGTCCGGCAGGAGGGTTTGCTGTACTGGGGGTGTCGGTGTAGTTGACGACGGAGCTTGCGGTGAAGCTTGTGTAGCTCGTGATCATTGCTGACCCGTCCGCCGTTGAACAAGCAGAACTAGGGGCAGATGCACTCTGAAGGCGCCAGATTTCAACCGTAGCATAGTCTGCAACACTTCCCGGGTATGTTAAGCTAAGCTTGATTTCGCCATGAGAACTTTCCCCCCCGGGTGCAGTAAAGCTGCTGAGGTTGGGAGGAGCCTGCGCATCCCTTGCACGGACTGCCGCGCTCGTCGCGTTGCTGGACTGTAGAACTCCATAGGTGCTGGTGATGCACACCCGGTAGCTGAAAAGCTCACCGGTCGTTGAACCTGTTGCGTCAGTAAAAGTTGCTGAACCATTCGCCGTGAAACTCGTATATGTCTTGACGACCGTCCCATTGCTCGAACAATCAGCGTTCGGAGCGGTGGACCCCGTCAGGCGTCGAATCTTCGCTTGGCTGTAGCTTGAAACGTCAGCAGGCCACGTGAGGGAGAGGTCGATGTCCCCGTCTGTTGCTGTTCCCGTGTTGGCGCTGAAGGCGGCAAGAGCGCCGGGAGTTGGAGCAATCTTCGCACTGACTCCTGAAACTGTGTTGGAGGAGGTGAGGTTTGAAGAGCTGTCTGTAATGCAGGCTCGGAAACTGTATTGCGAACCATCAGTCGTCCCTGTTGCGTAGGAATACGTCGTCGTTGAGAAGGGGGATGTCACGGAACTTATTTCTGTCCCGTTTGAACTACAGTCAGCGTTGGGGGGTGAAGTGCCTGCCAAAGCACGGACGCTCAGTTTCGCATAGTCGGAAGTCACCGAAGGGTATGCCCATGAAAGCTCAATAGCCCCCACACTTGTCCCCGTAGCTGCTGAGAAGCTTGTCAAGGCTGGAGGCGCTTGTGTATCGGATGGTGTTCCGCTACCACCACTTCCACCACCACCTCCAGCCGGGGTCTCAGCTGACACGGTATTGCTAGCCGTCAAATTGTTTCCCCGATCCCAGATACAAAGTCTGTAGCTGAATGTTTCCCCCGTCGTCGAACCTGTGATGTGGGATATGGAGTAGGTTGAAGAAGAAAAGACGGAGACAGTCGCAACCACTGTGTCGGAGCTTCCATTACAGGAGGCTGAAGGTGCACTGGTCCCTTTCAGTCCGCGAATCTGTGCTCTTGCATAGTCGGAACGATCGGACGCCCATTCTACGGAAAAAACAAGTTCGCCTTGTAATCTCCCCGTGGCCACCGAAAAGGAGCTGGCCGCAGGAGGATTGATTCTGTCAAAGGCGATTTGGTTTCTGATCGTATTCGTAGACGTCAGAACACTGTTCTTCCCATAAATACAGGCGCGGTAACTAAACGCTTCTCCTACCGTAGATCCTGTCTGGTCTATGTAGGAAAAAGATGAAATGGGGAAGGAATCCCATTCGGCAATAGGCTCCCCGTCGCTCTCACAGTCTGCATTAGGAGACGTCGTTCCGGCGATTCTTCGGATCGCAAGTCTGTCGTAGGCAACGTCATAGTAGTCACCTAGTTTAATGCTCAGTCTGATTTCCCCTTGCTGGGCGTCCGATTCCTGGGACACCGTAAATTCCTTCAACTCTTGCGGCGAGGCGTTTGTGGAGAAAACCTCATCTGGTAGACCCCGTTCTGCCAGGGTGTTCTCTATGATGACTTCACCTTTCTTATTAAGAATCGAAGTTTTTGCGATCCTCTCTAATGAAACCGTAAGAAGATCAGCAGTGATGACGGCTTGGAAAGCTCCCAGCAAGGAGGTTTTGAATTTGACGAGGGTATCTTCAATTTCCAGATTTGCCCGAGGGATAAAGCCAACCTTGATAATGTTGCTCCCCTTATAGTCGATAACTTTATAGACGACGATTAGGTGATCGAGTGGGTCTTCGATCACACTTTCAAGAGCAAAGGATCGAAACGCTTCTGCGGGAATAGGTAGCTTTACTTCTATGGGATTTGCCGGATTCTCTTCCCGGGAACTCGAGATCAAAAGAGTCGGAGAGCTGGAAAATACGGACGAAATGATCAAACTCCCCACATCACTGTCGTTGTCGATAAGGGAATCCCCCTCTTGTAAAGTGATAATGGATTTGGCGAGGAAAGTTTGGGAAGCAATCTTCACAGAACTTATTTGATCATCCAGGGTCGTTTCGATGATGAGTTCCCCTTGATTTTCTGCAATCTCCTTAGTGACGGTTCCTTCCATTACAATGGTTTCCGTCCCCATGGTTTCCACACGGGTTTCTGGATAACTGCATGCAAAACGGACCGTGGCCAGTATGAAAATGGATAAAAAAATCTCGATGCTGGTTTTCAGCTTTGGACCCATATCTCCTTATCATTTTTCGGAATATTTAAAGGGAAACTTGAATCAAGCAGAATTTGGAAAGATTTAGAAAGATATCTTACTTTGTCTGCGCCTTTAGCCCCTTGGGAATGAAAGCGGTAGGCTTTAAGGTGTTGATATATTTGATCACAGCAAGGCGTATGTTTTCGTCTAGGAATTCGATTTCAATGCCACACCCGGGGGCTAGCTCGCCCACTTTTCCATCTCTCACCCAGCGAACCGTTCCGATGCCACTGAGTGAGGAGGATGGTGAATCTTCAACAAGCAGGTTGAATTGAACCGCCTCCCCCATAGAAAGGGAGTGGTGCTCACCTGCCACAAAAATGCCACCCCTTCCCAGTTGAAAACCATCCTCTCCGTGCGTTTCTTTCTCATTTGAGTATACGCGGGTTAACGTTTGCCTTGGTTTGAGAGAGGTTTTTTTCCAGCGATTTTCCTCGGCCTGCGTGACTTTCTCGATGAGTTTTTCCAAGGTTTCAAAATGAAAGGGCTTTCCCAACCACGCGTCTGCACCGATGTCGTAGCCGTCCCAGAAAGGGACATCAGCAAATCCACTCATAAGGATAACAGGGAGTAGATTTCCCTTTGCACGTACTTCTTTGAGGAAATAGAGGCCGTCGTGCACGGGCATCTTGATGTCTGTTATGACAAGGGAAATGGCCGGATTCTTGTCGAGAACTTCAAGGGCGTTCAATCCGTTTTCGGCATTGAGAACTTCAAACCCATAATTCTTGAATTCAAAGGAAACAGCGTTGCGGAAGAAGGGATCATCGTCAACTACAAGGATATATTTTCCTTTGTTATCATCCCGGGTCAGTGCCATTCGTGTTTTCCTGGATGGTTTTATAGTTTTGGGGCGGCTGCCGTTGGATTCCGCGGTTTAACCGTGGAATGACCTTCGAGTCTGCCATCCCGCGGTTTAACCGTGGAATGACCTTCGAGTCTGCCATCCCGCGGTTTAACCGTGGAATGACCTTCGAGTCTGCCATCCCGCGGTTTATCTGCCATCCCGCGGTTTAACCGTGGAATGACCTTCGAGTCTGCCATCCCGCGGTTTAACCGTGGAATGACCTTCGAGTCTGCCATCCCGCGGTTTAACCGTGGAATGACCTTCGAGTCTGCCATCCCGCGGTTTAACCGTGGAATGACCTTCGAGTCTGTCATCCCGCGGCTTGACCGCGGGATCCATTTTTCACTGAAGGTCCTCTCCACAAATTCTTTTCCTAAATACTCTATAACTAGGATAACACAAGAAGCGAGCCTGGCAAAAAATCTAGAATGGAGCTTCGGCCGCCCCTGAAAGTGAGCCTACAGAGGAAACCGGACTCAGGGTTGGTGCCTGCATTGCTCCTTCTCTGTACCTCGTATGTGCCCTCTGATGCCTTTCAGACAATCTCACACCTACGTGCTCTGCTCGTCGTGGTGTCCCTCTTCGCTCTAGTCGGGGAGCAGGCGGTTGGCGGCGAGCGGGGGGGTGTTCCAGAGCAGGAGATGGGGGCGGCGGAATAGTACCAGCGTGTCCGGGCAACTGCTGCGCCTGCCACTCCTGCAGACGGGCCGTCTGCTCCTCGTTGAGGACCGGAAGGCCTCGAGCATCCCGTGCTTGTGGATTGGCTCCTAATTCTACAAGGGTCAAGGCAAGCTCTCTGTTAGCTAAAAAAACGGCGTGACCTAGGGGAGTGATGCCATTAACGTCTCCCTCATCGACAGGTACCCCCGCTTCATGTAGCAATCGAGCCATTTCAGGTGTGAGAGCAAGATGCATGAGCGTCCTGTTAAAGGGCGTTCTGTCGCGGATTTGGGGGTCACCCATCAGTACGAACCACTCTCGTACTCTCGCTATGGCGTTCCAGGTAACCAACTGGAACACTTCCGGGAGCTTATCTGCAGGACCTGCATTCGGCGCATCGTGCGTTTCTGGGAATGTTTCGACCTGAGGGGGGACCTGGCAACAAAGCATTCTTAGTAACCACCTAGGGACAGAGAAAGCCTCGCTTGAAAGCAAGGTGAGGCCCAAGAACCCTACGGATAGATATCTATTTAATTTCATTTCGTTTTCCTTACAGTAAAAGTATCGCCAAGCTAAGCCTTTTTTGTGAAAAAGTTAAGCTTTTTTTGAGAAGGTGTTTTAAAAGATGATGACTAACCTTCTGTAGCTTATTTTTTATACACCACCATCAACATTTTTGTCGGTACGCAATAACGAACAATCACCACCGACAGTATTGGTGGAAGTGTTGCGTATGGATTGTGCAAAATTGAGTCGATTTCGATTTTTTGGAGAGAAGCGTGGTTAAAGGCCCCGCCGATGTTCATCAAACAGATGTATAATGAACTGTCGCGCAATGTGCATATTTACGTGTAATATCAGTATGTTGCGTGATTTATAGGGGATTAATGAACAAGATGGCTAAGGAATGTGGGGCAACAATGAGCTTTGCCCTTCTTTCAACCACTTCCGTGATGGGCGTGTGTATTTTTCGTACATTTAAGAGCGGGAGAAGCTGATCTCAAAAGCCGGGCTGCTAATCTGATCAGTCTCAGCATCTTCGTCTCGGGTGACTGTGTTTTTCCATTTCACCTTGATGACGAAAGTCAGTCCATGGCCGCTTGCAACGGAAAAAGTGTCATCATAGCTTGCTTCCGTTAGATCCAACGTCAAGTCTGCATCCTGTGTAAAACGGCTCGTTGCTTTTGCTGCCGTTGAAAAGGTCACTTTGAACTGGGTAAAGGTCTTTCCTTTAAATTCACTCGGTACTTCCTTCTGGAAGATCAAAAGCGTGCGATTTACGATCTTCACCTCTTTCTCTTCTTCTAGCAGTACATACTCTTTTTTTTCATCGTCGAGGGCCGTGATTTTTTGCACAGTGAAGGATTCTGAAATCGGGTCAGCGCTCCCCCCTGCCCCCTCCGGGGTTTCAGAAACACCCAGCATCTTCACGTCTAAAAAAAAGACATTTAGAGTGACGCCCTGGCATGACAAAAGCAGGCCCGAGAGAAGTAAAAAGAGAACTAGGGTTTTAAGCATTGACAAGGTAAAGTCCTTTCCATCCCATGTTTTTGTTTTCGGCAGATGCTTTCAGATTTTAATGCTGGCAGCCACTTGGGGCAAGGAGGTGGTTTGGAGGAAACTGCGCAGCTGGTTCCTCCAAGAAATCCTTTGGGGGAACGACCCTTCGCTTTGCTCAGGGCAGGCTTTTCCCTCGCCCCCCCAAACCCCCCTCTCCCTATTTGCCCCAAGTGGCTTACGCATTACAAGGTTCTCTATGACAATATTGGATTAGGAAAAAATTCCTGATATAATCCTTGGAGTTTCTTCCTCATTTCTTTTTTGACAAATTAGTTTTAACCCTTTTTAGGAGAGCATTTATGCGTAGAAAGTTCGTGTTCGTTGCGTTTGGTTTGTCACTGATGGCTACGGGAGCATCAGCTGAGACTAAAGCTAAGACGGCTAAACCAGCACCAGCGGTGGTTCAACCAAGCGAGGCTTCCACTAAGACAGCGAAGGTTCAACCTACAGAAGAAGCAGTACCATTACCTCAGGGGCAGCAGGTTCCTGCAGCTCAGCAGCCTATTGAAGACGAGGAAATGGATAGCGATGCCACTCAACACTATGACGAAGATGACGCTTCTTACCAGTGGGACGAACAGGATTAGGAACAAGGCTGTCACAAGTTGTGTGGCAGCTGCCTACCGTCAGTTTATCTGAGACCAGAAGGCTTCTTCATACATTTCACCAACTTTCTTCTGACCCTTCAGGCTGAGGTGAAAACAGTCGAACGACAGGTCATCTTTTTCCAGGATCATCGACTCGAATTGACTTGGCAGTATGATTTTTCCCTTGAAGACTCTCCTGTATTTATTGACCGCACGGATAATGGATTCGTTGTAATGAACCACGCGTTGAGGTCCATAAGCTTCAAAGATAGGCTTGCAGTACCGCATCCGAAATTTCTCACAACTGTTGACGCTACTATAGATGTGATTGTATTTCACGATATCGGTAAGCTGTGGCAGCAGGGTGACCATCACAGTTGATTGGGGATGCAGGGCCAGGATCTTGTTCAGCTTGAGATCGTACTGTTTGTCGAAAATGTCTTCTTTAATATCTCGGCAATAATCGTTACCACCTATCAGGAAAACGACATACTCCGCTGCTTTCCCTCGGGCCTCGTAGTTAGTTTCCAGGTGTTTTAAGTACTTGTCGACATGCAGCAATCGCCCGCCCCACTGAGCGCTGAAGTAGAGAGGGATATCCTTCGTTTCCAAACCATGGCGTTTGGCGATCTGTGCACGAATTCCCCAGGACTGGTCAGTAGCGGTTGCTGAGTGGGCGAGTTCAGAAAATTCGCCTTGAATATGTTCAAGGTCGTGGTAGGCCCCAAAGATGAAGCGGGAAAAGCGGTTGAAAAGCATCCGGTCAGGCACTTCACCAAGAGTGGTCGATGCTAAAACGCCTGAAGACAAACTATCCCCAATCACAGCCAACGCAGGACCCGTCCCCGAACGTCCGTCATCGAATGCAAATTTTTCGGGCGTCTGTTTGATCGGAACCCGACAGGAATAAAATGCGACAATCAAGGCAAGACAAACAAGGCGCATAGCTTCTTCCTAGAAAGAAAGGCCCACGTTGATCATGGATGCACGAAACTGAAAGTCAAACTCCCGTTCTCCTTTCACGACAAGGGGTATATAGATGGCAAACCATTCCCCACCAATGGTCAGATTTTGCCATTGCCAACGGTTGCCGATTGCAAATTCCGCCCCCAAATCGTCGGACGCAAACACGCCTGTGTCGGTTTCCAGAAATGAATTGACATAGTTGATATCGTCCCCTCTGCGACCCGCGAGTCCACCACGAACGTAAAGTGAGTTTTCCACAAAGCGTCCTACTGTCGCAGAAACAATTCGAGAAATCCCTGTGATGGTATCCTTCTGGTAGGTGAAGTTCATATTGAGGGTGGTGTCTGGGTTGTAAAAATAGCCTATGTTTGCATCGTAGGCTAGCAAACCCATCCCCAGGTGAACGTGGAAACGTTTTCCCTCCCTCATAACTTCGCTGCTGTCTTCATAAGCTGCAAAGGGTCGGGGGATGATGGCCTTTCCTTTGTAAGTCTTGGGAAATTGACCAAGCTCCTCACTCGAAAAAGGAGCAGAGATTGTCTCTTCAGCCCAGCAGGGAGAATGGAAGGAGACGAAAAAAAGCAGAACTTGAATCGCTTGTCGCATGCCACCCCTTTCTCCCGTGCGCTTACGGATGTGTAATCGGCTTTCTTAGGATTGTCTTTAATCGTATTGCCAGCCGAACTTGAACTTATCGTTCATAAAAAGTTTCGGGAGAAACAGGCGATGTCCCCGAAGGGGTTAAGTTGAAAAAATCCTCCCTAATATACTTAACCCTTACTGCACAGGGTGTTCGATAGTTACCGTAGGTCTGCGATAGGTGGTTCTCTAGGTTTTTGGAGAATTCTTGGTGGTTCTCAAAGAAGAAACGAATATTTTCATTGTTTGCGATCGCAATGTTTCTGCCCCCTTCACGTACCTTGACAATAAATGTAATGCGTTTGGTAATCGCAAGATTGGCGATGCAATATACAAACTTCCAGTGAAAGAAAATGCCAAATATTACAAAAAAGTGAAAAATTTCATGGGGGCCAATGACACCTTTCCATATTACGGGAAACCTGAAATAGTCGAGAAGCGCACCGACGGAGTAGGCCAGCCCCCCCAAAACCAAAAAAAGAATAGGCTTCTCCATGTGTTTTTGCCGGCATTTAACAGCCGAAAGAACTCCGACCCATCCCAGTATCAAGTAGAAAGCCAGGCTCAAAACAGCCGGTATTCTTGCGAAAAATACGACTTCTAACACTAGGCCAGTGATCCCAACAGACCAAACAAGAAACAAAATGCCCCAGCGCCAAAATCGATCGAATAAAATCACATGAATGGGCGTGAATGTACCCATTATGAGGGTCCATATGCCGGCATGGTCAAGCCTCTGTAAAACGGCGCGTCCAACGGAATGATCTAATAGGTGATAGACTCCACTCATTGCGAGTAAAAAAACAATCGAGAAACAATAAATTAAAACTGATGTCGTACGTAACGTGTTACCTCGAGATTTATAAACCAGTCCAACTGATGCCAGCAAAAAATATAGAGCCGCACCAAGGTGCGTCCAACTGCTGACCGGTTCGTGAAATCCTAAAAAACTAAAGCCCATCTCGTTCATTGAAAGCTCCTGATGAATTGTGGCTTGGCGGGAATAACGAGGCTATGCGTCGAGCTATTACGAATCTGTGCTCTTTGTCAAGTATGTATTCTCCCAAACCACCTCCTTGCCCCTCCTTGCCCCAAGTGGTGATTAGATGTTTCTGAGATGCAAATAGGTCGAGCAATACTCATCCCTTTTGCTTCGGGACAAAGTCAAGCTGCCCTACTCCAGATGTCTCTTCTCCAGCCACAGGCTCTGACGCATCACGTTTCACTACATTCTCTATATAGTCATCGAAGGCATCCACGAGCACTTTTGCATCTATGAGTCCCCTTTTCACCAATAGTTGACCGATAGGTGTTCTTATTTTGTTCAATCGGTTCTGGATATCTTTTTCTAGGGTGTCTGACCAGAGGCCAAGTGCCTTGGCTGCGCTCGCAAATTCAACACCGTTTTTGACTTGGTAAGAGAAAATGTTAAAAAGATCGTCTGGCGAAAGTAGATTGTTTCGGTAAATGATCTCTGCCAACGACGGAAGAGCTGCCGCTTGTTCAATAAGCACCTCCACTAAAGAGGTTCTGTTAACGATCGACTTCTCGACAAGATATTCTCCAAATAGCTTTCTCATAAATCACCCTTGGAAGATGGTATCGGTGTATTTCCTATAAGGATGAATAATCTTGAGAGAATGTATCAATATCATGGAGATAAAAAATCTTGCTAAAGCCGCAAGTTACTGGTCCGATTCTCTGAGTGTGGAGTACAAAAATGAAGAAGCTTAACCTTGAAAAAATTTTAGATGAAGCCATGAGTGGGAAATCTCCACTGCTCCTTGCCGCTGTTTGTTTTGTGTGGTCTTGCTCCTTCAAAGAGAGTTTCCAGTATGAGGAAAGACCCAGTCGGTTCATGAATTTGGGGCTCAGGCAGCAATTCATTGACCAATGCTCAGTTTCGGATCAAAAGTATGATGTGAGCCTGACTCTACAGTTCCTTCGCAAGATTGCAAAAAAAGAAAATTGTGAGGCAATTTACAATGCAGTCAATGAACTGGAAAGTATCGATTTCGGCTTTCCAAGATCTTCTTCCAAGGTGGACCTATCCCTTCTGACTCTGCTGCCTCACCTTCGAACTTTGACCATGCGACGGGTAGAAGCTCAGGATTGGTCTCAGCTTTCGATGCTCTCCGCTCTTCGGCGCCTGACGCTTTCTGAAAACAGGTTCTCGCAGACACAGGTTCTTGAGACACTTGTCAATCTCGAAATTCTGGACCTTTCTTCAAACAGTGTTGATAACTTGGAGCCCCTAAAAGGACTGTCGAATTTGCGTGAACTCACCCTTGCTCACAACGAAATCACTTCCGTTGAAACTCTCTCCACTTTAGGAGAATTGAAAATTCTCGATCTTTCTCACAACCAGATCGCTTCTGCTTACGTCTTGGCCGCACTTAAAAATCTGGAAAGGCTTTACCTCGACCATAATCCTATAGCTGACTACGCGTTTCTCCAGTCTATGGAAAGTCTTGACACTATTTATTATGATGTTCTCGATTTTGACGCCGTTCCAGAGGACCTGCGCCCGAAGTGGGTACGCCTAGAAGAGTGACTTGAATCTCCTTCCCACCTTCCTCAGTATTCGTAGTGTATGGCTAGAAGAGAGAGTGCCAGCTTGTTTTCGTAACGGTCTGCCCAAAGTTCTAAACCCGAGGGTAATGCTTGGTGGTCTCCGTCTGCATCCCGGAATCGACCGCTGTGGGGAAGGAAAGGAAGCGGAGCATAGACTTGCACCCAATCCACTTGCCAAGCTTTGAATGTTTGGCCGAAGGACAGTTCCACCCCATGGTTGGTAATGGTAAGATCGTGCCAACCCGGTAGAAGTTCAAAATGAGCGCGAATCTCATGGCGAGCCAATCCTGCTTTGAAAGTGTAGGGTTCGTAAAAGGCATAGCGACCCTTGAAAGCATAGGAGCGGAAACTAACATAACCACTTTTTGTTTCTGTATTCGAGGGGACGGGGCCGAGACCAAAATCCAGGCTCAGTTCACCTTGCCAGTCGTCAGAAAATACATAGCGAGAAACAAGACCGAGCGACGGCACGGTAAGCCTTTTCACGCTGATCTGTGGCATGACCTTGATGAGCTTGCTCCATTCGTCTGTTTCAAGTTTGTCTTGAAGCTTATCGAGGCCAAAGGAATAACCAAGCTTCACCTGCTCGTAACTTTGCGGGGACTCTCCTTTGACTTCAACTGCGTAGGAGCTTTCGAGGATCCAAGCGTTCTCCTTCCCCAGGACGATCCCAGCGCTTACACCTCGCCACTCTTCCTGGGTCTCTCCGAAGGGTTTGCTTTCCCAGTGGGGTACTACGTAAAGCGCAAATGTGGGCAGCAACTCAACTGAGTTATACCATCCGAGTTTGATGCGATGAAGGTGCGGCTCGTCGATCGAATTGGTTCTAAAGAGCCACTTCGCCCCGATAGCTGAGGCAAAGCGTTCTCCACTAAACAGGCTCGCCCGGGGTTCGACTGAGGAGTCACCGAGAGAGATGTTAAGCCCGAGATCTGCGTAGGAATTGATCCCGCGTCTGATGATGACGTTGAGGCCAGTGTGCGGTTGAGACGTGTCAAGGTCATCGCTGAAGTCGTTGCGTAGCCTTTTTGCTGCTACGTCTTCTTCATGCTCAAGGAGGATGTGACCTGCAACCGTTACCAAGTATTGTCCTCGCTTTACAAGTCTTCCTGTCTGGAGTTGGCTGTCGAAGCTCAAACAGGAGTGAAGGCCACTTGAGAGGGTCAAAAAAAGGAAAATGTGCAGCTTATACCTACTCACTCTATCCCCTCTCCCAGGTGAAAGGTAGCAAGTACGGGCCTGTGGTCAGACAGGACGAGGCTGGAACTCCCCAGGGTTTTCCACGACAACGGGATAACGTTGGACCCGAAGTAGAAAATGTGGTCGATGCGCCGGGTCGGGTTGACAAAGGTGTAGGTTCCTTGTTCACCTTCTGCGCTTGCGATGTAGGAGTCGTGCCATCCTCCTCCGACCAGCATGGTGTAATTGTCATGGTCTGGTGTAATATTGAAGTCCCCCGCCATGAAAAGGGGGGCACCTGATTCCTGCTGGGGGAATATGTTCTGCTTGAGGAATTTGATCTCCCTCTCTTTGATGTCCTTCGCATCGAGATGAGTCCCGACGAACATGATTTCCTTCTTTGAATTGACTTCCCTCACTTTTACCCAAACGGCAAGGCGGCGGATTCTCACATCCACAGGTTCTTCGAGAATCCAGAATCCTTTCTCTATCAATTCAAAGCGGTCCTTGCGAAACATCACAAAGGCATCAGTCGTAAACTCTCGATGGTGGGCGAATTTGTAGCTATCCCCAAATTTATCAAGAAACTGATCGAACTGGCTGGGTGAGCATTCTTCGATGGCAATAATGTCAGCATTCTGTTGCATAATCTCGGCAAATACGTTCTCCCGTCTTTGCAACCAGATGGGGTAACCTTGGCTTACAGCGAGCAAATCCACGGTGGACAGGATATTGAATGTCAGGATGGAGATTACGGTGGGATCTCCTGTATGTTTCAACAGGTAACGGCCCTTTTTCTGACGAAAGTCCAGACAGGACGAGAATAGTTGGGCTGCCAGCAGACACCCAAGGACGATGGATAGGCAAAGTCTCCACGTTTTTTTCATCATTCTTCTAACATAGAATTTATTATGTCATCGGAACAAAAAAAGGTTTGCCAAATATATGAGCCTAAGAGGTGTCCTCTTTATTCTTCTTCTGCTTTTATTTAGCTGTAAGATCGTAAGTGTTAACGAGGAAAATTGGGAAATCGTCAAAGGAAGCTGTCAGCTAGAACATGTCGGTGCCAGATCCTGCACCGACTTCGTTCAATATCGGATTCATCTCGACTACCATTATAGGGAATGCCTTCGCTTGGGAGGAGTCTGGAGCAATGATACTCTCTGCCAGACGTCAGCTGTCAGCTTTGGCTGTAAGGACAGTGAGGCCAACATTTTCCAAACCACCTGGTATTTCACACCTACCCACGCCCTCGAATCGGAATGTCTCGCCAAAGACAAACTGTGGATTCAGAAGCCCTGACACTCTTCCCGTCTTCAAAGTGGTATCCATGATTGGCAATGTTTGATCGTTCGTTCCACCGTGTCGACAATGGTTCTCGTTTTTGCGTCCAGTTCTATATTGACACACTCGCCGATCTTCTTGTTTCCAAAATTGGTAAGGCGCAATGTCTCGGGAATAAGGTGGATCTCGAAGTATCCTGCCTCATCTGTTTTTCCCACTGTCAAACTGGACCCGTCGACTCCGATAAATCCTTTATAGAAAATGTACTTCATCCATTCTACCGGACATTCTATGCTGAGCGTAAGGCTTTTGCCCCTAGGTGCCACCTTGTGAATTTTGCCCGTACCGACAACATGACCTGCCATCTCGTGACCACCGATTTCGTCTCCAAGGCGGGCGCTTCTTTCCACACTTACAAATTGACCGACCATGAGGCTGCCCAGGGTCGTTAGCCTCATAGTTTCCTCCATGGATTCGAAGCTGACACGAAACCCATCCACAGATACAACCGTATGACACACGCCATCTATGGAAACGCTAGCCCCACAACTAAGGCTTTCTACAAGCCGTGGTGTGAAAGCGAGGCTAAACCTTTGGAGACCCTCGGCTCTTTCCAACGAAACGACCTCGAATAGACCCTGTGTGATGCCAGTGTACATGTGTTTTTCGATTCCATGGTGAAGCTCTGGGCATAACGAATTTTTAAGCCTGAGACAAGGGCTTTCCAGCCTTAACGTGGTCAATCGCTGCCGAAAGATCGCAAATTTCGCCAAAAACTGCGATACTAAATATTAAAACCCACAACACGGAAGGATGAGTATGAGAAAACTAGTTTGTGCACTTTTGCTTGCCACAAGTTTCCTTGCTCAGGCAAAGGAAGATCAATGGTTTACCATCCCCAACTCCTTGTATCTGGAAGATAGAATCGACGCGCAGAATGCCAATATGGGTCAGGCGGAGTTTGATGCTATCATCAACCAGGTCAAGGCTGTGTATGCTCCCATCATCACCGCTCATGGCGCAACGTTGACGGTCAACCACCTCTGGACGAATCCTACCGTCAATGCCAGCGCAAGCCAAAGTGGAAACAACTGGTATGTCAACATGTACGGTGGCTTAGCACGCAGACCTGAGACAAGCCCCGATGGCTTCGCACTGGTTGTTTGCCATGAAATAGGCCATCATCTGGGTGGGTATCCGTTTTACGGAGCGTTTTGGGCCGCGTCCGAGGGACAATCAGACTACTTTGCAACCCAGGCCTGTGCTCGCAAGGTATGGAAAGATGACGTCGAGAACGCTCGGTTCCGGGATCTTGCCCCCATGACTGTAAAAGTGAAATGCAATGCGGTCTGGCAAGACGAAAACGATCAGAACATGTGCTACCGCACGTTCCTCGCTGGAAAATCGCTGGGAGACCTCCTCTCAACACTAAATGGCTCTGCTACGACATCATTTGAAACCTTCGATCCCAATGTCGTTACGCGAACAGCGACCGCACACCCCTTGCCCCAGTGCCGTTTAGATACATACACGGCTGGAGCGCTTTGCCGCAAAGCTCTTTCTGCCAATGTCATCCCTGGTAAAGCTCATCCGAGCGGTCAAACAAGCCTCGATGCGGAATATGTCGCCGCAGACCATAGTTGTATGCGGGCAAACGGTGTTGCTGAAGGCAGACGCCCTCGCTGTTGGTTTGCTCCCCAGGTTGGCGTCACACCGGTGGCCGGCACAGTTCAGATCACCGAGGTTCGCGGCAACAACAACGGTGTGCCCGACCCAGGTGAACAGGTCAACGTGAAGGTTTCCGTGAAAAGTACCTACAAAACTGACAAGGGTGGAGCGTGGATGACAGTTTCCACTCAGACCCCGAAAATAAGCGTAAACCGCAGCAAACTCACCTTCTCTACATTACCCCCTAACGTCAATGTTGCCTCGGCTGACAGTATCCTTGTCACGTTGGGCGGTGACGTCCCCTGCGGCAGTAACGTAAAGTTCGATACAGAAACTTATGTTAATCTTGAAGTCGATCGCTCCTCTTTCGACATGCGCGTGGGAACTTTCCGAGACCTTGAGCAACTCGTTAACGATCAACAGCTCCTACTTCCCAAAGAAAAAGGCTCCGTGCAATCTGTCATCCGGACGACTCACACAGAAGCAGCCCAACATCTAACGTTTGAGTGGGATCTTGACGTCGGTGGGCTTCTTGGAAGCCTCGTCACTCTTCAAAGTCCCTCCGGTCAAATCTTCACAATCAACGAGCCGATGGGAGCGGTATTTAAGCATCTCAGCTTTGACCTTGCTAAACCTGAAGATGCTGGCGATTGGACCCTCTCGATCGTCAACAAACTCAAAGTTCCTCCCACTGATGACCAGTACTTGAAACGCTGGTCATTACGTATGGGAGACTTCCAGTGTCCCGCAACTAACACCTGACCTGCAGACATCTCCCCCTTCCCCCGGGAAGGGGAGCCAATCCCGCGGTTATATCAACAAAAATATTAACAATAACACGACATATCTCTGTGAAATCATTTTTATAATCGGATTTCTTAACCAAGTTACTACGTAAAACCGATCAGTTTAATAAGGTATTGTGCAGGGATAACAATGAGAAAATTTCTAATTTCATTGGTGTGTTCCGCGATACTATCTGCATGCGGACAAGAAAAAGTTCAGACTTTCCTCGCTTTCTTAACTGAGGAAACTTCACAGTATCCGTCTTTAGATTTTTCGGATCCCAAGAAACCGTACCTAAACCAGGCAGGGACCACCTTCTATGTATTTAGCTACAAAAAAGTAGCGACTATCCTCTTCCTCAGAGAGCATATCGAACTAGTCTCCGAAAAAGGCGAGACGAAATGCAACCTAAGCATCGATGTCAGGCTGTCAGACAGTTACTACGTGAATTTGGGAGACTGTGAAGGAAATGGCCCTCTCCGTCTTAGAATAAAGGACAGCTTCTGGGAGCAGTTTCGACCCAAACCTCAAGCCGGCGACGGGGCTGGTGGAACGACCGAGGGAACTGTGGCACTGGTAGCAGATTCTCCTCAGGAATTACTTAGCCCGCCTATCATTATTGACAACATCAAACCGACACTAGCAATCGTAGATCCGAGCAAGACTTCGATCAACAGTGACGACGAAATTTCCTTTGCCCTCCGGTACGGGGACGAGACTTTTTTAGCCTCGGTTTTATTCGAGGAAAGTCAGCTCAGCCTTCAGACAGAGGAAGGGACTATTGAATGCCTTCCCTATGACGACACTCAGTCTGTGTTTAAGATTGACACTACAGATGTGGAAAACCCCCGAGTTTCCATCCATGCGTGCGAAGGTAACGGAACATTCAAGCTAGCGGTAGCCGGTGGAGCTGCAACGGACGGGGCGACCAATGCAGACGAGGGTGCGGTTAGCGGCTTGATTACAGTCGACAACACGAACCCAACCTTGACGGTTATATCATCAGCAAACGAGCAAGCTTACACCAAGCTTCGAGACATTCTATATAGGTTCCTTTTCAGTCAATCCGTCAGTGGATTTACGAAAGACGATGTCAATGTTGTCAATGGGACTAAGGGCGAGTTCTCGACTGTGTCCGATAAGGAATACACTCTCACTGTTTCAGCGGATGCAGAAGGTGAGGTCATTCTTGACGTACCCGCAAGTGTTGCTTTCGACGTTTCCGAAAATGGCAACCGAGCAGCTGCGCGTAATACTGTAATTTACGATGCAACAAAACCACGAGGAAGCATCGGCTCCGTATCGTCCAGTATCGCGAAGTCTTCAAGCACTGTCTCTATACCTTTCGTGCTAACGGATGAGAAGGCACTTGGTGCAATAAGTCTGGATTCCACCAAGGTTTCTCTATCCAGTAGCTCGGGTGTTTCCTGTTCCAGCATCGAAGTAACGAATCCTACGAGTGAGAATCCCGTGGTGAACCTCTCCCAATGTTCAGGGGACGGCACCTTAACCGTCAGCCTTCTGGAAGGAGTGGCCTTTGACCTTGCCGGCAACTTTACCGAAGTAATCGCCAGTGCAAGTTTCGTGGTGGATAACACAGTCCCCTCTGTAAGTATTAGCTCAGCCACCGCTTCGGGTGCTTACACAAAATCGGGAACACATACTTTTATTTTTGACTTCTCAGAGTCAGTCACTGGTTTTACTTCTGCTGATATCGTTGTCGCGAACGCTGCCAAAGGTGCCTTCACAGCGGTTTCAGCTACTCAGTATACTTTGGCAGTCACCCCCTCTTCAGAAGGAAGCTTTACGGTCGATGTCCCAGCCTCTGCCGCAGTTGACAGCGCGGGCAACCCTAACTCGGCTGCTGCCCAATACACGCTCATCTACGATATCACGGCGCCTACGGCGTCTCTAAGTTCACGGAGTGCGGCTTACGCGAAGAACGGTGATTCTGCTGTTACGTATACGGTAACCTTTGCGGACGATCGTTCGCTTGCCTCGACTCAATTATCTCTCTCCGATGTTTCACTCAATACGACCGGAGGGGCAAGCTGCACAGCGGCTATCAGTGGAAGCGGTAGCACTAGGACAGTTTCGTTGACTAGCTGTACGGGGAACGGTTCCGTAGCCATTTCACTTGCTGCGGGAACGGCGACTGACTCCGCTGGCAATAGTGCAATTGCAGTGGGTCCCAGCGTAGGTTTTACAGTTGATAACACAGTACCAGGAATTTCCATCAGCAGCCCCAGTGCTTCGTTGGCAAAGAATGGGGAAACCGTTAGTTTCACGGTCACTTATTCCGACACCTATCTGAGTACGATCAATCTTCTGGCCTCCCATGTGACGGTAAACACCTCCGGTACTGCATCATGCTCAGGAAAAACGATCGTTGATGGGACTAGTTCAACTCCCGGCGTACAGCTAAGCGGGTGTACGGGAGACGGAACGATTTCGATTACAGTTTCTGCTGCACATGCAATTGACTTAGCTGGCAATAGCGATGCAGGGGCAGGCCCAAGTTCAAGCTTTACGGTCGACAATACCGGCCCTTCGTCCCATTCAGTCTCTATAGATTCCGGAGCGACATATACTTCGTCAACGAGTGTGACTCTGACCCTTGCCGCTTCCGACACGAACGGGGTGACGCAAATGTTCGTGTCTAACTCAGACACCTTCGCCTCAGGCTCCTGGGAAGCCTTTGCCACCTCGAAAGCCTGGACGCTGGCTCAGACAAACGCAACAGCAACTGTCTATGTCAAATTCAAAGACACCGTAGGTAACGAAAGCACAGGCGTAAGTGACACGATCATTCACGACAACACCGGCCCTTCGTCCCATTCAGTCTCTATAGAGCGACATATACTTCGTCAACGAGTGTGACCCTGACTCTTGCCGCTTCCGACACGAACGGGGTGACGCAAATGTTCGTGTCTAACTCAGACACCTTCGCCTCAGGCTCCTGGGAAGCATCTGCCACCTCGAAAGCCTGGACGCTCGCTCAAACAAACGCAACAGCAACTGTCTATGTCAAATTCAAAGACGCCGCGGGTAACGAAAGCACGAGCGTAAGTGACACGATCATTCACGACAGCATCCAGCCGTCGGCAACGATTACGAGTTCGACAGTGTCAAACGGAGGAGCGACGGCGACTTCACCAGCAGCCTTTACGGTAACGTTCAGCGAAAGTGTGACTGGCTTTTCCAGCGGAGACGTAACGGTGGGAAACGGTAGTGTATCCTCTTTCGCCGGCTCGGGAACGACCTACACTTTCAACATTACGGGGCCAAAGGGTGCAGTTACTGTCGATATTAGCGCGAACACAGGTTTCGACGCGGTAGGCAATGGAAACACTGCAGCAACTCAGTTCGCCTTTACGTTTGATCAGCCACCGACGATTTCAGACATCACTAATAAAACGACGTTAATAAACACAGCCCTTAGCGGGATTGCAGTAACGATTACCGATGACGATGACGTCTTAACCTGCACTACCTCTTTAAGTGTAAGTTCAAGTAACCCGACCCTGATCGATACTGGCAATTTTGGTTTCTCGGGCACGGCTCCCGATTGTTCAATAGCGTTGACACCCAAAGATTATCAGGCTGGTACATCGATCATTACCGTTACGGTAACCGACGGGGTTGCAGCGTCTAACCAAAGCGACCAGTTCTCTCTCACGGTTCCCACCATTGTTGTCGAGTCGGTTTACTCAACGAATGGCAATTGGAACGACTATGTTAGAAGTGATGGTTCGTCGTGCACAGGCGATGGGGTAGTGGCTGACGAAAATAAGTGGAACAAATGTATTCACGGTGGAGAGAGGAAAAAGGTTGCAGTTCCCTGGGAAAGTTCTTGCAGCGATTTGGCGTTGAGCGATGCGCTGGGGGCCTTTACATGGACGTGTAGTAATTCTGGTGGTTACGCAATTTTTTACTCGTCCGAACTTAATGAGGGGAAAAAGCTGTCAACTCTAATTGATTTTACCACCACCCCTAAGTTTGCGGTGAATAGTGCAACTTTGCAGAAAAACAGTTTAACCGTAACCAGCGATAATACGGATACTGTCCCATGGTGGACCAATACGATAACGGAGTTGCCTGACAATAGTTCGTCAGGAGTGCAAGTTTTATCTCCTGAAGGCACTACAGGCACTATATACGTTCTCTCTGATTCGCGAGCCAGTAACGGCTATAACATCAATGCTGACAAAGTAGCTCTGGTTATCAAAGATGGCCAAACTCTTACTTATGGGGGTTCGGCTACTTACAACTGCGTACGTGCTACTGGGGAAAGCCCAGACCCTTCTAACTATACCTGTCTTGTTTCTGCGGGAAGTCAAAAATTCCTGTGGATCGAAGGTGATTTTAACGGCACTCCTGCAAGTGGGACTACAGTTAATCACGTCCTACATTTCTATGGGTCTGTTTTCAGTAAGTTCCGTTATGTCGAAGTTTATGGCGCCAACTACATGGGATTGAGCTTTCTTCACGACACTGCAAAGACATATCATAACAACACTGCTCAGTACATAAATGCCCATAATATAAAGGGAGTGCCGACTCAAACTACCGACAATAGCTATGGGATTTACTTTGACACAGGCTATAGTCTGTTGACCGACTTCAGCACGGCAAATAACGAAGTTGGAATTTGGGTCGTTTATTGTGACTGGTGCGTTATCCAAGACGGTAAGATAAACAACAACTCGATTTATGGACATTACAATTATGGAACAGATTATGCGGTCTACAGTCGGGTTCAGATTACCAACAACCAGGTTGGGATGAGAGTTAGCGCAGGGTATTGGAGGAATATGGAAAAGACAAATGGCACAACGTTTCGATTTTGAATAACGGTACTTACGGTATTTATCTTAAACAGGGGAATAACACTTATTCTCAGATGCTTAACGCCGGTAATGGTCAATATGCAATTTACGAGTACTCCGCAGAGTGGCATGCCCACCGGTATACCAGATTTACCGGCGTCAATCTTTATTCTACCAGCTCAACAGCCGGTTGTTACATTTTATATACTCCGGATGGGTATAATGGTTCTGTAGCTTGTTCTGCTTTCGGTGTCTACAACCAGAACCCTACCTTTATTTGGGATGTTAACGCCACCGATTTGATGAATACCTACATAACCTCTAATGATACCAGCAACAGTAGCGACACAGATGGTGCAGCAACCTTTTCTACGAGTTTGACCTTCGATTGGCACAACTTTTTAACACCGACCCGTAGTTGGGGTAAAGCCGGCAATTCTTCGTATATCAATTCCTTAAACCGAGGGTATTGGAGCAGCGGCACCGGACGGATTTGGGAGTGGGGATACGCCTCGACATCTGCTTTATTGAACATAAGCGATGACGGTGACGGTACTCCGCCTAACGAGGATTTTGTAAACGGGGGAACCTGTCCATCGCGGGTACATGGAGACCAATATATAAACTTCATGTTTTCTGCGCCTGGTGTTACCCCTATAGTTGAAGAACCCTATCTCAAAGCGGCAGTTGAAGTTTTGCTGGATAATATCGGTGATGATGACGGTTTGTGTGAGACCAACGAGGCTTGTATTTATGCTCCGAACATAGGTTATTATCAAGGGCATGGTGACTATACTACGCAAACTTGTATTTTCGAGGATGGGACGACGATTACCGGGGTTACAATGTACGCGTATCCTACCAATGGACGATGACAAAAACACTAAAAAAAAGCAAGTATTTTATAGGCTTGGTCGTAATGCGTAAGCCACTTGGGGCAAGGAGGTGGTTTGGAGGAAACTGCGCAGCTGGTTCCTCCAAGAAATCCCTTGGGGGAGCGACGGTTCCCTCGCCCCCCCAAACCCCCCTCTCCCAATTTGCCCCAAGTGGCTTACGCATTACGCTTGGTCTTAACTTAGTGGCGTGGAGGGGAACTTTTTTTCAAAACTGTCTCCTTCAATTCCGTATCCTCACCTTACAAGAAAAATATTCTGTAGAAACGATATGTTAACATGTGATAAAGCTTGAAGAAGCTGATGATGTTGGAAGGGAGGCAGAGGATGGTTCGCGTTCAAGTTGCCAACGGGTTGAGATTATTGTCGGTGGTTTTGACGCCTATATTCTGTATTGAGTTGCGAGCTTCCACCTTATCTGATCTGGCACAACGAATGGGTGAATCGACTACGCAGGAAGAATCTCGCCTTATCAAAGAAGAATCGGCGCAATTCGCACTCAGTCCGCAGGCTCTCGCGGACGGTCATCTGCAAATGGGGCTTAATGTATTGACATCGCCACAGTTTAAAGACCAGGCGTCAAACTTTGACGTAGATGATTTTGCCTTTGTTTTAGGGGCATCTGACCTTGTGTTGATAGCAAAAGGCGCTTTTGTGTTTCGTAATGTTCAACCAGATTTTTTTAACGCCTCAAACATCCTGTCCTCGCCTCAGTTAAGGGAAGCAATGTTCGATGGTAGTGTGATTGGGAACATAGATCTCGCAGGCAATTCCCTAAGTTTAACGACAGCTATATGGCGCTTCAATTTCACCAACCGCACACACTTCTCTCAATACAACTACCGAAGCAATGAGGGCTTCGGTTTTGAAGCGGCGCAGGCTGGAGACCTCATGGACCGTTTTCCTTTGGACGATGTCCCCGCCTTTGTCACATCAACCAGTGCCAAAGGTGCCGATATTGGAACGTATGGGACTTGGGGGGGTAGGACGGTGAATCTGTACTATGACATTAATGGACTCGACACCCTCCTAATTTCGTACAAACTAATGACCTTACGTTGGGAGTGGAAACTATATCCTTTCTGGAGCCAAATTATCACCGAGGCCCCTGACAGTTATTTTAAGGGAACATTCAAGAGTTTACAAAAAATGCGCCAGGCTGTCTTGCAAGTCAAGCAATGATCTGCCCATTTCCCTGCATTTTATTCCATACCCCAAAAAAGTGAAAAACTGCCCATTTTCCACTGGCTAAATAGCCTAGCTTAACAGCCGATTACAATACGAGAGAAGTTTTCCACTAACGGGATACCTATTTGAAACAATTCATGTCATTGCTGCTCATCTTTCTTTTTCTCTGGTCTTGCGGAAAGAAAGAAGAAGAGGAAGTTATTGAGGAACCAAGCACGATCCAAGATATCAATGGTGTAATTTCAACTTTTTACGGAAGTTCGGAGGATTTACGTAACTGGAAACTCTTCCTGATTGAAAAAGGTCGGGGTTTTGGTTTCCTGGCGAATATTTCCGCTAACGGAACCTTCCTCTTGCAACAGGTTGACACAGTCAAAGACTACACCCTTATTTTGTTTTCCATTGATAGTCAATTGGCCTCTGTCTTGACGCTACCCACTGCTGAGGACCCCCGTCTTTTTCAGTATTTCAAGCCGCATCTGGGACACTTGCCTTATATTGTTTACCACGGCCCCAAGATGACATTTGGGGATGACGTTGAAGTTACCTTGGATCCTTATGTGCCAAAAGATGAAAACAAAAACGGCATCCCCGACGGGATGGACACGATCTGGAGCCTATTGGGCGAAGCACCCAATGGTAACCAAGTCAATTTGACGCAAGACGCGTTAAGTTTTGATTTAGATAATGACGGAATCAACAATTATGTTGATCGAGACGATGACGGTGATGGTTTGCCTGACTATCTGGATTCTGACTCTAATGCAAACGGGACCGATGATATTTTTGAACAAAGCCATGATCAGTATTTTGACGAAGGGTTGGACTTTGTTACGGCAACATTGGAGAAAGCTGACTTAAGTGCTACGAATTCCGAGTATGCCCTATCTTTCACTGTGAAGGTGAAGGATGACTATAAGTTTGAGTCCATGAGTCTTCTGGGTCCCTCGTCCCTCTTTGAAAATGCGACCTCTGTAAAATCAGACTTATCGGAAGAAGCTTGGAATGGTGAACTGTATGACGACGGGAACCATGGGGACTTGAAGAAAGGCGATTCTTTTTACAGTGTGAAAATTAGACTGCCCGTCGCTGAGTTGCCAAGACGCTATCAAACTTTCTTCGTAAAGCTCGTTGTGCTAGAGGAAGATGGCACATTGATGGAACACTACTACCCACAAAATCTTCCCGACGTCACCCTAGGGACTATAACGGCGACAGCGTCTTCCAATGTGGTAAGCATCTCAGGGGAACCTTTGGGCGCGGACATTGCTTTCACTTGGACTGTGCTTGTATTCGACAGGAATTCGAACATGCTTTTCAGTAGCAAGGAGATAGATTCAACGACGACCTCCTTTGCCTTTCCAAATTTCGTCCTTCCCGCGCGCAGTGATTTGACTACGAAGGTGATCGCGATTTCACCCCAACGTATCGAAGGGTACCCTTCGTATCGTGTGCACAGCGTTCCGGTAAACCTCGATTTGTCTCAATAAAACAGGCAGGGGTGCAAAGTGGGGTTACGGATTGTCTTGTGCGGTCTGCCAATTGTAAGGTTCGATCGTAACGTTTTCCATTTCGTAGGAAGAGGAACCGTAAATGCTCTGAGTTGCCTTGATTCGCAAGATTCCTTCTATCCAAAGAGGGCCAACGAGGCGTTCGATGCTTAGCGGGTCCGGGAGCGAGACAAAGACGATCAGGTTTGGGGGAGGGGCGGGCACATGGATACATGCCATGGCATTCGGGACGAGAAGGAAGTCTGAAACAGAGCGTAAATTGTCGCTGAGAGGAACAGCGAACCCTGGCACTCTCACCTTCTTGTTAATCACCGCTCGGAGGGATTCGTCCTCGATTTTATTGTTTTTATAGTCCAGCTTCTGAAGAACTTGCCATCGAACTACAGTGGGAGCACTGTCTTGGACCTGCTCCGTTTCTTGTTCGGGAAGGTCCATCATTCCTTGTTTTCGGGGATAGAAGAAAGAGACAAGAGCCGAGAACAGGATGAGGATACTTGCGCCTACATAACGTTGCATGTTTCCTCCCTATATCCTAATCGTAAGCCCGCTGCTGAGGGAACGTTTGTAAGCCTGCCAGGCAGGAATGCTGCCGGCGATCAAGGCCAGACCTACGACGCCGAGGAAGACACTCATGTCATATACAAGATGATGAGTGATAGGAATCAGCATTCCAAACCTCGATTCGATAACTGGTTGCAGCAGCCAGAGTAGAGGGTAGACAAACAGGGCGCCTACCAAACATCCGCCTAACCCGAGGAGCAGGGCTTCGCTCAGAAAGAGGGCAAAAATACTCGCTGGCCGCGCTCCCAAGGAACGGAGTATAGCTATTTCCCGCTTGCGGCTTTCGAGAGTGGTAAGGAGTGACGCCAGCATCCCCAGAATTCCAGCGACAATAACAAAGAAAGAAATCAAAAGCAGAGCTGTGTCGACGACTGAGACGATAGACCAAAGTTCTCGAAACGTCATTCCTGGCAAAATAGCCAGCAACGGTTCTGCTTTATACTCATTAATCATACGCTGGATGGGAAAGATGCCGAGCTTAGTTTTCAATCCGATTAAAAAAGTGGAAATGTGTTGGGGAGAAAGGTCTGCACGCAAGATCTCTTCATGGTCGTGATGTTCCTCCTCACGGGGAGGAGCGCCATCATGCCAGTCAAAATGCATCGCTTCAACGCTCTCCAGACTTACTAGGATGACGCGATCCACAGGAGTTCCCGTTTTGCCCAAGATCCCCACTATGTGAAACGGTCGATCGTCATGGTCGAGAATTCCCTCGTGACTGTCTCCGTGGGCAAGTATGATTTCCTTCCCCAGATCGTATTTCAGAAGCTCAGCAACGTCAGAACCTACCACTGCTTCAAAAACCTGCCGGAACCGTTGTCCCTTTTGAAGGAAGATGTGACGACCGCTTCCCACTTTAAAGTGTTCAAAATAAGCCTCTGTCGTGCCAATGACCTTGAATCCCCTGTGCGTGTCTCCCATGGAAAGAGGGATTGTCCACTCGATGTCTGGGTGTTGGCGAACGTCCTCGTAGGATTCCCAAGAAAGATTGCTTGTCGCATTTCCAATGTTGAACACGGAAAACAGAAGAAGCTGGACAGACCCACCTCGCCCGCCCACAATTAGGTCGATGCCAGATGCAGCGTTTGAAAAACTGTCTTTCGTTCCTTCACGGATACGCTCAATGCTAAGCAGTAACGTTACGGAAAGGGAGATAGCAAAGAGAGTTAGAATTGTCGTCCATTTGCGATTCAACATACTTCTGAGAGATAAGCTTAGAGGAGACATGCTTGCTCCGTCGGACTGGCATTCAAGTCCGTCATGTACCTGACCTTGTCGAAGTGTGATTTCAGCCCGCTTTCGTGACTGACGTAGATCAGTGTGGAATTAGCTCGTTCACATTCCTTAAAAAGAAGAGAGAGGAAGTCAGAACGACTGTCAGCATCGAGGGCCGAGGTCGGTTCATCTGCGATAATCAGCTCCGGGCTTCCTACCAAGGCACGAGCTGCTGCGACCCTTTGCTGCTGTCCGACGCTCAGATCGGTGACTGGCTGACGTTCTAAATTTTGGATATTGAGTGCTTTCATAAGGCGTCTTGCCTCATTCCGGGGGGACAAATGGGTGGTTTGAACTTTTTTTCGTCTCAACGCGGAATAACTGAGCGGAAGAGTGATGTTTTCTATAACGCTAAGGTAAGGGATGAGGTTGAAAATTTGGAAGATGAAGCCCATATGATCAGCACGAAATCTATCCCTTTCCCCTCCAGAGATTTGCGTTAGCTCCGTGCCCAAGACCTCTACCCACCCGGCCTGAGGCGTCAATACGCCCCCGACGATCCCAAGAAGGGTGGACTTGCCACTACCACTAGGTCCCTGGACGAGAACTTTCTCCCCAGGGGCAACCGAAAATTCCGCCACTTGCAAGAGCGGCTGAGAATTTTCCCTCCAAGAATAGACAAGATTCCGCAAGCTTACGGCCATAGATAACCTAGTAATTCATAAAGATAAGTGGAAACTGAGCCTGAGGCGTTTTACGTTCTTTTTCATGCCCCCGCAAGGTGAAAGGTGTCCTTTCCAAGCTGGCCACAACGTAGTTTCTATCCTGCAATTTGCTCTCGCTGTTGTTGATCTAAAGCTTGCTCCAAGAATCTTCAGATTGAGTCCCTATCCGGGGCCAGTCTTGTCACAGAGGACCGCCATCTTCGCTCCTGAGAAAATATACTCTGTCCAAAAACCACGCCCCTTCGTGTAGCCCCTCATGGTGATCGTAGAATTAGAATACTCAAATTCGCAAATGTCTTTGAGAGCATAATCCTTGGAGAAGAGTACCTCGACCTTATGAACTCCAGGTTCAGCGTCGTATTCCGTGACTTTAACGGAATCAAAAGTGACAGTGACGTGGACGTCGATGAACCATCTCCTTTTTATTCTCACGAAAGCGTCTGAGCAGGTGAACGTAAGAGTACCATTACTCAAGTTCATAGAGAAATTGGTTACATCCCCGTCGGGAAATGACATTTGCTGCAGCTCTTGTTCGGAAAGATATCTCATTTAGGTACCTCCAAACTGATATGGGCTTCAGAACTGCGCTTTGAAACTCGCTTCAAAGCGGCATTGAGTGAATTCCCATTCTTATCATAGATATGAAGGTGCTTGTATGCGGTCTTATCGTCAGGAGGATGAATTTTCGCGCGAACACGCATCTTGCGGTCAGCGAACTCCAAAAATTCACGCTCACGCGAATTTCCTCTCAACACAAGTCCGATGGACTCCATGTCCTTCATCAAAGACTCTCGCGGAACTTGATCCACATCCGACAGGTATTGCCTAATTCTACCCGGGGTTAATCGATTTACAAGTTCGACGACCCTCTCGGCTTCCTTTATTGATTCGGCGGCACGTTCACCCATCATCAACTTGGCGATTACGGATATCCCATTCGCGACTTTACTTCCAAAACCGACCGTAACCGTGCCTAGAATAGCCATCGAACGGGAAAACGTATTGAGGTCGGAGCCGTCAATAAGGTCCTTACCTGTCACGGCTTCGTAGATATCTCTCCCCCAGCTCACACCAGGCGTCAGACTTGTTGCCAAATCCAAAGACAAGTTTGCCAACTCACCCGCGATGCCGCTTTCTTCCCATTGACGATGCTCGTAATACATCTGCGCCTCGTCGAGTGACTGACTTGCAATGTCAACGAATCCTTGGCGCAAAGGATATTGATTCATACCTTGAATCTGCTCGAGAACTCGACCACGGCGAGCGCGAAGCTCTGCAATTCTCTCCTGAAGCGTTGCAGCAAAAACTTGGTTGTCGACATGACTATCGTCGATTTTTAGGAATGGGCTATCTAAACGTTCCAAACCTTCTGCCGTCCTTGCGAGTGCGTCGATGTTTGCAAGGCGATCATTGTGAGCAGCAGCCGCGTCCTTTACAGCTCTTTCTGCTTGGCCTGGGCTCCCTTGACTGTTAGCCGTCTCATCGGAGTACTTTGCCAAATCACGTTCAGCCTGACCGAGTGCGTTCTCAAGTTCTGAGATTAGAGAAGCAAGTCGTTCCTTTAACTGCTGCAGATTCTTTTCCAGATCTTGTTTTTCACTCTCAAGGCGCTGCAACTCCGTCGCAGAGTTACCTGCGCCGCGATTGGACACGTGCCATCCCTTTACGCGCTAGATCCTCAGCAAGGAGCGGTGAGAGGTTCTTATTCAAAGATTCGAGGAAATTCATGCATAGAGTCTCGATCTCAGATTTGATTTCCCCATAGAGCAACTCATCATCCCGGAGGCCGACAGCAGCTTCGCGAGTGACTTGTACTCCGAGTTCGAGAGACGCCATCCCGAAATTTGCTTTCAACAGTTTCTCCCACAATGCCGGAACAGCTGCGGCTAAATAGTCACGCCTTGAATGATATTCGTAAACCAGGGACTCAATCCGGTAGACACCATGGAAATAGCCATCCAGGCTTTTGTCCGACGACATCAAAATCTCCATGACGGCGCCCGTCTTCTTATAAGTCGAAAGGACCGTGAAGCCCTTCTTGCTTGCTAGTGAGCGAAATTTCTCTTGCTCGGCTCGGACATCCTGGAGGTGAGTCTTTAGACTCTGGATAAGCTTGGTGCAGCCTCTTGACGCAGAATGACTTGCGATGGGATTAACCTTCGAAAATCGCGTATGCGACCTTCATGAAGCCTATAGCTCGCATCATCGACCACGTTGGAGTAGCTCGGACCGTACCTTCGGCGAGATTCCTGCAGACTTACCGCGAGAAGAGGCGGAACAACGTGTCCGTCAGCTTGTTTCCGATCTCCGTCTGCACGGAACGTGTTCAAATCAAAGCAATAAACAAGCATCGGTTTGGTCTCGCGAGTGCTATGACTGGAAAGAAGGGCCTCGGATTTTGGTTTTGGAAGAGGAGATTCCTGGGATTTTCGCTTTAGGGCGATATAAGAAGCGTATTTTCGATGTCTTGGAATCCGACGATACAGGGAAATACTCACCCGCGACTGAACTTATGGTCGAGGGTATGTCTGCTGAGTTCCTGCAACTGATTGAGATTACGGGGCGCAAGTCATCTTATTTCTCAGCATCGGATCTCGAGAAATTGAATCCGAATCTCTCGGAGCTTTTCAAAGACGACATGAACCGTCTATCAGGTTCCCATTCTATGGCGGTCATGTCTATTCTGGGTGAATATGCACCCTTCGCAAGTTTTATCCTAGCGAGACCTTTTAGCCCTCCGAAGGAAGCTCTTTGCAAAAAGGAAGTCGAGAAGATCCGGGATCTCGCTGCAGATGCAGGGCGCTCCCTCGTCCAGTACCTGCAGGCTAATCCAGTCGACATTATCAACATGTCAGGGGGTGTGGATCTTCGTACTATGAAGAAATACTATCAAACCCACTGTCATGCTGAACTCGATTCAAGAGATGGAGTTGCTCTAGTGGAAGCATTTCGTCCCTTCTTTACAGAATTGGACAAAGCTCAAGTCCTCGTCGTTCAGGCAGCTGCAAGTGGGTTGAGCGCGTCGGAGTCGCCTCTGGATGCGTCTCCGGATTGGTTGGTTCATCGTCTGCGAGTGAATTTCGTGGACAAGAACAAGTTGGGTCTTCCCATTGCGGAAATGGGCGAATCAGCCGCGTCGATGACAGGCAGTTACGTCACTGAAAAGGCCGCAAACGCAGATGTGTTGCTGGCGCTTCCAAACCATCCGACAACACGGAACGTACCGAATATTCGACCCTCGCCAGGGGAAGAATTCGCTACCGATGCGTTGCGAGATGCTCTCATTGTCGGACTTGCTGTTGGCATGAAAGGTCGCTTTCCGTGGCAAAGTATTGAGTCAGCAATCGAAGTTCTGGAGGGTGAACCGACCGCGCCCAGTGCAACCATGTGATTGAACAACTTGCTCTTGTCAATTAGGCAGATGCCGAATCAAAGGCCCAAGCGATGGGATGGCAACAGCGCTTGGAGCATCATCAGGCGAAGAGTAGACCTGTGATGGACTCGGATCACATAACTTTTTTCCTCTGCGGAAACCTCACGGTGAAAGGGTGATAGACACAAACTTTGGGTCAGTACAGGATCCTTATGGCCTCATAGCCGATCATGAAAACAGCGAGTATGGCCATGGCAGCAAGCGTGCTTTTCCCTCCAAGGAAGTGATAGGTTCCCTTCATTTGCTTCCTATATCGTCCTTGCCATAACATTGCAGCCGGAATCAAGCCGCTAAGGAACCCATCGCCGATACTGCCCGAAATTTCCATCGCACTGAAAAACACACGCTCAAACTTGTACACAACCAAAGTTGCCGGAATCAGAATCAGAAGTGCCAGCATCCCTTTACCCGATAGAGATGTTTTGGAAATCTTGAACGCCTCGCTTAGAAAAAAAGAAAGAGCGACAGCCAGTCCCAGAAAAGACGTGGCAAGAGCAAAAAATGCAAATCCCTGAGCCATCGTGCCTATCCATGGACTGCTCACAAAGTGCATCAGGCTTTCACTAGCATGCTGGTCGTTACTCAAGCTCTCCAGAAGCCCATGCGGGCCATGAAGAGGAACATTTCCCATAACAATGACAAGCCAGATCATGTAAGTTGCCGCCGTAATGATAGTTCCTCCGAAGATGGACTTTTTAACATCGCTTGCATTTTGTCCATGATAGCTGACCAGTACAGGAACGATGCCCGGAAAGCTGAAGGATGTCAGCATGACAGGAACCAGGCTAAGCATCCCCGACACGTCCCACTCCTGTCGGAAGAGCAGTTCACCATCAATCTGCCAGCCACCTCCAATCATGACCAGAAAGAGGGCCACCATAACAAAGAAAAAGAGAGAGTTAATCAAACTGACTGTATTGGTTCCCAAAAGGAGGATGGAACCAAACAACAAAAGGAACAAGGCGTGCCCCCCCACTTCTCCGGAAGAGAACGAGATGGTTGAACGCAAGAAGCTCTCTATCATCCTTCCCCCGCTAGATAGATAGGCAGCAAGGGAGGAATAACAAATGAAAACGAACACGGTCCAACAAAGGAATTTACCCCATCGCCCCAGAAGGAATGAGGCGATGGAAATCAGATGGGCATCCTTTTCCATCCACAGCGTACATTCCAGGTAGAAAAGAGCTGCAATCGTCATGAAAGCCCAGACGCCTCCCATCACGAGCAAGGCGGGTAAAAAACCGACTTTAGCAGAAAGCACAGGCAGGGCCAGCATTCCCCCTCCGATGCAAGTACCCGCTACGAGAAAAGACCCGTTTAGAATTTTAAAAAATTTCATGCGTTCCTCAGGTTATATGTTCGGAACGCCTTGATACCTCTTTGTGAGGTATGAGCCAAATTGAATGTTTTAATGATGGCATTAAATTTATTCATAACACATGTGAGACTGCTGGGCAAGGAGGTGGTTTGGAGGAAACTGCGCGGCGGCATTCCCTTGGGGCTTCGCCGCTACGCGGCTACGATGAACGCGCTTCGCGCGCGCCGTTGACTGCTGGCTCACTGCGGGCTTTTTCGACTCACCGACGGGGGGACACAAAGCTCACAGCTCAAAGAAGATGATTTGGGACGCTTGCCCATCTCTTTGCGAATAGCAAAAGGTCTTTTTCCCAAAGAGATTTAGCTTTTGTCATGACAAAAGACACAAAAAATAGTTATTGTGCTATAATCAAAGGTAAAGTTTGTCTTGACAGTTTCCGATCTGCTTTGTAGAGGTAGTTATCATAAGGAGATGACAATATGCGGACCGCATTAAATAAGAAGAAAAAAGACGCAGGTACTAGAGTTGCCGAGAAAAAAAGCTCTAAACTTGATATTAGAATTGGCTTGGAACAAAAGTCTCTTATAACCAAAGCAGCGCTTTATTCTGGAAGTGAGATTACGGAGTTTGTTTTGAAAACTGTTCTTCCCATAGCTAAGAAGATCGTGACTGAGCATGAGTCCATCCATCTAGATAAGAACGAATGGTTTGATTTGATGCAGATTCTTGATAATCCTCCAAAACCGAATAAGGCTCTTCGTGATGCTATGAAAAAACATTTGGCCTCCTCCTAATGAACACAGGTGACTTTGAATTTATAGCATTCGATTCAAGAATAGTTGATAGGGCTGTTTTTGACTGTGGTGTTCCAGTCTTGGATGATTACTTCAAAACTAAACTTAATCAGGATATCAAGAACGGTGCAACTAGGTGTTTTGTTGCGGTTGAAAAGCAAAAAAAGTCCAACCCAAGAAGACCTTTTGGGTTTGCTACGTTAACCGCTGGATCGATCTCAAAGGCTGAAATTCCTGACGAGACAAAAATAAAAGTACGAAATTATTCTCAGATCGGGGTTATCCTGTTGGGACGACTCGCAGTTGATAGGTCAGTACATGGTATAGGCTTAGGCCAAGGCTTATTAATGGAAGCTATATATCGCGTGTATTTGGCAACTTCACAACTTGGAATAGGTTGTAGGGCTCTTGTTGTAGACGCAAAAGATGCTAGTGCTGAGGCTTTCTACAAAAAATATGGTTTTTTAGATCTCCAGACAAAGGCATTTCCTAAGAAGCTATTACTTCCAATCGAGTCAATTGTAGAGTTATTCCGAGCAAAATAAAAAGCGAGCTTGATAATAAAAATATGAGGTGGACCCCGTTGTCTAGACAAATTTTAACCTAAAATAAGTAAAACCCAAGACACTAAATAATGGCAGAGTCCCTGGTCTAGGGAGTCGCCAAGTCAAACTTCCCTCACTAAGCTGCATAATGCATCTCCTCTGGGG
>JACPKR010000001.1 GCA_016186945.1 Deltaproteobacteria bacterium | reverse complement strand
GACAGACTTGTACAAGCCGCGGGATGACAGACTTGTACAAGCCGCGGGATGACAGACTTGTACAAGCCGCGGGATGACAGACTTGTACAAGCCGCGGGATGACAGACTTGTAAAAGTTTTTCCCCAAATTGATTATCTTGAATACTATGGAGGTCGCTTTGGCAAGGGTTCTTTGTTTTCTGCTCCTCTTTGCGGAACTTTATAGCTGTGCTCATCGCAAATGGAAAACCGTCCGAAATTTCCCAGATTTCGTGGCGATCGTCTTCAATCAAGGGGAGACGGTGGAGCTTCCTGAAAGGCGCTACGACAAACCGCTGGAAGCCTTCCTTCCCGAATTTGTCTCCGATGCCGGGAAAAGGGGTGTGCATATTCCCGATGAAACAGCAGACATGCTGCGGCAGATGATTTACGTCGACAAACTTACTGCCGCCAATGAACCCGGTGTGATTGCTGCTTGTGCTCGCTTTTATACGTGGGAAAAAGACATAATGGAAAAACGACAGGTGCGGTGGATGACGATCGAAGTCCTTCGCAAGGAATCGGAAGACTACTCAGGTGGCGACCGCATCCGCCTGCGGGAACTTGTGTTCCACGAATTGTTTCATTGCCTTTTGAATAAAGGACATTTGCCCAAAGGTGTCCCTGGTATCATGGCCCCGACCCTCAACAAAAGCAACCCCCGTGTCTACACGGACTGGGATGGTCTGGTTGACGAGATGTTTTCTCAAAAGTATCTTGACCTCATCCCCGATGCTACCTGACACAGGAGTTCTCATGCCGCCTTCGTCCATCATCGTTTTTGCAGACGGTGCCTGCCTGGGCAACCCAGGTCCAGGCGGTTGGGGTGCGGTCATCCTGCTTCCCTCTCAGGAAGTGAAGGAAATCGGAGGCTATGAAGCAAAGACCACAAATAATCGCATGGAATTGACGGCGGTTGAAGAGACTCTGAAAGAGTTGGAACCGGAAATCGGCGATCTGACCTTCCACCTCGACTCGTCGTATGTACTGCAAGGGATCACAAACTGGGTCCACACCTGGGTGCGAAAGGACTGGAAGAACTCAGGGGGTCATGACGTTGCGAATCGCGACTTGTGGGAAAAACTCCTCGCCCTGGTCAGAAGAAGGGAACACACCCATAGGATTTTCTGGAAGCATATCTACGGACATTCCGGAGTTCCTGGAAACGAACGAGCGGACGCCATTGCCAGCACTTTCGCTGCACAAAAGCGCGTGGAACTCTGGAAGGGACCGTCGAAAGATTACGACGTCGACCTTCTCTCGTTGAAGGGTGCTGAGAAGCAAGTGCGATCGAAAGGTAAAAAAGCCTACTCCTACCTGAGCCTCGTTGATGGAGTTGTGGAAAAACACACGAACTGGGAAGAATGTGCCCAGCGAGTCAAAGGTGTTTCAGGGGCCAAATTCAAAAAGGCACTTTCCGCAAAAGAAGAACAAGACATCTTACGCCAATGGGGCTTAGCTTAGGATCTTTCTTCTTGTCAATTTCCTCACCTCCCCCTTGCCTCTCCAGTATTGCTATAATATTTGAGAAATAGAATTTGTGGAGAGGACCTTTTTTGAAAAAAAGTTCCCCTCCACGCCTCCCCCAAAAAAACTTTAGATATTGAAGTTTTTGAAAAGGGGCTTGGGGAAAGAACTTTTTTCAAAAAGTTTTTCCCAAAATTGACTATCTTGAATACTATAAACTCGAGGAGCAGACTATGGCCCAGACTTTTAACGGTGCTCAGAAAGCTGCCATCCTTCTCCTGTCTTTCGGGGAAGAGATTTCTGCGGAAATATTCAAACACCTCAACGAGTTTGAAATCAAACGAATCGGTACCTCCATGAGTAGACTCGGACGGCTGGAAGAAGATGTGGTCGACGAAGTCATCCTGGAATTCTACGGAATCCTTCAGCAACACAAGCAATTCTTCTACGGGGGGTCGGAATACACCAAGAAAGTTCTGGGCACAGCCTTCAAAGGGGGAGAAGCTGAAGAGCTGATCGACCAACTGTCGCTAGCCTCCGCAACTCTTGAATCTCTCTCCATGATCGACCCGAGAACGCTCGCAGGTTTCATTCGTAATGAACACCCTCAAACGATCGCCCTTATTCTCGCTCACTTGGACCCCGTTAAGTTTGCGGAAACGCTCAAGGTTCTGCCTGAGTCGCTGCATGTGGAGGTTCTGTTCCGAGTTGCCAACCTGGACGCCGTAGCTCCCGAAATCATAGACGAAATCGACGAAGTCCTCCGTCAGGAAGTCCAAGCGATGGGTTCCATATCCACCGACAAACTTGGGGGTGTAAACTCCGTCGCAGACATGCTCAACGTCATGGATAAAGCGACGGAGGAAGAACTTCTCGACGGCCTAGAGGAACGCGACCCTGACCTTGCCGAACAGATTCGCCAACTTATGTTCGTTTTCGACGACCTTGCAAAACTCGACGACAAGAGCATTCAGGAAGTGGTCAAGTCGGTCCCCCAAGACAAATGGCGCGTCGCTCTCAAAACCGCTTCCGACCCGGTCAAAGACCTGGTTTTCAAAAATATGTCGGAACGAGCAGCGACTATGTTGCAGGAAGATATGGAAGCCATGGGCGCGGTCAAACTTGCTGACGTCGAAGCGATTCAGTACGAAATACTCCAAGTCTGCCGTAAACTGGAGGAAGAAGGCAAAGTTGTCATATCAGCCGAAGCCGGTGCCTACGTTTAAAAAAATTTTTAAATATATTTTCAAAAGGGAAGTCCAGAAACCGTAGGTTTTTGGCCGTCGGAGACAATCTGGCGCAGGGAACCGTCGCCCCCTCGCAAGGGAGGTGTGGAACCGCAGGTTCCACATACATGCCTAAAGTTCCACCTCCCGACTACCGATATGTCCCCCGTATGAAAGCGAAGAGAAGACGAGAGGATACCATGGCCACCAAACCACTACCGCTGCTGCTAACAATCATCGTAGCGTTAGCGCTAAGCAACTGCCGTGAAGCTAAAAAAGCTCCGACTCCCCCGAAACCACCCACAACACAGCTGACGGATATTCCACCGCCTTGTCCGACTCCCAATCCCGAGGAAGTTTTGGGGTCCCCCGGGCTGTACCTGTTCGGAAAGATCGACGGCAGCAAGGTCAAACTGAGCAGTCTGACGGCGAATGCACTAGGCTATTCCAACATAGAAACTGCGCTCATCCTGACAGCTGTATGCGAAGAAGCAACGGAAGCGAACATCGACTATGCATGTGATTATAGGAAATTCAAAGTCTGCCTTTCTTCTGATCCCACCAAGTGCTTTTCGGGACGGATGGGATCCGACCAGGACATCATGTTTCTGCCACCGGAATACACGGGCCAGCTAAATATCGAAGCTCAGGCATGTGTTGAACCTTACCGCGTGGAGGAAGGCAAACAAGCCTGTGGTAACACCCTGAGAACGACCTTCAACCGGCCAGCACCTGCTAAGGGCAATCCGATGTCACCGCTTTTTGCAGAAATCAACGGCTTGCGCGCAGACCTTAGTAAATTAACGGGAGACGTTGTCAATGCTTCGAAGACACTCCTTCAATGTGTCGGAGACTATAACTCGCTGACGGACAACAACGAAAAGACCCTCTTTTCTATCGCTCAGGATTTTGTTGACCGCCCCACGTTTTATTTGAACATCCTAACAAACCCCTACGCGATCCAGGCACTGGACGAACAGCGTCAAGCGATGATGGACGAATTCAATGCGATGAAAGAGCAAGGCAAGTTAGAACTCGCAGCAGGCACGGGCTGTCCGACCTTCCCTGCGCCGACCCCCCTCCCTGCGGAAGAACCACTTCCACCGCCTGCAGTTGCTGAAGTCGCAGCAGCCCAGGTGCTACAGGCAGCTCCTGCATTGAAGGGTTTTGTCGCAAGTGCGGGAGTAAATGCGGGGGAAATCAACCTGAGCTGGACGCTTCCCAGCGACACGTCCACCTACGCAAGTCTCAGCATCAGAGCCTTGGCCGGCAAGGTTGCGCCCGCAGATAGCTGCTCCGATGGTACCGTCATTTTCACGAAAGATGCTCCTATCAGCGATACGTCCTACACTTACCTAAGTGGAACGACCGACGGCAGCACCCATTCGTTTCGAGCTTGTATAGAAAGTGTTGAGGGAAAACTGACAGCTTCCAACACAACTTCATCCGCAGCAGCGGCTGCCGCCCCTACTCTTCCTGGCGCTCCGCCTGCGCTGCTAACATTCACAGCTACGACCGGGACGAAGATCGGTACTGTCAACTTGGCCTGGACGCGGCCAGCAGACACGTCCCTCTATGACTCGCTCGTTATTCGAGTAAAAGAAGGAGAAGCTGCCCCTGCCGGAAATTGTCTCGACGGTACAGAAGTATTAGTGGTTTCATCGACGATGTTAACCTCAACTACCTCGTTCACCTACTCCTCAGGCAAATATGGGGGCCAAACATTCAGTTTTCGCGCTTGCATTCGAGGAACAGACGGCAAGCTGACATCGAGCAATTCAGTGTCGGCGCTAGGACTTAAGTACAGCTTTCAAGGCAAGGAGGGCTGCTCCGAAGACTTAGAGGGCTGCGTGTGGTTTGACTGGGAGGAGAAGGACAAAGACATAGAACATCCGCTTCAGGTGAGATTCTGCCCTGCAGGTGAAGATGTAACGATTGAAAGCGACGTTTGTGTTACAAAGGACATACCCACCGAGGTTGTCTTTCAAAATGAAGCTGGTGAAAGTAATGATAGCAGAGCCTGTTTTTTAGAAAAAGACGGTAAGATCGGACGATGCTTTACTTTAGATCAGCTTGAGAGTGATTGCGAGAAAGACGCAAGAGCAAGGGACAAGATTCCTGGCTTCTGTAATTTTGAGAGCAGGTTTTTGGGCGAGTTAGGTGAAACACTCGGCGGGGATTATGGCGCTAAAAAGGCTGCCGGAGCTTGGATGACTCTATCATTAGCGGCAGTCGGGGTAGTCGTGGGAGTCATATTTGCGTATAGAGGTTTTGTTGCACCACACATTGGAAGATATAGTAAATCAGACCTGCTCAAGGCTAGGGAAGGATTGGTTGCTGATTTAGCAGACAAACAAAACACTGCAGCGTATCGAAAGATGAACACGGCGTCAGGAGTTTTCTTAGACTCAGACCAACTAAAAGCTGACGTTAAGATTGAAACAAATGGGTTAAAGTACAAAATCAGGTCCGGCGCTCATTCCGTCGAATTGTCGGGAAACGAAGTAAGAGAACTAATTGGGAAAGCACAACCGGCAGCTGCGGCACCGGGTAAGAGTAGGTTTGGCGGAACAAAAACAAAAGTGGCGCTTGGTGTTGGGGCAACATTGGTTGGTGCGGCACTTACTATGGGGATAATCCTTTGGGCAGGGGCTCTTGATCTTGCCTCAGAGTCTTGCTTCCAAGCCTACAAAAACACCGTCGACCCGCTTAACGTAACACTTGCGGAGAAGAATGCTGCGCACCGGACCGCGATTGAATCGGTATTGGAGACCCTACCTGCCGAATAGTAGTCTTCCTACGCACGAAAGCCGTCTTCTGGATTTCCGACGTCTCGAAAGCGCCGGTCATATGGTAATGCGTAAGCCACTTGGGGCAAATAGGGAGAGGGGGGTTTGGGGGGGCGAGTGAAGCGTCGCCTCCCCCGGATTTCTTGGAGGAACCAGCTGCGCAGTTTCCTCCAAACCACCTCCTTGCCCCGGTTGGCTTACGCATTACGGTCATATGTTGGGACGAAAAGAAGAATAGAACGAACCATCGTAAGCATGGGATTTGGTTTGATGAGGCTCAAACTATTTGGGCCGATCAAAGGGCGATCGAATTTTTTGATCCTGAGCACAGTGAAGTCGAAGATCGTTTCATAAGGATTGGATCCTCGACTGCACAAAAAATTTTGTTAGTGGTATTTTGCGAGCGAGCTAGTGGGGGAAGAGAGGTAATTCGTATTCTATCAGCCAGAACAGTAACCAAAAGTGAGAGAAGGCAGCATGAAGAAGGAATATGATCTCAAAACACTTAAGAAACGTCCGGGAAAGCCAAAAGTAGATCGCGAAGCATCAAAGACAATGATTAGTATTCGGATCGATGGCTCTTTGGTTGCAAATTTGAAGACAGAGGCGACGCGTTTAGGAATTCCCTATCAGACACTTATTGGAAGTGTTTTGTGCAGGTATGTAAGTGGTGAACTCATTGATAAACAATCGATTAAATGGCTAAAAAGAGCCTGAACGGCACAATTCTGGGGTCAGTTTAGACGGAGATTACGGTGGCGCTGGTAAAGCTTGTCAAAGCGTGCGAAGGATTTGTTTTTCGAGAAAATCTGCGATGGGAATAATTTCGACTCCATCTTTTTTCATCAGCTCGCGTCCTTGATAAATGATGATACGGCGTTTGATTCCCCTGAGATCGGAAATAGCGTTGATGCCGGCAAAATCCTCTGGACGAAGGCGTTGTCCCGACTTGAGTTCTATTGCGATCAGGTCCTTCCCTTGTGTCAAGATCAGGTCGACTTCGAGTTTGGATTCATGGGGCGCCCAGTAGCTCATTTGATCGCAGAAGGGCTTATAGAAATTTTGGGTTCGCACGTAATTTACCGTTTATCGCCGTAATGCCCCCGAAATTCATTCGTGGAGATATAAGGCGATAACGTGAGAGTCTGGCGAATCCGTTAGGATAGCAGCTAGACTTGAGCGTATCATTCGGATAAGATCGCAAATAGTTCGGAAGTTTGCACGAGTGCATCCGAACATAAAGCAGTTTTAATCTGCAAGCATGCTAGAGGGAGGCGAGAGCCTGTGAAATCTAGCATCTAAGAGAGTGGGTGCTTCCATGCTGAACATTCTCCGTTTCGGGCGTGAAACGCTGTATCTAAAGTGATATAGGAATCCCCCGGCTTTAGCCGT